>JACRHD010000032.1 GCA_016234115.1 Nitrospirota bacterium
AATATCCCCCCGGTCATGTTTGACCCCTTGCCGTTTACCCATGCCTCTATCGTGATCTCACCGTTCCCTATATCAGGCAGTCTGCTGCCGGTAAACTGTATCCTGCCCTCAGCCGCCCCGCTGAAATCTATCGCGTTGTCCTCACAGGCATCCCCCACGCCGTCTCCATCCGAATCGGCCTGTTCAGGATTATAAGAGCTGACGCAGTTATCCACACTATCTGGAATGCCATCCCCATCGATATCCGTTGTCTGAGCCGCCCCTTCAAAGGCGATACCTATCCCCGCAATTAAAAAAACCAGTATGATAGTTGCGATTTTTTCAAACATAGTCCTCCCTCAGGTAAGGTTCCAAAGTTAGCGTCAGATATAAATATATTAAACAAACGAAATAGCCCAGAGTAAAATGATTATACATTGCGGAATATAAGGGAAAGCAACCTACTTATACTGGTTATAAGAATTTTAAATTTGCGCGATTGCGCAAATAGGACAATAGAAATGGTGCCGAAGGCGGGACTCGAACCCGCATGGATTGCTCCACACGCCCCTCAAACGTGCGTGTCTACCAGTTCCACCACTTCGGCATTTCCTGATTATGCACTTATACAGCGATAGTAATTATAAAATACCGGACTGACCCAATACAAGCCTCTGCGCTTATGCTTGCTGAATAATTAACAGGCAGTATCCAAAAGTTTGTCATTCCCGCAGTTGGTAAGCGGGAACCCGGAAAGATAAGGCACTGGATGCCCGACGACGGACCCCCGATTACGCCATTCAGGGGCGGGCTTCGGGTATGACGAATAAATCTCTACCCTGCCGGCACTGAAGGTCATAGACAAGATTCCCAGGGTCAATGATTCAGCTACTCAAGGAGCGACTGGATATAATTGATATAGTCCGAAGGAGGCGCCATGATCTCTACTCCCATGCCTTTTTGCATGCCTGCGTCGGGAGGAGTGACCGGTTTTATGCTTCTTATGACCTTGCCGCTGATGGTAAGCGCCTCGGCATTGGGCAGGTTCAGTTTGATGTCTATAGTGCTTCCCGGCTCGATCCCCTTGCAGGTAGCAATGAACATGCCGTTTGCCGACAAGTCATTCGTGATGGCCGTATTTTCGGCGGTCGAGTTGAACTTCACTTCCAGCCGCTTTGCCACCCTAAGGGACTTTCTTCTGTCGTTAAATGTCATAGTCAAAAATACTAAAAAGCGTCTGATTAGTCAAGCAAAAAAATCGAAGCCCGGCATCAACCCGGAATCGAGACCCTTACGAGGTCAAGCAATAAAGACGGGAAAACGCCGATAACAAGGACCATTACGGCCGTGATCGCGAGCGCAAAATTCATGGAATAAGAGGTAGTCAGGACAACGTCTTCTTTAGGATCTTTCATATACATATACATAACGATCCGCAGGTAAAAAAACGCTGAGATGACGCTGAAGATGACCGCGATGATCGCCAGATTCGTATGGCCTGAATTGATCGCCTCCATGAACACATAAAATTTACCGATAAACCCCGCTGTAGGAGGTATCCCCGTAAGCGAAAACATGAAGATGAGCATAAGGGCGGCTGCGAGGGGATGTCCCTTTGCAAGGCCCATGTAATCGTCTATACTCTCTCCCTGGAACCCTTCCCTTCTCAGCATTATAATGACGGCAAAGGCGCCGATATTCATAAACGTATAAATCATCAAATAGTTCACAGTGCTCGTCAACCCGCCCGGCGTGCCCGCAATAATCCCCAACAGCATATAACCGGCATGGGCAATGGAACTGTAGGCAAGCATCCTCTTGATGTTCGACTGGGCAAGGGCGATTACGCTCCCGGCGGCCATGGTAATGACGGCAAGCGGGATGAGAACGGCGTTCCACTGGACGTGCATGCTTCCGAATGCCTCAAACAACACACGCCCGAGGACTGCGAACCCGGCGGCCTTCGGGCCCACGGACATAAACGCGGTTATGGATGTGGGGGCGCCTTCGTATACATCGGGGGCCCACATATGAAACGGGACGAGCGCGATCTTGAACCCGAACGAAACAATGAGGAAAATAAGACCGAGAAAGACAATCGGGCTGTCGGCGATGTTTAATGCCTGCAGCGACGCGGCTATTTCTTTGAGGTTGGTGGTCCCTGTAAGCCCGTAGGTCAGCGATATCCCGTACAGGAGGAATGCCGAGGAGAAAGCGCCCAGGAAAAAGTATTTGAGGGCGGCTTCATTTGAGCGGAGCTGTTTCCTCATAAGGCCCGCAAGGATATAGGTGGAAAGGGCCATCAGCTCAAGCCCTAAATAAAGCACGATCAGGTCTGCGGCTGAAGCCATGATCATCATGCCCGAGGTAGAGAAAAGGAGGAGCGCGTAATATTCCCCGTAAGATGCCTTTTCCACTGCCATATATTTAAGAGAAATACACATGGTCAGGATGACGTTCACGTAGAAAATCAGCTTGAAGAAGTTTGCGTACCCGTCAAGGACAAACATATTCGCGAAGGCCTGTCCCGGCCCGTTTATGCCGAACAGCTTGAAGGTGCCGTAGAGGGCGACAAGCGTGCCCGCGATGCCGACGGCGGCCATGACCTCTTTCTTTTTTACGATCAGCTCCAGCAGCAGCAGTATCAACGCTATACATATAACGGTAAGTTCCGGGATGATCAGCCTTAAACCTGACAGGCCCACAAGGTCGGTCGTTTCCATCAGAAAATCTCCTTAAGCTGAGCTATTAAAGTCTCTTTGCCGGCATAAGCGCTCATATTCACGTCCTGAAGCAAATGCTCCACCGACGCATGCATGTAACTGAGCAACACGTTCGGGTAGAACCCGATCCAGAATATCAGTATGATCAGGGGCGCCAGGGTGACAACCTCTCTCAGATCCAGGTCCCTGACTGGATGACGGCCCGAGGGGCCGTAATCGGGATCAGGGGTCTGCCAGAAGACCTTCTGGTAGAGCCAGAGCATATACCCGGCGCCGAGTATGACCCCCGTGGCCGCGAGAACGCCGTAAAGCTTCTGGGCCTTGAAGGCGCCGAACAGTATCAGAAACTCGCCGATGAAACCGTTCGTGCCGGGCAGCCCGATGGAAGCAAACGTGAGTATGATAAAAAGCCCGGCATACCATGGAACAACTGTGGCAAAACCGCCGTAATCCGCTATCACCCTTGTGTGGGTCCTCTCATAAATCATCCCTATCATAAGGAACAGCGCGCCTGTGACTATGCCGTGGTTGACCATCTGGAGAATCCCCCCCTCCACTCCCTGGGCATTAAGGGCGAAAATGCCTAATGTGACAAATCCCATGTGACTGACGCTGGAATAAGCGATGAGACGCTTCAGGTCTTTCTGTGCCAGACACACCAGCGCGCCGTAGATGATCCCGATGACCGACAATATGAATATCGGTTTGACGAACATCCTTGTCGCATCCGGGAACATGGGCATTGAAAACCGGAGAAAACCGTATGCTCCCATCTTCAGAAGGACGCCCGCAAGGATAACGCTGCCGGCCGTGGGCGCCTCTGTATGGGCATCAGGCAGCCACGTATGAAAGGGAAACATCGGGACCTTTACCGCAAACGCAGCGAAGAACGCTAAGAACAGCCAGAACTGGAGCTGCAGCGGGTACTGAAGGCTGCTGAGCGTCAGGATGTCCAGGGTCCCGCCGGCGGTGAAATAAAGCACAACGATGCCGACAAGCATGAGCACGCTGCCGACAAGCGTATAAAGAAAAAACTTGATCGCGGCGTAGACCCTCTGCGGTCCGCCCCAGACGCCGATTAAAAGGAACATGGGTATGAGCATGGCTTCCCAGAAGATATAGAAGAGGAAGAAATCCAGGGCCACGAACACGCCTAACATTCCCGCCTCCAGCGCGAGGACCGCGGTGTGGAATTCCTTTGCCTTGTTCTCTATCGCCTTCCATGAGACAAGGACGCTGAGGACGCTGAGCATCGTCGTCAGAAAGATAAAAAGGACGCTGATGCCGTCGATCCCTATGAAGTAATTGATTCCCCAGGAAGGGATCCATTCGTGTCTTTCGACAAACTGCATTTTGTAAGTCGTCTTGTCGAAATTAGTCAACAGCGGAAGAGATATGACAAAGGTCGCAACGGTCGTCAACAGGGTCGTGACCCTTATCAGGCCCGCGTTTCTCATGAAGAGCAGAAGCAGCGCGCCCGCAACGGGCAGGAACACCGTGTACGTGAGAATCGGGTAGCTAAGCTGGTTGAGTATTATATTTTCCATAGTTAATTTACCTTGTCTGTTCCGTCATTCCCGCGAAGGCGGGAATCCAGGTTAAATAAGGAAATGGATTCCCGATTTTTACCTCGGGAATGACAATCCTATTGTACGTTCGGGTCAAGACGCTTTATTTATTCTCCAATCCTCTATTTCATAAAAATCATATACCCTATTATCGCAAGCGCTCCAAGCGCCATCGCGAGTCCATAATTTGACAGATGCCCTGTCTGCACCTGCCTGAATTTCCTGCTGAACGCGCCTATCAGCGCCGGCACTCCGTTGACGATCCCTTCTATTATCTTTATGTCGATAAAACCGAGAACCACCTTGTCCGATGCCTTGATGACCGGCTGGACAAGCGTCTTGCTGTATAGTTCATCTACATAGTATTTGTTGAACAGCAGATTGTACACCGGCTTGAACATTTCTCCGACCTTTTTCGGCAGTTCAGGACTCTTAATGTACATCCTGTACGCGATAAACCACCCTCCCAGCGCAACCAGCACGGAACCGGCCATGACCATCATCTCCTCTGCGTGCGACCCTTCGCTGTGAGGATGTCCCAGCACAGGGGCGAGGAATTCACCTATCCTGTCGCCGTGCTCCATCAGCAGGGGCGGAATCCCCACATAGCCGGCGAATATCGCCCCGACAGCGAGAAACATCAGGGGGACCGTTATCACCTTGGGCGATTCATGCAGGTGGTGCTCCTGTTCATGCGTGCCGCGGAACTTGCCGTGGAAGGTCAGGAATATAAGCCTCCATGAATAGAAGGATGTCAGCAGCGCAGCGACTGTACCGAGAAGCCAGAGGAATTTTCCCGTGTCCCCTCCGAGATACGCCCTGTAAAGGATCTCGTCTTTACTGAAGAAGCCCGCCAGTCCGGGGATGCCGGTTATGCTCAGCGTGGCTATGATGAACACCGCGTAAGTTATGGGCATATATTTTTTGAGGCCGCCCATCTTTTGCATGTTCTGCTCATCGTGCAAGGCGTGGATGACGCTTCCTGAGCCTAAGAAGAGCAGCGCCTTGAAGTACGCATGAGTATAAAGATGGAATATACCAGCCGAGTACGCGCCCACACCGAGGGCTAAAAACATGTAGCCTAACTGGCTTACCGTCGAATACGCTATCACCCGTTTTATATCGTTCTGCACCAGGCCGATAGTCGCCGCGAATATCGCGGTAAGGCCGCCTACAATCGCCACGGTGTTCATTGCCGTGTGGGAGAGGTTGAACAGCGGGTTACAGCGGGCGACCATAAAAACGCCGGCCGTGACCATTGTGGCCGCGTGGATGAGAGCGGACACGGGTGTCGGCCCCTCCATCGCATCCGGCAGCCAGACGTGCAGCGGCAACTGGGCGGACTTGCCGACCGCGCCGCAGAAGAGCAGCAGACATATCACCGTTATAAGATCATAATCCGTCCCTAAAATATTTATGGTCTGTCCGACAACGCTGCCGGCGTTGCTGAACACCTGGACATAATCAATGCTTCCATAGGTAAGGAAGATGAGTATTACGCCGAGGCCGAAGCCGAAGTCCCCGAACCGGTTGACGATAAAGGCCTTCTTCCCGGCGTCGGCGGCGGATTTCTTGTGAAACCAGAAGCCGATGAGGAAATACGAACAGAGGCCGACCGCCTCCCATCCGAAATAAAGGAGGAGGAAGTTGTTCGCCATGACCAGCATGAGCATGGAAAAGACGAACAGGCTCAGGTAGGCGAAAAACCTGTAATACCCCCCGTCGCCGTGCATATACCCTATTGAGTAAATGAATATGAGCGTGCTGATGGAAGTAACGACAATAAGCATTATCGACGTCAGTTGGTCGATGAGGAAACCGATGGACACATGAAAATCGCCTGACACGATCCAGTCGTATATGTTGATATTGACGACGTTCCCCGCTGTCACGTCCATAAACGCGCTTACAGCGAGGATGAAAGACCCCGCAACAGCCGGAACGGCAATCCAGTGCGCCTTGTCCTTTATAAAATTCCTGCCGAAAAGGATGTTGATGATGAAAGACAGCAGCGGCAGCAATGGTATCAATGTGTATTTCAGCATACGTTTCCCTCAGGGTTCGAGGGTTCAAGGGGCCGAGGGGTCAAGTGAAACACAACTGCTGCGCCGTCACTTGAACCCTTGTACCCTCGAACCCTTGGACCCTTATTCATTGTCATCCTTTCAGCAAATTTATCTCATCCACCTTGATGGTGGGGTTGTTCCTGTAAAAGGCTATTAATATCGCCAGACCGATGGCGGCCTCAGCAGCCGCTACCGTGATGATGAAGAAGACGAGTATCTGGCCCCTCATGGACTGTAAATAATGGCTGAAGGCCGCGAGGCTGATGTTCACGGAATTCAGCATGAGCTCCAGGGACATAAAAACAATAATCAGATTGCGCCGTGCAAGGAAACCGAACACGCCTATACTGAACACTATCGCGCTGAGAACTATATACCAGCTTAACGGGACCATGTCTCACTCCGTGAGAATTCAAAATTCAAAATTGAAAATTCAAAATTAATGTTGAATGTTGAACATTGAATATTGAATGTTCCTGTTTTGAATCTTGAATCTTGAATCTTGAATTTGTTCTTCATTCCAGACTCCTCTTCGCCAGCACCACCGCGCCCACGATCGCCACGAGCAGTATAACCGACGCTATTTCAAAGGGCAGTAAGAATTCCGTATAGAGTACCTTCCCTACCGTCATGATATGCCCCTCCGATTTAACGGCCTCCACTGAATACTGCCCTAACTCAGGCAGCACGCCGATCTTGCCTACAATAAGGACGACAAATACTGCAAGGACGACCCCTATGGCCAGACCGAAAGGCCACTGCCCCTGGAACCTCTTTTCCGTCTCTTCCTTCCTGAGATTCAGCAGCATGATGACAAAGAGAAACAATACAAGAATGGCCCCGGCGTATATGATTATCTGTATTGCCGCAAGGAACTCCGCGTTCAGGAAAAGATAAAGCGAAGCTATATGTACAAAAAGAAGAAGCATCCACAATACGCTGTGGACCGGATTCTTCCTCGTCACCACAAGCAGGGACAAAGCTACAATCGCGCCCGCGAAATAGGAAAAGAAGGCCTGCTGAATGGTCATTTCTTCGCCTCCTCCCCGCCGCGGGACTCTGCGTTTGCGGGGCCTGCCGGGGTCCCGAAATCGGAGGCCTTCGGCGCCCAGAATTTTTCAAAATATATTTTCCCCTTCTCGCCGGCCATGTACATGTCCCAGTTTTTCAGGAGACGCTCCTTGTCAAAATAAAATTCCTCTCTCGTAAAGCCTGAATACTCGTAGTGGTCGGTAAGCGCCACCGCGCCGAAGGGGCACGCCTCCACGCAAAGCCCGCAGAAGATACACCGCAATACTTCA
This sequence comes from Nitrospirota bacterium, assembly GCA_016234115.1. Lineage (GTDB taxonomy): Bacteria > Nitrospirota > Thermodesulfovibrionia > UBA6902 > UBA6902 > SURF-23. Next base: position 7,638 of record JACRHD010000032.1, read on the forward strand.
ATTTCATACCTGTCGACGATCTTCTTGTGATCGTCCCCTTCGCTTGTATACACATGAATGCACTGCGAAGGGCACATGGCTGCGCAGAGCCCGCAGCCAACGCATTTCTCCTTACCGGTCTCGGGGTCCCTTACGAGGGCGTTGAGTCCCCTTGAGCCGGGGAAGGGCTCTCTTTTTTCCGTAGGATACTGCCTCGTCACTGCAGGGGCGAAAAAATGCTTCAGCGTAAGCGCAAGCCCCTTGAGTATCTCGAGGAAGATAATTTTTCTTACAAATTCGTTAGCAGTCATAACCAATACCAGGGTCCGAGGGTCCAGGGGTTCCAGGGTTCAAGTGAAAGCCCTTGGCCCCTTGAACCCTCGACCCCTTGAACCCTTATAATATTTATTTCCATAATATCTTTATCAATCCCGTCACCACGACGTTCGCTAATGCCAGCGGTATAAACAGCTTCCATCCTAAATTCATAAGCTGGTCGTACCTGTATCTCGGGAGCGTGGCCCTTATCCAGAAGTAAAAGAAGATACATCCGTATACCTTTAAAAGCAGCCAGATGACCTTTGGGACATTGGCGAATATCCCGAAGTCGGGACCGTTCCAGCCTCCGAGGAAGCATATGCTGCCGAGGGCGGACATAATGAACATCCCCGCGTATTCAGCCATGAAAAACAGGCCGAAGCGCATGCCGCTGTATTCCGTAAAATAGCCCGCTACAAGCTCCGACTCCGCCTCTGGAAGATCAAACGGCGCCCTGTTCGTCTCCGCAATCGCGGACAGTACGAATATCAGGCACGCCACGGGCTGGGACCAGAGAAACCAGTGCCCTGACTGCGCCCTGACTATGTCGGAGAGATTGGCGCTGCCCGCAAGCATCATCACGCCCACCAGGCTCAGGCCCATAGAGATTTCATAGCTGATTACCTGCGCTGAAGACCTCAGCCCCCCGAGGAATGAATATTTTGAATTGGAGGCCCATCCGGCAAGAATGATGCTGTACGCGCCGACTGAGGAAAGTGCGAGGATGTATAAAATCCCGATATTGAGATTGGCTATTGAAAAACCTTCCCATAAAGGTATCACCGCCAGCGAAGACAATACGGCGATCATGCCGATTATCGGCGCGATATAGAATATCGGCTTGTCCGCCTGGGAAGGGATGATGTCTTCCTTGAAGAACAGCTTCAGCCCGTCCGCAATCGGCTGGAGAAGGCCGTGCCAGCCTACCCTCATGGGGCCGAGTCTCGCCTGCATATGTCCTATCACCTTGCGCTCAAAATACACGACGTAAGCTACGTGCAGCATGAGCACGCTGACAGCCGCGACTGTTTTGAATAATGTCCAGATTATAGTTGTAATATCCATTTCAATCTCAGTTCCACTGAACGTCATTCCCGCAATCTTTTAGCGGGAATCCATGTTTTTACAAAGAACTGGATTCCCGATTACTACCTCGGGAATGACAATTTTATATATGTTCGGGTTTCAATGACAATCTTGCCGCCTATTCATAATTTTTTTATCTTCACCTCACAGCCCTCTATCCCGGCCGCCTTTGTCACTTTGTCGATGTTATAAGTCATGAGGTCCAGCGCTCCCCTGCCCCTGAAATTATTGCTGAAGTAGACCCTGTTGTCCCTTATCGCGTCGTCGATAGAGACGAAGGCCTCTCTGCTGCCCGTACGCGTAGAGAATTGTACCTTATCCCCGTCTTTCAGTCCACCTTTTTCCGCAGTCCCCGTCCCTATCCTCAGGGCGGGCTCCGGGTATATCTTCATCAAGGCAGGCGACTTTCCTGAAAGAGTGCCCGAATGAAACAGGGGCCTTTCGACTGAGAGGTAAAAATCCTCTGTGTAGTCCCTCTCCATGGCGGCCCCTTCCGGTACCGTCTTCATCTCGCCCCTTAACGGTTCGCCGTGATAGGGCCACAAACAATCGCCCTTGCCGATTTCATGATATGTCAAATCCCTGTACAGGGGAGACACTTTCGCCATCTCTTCCATGACGTCGGCCGCCTCTTTATAATTCATCTCGTATCCCATCCTGCCGGAGACCTCGGATATTATCCGCCAGTCTTCCATCCCGAACATTGTCTCAACGGCCTTCTTCTGGAGCTGCACCCTGCGTTCGAGATTAGTAACTGTGCCCGTCTTCTCAGTCCATCCCTTCGCAGGCAGGACCACGTCGGCGATCTCAGCGGTGTCCGTCAGGAAAATGTCCTGCACCGCCAGGAAATCGAGCGCCTTCAGCGCTTCCTTTATATATGACCCGTTGGGGAGATTGAACACGGGATTTTCACCCATGATATACATGCCCTTTATCTTCCCGTTTGCGGCCCCTTCGATCATCTCAAAAAGGGTCATGCCGTCATCGGAAGGGATGGCCCCGTTCCAGGACTGCTCAAATTTCCTCCTGAATTCCTGGACGCTCAGCGGCCTTCCTCCCGGAAGCATGTCAGGCGCACACCCCGCGTCGATGACGCCCTGCTCATTCGGCTTTTCGGAAAGCAGGTAGAGCCTCGCCTCAAGCAGATAGGTCAGTCCCGATACGGCAAAGAGCGACCTGTGACCGTCAGCGCGCTGAACGAGGTCGGGACCGAAGACGATGGAAATGGATACGCTCTCAAGCAGTGTCATCCTGAGCTCGTCAAAGTCCCGCTCCCCTGTCCTTTCGCACCCTCTCTCCGATAGCTCCCGGATCCCGCTGTCCAGCGCCGGTTTCTCCCCGCGAATACCCCTTGCGCCGTAGATCTCAATGAGAAGAGACTCAAGGACATCCGCCTCCCTGAAGACCTCCGGCATCACCTGAAGGGTCTTGTATCTTTCAAGCCCTTTCGCGTTGCCGACTACCAGTACCTTTGCCCCGCGCCTGAAGGCCTCCCTGATGGACAGTCCGAGCACGGGGTTTATCGCCGCAGGGTCTCCTCCCAAAACGAGAATGACATCGGAATTTTTTAGTCCGTCTATCATGTTCGCGGTAATGCCCTGGCCTAACAGGTCCTCGAAATATTTCTGCGCCGAGGCAAACCCGGTCCTTGAAACAGTATCTATATTATTTGTCCCGCAGGTCATGCGCATAAATTTCTGGAATACGTAATTGTCCTCATTGCAACACCTCGGCGAGGAGATGCCCGCAATCGCGGTCCCCCCGTCCCTGCTTTTGATCTGACCCAGTTTCTCCGCGACCAGGCTCAGGGCCTCGCTCCATGTGCTTTCTTCAAGCCTGCCGTTTTTCCGCACAAGGGGGGTCTTGAGCCTCTCCGGGCTGCTTATGTACTCATAGCCGAAGCGTCCCCTTGAACACAGGAGCCCCCTGTTTAAGCCGAGGTCGAACCTGGGCACGACCCGTTTGATGGAATCGTCTCTTACCTGGACCACGAGCGAGCACCCCACCCCGCAGTAGGGGCAGACGGTCTCCACCTCTTTATCAAGCTGCCAGGGTCTGAAGCTGTGTATATAAAGGCGGCTCAGTATTGCGCCTACAGGACAGACAGTAAGGCAGTTGCCGCAGTACTCGCAGTCAAAGGCAGCGGAGGAAAAAGGCTCCATCCTTGAACGGTTGCCCCTGCCTATTATAGAAATGGCGGACGCCCCCTGCACTTCTCCGCACATCCTTACGCAGCGCGTGCAGACGATGCACCGCTCCATGTTTCTCGCAAGGATATGGTCCTTGTGGCTTTCCGGGACCTTCCTTTTTTCTTCCCCGAACCTGCCGACTGTCGGACCGTATTTATCGACCATGTCCTGCAGCTCGCATTCTCCGGCCTTGTCGCAGTATGGGCAATCAAGCGGGTGGTTGATAAGCAGGAATTCCAGTATGCCGCGCCGCACCTTTGAAATGGCCTCGGATTCCGTCGTCACCACCATGCCGTCGGCAACTGTAAGTGTGCACGCTGTCTGGAGCCTGGGCATCTTTTCGACCTCGACCACGCAGAGACGGCAGCCTCCGTACGGCTTCAGGGCCTCGTGATGGCAGAGCGTCGGGACCTTTATGCCCGCCCGCCTTGCAGCCTCAAGAACGGTCACCGGTTTATCCAGTGTGATTTCTTTTTCGTTTATGGTCAGGGTTATCATATTAACCAATCAAAAAATTTGAAATTTCAAATTTCAAATTTGAAATTCAAAAACGCATTATGCGTTTTTTATGTGTTCCTCAAACTCGTTCCTGAAATTCTTCAGCATCCCGGCAACTACCCCTGCCGCGGCGTCGCCGAGGGGACAAAAGGTCTTGCCTGAGATATTCTCCGCGACATCGGAGAGCAGTTCAATATCTCCGTTTCTTCCCCTGCCGCCTTCAACGCGCTCAAGTATCTTTCTGAGCCATTCGGTCCCCTCCCTGCACGGGACGCACTTGCCGCAGGATTCATGCTCGAAAAATTTCAATGTCCTGTATGCCACTCTCACCATGCATACGGACTCATCCATAACTATTACCGCGCCGGAGCCCAACATGCTGCCGGCCTTCGGCATTGAAACAAAGTCCATGGCGCAATCGATGCTGTCCGCCGTAAGCAAAGGCGTTGAGACGCCCCCGGGAAAAACGGCCTTTAATTTCTTTCCGCCCTTTATTCCTCCCGCGTGCGCGTAAATAATATCTCTCAGGCTCGTGCCCATCGGCAACTCATATACCCCGGGCTTTTCAACGCGCCCGCTGACGCTGAAGAGTTTGGGACCGGGACAGAACTTGCTCCCGATTTTAGAATACGCCTCCCCGCCTCTCTCTATGATGGAGGGCACGTTGGAAAGGGTCTCAACATTATTGACAATCGTGGGCTTGCCCCAGGCGCCGGTATTTACAGGAAAAGGCGGCCTGTTTCTCGGCAGTCCCCTTTTCCCTTCAAGGGACTCAAGCAGCGTCGTCTCTTCGCCGCATATGTACGCGCCCGCGCCCTGGTAGACAGTGAGATCGAATTTTATCCCTTTGCCTGTGATGTTGTCTCCTAAAAAATTCTTTTCACGGGCCTCGTCAATCGCTCTGTCTAAAATTTCCTTTGCGCGGGGATATTCTCCCCTCAGATATATATAACCGCGTTCAGAGCCGAGCGCATAAGCTGAAATGACCATGCCCTCTATCAGAAGATGAGGGTTTTTCTCTAATATGGGCCTGTCCTTGAATGTCCCGGGCTCGCCTTCGTCGGCGTTGCAAACTAAATACTTCGGGGACTTGGGATCGGCTATCGCAAAACTCCATTTCATGCCTGTGGGAAAGCCCGCGCCGCCCCTGCCCCTCAGCCCGGATTTCTTCACTTCATCAACGATATCTCCCGGCTGGAGCCCGAGGGCCTTTGACAGACCCCGGTATCCTCCGGCTTTGACATACTCGTTGATATCAGCGGAGTTTCCGGTATCGGTATTTTTTAATAATATTTTTTCCATCGCCTTATCGAAGGGTTCGAGGGTTCAAGGGGTCGAGGGTTCAAGTGAAAAAAACTCTCGTGCCTTCACTCGAATCCTGGAACCCCTGGTCCCTTGAACCTATTTATATTTCTCCAATATCTCTACTATGCCCTCTTCCGAAAGATTGTCGTAAAAATCCGTATCCACCAGCATCGCGGGAGCGGTCCCGCAGGCCCCGATGCATTCCATGATTACAAAGGAAAATCTCCCGTCTGCAGAAGTTCCGCCGGGCTCCACCCGGAATTTCTCTGAAATAAAATCCGCTAACTTCTCGGAGCCAAGGAGCATGCACGACACGTTTGTGCAAAGCTGGATCAGGTGCCGGCCTAACGGCTTGTGCCTGTACATTGAATAAAAAGACGCCGCGCCCCTGACATCGGCCTCCGGAAGGTTCAGTGTCTTTGCCACGCACAGCAGGGCTTCACTGCTCAGATGACCGAACTCCTTCTGGGCTATATATAATGAAGGCAAAAGCGCGCTCCTTCTTTCCGGATACCTGGCCCGTATATCGTCAATCTCTTTCAAAACAGTATCGTTGAACATATTAAATTTGAGATTTCAAATTTGAAATTTGAAATTATCTCACCTGTCGCATTCTCCCAGCACTATATCTATGCTTCCGATATTTGCAATGACATCCGCTACCATCTCTCCTTCGCAGAGCTTCGGCAGGGCCGATACATGAACAAAGGACGGAGACCTGAGCCTCATGCGGTAAGGCTTTCCCGTACCGTCACTGACAAAATAAAAACCCAACTCCCCTTTCGGTACTTCCGTGGCGGAATAAATCTCGCCTTCGGGGGCCGCCTGGGGGCCTTTTGTTATCAGCACAAAATGGTGTATGAGATGCTCCATGTCGGAGAGGACCCTGTCCTTGGCCGGCAGCGTGAACTTCGGGGCGTCAGCCATTATGGGGCCTTCGGGCAGTCTTTCCACGCATTGTCTTATGATGGAGTTGGACTGGCGGAACTCATCCATTCTCACCCTGTACCGGTCGTAAACATCTCCGTTCTTCCCAATCGGAACTTCCCATTTCAATTTGTCATAAGCCCCGTAAGGCATGGCCTTCCTCACATCGTAAGGGACGCCGGAGCCCCTGAGGGCCGGCCCGCTCATGCCCCAGTTGATCGCGTCTTCGGCGGAAATAACGCCGACGCCTTTAGTACGCTTCAGCCATATGCGGTTCTTGTCGATCAGTGTCTCATACTGCTCCACGCGCATCGGGAATTCATCGGTAAACCGGCAAAGCTCTTCAAGCCATTGGGGTCCAACGTCATTTTTGACCCCGCCGATTCTTGTGTAACTGACCGTAAGCCTCGCCCCGCACAGCTTTTCAAACAGGTCCAGTATCTTTTCTCTCTCCCTGAAGCAATAAAGAAACACCGTCATCGCTCCTATATCAAGGGCATGGGTGGCCAGCCAGAGGAGGTGGTTTGAGATGCGGGTCATCTCCGCAACCATCGTCCTTATAAATTGCGCCCTCTCGGGGATCTCTATCCCGAAGAGCTTCTCCACCGCAACGCAGTAACCGACGTTGTTGGCCATTGCGGAAATATAATCGAGCCGGTCGGTGAGGGGTAGTATCTGAAGGTAATTCCTGTATTCCGAGAGCTTTTCAACGCCCCTGTGGAGATACCCGACATACGGCGTGCATTTGACGATCGTCTCGCCGTCGAGGTCCAGCACGAGCCGGAGTACGCCGTGGGTGGCCGGGTGCTGGGGACCCAGGTTGAGCGTCAGCTCCGTAGTTGCAAGGCGCTCACTGTCTGTATCGTTAGGACCGTTGTTGTTATCCATGTTATAAAATCCGAGGGGCCGAGCGAGGGGTCAAGTGAACCGCATCTGATGTTGCGTCGCCTGGACCCTTGGACCCTTGAACCCTTGAACCCTTTTTCATCCTATGTTCCATTCCCTGTCATGAGAGTGCAGCTCTTTAGTGTCTTCAAATCCCCGGTATTCCCAGCCTTCTTTCCCTTTCAACGGATAGTCTTTTCTCTGGGGAAAACCTTCCCAGTCTTCAGGCATCAGGATACGTCTCAAATCAGGATGCCCGTTAAACACTATACCGTACATGTCGCACGCCTCTCTCTCGTGCCAGTTGGCCCCGCTCCAGACAGACACAACGCTGTCGATGGACGGGTCGTCTGCGGGGACCCGGGCCTTCAGAAGGATGCGATGGTTGAATTTCAGGGAATAAAGATTATAGACAACCTCAAACCGGTCTTTTCTTTCCGGATAATCGACCCCGCACAGGTCCGTCAGGAAATTCATGTTCAGGTCGGGGGCCCCGTACAGATAACGGCATATATCGAGTATCCTCTCCCGCCTGACCGTCACAAAGACCTGGTCTCTGAAGCTCCTTGCCTCCTCAACTTCAAGCGGGAATTTTTCCTGCAGCCTGTTTGCGATTTCTGTAGGTTCCATAATTTCTTTCCGGGCGGGTTTGAAACCCGCCCCTACTAAACTCTGAACTCTTGACTCTTAACTCTGCCGTTTATCTCCACGGGCTCCATCTGAAATATTCCTTGTCGATCTTTTCCTGCAATTTCATCAGTCCCTGCATAAGGGCTTCCGGCCTGGGAGGACAGCCGGGGACATAAACATCAACGGGCAAAAACGAGTCGCATCCCTGGACCGTCGAATATGTATTGAATATGCCGCCGGAACACGCGCAGCTCCCCATTGCAATGACGTATCTCGGCTCAGGCATCTGGTCGTATACCCTTCGGATGACCGGGGCCATTTTCTTTGTCACCGTGCCCGCTATGACAATAACGTCGGACTGCCTCGGAGACGCCCGGAATATGACCCCGAACCGGTCCAGGTCATAATGACTGGAGCCCGTCGTCATCATCTCGATCGCGCAGCAGGCAAGGCCGAACGCCATCGGCCACATCGAGTTCTTCCTGCCCCAATTGACGAGCTTATCAAGCGATGTTATGATCGTATTCCCGCCGGGAATAATTTTTACATCTTTTTCGACTTCAACTAACTCTGCGCCTAATATCATATTGTATTTCCTTTACGTACGGGCGGGGTCACCCCGCCCCGACACCTGTTTATTCCCACTCGAAAGCGCCCTTCTTCCATACATACACGTAGCCTATCAAAAGGATGAAGATGAAAAGCATCATCTCCACAAAACCATATATTCCCAATTTGTCGTAAGCAACTGCCCACGGATAAAGAAAGACCGCTTCCACGTCGAACACCACAAAAAGCATCGCTATGATGTAGAACTTGACGGAAAATTTGTACCTCGGCTCGCCCACGGGCGGGTTGCCCGACTCATAGGGAAAAAGCTTAAGGGTGTACGGCCTCCTGGGCCTGACAAGGATACCTCCGACAATGGCGCCGAGACCGATTAACAATGCGATAAAAAAGATAATTGCGACCGGGAAATAGTCTGATGGAATATATGTTCCTGGCATATTGCTGTTTTTTATACACGAAAACGTCAGCCTGTGTCAACTTAATCTTCCTTATGCATTGTTTTAAATTATTTATTGGAAAAAATAATACTGACAGGGTCGCGGGTCAAGGGGCAAGGGGCAGGTGAAAAACCCCATACCGGGTCCTTCTGTATTTCGGGAATCTCGGGGCGAGTCTTCGCGGAGAAGCGCTTCGACCTTCCCTCGAAATTAAAGCCACTCCCTCCCAGGATTCGTTTCGGGAGGGACTCCCGAAACACAACGCTCTTGCCCCCTGCCCCTTGCCCCCTGCCCCCTGCCCCTTGCCCCTTTTTTTCCCCTTACCCCTTGCCCCCTGACCCTCTTCTTCTTATAATACTGTTGATGCCGATGAAAAATATCTTCAGACATCCTGATAAATCCGTTGCGGCCAAGCTCATCATCGCGATAGGGCTGCTCATGGTTTTCCTCTCTTTTATCTTCTGGTACGCCATCCTCGCAAAACAGGAAAAGGACGTCATGTCTATCGCGATAAGATACGGCGGCTCGTTCGTCAATTTCACAAAGGACAGCATTCGTTTGAGCATGCTCGATTTCAGGCGCGATGAGACCCAGCGGACGCTGGAGACCCTCAGCACGCCCGAAGGAGTCAGGAAAGTAAGGATATTCAACCATGAGGGGAAAATCATTTTCACTTCGGAGAAAATCCCCGAACAGTTTGTGGACAAAAATTCCGTGTCATGCAGGGGATGTCATGCCGACCCCGGAAAGTCGTCCGCCGTGCTGCAGGCCCCGCAGAAGTGGTCCGTCTATAAAGACGAACGCGGGTTCAGGACGCTCCACGTCGTGGATGAAATCCTCAACGAGCCCGCCTGCTCTACCGCTGCCTGTCATTTTCATTCTCCGGATCAGAAGGTCCTCGGCTTTGTCGACGCACAATTGTCTCTGGCCTTTCTGGATGAGGCCACGTTACGGCAGAAGCTGGCACTTACGGCGTATGTCGTGATATTTGTCCTGGCCGTGTCCCTGTTTCTGATTCTCATTATTTACAAGATCGTGTCCAAACCTGTAAGCGGGCTCGTCTACGGGATGGAAAAGGTCGCAAGCGGCGACTTCAACTATTCGGTCCCCATAAAGTCGGATGATGAAATGGGGGTCCTGGCGCGGACCTTCAATTCCATGCTTAATGACATGAAGATCGCCCGCGCCGAAAGGGAGAAATGGACTCAGACCCTCGAGGACGAGATCGCGAAAAAGACGGAGGAGATACAGAAGACCCACGCGAGCCTCGTGCAGACCGAAAAGTTGGCTTCTCTGGGCAGGATGGCCGCGGGCGTGGCCCATGAAATAAACAACCCCCTCACCGGGGTCGTGACCTTTGCGTATCTGCTGAAGAAGCGGTTCCCTCCGGACAGCAGCGAGGCGCAGGACCTGAATATCATTATAGAGCAGGCCGAGAGATGCTCCAAGATAATAAAGAACCTCCTGACCTTCGCCCGAGCCACGCCTTCGGAAAAAGGCAAAGTAAACATAAACGATATACTCAACCGCACGATATTCATGGTCAGGAACCAGGTCAAATTCCATCACATCAAATTTGATATCCATCTTGAGAACTACCCGTTCACCATCATCGGAGACCCGTCGCAGTTCCAGCAGATATTCCTGAACATGTTCATCAATTCAGCCGATGCCATGAATAAGCGGGGCAAGATCACGGTGGCTACGCGGAAGATCGCCGAAAACGGCAAGCCGTATGTCGAGCTGGAATTTACGGACGAAGGCTGCGGTATCAGGGAAGAAGACCTGCCGAAGCTCTTTGAACCGTTCTTTACGACGAAACCGGCGGGGAAAGGCACGGGACTCGGCCTCTCGGTCAGCCACGGCATCGTCAAGCATTTAGGCGGATACATAGCGGTGAAAAGCACAGTTGGTAAAGGCACGAGCTTTTTTGTTAGACTACCCTTGATGGAGGAAGTGAAATGAACTTCACCGCCCCTCGTGAGACGTCATGCCCGAAGTTTTCAATCGGGCATCCACCCTTCGACAGGCTCAGGGTGACACGGCTTGTCATGGTGAGCTTGCCGAACCATGGATTCCCGCTTAATGACTGCGGGAATGACAAAAAGGCCTCTTGATTGTCAAAATGAAAAAAGTACTGGTCATAGACGACGAAGGCATCGTAAGGACGAGCTGTGAGCGGACCCTTGCCCAGGAAGGTTACGGGGTGGAGCTGGCAGCCAGCGGCAGGGAAGGCATCGAGCTGCTTGAGAATGAGAGCTTCGGGGTCGTCCTGCTGGACCTGAAGATGCCGGACATGGACGGCATGGAAGTGCTTCAAAAAATCAAGGACATGTGGCCCGATACCAAGGTCATCATGATCAGCGGCTACAGCACTGTCGATACCGCGGTGCAGGCACTGAGATTAGGGGCATATAATTTTATAGAAAAACCCTTTACTCCTGATACGCTGATTGCCGCGGTCAGGGAAGTTCTCGGCAATTCAGAGAACGGTCCACAATAATAACGAATGACATTAGCGGAAATATCGGAAATCCTCGACGCCCTGTCCATAGTAAGCCCGGAAGAAACGGACGATGTGCCTTTTCACAGTGTGTGCAGCGCCGATTTGATGAGCGACGTGCTCTATTACCACGCGCCGAATTCCCTGCTCATAACCGGGCTCACCCAGCCGCATGTCATCAGGACCGCGGAGATTGCCGGCATCAAGGCGATTGTATTTGTATTGAACAAAAAACCCGACGCGCGCACTATCGAGCTGGCCCAGCAGAAGAAAATCCCTCTGTTCAGCACCCCGTACTGCACGTACACTGCGTCCGGGAAACTGTACGAGGCCGGGTTACGCAGTCTGCGCGACGCTTAACTGCAGTCAGCCACGAATGAATACGAATAACCACGAAAACAGAAGTGCAGAAGAGCGGAAGCAAAATATAAAAAAACATTCCACCCAATTGCACTTTTGCTCTATTGAACTCTATTCATCTTCGAGACAATTCGTGATGATACGTGGCTAAAATTGCCTTATTGAGGTTAGCATATGCCCCTGAATATAGATGGCTGCATTGAAGGAAGTTATCAACTGATCGGAGGGAATTTCGCGACCGCCGGAGAGGCCTCAACCTGCCTGAAACTGAAACTTACCGAATTAGGTGTTGCTGAAACCATCATAAGGCGCGCCTCGATCGCAACCTTCGAGGCGGAAATGAACGTCATAATATACGCCGCAGCCGGCTGGCTTCATTATTATATTACACCGCACGGCATTAAGATAAGGATAGAAGATATGGGTCCGGGCATTGAAGACATCGAGCTTGCCATGCAGGAAGGCTTTTCAACCGCCCCCGAATGGGTTAGGGAGTTGGGCTGGGGAGCGGGAATGGGGCTTCCGAACATGAAGAAAAACAGCGATTTGTTTAAAATAGACACGGTCGTCGGGGAAGGGACGACTGTGGAGATGGTCATCAATATTCCATAGGAACGCTCTTTATCGACAAGATCAAAAATAAAATATCAAAAATCAAAATGACAAATTAAATTTAAAAATGTCGGCTTGCGCATCTTTGATTTTTGATTTGTCATTTTGCATTTTTATTCTTGAATTTTACTTTTAAGAAAAGGGGGGGCCATGAAACTCGGAGACATCATAAATGACGTGTCCCTTGATGTAAAGACCTGCAACGTCTGTCTCGACAGCGTTATCACCGGCGCCTACGTAAGCGACCTTCTCTCGGACGTAATGGCGAACGCCAAAGACGGCAATGTGTGGATCACCCTTCAGACCCACTTGAATATCGTGGCCGTCGCGAGTCTGAAGGGCGTCAAAGGCATCATCATTGTCAACAGCAGGCGCGTTGATGAAGCGGTCCTGAAAAAAGCGGAAGAAGAGGGGGTCGCCATCATGGTAACGCCGCTTTCCGCGTTCGAGGTGGCGGGGAAGGTATATCAGCTTCTTAAATAAAAGGGTTCGAGGGGCCGAGGGTTCAAGGGTTCAAGCGAAATACCGCGTTTCAAGCGACCCTTGAACCCTTGAACCCTTTTTATAGATACATGCTAATACGTTATAAAGCCGACCTCCACATCCACACCTGCCTTTCCCCGTGCGCTGAACTTGAAATGACCCCCTCGGACATTGTCGGGACCGCCCTTGAAAAAGGAATTAATTTGATCGCGATAACCGACCACAACTCCGCTGAGAACGTCCCTGCGGCCCGGAAGGCCTCGGCAAACACGGATGTGACCGTATTGGCCGGAATGGAGATATCTTCAGCGGAAGAGGCGCACATCCTCGCGCTCTTCAACGACGTGGAAAGCGTAATGAAGCTGCAGGACATCGTGTATAAAAACCTGCTGCCGGGCGGCAACGATGAAAAACTCTTCGGAGAACAGATAGTCGTCAACGAAAATAACGAGGTGCTTGGCTTTAACAACCGCCTTTTGATAGGGGCGACGACGTTGCCAGCCCAGGACATAGTCGATACCATCCGCTCATTAGGCGGTCTTGCAGTTGCTTCGCATATCGACAGGGAGACCTTCGGCATTATATCCCAGTTGGGTTTTATCCCGGAACGCCTGAAATTCGACGCGCTGGAGATATCTCCGAACACCGGGAGGGAACAGGCGGAGTTTATATTCAGCGAATATAAATCATTTGCCTGGGTCACGTCCTCTGACGCTCACGTCATAAAAGATATAGGCAGAAGGACCGTTAATTTCTTCATGAAAGGACCGACGATTGAAGAAATGGCGCTGGCGTTCAGGAACATGGAGGGGAGAAGGCTGCAGTGGGGGGTGACGCATCAGGGGACCTGAAAACCTTGCCCCATTCTCATCTGCCGTTTGCACTGCCGGGCAAGCTCTGTGTTGTGGGTGACCATGACAAAGGTGATGCCCCTTTCTTCATTCATCCCCGCAAAGAGCCGCATCATCTCCGCCTCGGTCTCTTCATCGAGGTCTCCCGTGGGCTCATCGGCCAGAATAAGTCCGGGGTCATTCATGAACGCGCGCGCAATTGCCACGCGCCTCTGCTGGCCTCCCGACAGTTGAGAGGGATAGGCGTTGACCCTGTCTCCCAGCCCGACCATGCCGAGCAGCTCCACGGCCTTTTTTTCATCCCCCGCCGTTTTATCTCTGCGCGCCTTAAAGACAACGGGCAGCATTACATTTTCTACAGAAGTAAGGTTCTGAAAGAGGCTCGCGAACTGGAATATAAAGCCGATCTTTTCGCACCTGTACTTTGAAAGCCGGTCGCCGTCAAGGGAATAAATATCATCGCCTTCAAACAGCACCGTCCCCGAAGACGGCTTTGCGATGCCGCCGATAATGGAAAGCAATGTCGTCTTGCCCGAGCCGGAATGCCCGACGATTGAAAGAAATTCTCCCTTCTCTATCCCGAGAGATATATCATTTACGGCATCGATCCTGTCGTCTCCGACAAGATACGTCTTGGATACGTTCTTAAGGACCAGTTGAGTCATGCCGCGTCTCCTTTGATCACAAAGAGCGGCTCCATCTTCTTTATCCGCTGTATAGGAGCGAGGGCGCCCGTAATGCATATGCCCGTGCCGGCAGCGAATCCGGCCGCGCCTAAGATCAGGCGGTCCCATACAGTCAGATCGACAGGCAGGTTTTTGAACAGCGTGAAACTCTTGGCCAGCAGCACGGAAAGCGCGGTCCCCATGACCGCCCCGCAAATGCTGCCGATGCACCCTATGATCAGGACCTCCGTAAGAAACAGCCTCATTATGTGCGATTCCCTGGCGCCTAAGGCCCGCATGATGCCCGCTTCCCTGAGCCGCTCGTTGACCGTCGCGGAGAAGATCGCCCAGGCCAGAAGCGCCGAAAGCACCGACGCCATGAAGACCGTTATCGAGAAAATCATGTTGATGTCTTTGAGGGCGTTTATGGTGTCTTTGCCTATATCCGTCCTTGCGACCACGTCCGCCTCGACGATCTCGCCCTCTATGGCCCTGCCGACGTTATACGGGTCATAGCCGGATTTGACCCTGACGAATATGATCGAGACCTGGTCCGGTTTCAGGGGGGACTTTCCCTTCCTCAGGATCTCTTCCACGTTTTCGTCGCTGATGAATATAGCGTTGTCGAGCCCAGTGCCTGATTTTTCGAGGGCGCCGAGGAGCGTAAATCTGGCGCCGAAGAGAACGGCGTCCATAAGTCCGAGCCCGATGTTGAGGGAGGATTCGTGTCCGACGATAGCCTCGTTCTTCTGCAGCCTGCGTCCTATGGCCTTTGTCAGCCACGGCATCACTATGAAATCGCTGTCCTGGTTAAAGGCCACGACGGTCGCCTCCGGGATATCGCAGCACAGGCCCTGGAGGGTGGCGAGATATGTCTGATACGTCACCTCATCGACCCCTTCGACCTTTTTGACCCTTTCCACAAGGCCCTTGTCCATATAAAAGGACTTTACCTTTGACTCAAGAAGGACCTCTTCGGCATAACCCCTTGCCCCGACAGGCACGACAATCAGGTCTGAGCCGAGACGGTCCGACGCCCTCTTGATACCCAGGCCCACACTGCCGATAAATGAAAACCCGAACACAAGGACGGACACGATCAGGGCAATGGAAAAGGCCAGTACGCCCGTGCGGAATTTTCGTCTCTTTAAATTTTTAATCGCGAATGTATGGATGTTGAATGCTTTCATATGAGGGTCAAGGGTCAAGGGGCAAGGGGCAAGGTAGAAAACTGACCCTTGACCCCTGACCCTTGACCCTAAAAAAGAGCGGGTACCCTATCTTAAGGGCTACCCGCTCCCTCTAAAAGAATATATTGTACCGTTATTTCAGGTTGCCGTCCAGCCCGCAGAGAATGGAGGTTTCCTTGATTTCCATCTTGCCGTGGCAGGCAACGCAAACAGAGACGGACTTGCCTACGAGTTTCTTCGTGTCCATGTCATAGACCTGGAGTGTGCCGTCGGTTATGGTCTTGGACCCTTCCTCAATACCCACATTCACCGGCGCTCTCAAGGTGACGATCGCGTATTTGCCGTCTGGGGTCGGCATGACGTCATGGTTCTCGCCCGCCGACATCATTTCTTCATCGATGAGCTTGAGTGTCTTTGCGTCAAGGAGGAACATCCTGTCCCCGCCCGACTGCAGCAGATATTTACCGTCTTTTGTATAAAACTCCCTGAAGGTTATGGTCTTGCCGGGCTCGCCGGTGATCGTGTTTTTTGCCAGCAGCTTGACCTTGCCGTTTTCAAGCTCCTTGAGGTCGAGCATAAGAATATCTATCTTGCCGTTTGGATTTCCGCCCTCCGCGAGATTTATCGCCACCACAAAACTCTTCATGTCCGGGGTGTTCGTCCCGTGAAAGAACTTGTATCCGCCAGGCTTATAGCCCAGCTCGTTAAGAAATACCCTGTGTTTGTGCTGAAGGTCTTTTTTGTCAAATACATCTATGTAAGCCTCCCCTGCCATCACAACGGGTATGTAGGAATTCTTTGTCTGACCCGAGCCGCAGTAAAGGGGGGCCGGGCCTTTGGTCCTTGCGTCGATGTCGATAGCTACGTCCTTTATGACGTTCCCGGTCTTTAAGTCGCTTTTGCCGACGTGCACCTTGTTGCCCGGGTCCAGCTTGTATGTAGACCAGAACATCAGGTCCTTGTTGTCCGCGTCGATCCTCGGGTCATGGGTCTGATGGGTCGTCTTGTCGCCGATGACGATCCTGTCGAGGTTGTTGACCTTTACAGGCTCTTCAGCATTATTCGGGTCGATTGTAACATCAGCTTTCGCAAAGTGTCCGCCGTGTCCCGATACATAAAGCGTCCCTGTGTACGTCTTTTTGGAAGCGACGGCTACGCCGGTTTTTGTGTTCATCGAGGTAAAGGTGAGATAACTGAAAAATGCTATGACCGTCAAGACCGCTGCAATAAGTATTCTCTTCTTCATTTAGTCCCTCCGTTTGGATATATATTTTTTCCGCTGAAAAACAACTCAATCCGTCCGTACTGAAAAAAGTTTTGTCCACCACCCCCTTTTAAAAAAATTTGAAATTTGAAATTTCAAATTTGAAATCTTGGTTCTTCAGGCTTTCCTGTGAAAAAGCATATATTAACCGTCATTCCCGAAGTTTTAATCGGGAATCCAGCTCCTTAAGAAGCAATTGCTTCCGCCTTTCCGCTCTTTAAGTGCCCATCTTCTTGAACAAACTTTATTATCATCTACTCTTTTAAAAGAAAATCATTTATATCCACTGGATTCCCGCTTACTGACTGCGGGAATGACGGTGCTTACCCGCACAATTCCCGGAAGAACCGAAATCTTAAGTCCTAATGGTGCATATGCATCTGCGTGTCCGCACCCCCGAGCTTGACATCGACCTGCTTCTCTCCGGACTTCTCAAACAGCAGGACCAGCCTGAATTCAGAGCCTTCCTTTATGTCTTCAGGCATTTTGAATATCATTATGTGAAGCCCGCCGGGCTTCAGCTCGACCGCATCCGCCGGAGGTATGCGCAGCTTCTCTTTCCTGAACATCTTCCCGTTTTCGGTGTCGTGGATCTCGACGATTGCCGACGGGACGTCCACCCTGGCCCCCACAAGTGTGTCCTCGGCTTTTCCGGTGTTGGATATCTTCATGAAGACGGACACGCTCCCCACGATTACCCTCGACATCCTGGCCTCCGGCGCCTCAATTTTTATCTGTGGAAATCCCGGCGCCGAGCCCATACCCAGGGCCGCGCCGCCGGGCATGACTGCAAACATAAACACAACTAACGATGCTGCAAACGTTTTAATAGAATTCATGGCCCTGAGCCCGGCCACTGATTTCACGGATTTGCGCTCCTCGCTATGCCGCCCGTGGCCGATTGCTTATCTTCGGATTATTGGTATATTTGCCAATACGTGCAAATATTAATAGAAAGGCATCTGCTTAATCAATTTTAATTTTTTAAGACGTGTATTTGTTTTTTTAATCGGACAGGATTTCCAGGCAGGGTCAAGGGGCAAGGTGCGATGGGACAGGGGCGCCTTCAGGCTTTTCCTTTGTCCCGTTATCAGCCGGTTTTTCATCGGCGTCATCTTTCAATGCCTTGTCTATGGGCCTGTCGGCTTCCCTCTTAAGCGCCCGCTTCCCTGCTTTTACGGCATCGACGTCATATGACGGATCAGAGAGTGTCCCGGAGACCTTCAGCGGTATCATTCCCCACCCCTCTTCATCCCGTATATATTTGGCGACCCCGGACCCGACAGTCTCTTTTGCAAGACGCGGAGAGAGCCTTAAATCGAACGCCAGGTCGAGGGACCCATCGAGGCCTATATCGCCCGAAGGGTCCATCGAGAGATCGTCCGAGGTAAAAACGCTGTCAAGACGCGCGAGGCCGTTTCTGATTCTCATGGTCCCGCTTGCCTTATCCAGGTTTATCGTCTTTAATTCATCGATGCTCAGCAATGCAGCCAGGGACTCAGTGAGCTTCGCGTTTGTTATCTTCCCGTCGTTCACCCTGAAGTCGCCGTCGCCGACAAGGTTCCTCCTGATGCTTTCCGGCAAAGTGCCTGCGCCGCTCAGCCTGAGACTGGTTGAAAGGTATCCGAAGACAGCGCCCCCGGCCTTCGGGAAGAAAGAATTTACGACCTCCTCCGCACGAACAGAATCGAGGTCGGCAGAGAGGTAATAGATATATCCCGGCCTTGAAAAATCGACTGAGGCGTTTACGCTCACTGTGCCGTTTCCGACAGCAGCCGACATTTTAGGTATATCCAGTTTATTGTCACCGAGCTTATACCTGGCGTAAAAACCGGTCGCGTCTACGCCCTTGTACACGAGTGAATCGATCCTGACTTCAACGTCCGCCGAAAGCCTGAGCTTGTGGGGCCCGGCTTCCCTGGTCCTGTTTGCGGGCGGCGCAGCGCCTCCCCGGGACACCGCCGCGCCCGGCCAAAGCGGAACAAAGTCGTCTAAATAGAGCTGTCTTGAATGCAGACGGAGTCTTATGCGCGGGTACCTGAAATTGCTGACGGAGCCTTTGATTTCAGCCGTGTTTTTCCCGGAAGCCCCCTTTACATCGATGTTCACAGTCTGTTCCCGGAATTTCAAAGTCCCGTCCAGGACGGCATTCAGTCCCTTCAGCTTTACGCCCGTCTTTTCAAAAAGCACAATTCCGTCCGCCCTGAGCGTCTCAATTTTCAGGGGCATGCCTTTCACTTTCAGGTCGGCGGAAATATTCCCCGACAGGGACAGACCCTGCAAATCGGGAAAGGCCGCAAGCTCTTTCTGCACATCCTGGAGCGCGAGCCTCGGCAGGGAAACCGCCACGTCTATTTCAGGCTCTCTTCTGAGATTTCTCACCTTGCCGGTAAGCGATGCCGTGAGCCTCTGGATTTTGAGGTCCGCCCTCTCTATACGGACATCGGCCGGGTCGGCGTCCACATAGGCCGCGTATGAAAGCGACGCCCTGATGTCTTTGACCTTTTTTCCCCGCAAAATAACTTCATCCAGCCTCAGGTCCATGTCCCCTTCCGAGGCCAACCTTGAGCCGTCCGCGGTCCTGACGCCGGCTTTGAGGGTAAAAGAACCTCTCGTATCCGGGAACTTTTTCAGTCCGTCGACCAAAGAAAATTTCGAGTCTTCAATCCGTATGTCATGCACAAGCAGGGAAACCGGGAGCCCTTTTGCTCCGGGGACCTGTTCTTCCGGCCGCGGCGCTTCTTTTTTTTCTTTTTTGCCAAGGTCTTCATAATTGAACCTGCCGTTTTCGTCGCGTGTTATTTTTATGTCGGGAGACACAAGTTTGAGCTCGTCAATTACTATCCTCTTTGAAAGCAGGGGCAGCAGTTTGAACCTGAGCACAAATTCCCTGCACCTCACAAAATCAGCCTGCCCGTCTTTTTCCCTGATTGTGAAGTCTTTGACCCTTATGCTTCTGAAGGGGCTTATCCTGACCTCGCCTATGAATACCTTCCTGTTGAGCGTCTGCTCGGCGTAGGGGACAAGAAATTTCCTTACACGCTCGGGCGTTACATAGACCTTGATCAGTACGACGAAGGCGGCTATAATGACCGCAAACAGAGAGGCAATTATGATCATGGCTTTCTTCATCACATAAACTTTAACATTAAAGAAAATGCAGCGCAATATTTGGGGATTACTTACGCGGTCGGCAGTAAAGACACATTAATCAGCCGTCATGCCCGAAGTTCTTTATCGGGCATCCATGGTTCAGAGGCTCACCATGACAAGCTTGTCACCCTGAGCTTGTCGAAGGGTGGATTCCCGCTTACTGACTGCCAACAGTAGGTGCTTTAGGCACGGGAATGACAACTAATGCCGCAATTATTCAGCCTATCGGGCAGACATGGAATTCATCACATCGTTAAAGCGGCCCTGACGCGCCTTGCGAGCTCTTTCACTTCATTGTCCTGTACAGTCCTTGCGTCAAGGAGAAGGGCGTTGTCTTTGATCCTCCCGATCACGGGCGGATCGCCGAGCCTCAGTCTTTTTTCCAGCTCGTTTACAGAGATGTGCGAGGGCCTGATTGACACGGCAAAGGTGGGAAAATTGATTTCCGGCAGGGAGCCGCCGCCCGCCTGGGATTCATCCGGCACGACTTCCATCCCCGGCTGACCGGAAATATCTTTTTTCAGGGATGAAAGTATCTTCTTCGCCCTGGTCTTTATTTCATCCGCGGTCTCAGTCAGCATCCGGACCGTCGGGATCTCTTTTATCGCCTTTTCTTCATCGAGATACTGCATGAACGTCGCCTCAAGCGACGCTAATGTCATCTTGTCTATCCTCATCGCCCTCATCATGGGGTTTTTCTGGATCACGGATATCAGTTTTTCTTTGCCTATTATAATGCCCGCTTGGGGACCGCCGAGGAGCTTGTCGCCGCTGAAGGTAACTATGTCGGCCCCTGTCCTGACGACTTCCTGCACCGAAGGCTCGCCTGTGACTCCGTATTGCGCAAGGTTGATCATGCTGCCGCTTCCCAGGTCGGCGACGACCGGTATCCTGTAATCCTTCCCTATCTTCGCCAGTCTTTCAAGCGGCACCTCTTCCGTAAAACCGATCACCCTGTAATTGCTCTGATGCACCTTGAGCAGGAGCGCAGTGTCCCCGCACAGGGCGTTTTCATAATCGGCCGGATGTGTCTTGTTTGTCGTCCCGACCTCTCTCAGTATCGCCCCGCTCGCCTTCATCACCTCCGGTATCCTGAAAGAGCCTCCTATCTCCACGAGCTCCCCCCTCGATACGATCACCTCTCTCCCCCTGGCAAAGGTGTCCAGGCACAGCAGCACGGCCGCGGCGTTGTTGTTTACCACAACCGAGTCTTCGGCGCCGGTCAGTTCCCTTATGATGTCCTTTATGTGAGAATACCTTTTGCCCCTCCTGCCTGTGGAAATTTCATATTCGAGGTTCGTATAGCTCCGGGCAGTGGATATTACGTGATCGAGGGCCTTTTCAGAAAGGAGCGACCTGCCGAGATTGGTATGTATGACGATCCCTGTGGCATTTATCAGGGGCCTGAGTTTGTAAGAGGACAGCTTCCTGACAACAGATTCAATATCATGTGCAATGGCCTCCACCGATACGTCGGAAGCTGCGCCGTCCAGTATTCCCTTCCGTCTCGAGTCAATGACCTCCCGGACGGCGCGAAGGACTGTCTTCCTTGGAAATAAATCAAGCAGGCCCGTCCCGAACGGACTCTTCAGACATTCATCGACGGACGGCAATTGAGAGAGCTGCTCCCGGATTGTCATGAGTTCTTTTTTAGCACACGGGGCGTGCGGCGGTCAAGGTGTAATTTGTCCGGACGGATTTTTTATTCGCTCATTTCCAATAGAACCAGGCCCAAATGTATCTGCGTAGACTTTTCAGCAGCCGGAGGGATTCTGCCGTCGGAGACCTTCAGAAAGATGCCGCTGAGCATGCCGGACAGCGCGGCTTTATTGAAAGTATACTGCAAAGCCGCGGCCCCACGGATACACGCGCTGACGCGCCTTGCCATGAACGGTAAGTGTCCGATTGTTTCGTGAATGCGGAGGCGGTGAGGCAGTCAGCAGGGGTTATTCAAAATTTCTTCGAGGAAGGTACCCTTTGTATTTTTTACTTCTTCCTCCGTATAACCGATTGCCTCAATAGGCTCAAACACCCTTCCTGCGGCAAGCCCGAGGGTCTCCAGCCTTTCACGAAGATTCATGTGCCTGAAGTCCTCAGAGATGACGATCAAATCAATATCGCTGTCTTCACGCGGATTGCCCTGCGCATATGAACCGTAGAGAATAATTCTCCCGGAGTTTATGCCGAGTTTTGCCAGCTCGTCTTTATAACGCCGGATTATTTCTTCAATTTCTTGTGGTGTTTTAACCATGTCAGCGCCTTTTCCGTTGATTCAAGATAGTCCTTAACGACATTCTCTGGATAACTTTCCATAAGCTGATTAAAATCCTCAGGATATCTTGTAACCACACTGGCATTATTTATCCTTGCGATGAAATCAAACATATCCTGCGGCATATCCAGAGCAGCCATCTTGACAAGATACAAAAGGTTATGCGTTTTGGGAGGCACTCTATCAGTGATTTCTGCAACGACGGCCTTCAGTAATTTCTCAACTGCGATATGGCACATAAATACCACAAAACATACCGCCCTGTATTCAACATATGCACCGCGCCGTGATCAAGTCATATTCAGATGAGAGGATAAAGCTTTCCGTGTCCTTTCGCATAACACTATATTATTAAAGTAGCTTTGATAAGTAAACTGTTTTTTTCCCTACCTCCTCGACCAGTTATTAAGGCAAAACTGGTTGGCGCACTTTGCAACCTTGAGATCATCAAATGTATCGTCAAAATAAGCAATAACCGGCAGGCCGTCCGTACCTATCGTGATTGAGGTGTATAAGCCCACATCTACTGCGGAATCCACGGTGATGATAGTATTTCCGTAAGAACAGGAGACATTACCGCATTTTGCGATCTTAAGATCGCCGCCTGATGAGTAACGATAAGAAATAATGGGTAGCCCGTCTGTTCCTATTGTGATTGAAGTATAAAGACCCACGTTTCCTGACGAATCCACTGTAGTGATAGTATTGCCGGAAGAACAGGATGCATTGCCGCACTTGGCAACTTTAAGATCATAGTTTGTACTATCATAGTAAGAAATTACCGGCAGACCGTCCGTACCTATTGTGATTGATGTGTAATATCCTACATTTCCTGACGAATCCATTGTAGTGATAGTATTGCCGGAAGAACAGGATGCATTGCCGCATTTGACGACTTTAAGACCACTGCCCAGGTAAGCAACAATCGGCAAGCCGTCCGTCCCTATCGCGATTGACGTGTTCGCACCGCCATAATTAGAGGCATAGTAATCTACTATGGTGATTGTATTTCCGGACGAACAGGATGCATTCCCGCATTTAACGACTTTAAGACGAACAGATAAGTCGTCCAGTGTATCATAATAAGAGATAATCGGCCGGCCATCTGTTCCTATAGTGATTGACGAGGCAATACCGGCCCCACTCCCAAACCAACTATCAACTCCGGGGTCTACCGTGTATAAAGTGTTTCCGGAAGAACAGGATGCATTGCCGCACTTCGCAACTCTAAGATCGGTCTCCATTACATTCAAGTACGAAATAACGGGCAGGCCGTCTGTCCCTATTGATATTGATGTGTACCATCCGACTTCGCCATAGTCAGTATCAATATTTGGTGTTATAGTGTTTCCTGATGAACAGGATGCATTGCCACATTTAACAACCTTGAGATTATAGTTTGTTGCATCATAGTAAGAAACAACCGGTAGGCCGTCTGTCCCTATTGTCATTGATGTATCCCGCCCGACATCTCCAGCAGAATCCACGGTCCAGAGAGAGTTGTTGCGTGGATTCTGGGAAGGCGGTGTTATAACGGCGCTCCCTGTAACAATAAAATTACCCGCAACCTTGACATTGCCGTCAAAGTATCCTGCATAGCCCGTCTGCGCATTATTCTTCCCGTATACACCTATGCCGGTCGAACCGGCTGCCAGAAAATATCCGCCGTAATTTTTGTAATCACCGGCATAAGATGCCTCGCCATATATGCCTTTGCCCCATGGGCCTGACGCATAGCCTGCGACGGCTGACGCGGTCGATCCGGTCGAAAAGCCCCTGACGCCGCTGGCTTGCTGGCCGGATGCCGAGCCTGCAACCCCTGCGCTTGAGAAGCCGTTCGAAACAAAGTAGCCCCCATAATTATTTTCATACCCTGTATTGGACGCTTTGCCGTAAACGCCGTGACTGTTTGTACCCGAGGCCTCGAAGTATCCTCCATGCCCTTCTCCGGTATTTGCTCCCCTGATTATTCCCCCGGTATCTGCGCCGCTGAGATCAAGAGGCACATTCAGATTAAACGTCAGCCCCGACAAGTTCAGCCCTGTGCCGGCCGCATATGCATTGCCGTCATCCGTCTCACATACAACAGTTCCGTCTTCGTTAATCACCCGAATACTGCTGCCCACTATGCAGGAACTGCTGAGGCGTCTTTGAAGATACGTCGTGTCGGCCTGGAGCGTGACGTCTCCGCTTGTTCCCCCGCCGGTTAATCCTGTCCCATGATTGACACCCGTGATATCGCCCCCCGCGCTTGCGGAGGCCTGAATCGTTCCGTCAGGGAACTTGATCCCACCGCTCGTGGATTCGATAGTGCCGGCAACAGAAAGCTTCTGTGCAGGACTCGTAGTGCCGATACCGACATTGCCCGCGTCATTAATGAACAACCGGGTGCTATCCGCTGCCATATCTGTGAAAGAGAGATTGTTGAGACCATAACCTCCTGCGTCGGTGAAGATCGACCACTTGGGTGAATTGTTGTGCTTAAACTCAATTGCCGACTGTAATGTGCCGGTTTGTGTATTAAGAGAGATAGATGGATTCTGGCCTTCAATGAGCAACGTCTTGCCTGCTATATGAAGGTTTGCCGCCGGAGTCGTCGTCCCTA
The DNA here is from genome assembly GCA_016234115.1 of Nitrospirota bacterium. Classification (GTDB taxonomy): domain Bacteria; phylum Nitrospirota; class Thermodesulfovibrionia; order UBA6902; family UBA6902; genus SURF-23. The sequence continues at coordinate 32,420 of JACRHD010000032.1, forward strand.
TGCCGACTTTGCCGTTAACAGTAAGTGTATCAGCGCCGAAATCTCCGTAGATCAGTGGTACAGAGGTGGTTGAATTGTCTATATAAAGCTTGTTGGAGCCGGTCTCATTATATCCTGCATTATCCCCGATAAAAACATTGCCGGAGCCAGTTGTATTAGACAAGCCTGTCTGTCTTCCTATGAATGTATTCCCGCTGCCTATGGTATTGGCAAAGCCTGAGGATTTTCCCACGAATGTATTAGAACCGCCCGTGGTGTTTGAAGAGCCTGCACTATTTCCCAAGAATGTGTTCTCAGGGCTGGTAGTATTCGAATAGCCTGCGCCAGTGCCTACAAATGTGTTGAAACTGCCCTCGGTGTTTGCACGGCCTGCATCACTTCCCAAAAATACATTGGCCCTGCCTGTAGTGTTGAAATTGCCTGCCTGACGCCCTGCAAATGTATTATTATCACCACTGCTATTGGATTGGCCGGTGCCGCTTCCCAGGAATGTGTTACCGCCTGCTGTATTGTGATTGCCCGCTCCATATCCTATGAACGTGTTTTCATGAGCAGATGTATTGAAACCACCCGCAGCGCTTCCTAAAAACGTATTGTAAGAACCTGATACATTGGCTCCGCCCGCTTTACTTCCTACAAAAGTGTTGAAATTGCCGTCTGTATTTAAACTTCCCGCACTGGGTCCTATAAATGAGTTTGATCCGCCGGTAGTGTTTGAGTCGCCGGCATTTTCTCCTACAAATATGTTTGTACCTGTTGTGTGTGTATGCCCTGATGTCGCAAACGCAGACGCATGCTGGCCGTCAACCGTGTCTGTATCGTCAGCTTCTTTTGCCCTCATCGCATACGGCACGCCTGTCAATTGCTGTCTCGGCGTCATCTCGCTGTCCGCCACGACCTGAATGCCGAGATAATATTGTTCGTTAAACAAAAGATTGATCGGATTTACTGAACCGAGGACAACATTATACATTCCATTGCTCACGTGCACATTCACCTGCGTCTCTGTCCATAAGACCGCGCCCCCGGCCGAGACATTGTAAATCCTGAATGTCATCGATAAAGTGCCATCCACCGGATTGCCTCCCGCATCCGTCAGATACCCCTGATAGTTGACCGTCTGCGGTACCGCTGAATGTCCGACCACTGCAAGTGCAAAAAGCAAAGCTGTTGCCGCGATGAAAAAAATCCCTGCTGACGCCTTCATTTTTTTAAGACCTCCTTAAAAAAAATGTTGTCGCTGATTTATCTATCTCAGACCAAGGGCCCGAGTATGCAAATTCGCAGCTCTTAAACTCTTTTACCTCCACGACCCCGCCGTCCACCGAATCTGTCCTCGGTTCCTCTCACAGCGAGTCAGGGTCAAGTCTTGTTTCATGCAATATTGATAAGGAAAATGCACGATGCAAGACTTGACCCCCAGTTCGGGACCACCCTGCTTATGGAATAGACCGACAGCTCCGTGTCGGTCTATTCCATTATTTGTTAGGGCATCCTTTGCCAAAATCGCGAAAGATACCTTAAGAAAAGTCTTTATCTTAATCAAAAATAAATACCATCTCCTGGACCAGGATGGATATCAATCATGACAGTGCCTGCCGCTGCCCCGTCCGACATCCACAATTCCACTCCGTTCGCTCCGTCATCGGCACCGAAATAAACCGTGCCGTTTACGTTTGTGAAATCATCGGGCCATGAACTTCCCACACCAGGTTCAATGTCTTTAACCATGACAGTGCCTGCCGCTGTTCCGTCCGTCTTCCACAACTCCTCTCCATTTGTTCCGTCATCGGCGTTGAAATAAACCGTGCCGTTTACGTTTGTGAAACCCTCGGGCCGTGAATCTCCCACACCAGGATTAATGTCTTTAACCATGACAGTGCCTGCCGCTGTCCCGTCCGTCTTCCACAACTCATACCCATTTGTTCCGTCATCGACTCTGAAATAAACCGTGCCGTTTACGTTTGTGAACTCATCGGGCGATGAAACTCCCGCACCAGGATTAATGTCTTTAACTATGACAGTGCCTGCTGCTCCTCCTTAATATCATTGCATTACAACTGCTACGCAGTCTTTTAAAAACCTTAGCTAAGGTGAGTCATGCGAGACACTGTAGGGACTGAAACAACCAAAATAACTTCAGCAAATTTGAAAATATACAGTGCCCCAAAAGTGTCCTGTGCCTCGTATTGACTCCACCGTTTGTTCAAGTAATCGCCTATATTTATCGGATCAGCAAAGGATATGTCCTATACTGATAATTGCAAGTCCGGCTGAACCACCAGTTGCAGTTTTCTGTATTTCAGCATCAATGAAATAGGCATTATTATAAAAGTCAAAGGTAATACCACTACTACAACCGCCGACACTCTGTACCTGATAGCTCGGTGATGATGAAAAGCTATTACTGTCAAGTGTCAAAAGTGTTGACGTTATCCCAGTGTCGAAATCATATTTCTTGAGACGCAAAATTACGCGTGCTCCCGATCCGTTATCAAGAAAGCGAGCCGTAAGAACTGTGCCATTCAAGTTATTCAGCAGTCCATCAACTGCTACAACGTTATATCGTATATTCAGTACCGACGTTGACACTGCAGTTGACAATATAGATGCAATTCCACCATTAAGGCTAACCATTCCCATATCTGCTTCATCCACGGTTCCAGATGAACCAACCGTTGTCCATGGCTCAGAGTTCATAGCTGAAGCGTTAGCAACCGTAATTATCAAAACCAAAACCAACGCTGACATGATTGTAATGACTTTCTCTTTCATAATATATCCTCCATTTCCTGTTCCTCGTTTTAAGTGCTCTTAGAATTAATTCCAACTAAAAACCTGACATTCTCCCGAAAAATCTCTTTGAGAAATGACACAGTAAAAAGTGCCCAACAAGCTTTATTATCATCTACGCTTTTAAAAGAAAATTATTAAATCCTCTGGATTCCCGCTCAACAGACTGCGGGAATGACGCCCTTTTTTACTGAAATCACCCACTTCTAAGCGTCCCCCCTTTCTCCCCGATAGCGTCGAGGCAGATATTAGACGGCAGCAGCTAATATTGAATATATACACTCCTGTATACCTCAATAATAGGTGCTGCCGTATCGCACCATATTGAAAAATATTTGTGCCTAAGTGTCTGTTTTTAAATTTATTAGAAAAAAGTCTTAAAGAGATTCCCAATTAAAGGGTCTTCCCTGTTGCGCTACCAACTAAACTAAGAACGATGTAAAATTTTACAGAATAGAAAAATAAAAAAGCAAGGAAATTCGTTAGTTGCACGGTTGCGCAAGTAGGTAACAAGGAAAGCGTCCCGGCATTCAATGAGATGGGAGCTTTGGGAGCTATGTTGACTACTTGAACTTATAAATTTAGCGAGAAGATAAATAAGTTCAAGGAATCAACAACGTCCCCAAAGTCCTCACAAAGTCCTCCAAAGTCCTGAAGTTTTCCCATGACATCTTTGACTTCATTAAAAAGCTCTTCATCGGACTTTATTGATATCTTTCTAACCGTCATCAGTTGTCTCCTTGAACGTTCGGTTCGTCAACCTTCCTGCGGATTCCCCGTCACTCTAATCCTCTTCCGAACTGGAGCTGGGTCCACAGAAATGCCCCCTCCCTTGACGGGAGGGGGTAAGGGGGAGGGTGATTTTAAACAATTAATTCTTATGACCTCTAATACGCCCTCAATATTTTTAAAAACATCATTGTTCCAAAATCTTAAAACCCTGAATCCATTTTTTGAAAGATACCTGTCTCGTTTAATGTCTTTCTCATTTTCCGCATGTTGCCCTCCGTCTATCTCTATAATTAACCGATCTTCAAAACAGACAAAATCAACAATATAATTATCGATGGGTTGCTGCCGCCTGAATTTGAGTCCCTCCATCTGTTTCATTCTCAAGTGATTCCATATGAGTTGCTCTGCTTCGGTCGGTCTATTTCTTAGAAGCCTGGCTTTATTGTGCAAGACCTAACACCCCCACCCTGGCCCTCCCCCGTCGAGAGGGAGGGATTCTATTTAGCCCACCTCATGTTGGTGTCTGCCCGGCTTATAAATGGCAGACAGCGTCTTTTATCTCTTTCTTGGGGATTACTATTTTTATGCGTTTGGCCCCCGGCCGGATATGTCTGATACCATCTATGATTTTCAGAATGGTATTGCATTTTTCCTGGAGCATTTGAGTGTACAGAAACCGTATCAACTTATCATAACCCATGCTGATTTTCTCGGAGCCGTTTTCCCATCTCGACAACGTCACCTTGTGAACGCTGAGCAACTGCGCCAGCTCGCTGGCTTTCAAACGCATCTGTTTTCTCAGGAACTTCAGCTCCTTGCCGTTTAATGGCGACTCCCTGCGGACGAGGTCTTTTGCGACCAGCTCGTGAAGACCATGAATATTGGGAATATCAGGAATTATTTCTCCGCATTTGCACTTGTAGATATCCGTTTCGAGAAATACATTTTCCAGTCCGGATTCGGAATAATGGTACAGGTCCCTTTTCCTGACTGTCTTCTTACCGCATACAGGGCAAATCATCCTTCCCCCTCCCGGAAAACGGTGATGATAAGAATATAATTTTCTTTCTCATTAATATCGGTTGTAACCCTTATATTCCTGATGTCTATCCCGTTTCCCGTAATATTGTATTTCCAGCGGTTCGATCTTATATCCAGTTCAGGCTCATCAATAACCTTACCGTTGCCGAATGCGCACAGGATATCCTGCATGGAGATATCCCGCTCCTGCATTCTCTGCCCGGAATGTCTTGTCAGTCTCACACTGCCATTTCGGGAAATCGACTTGATCAGCCGGGTTGCATAAGATTTCGTATAAGGTTTGTCTCTCCCGTGATCCTGCCCTGATGTTAACATAATGTTAACTCCCTGTCAAACCTGCCGGAGTAGTTACAAACGTCTCAGTATTGTTTTGAAAAGTATCCCCTGCCCGAGGTGTCGTTGATTATAGGTAAGTTTATTTAAATATATCAAGCCCTGCAATATGATAAAATCTTCTTACTTGAATCAACCATGAAAAAAATCAGCTCGAACATAATATTGTTAGGCGTTGTGAGTTTTCTCAATGACCTGAGCAGCGAGATGATAATGCCTATCCTGCCCATGTTCATAACTTCGCTGGGCGGATCAGGGGCTGTTGTCGGGTTGATCGGCGGATTGAGGGACAGTCTGACGAGCATACTGAAGGTGCTGTGCGGTTACTGGTCAGATAAGACGGGGAAGAGGAAGGTCTTCGTTTTTGCAGGATACCTGGTATCGGCGCTGTTTAAATTCTTCATGGCGGTATCGACAACCTGGCCGCACATCCTTGCGTCCGCCAGTCTTGAAAGGACAGGTAAGGGTCTGAGAAGCGCGCCCCGTGACGCCATCATAGCCGATTCAATGCCCAAAGAAAAAGGAAAGGGCTTCGGCATCCACAGGGCCATGGACACGGCGGGCGCAGTATTGGGTTCGCTCATTGTCTTCTTTCTGTTCTGGAACCTCGACATGGGCTTCAAACCGATTATACTTATCTCCGCCTTCATTTCATTCCCCGCGTTAATACCGCTGATCTTCGTGAAAGAAGAAAAGAAAGGCCGGCGGGACATTTCCCTCGCCATCAGCCTGAAGGGCCTGCCGGGGGAGCTCAAATTATTTACCCTGATTTCAGGTATATTCACAATGGCGAATTTCAGTTATATGTTTTTCGTCCTTAAAGCGCAGGATTTTTTTTCAGGCAGGCTGTCAGTGGCGGCGCCCATCCTTCTCTATATTCTCTTCAACATCTTTCATTCGCTTTTCGCAATCCCCTCCGGCATCCTCGCCGACCGGATAGGGAGGAAAAGGGTGCTCTCATCCGGATATCTGCTGTTTGCCCTGACCTCGCTGGGGTTTGCCTTCTGCAGTTCGCTGTGGCTTTTCATTGTCCTCTTTGCGGCCTATGGGATTGTCCTTTCGATTATCGAGGTAAACCAGCGCGCCTTTGCGTCCGACCTGTCAACGGAAGAGATGAGGGGCACGGCCCTGGGAACGTTTCACACGGTCACGGGCCTGGTATCACTGCCCGCAAGCCTGATTGCGGGCTTACTATGGCAACACGTTTCGCCTGCCTCGGCCTTTGTTTACGGCAGCGCAGTGAGCCTCGTCTCTGTTGTCTTATTGATTGCCCTGAAGACCGGAAAATTGGGAACTGTGGATTAACGCCCCCGAGGCGGGGGAAAGCCCTTCACGAGTAGTACTGATCGTTTTCGTTTTCCTCTTTACGCACCTGTTCGATAATCGCCCTGATTAATTTATCGATTCTCTCCTTAAGTTCTGTCAGCTCTTCATTGGACTTTACATTTTGATCCATGCAAATCACCTCGATACGATAGCTGTACTACTTATCGGCACACAAGCGTCATTACTTAATCTTAGAAAAAGCAGTTAACCACAGAGGCACGGAGGCACAGAGTTAAAAAATAAGAGAAAAGGCCAATATGAATCATTCACCTAAGTGATGAAGCAAAATTATTCGATAACCTCTTGTTTTCTCAGTGTCTCTGTGC
>JACRHD010000029.1 GCA_016234115.1 Nitrospirota bacterium
GAGACCACAGAGGAAAAAAATAAATATTAATCCACAGATTATACTGATTAACACAGATGTATTTAGAAATATTGTTTCAATCTGTGAAATCTGTGTAATCTGCGGATAAATAAATCTCTTCTCTGTGCCCTCTGTGGTTAGGTGGTGGATTCCGGTTGTCCTCCGGCGGTTTATCTTCACTTCAAACAAATGATATAATGTCTTACCCGAAGCTTATGATGTTAAAAAAACTATCGAAATAATACCAAGGAGAACGTTTATGAGCGTGATGACAAAAGGTGGGGTCGGCGACGCCGGCGAGCTTAAAGAGATCGCAAAAAGGGTGCGTCTCAATATCCTTCATATGCTGACAAAGTCCGGCTCCGGGCATACAGGCGGTTCGCTTTCGGCCGTCGACGTGGCTGTAGCTATTTATTTCTCGAAGATGAGATTCAACCCCAAAGACCCCTTCTGGAAAGACAGGGACAGGTTCATTCTTTCAAAAGGACACGCGGCCCCATTGCTCTACGCGATCATGGCGGAGGCGGGATATTTCCCTGCGGAGGTCCTCAACAATCTGCGAAAGATCGAATCCCCTCTCCAGGGCCATCCCTGCTGCAAGAGACTTCCAGGTGTCGAGGTCTCGACCGGCTCTCTCGGGCAGGGACTCTCCGTCGCAAACGGCATGGCCCTTGGACTGAGACTCGACAATAACCCGGCCCGGGTCTACTGCATCATGGGAGACGGTGAAATCCAGGAAGGACAGATATGGGAAGCCGCAATGACCGCCGCCCATTATAAAATAGACAACCTTTGCGCCGTGGTCGACAACAACGGTCTTCAGATAGACGGCCCTGTGCAGAGAGTCATGGGCATTGCCCCGATACATGATAAATGGTCCTCTTTCGGCTGGCACGTGATCGACATTGACGGGCACAATATGGAGAAGATCCTCGAAGCGCTGAACGAGGCCGAAAGGACCAGGGGCAAGCCGACGGTCCTCATCGCCAATACCACAAAGGGCAAAGGTGTATCTTTCTTTGAGGATAAAGTAGAATATCACGGGATTACGCCTACGCCGGAAGAATATGAAAGGGCGGTAAAGGAGATACACAATGGGTGAGAGAGAAATAAAGGGTCAGGGGGCAGGGGTCAAGGGGCAGGAAGAAGGAAGGAAACCGAAGGCCACGAGGGATGAATATGGGGAAACGCTGTTTGAGCTCGGCAAAAGGCGCCCGGACATCGTAGTACTCGACGCCGATCTCTCTTCATCGACCAAGACGGGCAAATTCGCAAAGGCGTTCCCCGACAGGTTTTTCAATATGGGAATTGCGGAGCAGGACATGGTCGGCGCCGCCGCGGGTCTTTCCCTTACGGGCAAGGTCCCCTTCGCGTCCACCTTTGCCGTCTTTGAGACCGGCAGGGCGTGGGACCAGATAAGGCTGACTGTCTGCTATTCAAATACAAACGTAAAGCTCGTCGCAACACACGGGGGGATTACCGTCGGCGAGGACGGCGCCTCCCACCAGGCGCTCGAAGACATATCCCTGATGAGGTCTCTCCCGAATATGACGGTGATAATCCCCGCCGACGCCCTGGAAACGGCTTCGGTCATAAACACCGTGGCCGAATACAAAGGCCCCGTGTATGTTCGCCTTGGAAGGGCAAAAGTGCCTTATATAATGCCGGAAGATTACAGGTTCAGGATCGGAAAGGCATTCGTGTTTCATATCGGGAAAGACGCCAATATCATTGCCTCGGGGATAATGGTCGCCGCCGCGTTGAAGGCGGCTGAAATCCTGAAAAAAGCCGGCATCGACGCCGGGGTCGTCAATATGTCCACGATAAAACCCCTCGACGAGGAAGCGCTGCTGAGCGCGGCCCGGGGTTCAAAACTTATCGTCACCGCTGAGGAGCATTCCATAATAGGAGGACTCGGCGGCGCGGTATGCGAGTTCCTTTCGGAAAACCATCCTGTGCCCGTTAAGCGTATAGGGATCAGAGATACATTCGGCTGCTCCGGAAAACCGGATGAGCTGCTTAAGATCCACGGCCTGACGGCTGAGGACATCGTAAGCGCGGTAAAGACCGCGCTTAAATAAATCAAATAAGTCTTATATGACTTATTTGACTTATATTTTTTAATAAATGATCCAGTTTATAAACGTCTCAAAGTCTTATGACGGTGACATAGTCCTCAAAGACGTCTCCTTCACGATTGAAAAAGGCGAGTTCGCCTTTCTGACCGGCCCCAGCGGCGTGGGAAAAACGACACTGCTGAAGCTCATCTACTGCGCGGAACGCGCTGACACGGGAGAGATCGTCGTCGGCGGATGGGACCTGAAGAAAATCAGACAACGGACCATTCCTTATCTCAGGCGCAGTGTAGGCGTCGTTTTTCAGGACTTCCGGCTGCTGATGAATAAGTCGGTGTTCGACAACGTCGCGCTCGCCCTCAGGATCCACGACATGCACCCCCAGGAAATAAAACAGTACGTCGGAGACGTCCTCAGAGAAGTCAAGCTGAAGCACAAAGAGAACATATTGCCCGAGCACCTCTCCGGCGGCGAACAGCAGAGGGTCGTCATCGCGCGGGCCATGGTATCCAAACCGACCGTCATACTCGCGGACGAGCCTACCGGCAACCTCGACGCGGACACGTCAAAGGCGATCATGGGCCTTTTCAGGGAAATAAACGCCAGGGGCGCGACGGTCCTGATCGCGACCCATAACGATTCCCTTTTTCACGGCATGGGCCGGAGGGTCTTTTACCTGAAAGACGCTCATATTGAAAAGGAGGTCGTAGAATGAGAATGGTTTTATTTGCCGTCGAGACCGCCCTGAAGAGCCTGTGGCATGAGAAATGGATAAACCTCCTCACGGTCCTGTCGATCAGCATCGGCCTGCTGATAATAAGCGCCTTTGCGGCGATAACACAGAACCTGGACTCGGTCCTGAAGCGCTGGTCCAGGGATTTCGGGCTTGTCGTATATCTTAAAGACGACTTGAGCAGTGAGGCGGAAGATACTTTAAAGGCCTTTTTTCAGAATGATTCCGACATCAGGGAAATCAGGTATATTTCAAAGGAACAGGCGATCGAGGACCTGCGCCTGACTCTGGGCAGGCAGAAGTCCGTACTCGAAGGCTTCGATAACAATCCCCTCCCCTCTTCCTTCGAGCTTACGCTGAAGAGCGAGTTGCTGAACGCGGCCTATGTGGAGCGGAAGGCCTCGGAAATCAAAGCGCTCAACGGCGTCGACGATGTGCAGTACGGCGAGAAATGGCTGTCGTCGCTCAGCGCCCTCGCAAACATCATGAAGGTCAGCGCCGCCTTTTTAGGCGGGGCAGTATTCATCGCCATCGCGTTTATCACATACAGCACTATAAAAATATTTTTCTACAGGCGTAAAGACGAGATCGAGACCCTGAAGCTGTTAGGAGCGACCGCAAGCTTTATCAGGCTGCCGTTTCTGCTTGAAGGTCTTATAATAGGCGTAATGGCGGGCGTCCTCAGCTCAATAGGCCTTTTTTCCGCGTATGAGCTCATCGTAAGCAAGGTATCGGAATTTCTGCCTTCGATCAATATAGTCATGGTCCCTCTTACCCTGAAGGCGTATTTCCCGGCCCCGCTTGCAGGGGCGCTTATGAGCTTCCTGGGGAGTATTGTGGCTGTAGGAAAGATAAAATACTGAAGTGAGAAGTCAGAAGTGAGAAGTCAGAAGTGAGAAGTCAGAAGTGAGAAGTCAGAAGTCAGAAGTTAGAAGTCAGAAGTTAGAAGTGGGAAGTGGGAAGTGAATGATACGGCAAGAGAACTGATAAATCGAAAATTGAAAACATCAAAGATCTTCTGCTTTTTATTTTTTATTTTTTATTTTTTACTTCTCACTTCCCACTTCTCACTTCTTTTCGCCGCCAACACAAAAAAAGAACTTTCTGAAATCGAAGAAAAGCTCAGGAAGAAAAGACAGCAGGTCCAGGAAACCATAAAGCAGGAAAAATCCATACTCTCGGAGGTCGAACAGATAAACAAGGCCATTAAGCGAAGGCAGCAAGAGCTGAAGGATTATGAAAAGCGCATCTCGCAAACGCAGACGCATATCAAAAACCTCGAAGAAGAGATCTCGTTGCTTGCCGGCAGGATGGAACAAAGGAGACAGGACCTGAAAGAACGCCTGAAGGTCCTCTACAAACAGCAGTACGGGGGAAAGGCGCTTATACTGATCGCGGCGGGCGATTACCAGGACCTGCTCAGAAAGAGCAGGTACATGAGCCTTATTACGTATATGGACAAAAAGATGATTGACGCCTTCGGCGATGATATCAATGAAGCGAACGTCAAGAAGAAAGAGCTGGAGGTCCTGCACAAAGGCCTCGAGATCAGCAAGGCCAATGTCCAGAAAAAAAAGAACGAGACGCAGTCTGAGCTCGACAGAAAAGACAGACTGCTGGCGTCCGTCAGGAGTAAACGGGACTCATACGAAAAGATGGTAAAGGAATTGGAGGAATCGTCGGAGAGAATTCGCGAGATGATTGAACAGCTCGATAAGGAGAAGGCCGCCGGGACTTTTGCCGGCAAGGACTTCGGCTCGATGAAGAGACGCCTGACCTGGCCCGTAGAGGGCGAGGTCATCGTGCCCTTCGGAAAATACCTCGACCCGCAATACAATATCTCCGTATTCAAGAACGGTATCGAGATCAGGCCCGTCAACGGGGGAGAGCCCAAGGCCGTAGCTGACGGCAGCGTTGTGTACGCAGACTGGTTCAAGGGATACGGGCTCCTGTTGATAATCAATCACGGCAGCGGTTATCATACGCTCTACGGTCACCTGTCCGAGATTTTTCACAAGTCGGGTGATATAATTAACAAAGGAACCGTCGTGGGAAAGACAGGCGAGTCGGGACTTTTGAACGTCCCTACCCTGTATTTCGAGATCAGATTCAAGGGGAAGCCGGTGGACCCCATGCAATGGCTGAAGAAGAAAAATTCAAAAAAACAACGTACGATATCTCCTGAATAGACCATTCAGCAGAGCTAATCAAGAACACGGGAGGAAGGATGTTCAGACATAAAAAGGCTTTCATTTTGTTCTTCGCTGCGGCGCTTGTTCTAAGCGGTTATCTGATAAGCAAAGAAGGACTCCTGGACAGGGTCGATGCTGAAGAAAGGGAGCATTATTCCAAGCTCAAGACTTTCGCGGAGACCCTGTCGATAGTAAAACAGAACTACGTCGAAGAGGTCGACGAGAAAGAGCTTGTGACCGGGGCCATCAAGGGGATGCTCAACCAGTTGGACCCGCATTCCTCTTTCATGACGCCCGACATCTACAAGGAGCTCCAGATAGACACAAAAGGGGAATTCTCCGGTCTGGGCATTCAGATAAGCATAAAGGACAAAATGCTGACTATCATTGCCCCCATTGAAGACACACCCGCTTTCAAGGCCGGCGTCAAGGCGGGAGACAGGATCATCAAGATAGACAACGAAGCGACCAAAGACATAACCCTGCAGGACGCCGTTAATAAAATGAGGGGCCCCAAGGGTTCGTCGGTCACCATAACAATACTGAGAGAGGGATGGGACAAGACAAAGGACTTCACCCTCGTCAGAGACGTAATCCAGATCAAGAGCGTAAAGCACAAAGTGATCGACGAAAAAATAGGATATCTGAAAATCACGCAATTCCAGCAAAAGACAACCCAGGAGCTTGAAGACGCCCTGACAAAGCTGAAGAAGGAAGACATAACCTCCCTGATACTCGACATGAGAAACAATCCCGGGGGGCTCCTCAACGGCGCGGTCGAGGTGGCAAGCCCGTTTATGCAGGAAGGGAAGCTTGTCGTGTACATAAAGGGAAGGAGCGGCGACAAGCAGGAATTTTTCACCATCCGCACCAAACAGGTCGATTACCCGATGGTCGTCCTTGTCAACGAGGGAAGCGCCAGCGCTTCCGAGATAGTGGCCGGGGCGCTGCAGGACGCGGGACGCGCGGTGGTGCTCGGGACCCAGACCTTCGGAAAGGGGTCCGTGCAGACGGTGATTCCTCTGAGCGACGGCTCCGCGCTGCGCCTGACGACCGCGAGATATTACACCCCCAAAGGCAGATCGATCCAGACAACGGGGATAACGCCCGATATAGTCGTCAAACAGAAAATGAAGGAAGAAGCAAAGACGCATCCCGTCATAAGGGAGAAAGACCTCAAGCAGCATCTCAAAAACGATGTGGCAAAGGAAGACGTCGAGAAAGCGCCGGAGGTCAAAGACCAGGATGAAGAAAAGATCGATATCGAGACCGTTGAGTCCCCCTCGGAGCTCACTGAAGAGGACGACACCCAGCTCCAGCGCGCCGTGGACCTGCTCAAGACGTGGAAGGTATTCAAAGACCTGCCGGTAGCCGGATAATTTAAGTTTTTAGTTGTTGTCACAAAGGGAGGACTGGTTTCCACCAGCCCTCCCTTTTTACTTCTGCATTTCGGGAATCCTTTGTTGGTTACTTATTTGGCCGCGCAAATAAGTGACCGGGGTTTGGGGCAGAGCCCCAATTATTCAAAACGACTTACGACCTCAGCCTTGGGAAGGTTCGTTAAATCAGCCGGAATGTTCTTGTCCATCCTGGCCTTTACCTCAGGCTCCAGTTTATCGATGATCTCATTGATAAGCTTCTTGCCGGCGGCCAGGTGCCATTTTTCACAGTCGTCATGTTTAATCAGGGCATTAATATCCATCGCTATCATTTTTCCAATTTTCCTTGCGATTTCCGATTCAAGATGGTGAGGCTCTCCATAACCCTTGGCAACCTCGCCTTCACCCCCACCTCCAACGAACCTCCCTGCAACGTCGCTCAATTTTTCCGACAGCTTGCCATGCCCTTCAAGGGTATCAAAACTTTCTATCAGCTCAATATCAGGCCTTCCAAGCGGATCACGCCTTACCTTGTAGGCCCTGAAGTGTCCCAGATCAACCGCGATTATAATTGTGCTCATAATATTCCTTTCATTCAGCGCGTCGCTACCGTTTCTTATTCCCATTATATCAGGCCGTGAATGATTGTAAAGACGTCAGGGAAGGCTGAGCAGGGGCCCCGCCGGGTCGCGCCTGCCATTGGTTCACTCTTTCCGTCTTTTCATGTATACTTTATAATCACTAATGGACCTTGCTCTTGATAAATGGAACAAAGACTGGACCCTGCTGAGCCGTTTTTTCAGGGCCAATGAGATTGCCCGCATATCTGAAAAGCTCGGTCACCTGAAAATAGAGAACGTAGTCTTCTGCTCCTTTGAAAACCGGTTCGCCAAAAGCGGCGGCCTGGCCGCGGTGACCACGAACATCCTGCCCTTCCTGAAAGAGGTCAATAATATCCCGAATGTCGTACTGATGACCCCTTTCTATCCGAACATAATAGACAAAAGCAACCTTGGCTCCACGGGCATTTTTTTCAGCGTCCCGTACAAGAATAAAAATATACACGCCGAATTATATGAATACACATGGAACTACAGCTTGCCCCGGGCCGGCAGACTGAAAGAATATTACCTGAAGGCCGACGGTTTCTTCGGGGCTGGAAGCAGGATGCGGGACCCTTATCTTTATAACGAAAACAACGGCCGTGTGAATGAAGAAATGATGAGGGAATCTTCCCTCTTTTTCTGCAGGGCGGTCCCGGCGGCCCTCAACGCGCTGGGCATCCGGGAAAATATCGTATTTCACCTGCAGGAATGGCAGACGGCCCTTCTTGCCCTGACTTCAAAGGAGGCGATGCTGGACGGCACTCTGAAGTCATGCGGCAGCGCCCAGACCATGCATAATTCATACGATTGCTTTGTCCCTTTCGAGCTCCTGACCGGGATTGCCGGCAGCTCATTGAGGCAGAAGATATCCCTGATGAATGAGACCGGTTTGACCGCATATCAGATCGGCCTTCAGGTGGTTGACGCCCCGGTCACTACCGTGAGCGAGCATTTTGCCGCCGAATTCACGTCCGACGTGCTCCAGACCGAATATTTCGCGCCGCACCTTCAGGGTATATTCAGAAACAGCGGAGTTTACGGCGTGAATAACGGCTCGTTTACCGGCGTAGCTGCCGAATATTCCGGGCTGCAAAACGGCGCCGTCGAGGAAGTCAGGAAGATAAAGCTGAAAAAGAGAAAGGCCCTGCTGAAAGTCCTCGCGTCCTACAAGCCGAAAGAGCGTTTCGGCGAGCTTACGTATAAAGGCAAAACCATATCGGCCCTGCCGGACAAAATACCGCTCGTTGTAATGAGCGGAAGATATGACCCTTTGCAAAAAGGCTATGACGTCCTGCTGCGGGCCGTTGAAAAATTCAGCGAAGATGAAATAAAGGTCATCATGACCCCTCTGACCGTTCGCCCTTCCGACCTCGATTACTTTTATGAAGCGGCCTGCAAATGCAGGGGCAACCTGACGGTCCTGCCCATGAGGCTTGAAAAGGGATATCATGAATTGCAGACCGGCGCCACCTTCGGGTTGATGCCGTCCATATACGAGCCCTTCGGGGCCGCGGTGGAGTACATGGCGGGGGGCACGGTCAATATCGGCAGGGCCACGGGAGGGCTTATCGACCAGGTCGATACCGGGTGCGGTTTCCTCTTCAGGGAAGACGCTGTTTTCTCCACGCCTGAAAACATTCGGGCCTTTGCCGAATCCGGGAATATTGTACAGATGAGAAAAACAAACCCCTGGCTGCAGAGCATGGCGGACAACCTTGTCGAGGCCCTGAAAAAGGCGGTCTACGTGTACCAGTATGACCCGGACGGATATTACAAAATGGTCCTCAGGGGCTTCGGTAAAATCAAACATTTCACCTGGGACTCCAGCGCTGAAAAATATTATCGGGTCTATGAAAAGGTAACAAAGATTTGATGACTTCCAGCCCGGTCACGCTGAGAGGACCCGGTCCGCGGGCATGACCTCTTTCCTTACTTCCCTCGCATTCGTGGTCCTTGCGGAGATGGGCGACAAGACCCAGCTTCTGGCCATGGCCTTTGCGTGCAGATACCGGTGGCAGACCGTCATGTGGGCGGTGTTCTGGGCAACGGCCGCGAACCACCTTCTCGCGGCGGCCGCAGGGGGCTATCTCGCGGCAATTGTGCCGATGCGCTACATCAAAGTCGCGGCCTCGGTGTCTTTTATATTATTCGGGTTATGGACCATTCGAGGGGATTCCCTCCACGGCGAGGACAAGCGGTTCAACTTCAGTCCCTTCTGGACGGTCGCGGTTGCGTTCTTCATCGCTGAAATGGGAGACAAGACCCAGCTTGCGACCATTGCGCTTGCCGTACAGTTCAAAACCATTATCACCGTGTGGATGGGAACGACCCTGGGCATGCTTGTATCAAACGCCATCGGCATAACTGCAGGAATCGTTATGGGCAGGAAACTGCCGGAGAGGCTGATTAAATGGGCAGCGGCGCTGATCTTTATCGCCTTCGGGATATTCGGCCTTTATCAGTAGTTAGTAGTAAGTAGCTGGTAGTTAAGGGGTAGCTTTAAGAAGCTTTTCCTTCACTACTTGCTACTAACTACTTAACTGCTAACTCTTTCGTCCTTCTTTCGCCTTTGTAATAAGGGGCCATCTCCCTTTCTTGGTCTTCCTGAAATGCTCCAGCACCATTTCCGCTTCGTGAAAAGGGAGCGTCACGAATGAAAACTTCTCAAGGATCTGTATCTGCCTGATCTTGTCTTCCCTGATGCCGCACTTGTCTTTAATGAAGTCCGCGAGCTTCTTCGGCGACAGGCCGTCCTTTTTTCCCTTCGCCACGAAGAGCCTCGACCTGCCCTTGAAGTCCACGGTCGCATCCTCAATTTCGGTATAGCTCTTTGCATCCAGCTCTTCATGAAAAGAATGCTGCAGGATGGCCGCCAGCGTCTCCACGGCGTCGTTTTCCTCAAGAAGCTCCCGGGCCATTTCGAGGTACGTCTCTGCCGGGCGGGACCTTATAATTTCCGCAAATTCAGCCTTGATCCGCTGTTTTTTTGTGTCGATGACGTCCTTCACGTTGGGGAGTTTCGCCTTGCGGATGTCCGTCTTCGCTTCCTTTCGGATGTATTGCAGCTTCCTGTACTCACCCGGAGTGATGAAGGTTATGGCGGTGCCTTCCTTGCCCGCCCTTCCCGTCCTTCCTATCCTGTGCACGTATGATTCCGGGTCCTGGGGAAGAGCGTAGTTGATCACGTGCGTGAGGTCCTGCACGTCTATGCCCCTGGCCGCCACGTCGGTGGCGACAAGTATATTCACCTTGCGCTTTTTAAACTTGCCTAATATCTTCTCCCTCTGGCCCTGCGAGAGATCGCCGTGGAGCGCGTCCGCGTCATAGCCCCTGTCGATCAGGCGGTTGGCGACCGCGTCGACATCGAGCTTGGTCCTGCAAAAGATGAGCCCGTAAAAAGCATCTTCTATATCGATGATCCTGCTCAGGGCCTCGAACTTGTCCGCCTCGGAGACCTCAAAATAAATCTGGTCCGTCTGACTGACGGTGAGGTCCCCCTTCTGTACGCCGATGAGCTCGTATGCGCTCATGTACTTTTCGGCAATACGCATGATCTCCTTCGGCATTGTGGCTGAAAAAAGCATGGTCCGTTTACCGGCAGCAGTCTTCTCCAGTATTTCCCTGACCTCATCAATAAAGCCCATGTTCAGCATCTCATCGGCCTCATCGAGAACAAGGTGAGATATGTTCTCCAGATTCAACGCGCGGCGCTTCAGATGGTCGATTATCCTGCCGGGTGTGCCGACGACTATATCGACCCCTTTTTTCAGGGTCTTCAGTTGCATCTCAATAGACTGTCCTCCGTAAATCGGGACGATGGTCATCTTCTTCTTTCCCTTCAGGGAATTGATTTCTTCCGCCACCTGTACGGCAAGCTCCCTGGTGGGAGTGAGAACAAGCGCCTGTACGCTCCCTGAATTCTCTCGCAGAAGCTCTATCATCGGCAGCCCGAACGCCGCGGTCTTGCCGGTGCCGGTCTGCGCCTGTCCTACAACGTCCTTTATTCCGGCAAGGATCACCGGGATCGTCCTGGCCTGGATCGGCGTCGGCTCTTCATAGCCTTTACGTTTAAGTACCCTTAATGTGTCTTCGGATAATCCCAGCTCTTCAAATGATTTCATCGCTTAATGTGTCCTTCCTTCAAACCATGCCGCCCGCCCGACAAGCGTCGAACTGCGCATTTATCTCTTCATTCCATTTCAACAGGGCGACCGGTTTTTAACAGGTAATAGTTGAAGATAAATTTGACGCTAATTGTAGACACTTTATCACATTCCTGCCTGTATTTTCAATGGGACAACGTTTCCAGAATCCACCACATAACCACAGAGGTCACAGAGAAAGGATTTATTTATCCGCAGATTTCACAGATTTCACGGATTTTGTGTTTCGAGAGTCCCTCCCGAAACCGGTCCGTTCAATTCCGGGGGATGACAAGGTATGTAAACAGTAGGATTGATTTCGGGAAGGATTCCCGAAATACAGAAAGCGGGGATGCATGGATTACACACACATGGATTACACAAAGTTGCTAATTCTCCCGGCGGTATTTTAGACTAAATTTGTTTTTTCACTGAAAAAGGAAGCATGACTGTATCATATAAGAAAATTCAAAATTCAAGATTCAAGATTCAGGATTCAGGACCGGAAGAGTCCGCAATTTTGAATCTTGAATTTTCAATTTTGAATCCCCGCAAAGCAGGACCGGGGTTTACCTTTATCGAGGTCATGGTGGTCATGATCATCATCGCCCTCCTCGCCGCGCTCATCGCGCCCCGGCTGATCGGCAGACTGGACGAGGCGAAGGTCACCGAAGCCCGGATCCAGATAAAAAACTTCGAGACCGCGCTCAGGCTGTTTAAGGCGGACAACGGTTTTTACCCGTCCACTGAACAGGGTCTCGAAGCATTGATCACGCAGCCCTCCACCGGTCAGGTCCCCGAACATTACAGGCCCGGAGGCTATCTGGAGAAGAAAGGCCTTCCGAAAGACCCGTGGGGCCGTGAATACATCTATATCTCGCCCGGGACACAGGGGGATTACGATATAGTGACCTACGGGGCGGACGGTCAACCCGGCGGAGAAAAGTATGATGCGGACATCTCGAACTATGATGACTGAACAGATTAATTCAAGATTCAAGATTCAAAATTCAACATCGGAAAATTCCTCAATTTTGAATTTTGAATTTTTAATTTTGAATTCCCGCAAAGCGGGATCGGGCTTCACCCTTTTTGAACTGGTTGTTGTCATTTTCATCATCTCGCTCACGACGGCGCTGATAATGCCGTCCTTCTGGGACACGGGAGAAAAGGCGTTAAAATCCGAGGCGAAGCGAATGAGCGGCGCTCTGAGATATATTTACGACGAGGCGGTCGGCAAAAAAATAATATACACGGTCAAAGTCGACCTGGACGACTCCTCGTGGGGATTTGAGAGCGAAAGAGAAGCCCGTTCTTACAGCCTCGGTAATGACGTCGCGTTTAAAGACGTCATGGTCCCTTCTCACGGCGAGATTTCCTCCGGAGAGGTAACAATCGAATTCGGGCCCCTCGGTCCGGCCGAACCGTTGACCCTGCACCTGATCAAAGACGATCTGGAATATACAGTCATGTTCAACCACATAAGCGGCAGGGCAAAGATATTTGAAGGATATGTTCTTTAAAGATTCAAGATTCAAAATTCAAGATTCAAGATTCAGGATTCAGGATTCAAGACCGGAAAGCCTCCCCATTTTGAATCTTGAATTTTCAATTTTGAATCCCCGCGAAGCGGGCGCGGGCTTCACCCTTCTTGAAATCATGATCGCCCTTGCGATCATCGGCATATCCCTGATGACTGTCCTTCATACGGTCAATTATCACGCGGGCATTTCTGACGCCAATACCGTCACCACGCAACTGACCCAGCTTGCCAAGGAGCAGTTGTTCAATCTTGAAGCGAACCCTGCGGCCTCCGCCGGTAATATTGAAGGGACCTCTTTTACCTACGAAAACATCGTTTCGGAGACAGGCGAGCCGGGCATTATAGAGCTTAAGACAATTGTGAAAGGTCAGGACAGGGAGATCGAGCTCAGGGAGCTTATCGCCGGAGCGGCGGTAGAATGACAAATTCAAGATTCAATATTCAAGATTCAATATCGGAAAAGTCCTCAATTTTGAATTTTGAATTTTCAATCTTGAATTCACGCGAAGCGGGGGCGGGATTTACCCTCATCGAGGTCCTCATCAGCCTCACCCTCCTGGTCATCGTATTGGGCGCGGTTTACGGCTCATTCTTCTCGGTCCGGCGCGTCCTGGACAGGTTTGACGACGTGTCCGTTAAATATCATGAGGCCCGCACCGCGCTCGATATCATGAGGCGCGAAGTCGAAGGCGCGCTGTTAAAGAACGCCGGCGGCGGGCAGGCCGATACCCGCGTTGAAATTGCAAACAGTACGGCCTTCGTCATCAAAGACAGGGACGTATTGGGCAAGAGCGCCTCCGAGATGAGTCTGACGGCCCTCTCCTTCAGGGGCAGCTCGGTAAATGCCCTTTCATATTATGTGGAAGAAAAAGACGACAAACTGATTCTCCTGAAAAAGGAGGCCCCTCACGGTGTCCGGTCCGGAGAGTATTCGACCGGGGTGATCGAAGGGATAGAAGGTTTCAGTGTCGAGACTTTTTTCAGGGACAGGTGGGTCAGGACATGGGACACTGCCGATACCGGCAAGCTGCCCGAGGTTGTCAGGGTGAGCATATCTTTTGAGGACAACGGCAGGACGGTAAAGCTTACGGAATACGCGCGGCCGAGGGTCGGGGGGAAGCTGTGAACATAGGGCAGAAGGCTGAAGGCAGAAGGCTGAAGGCAGAAATCGAAAATCGAAAATCAAAAATCAAAAAACAGAACGGTTCGGCCCTCATTATAACGCTCCTGATGATAACTGTCCTTGTGGCGCTTGTGGTCGAATTTGCTTATGAAGTATATATCGACACCACGTCGCTGTCCAACTGGAGCAATGCGCAGAAGGCGTCTTTCATCGCCAAATCAGGCCAGACCATCAGCACGAAATTCATTGAAGAGGTAAAGAGGCGTCAATACACCGACATCGCGGAATTTGTCCTGCCGGTGACTGAAAATCTCGGTCCCGGCGCCACTCTCCTGCTGAAGATGGAAGACGAGAACGCGAGGTTTAATATTAACAGTATAATATACGAAAAAAACGGCGAACTTAATGAAAGGGCGCTTTCATCGTTGAAAAAGCTCTTTAAATACCTTAACATTAATCCTGACGTTGCGCTGTTTATCGCGGACTGGATAGACCCGGACGACGAGCCGAGACTGCCTTTCTCGGAAGACGGCGCGAAAAATACTTTTCTCTGGAGCACGGAAGAGCTTAAATTGATAAAAGGAGTAGACCGGGACGTGTTCGACAGGATCAGTCCCTTCATAACAGTGTACGGAAATAATCTGATAAATATAAATACCGCGAAGCTGCCTGTCCTTGTAAGTCTGCATGAAGATATTACGGAGGCCCTTGCAGTCAGGATCATGGATTACAGAGAAAGCACCCCCTTTGAATCTACGGGCCAAATTGTCAATGTATCGGGAATGGAAAGCCTCGGGACACAGCTCCAATGCAGCCTGCAGTGGGGTTGCTTTATCGATATAAAAAGTTCGAATATAAGGATCACGACCACGGCCACGGTCAATGAAATCACACGCAAAATTGAGAGCGTCGTGGACACCTCGAGAAAGATATACTTCTGGAGAGAAGCTTAATATGAAGTCAGGGTTCATAGACTGGACTGAAGGGCTTATCAACCTTTACGTCTTTGACGGGCAGACGCATGACGACACCCTTTCCATTGAGGTGGAAGGCGGGTTAAATTCATCATCGCTCGCGCAGCTTCTGAAACCGGGCCTCGAGCAGATATATATCAGCGTCCCGCATTCTTCTTTGAGCCTGCGCGAGCTGACCTTTCCTTTTTCCGACAGGACCAAGATCAACGATATTATTTCTTACGAGCTGGAAGGGCTGCTGTTGGGCGGCGTCGGCGATTACGCGATCGACCATATAATCACGGAGACCTCCGGCAGCGGGTGCAAGGCGCTGGCCGCCTGCATTGAAAAGACAAAGTTGGCGGAAATTATCGGCGTCTTTTCATCTGCCGGACTTGAGCCCAGGGTCGTCACTTCGCTCGACCTGCGTCTTGCGGCGGGCAATATCGCGCGGCTCGTCGAAGGACTGCAACACGACGGAGACGCGCGGATCAGGGCCGCCCGCGAAGAGCTCATGGCCCCTTCGATAAACCTCAGAAAGGACGAGTTTGCGTATACCGGGGACACCGAGCGTATGAAGAAGGCCCTCCGCGTGACGGCGTCTCTTCTGTTGCTGCTCGGGCTGATATTTTGCGCCTATACGGCCCTTGAGCTCACTGCGAGGAAAAAGGAAAACAGGGCGCTTTCAGGGGAATTGCAGAATGTTTATCGCAATGTATTTCCGGAGGACAGAAAAATTGTGGACCCGGTGAAGCAGTTCAGGGGAAACCTGAACCTTCTGAGGGAGAAAAAAGCGGTGTTCGGGGGAGTCCCCGTACTCGACATACTTAACGATATCGCCGGGCCTGGAAAGAATAATGTCGTCCTTTACGAATTCAGCGCCGACGGAAAAAATCTTATCGTAAAGGGGACCGCTTCTTCATTCGAGGAAGTGGATTCGCTGAAAAATTCCCTGTCTGCTTCGTTTGAAGGCGTCAAGGTGACAGGCTCTGATTCCACCGCCGATAAAAAAATCAATTTCAGTATCCTGATGCAGGAGAAGAACCCGTGATAAAACCGGTCCGTAAAATATTGTTCTTTGACAGGCCCGTTTCAATATTGTCGCTCCTTGCCGTTGCGGCCGTTATCTCGGCGGCGGTGATCTCTTCTTATGCTGGAAAGATCACGAAATCGAACATTACCCTGAAATCCCAGCTTGCCGAATTACAATCTCTCAGTCGTGAGCTGGTCGGGACAAAGGCCCTTGTTGAATCGAAAGAAAAGAAGATCGGACTGACCAGGACCGGCGGCGTCGTGCCTGTGCTGGAGCAGACCCTGCAGTCGTTAGGCATGAAGGCCAGGGTGATAAAGCCTCTGAGAACAAACAAAGTAAAGGAATATACCGAAGAGGACGCGGAGCTCGAGATACAGGACGCCGACCTCAACAGTATCGTCAATCTCCTGTACAAAATTGATAATTCGCCTGCCCCGATGAAGATAAAGAACGCCTCCGTCAGGGCGGGCTTCGAGGACCCGGACAAATTTGTACTCAAGCTGACGGTGTCGCTGATAAGTAAAGGATAGATCAGCCACGGATTTACACGGATGAACACGGATAATTTGAAATATGGCGCTTCCGGAAATTGTGTGAGCGGCATCGTCATTCCCGCAGTCCTTTGAGCGGGAATCCAGTTCATTTAAATGAAAAGATTTTTTGTCTATATTCTTTGCAGTAAACGAAATGGCACCTTATATACGGGAATTACATCAGACTTGATTAAACGTGTTTATGAACATAAGGATGATTTGGTATTGTAGTATCTGTGAAGATACTGGAGTCCCGCTTAAACATGCGGGAATGACGTCTTAAGCAAGCTTTTCACAGGAGAACCTGAAGAACCATAATTAGAAAATAATCCGTGACAATCCGTGCAAATCCGTGGCTGAATATTTATGAAAAAAGTCCGCTATCTAATTCTTGTTATCGCAGCCATCCCCGTCTTCATAATCCTCGTGTGGTTTTTTGCCGTACCCGACACACTGATAAAAGAAAGAATCGAAGAGTCGATATCAGGCCGGGGTCAGGGTAATATCAGTGCGAACGTAACAGGATTCCGAAAGGGTATCTTCTTCTCCGCCGGTGCCGACGCCCTCGAGATATCTCTTGACGGCATGCCCGCGCTGACTATAACGGAGCTCGAAGGTTCATTTAATCCCCGTCAGCTTTTATCCGGGGGACTCGTCTTTTCCATCAAAGGCAGGATCGGCACAGGCGCTGTCACGGGGACATTACAGTACCCCTCGGACGGAGAGATCAAAATCGAGGCGGCGGAGCTGAGCTCCATCCCGTATCTTTCCCGCGCCGGCATCGACAGCGGCGGATATGTGTCCTCGGTCATTACTATTAAAGACAACAGCGCGCGTATCGAGTTCCGGGTCCCGGATCTGGCTGTCAGGGGGGCCGATTCCGTGGTCCCGTTCATTGAGACCTTTCACAAGACGCAGGGGGTCATCTCCGTCACCGGCAATGATGTGATGGTCGAGTCTTTAAGCCTCGAGGGGGAAAAAGGCTTTGCCCGGCTGAAAGGTGGAATAAAGAACGGGACAAAGGACCTCAGCCTTGAACTTATGCCCGACATGAAAAAACTGAATTCGTTGGAGTCGATGCTTATCGGCAAGTACCAGGTCTCTCCGGGATATTATGTCATACCCGTCAAGGGGACATTGACCCGGTGACCCTCCCCGCCACCGGAAAAGACGCCACCCCTTTCTTTATTCCCCTCTTGAGAGGGGTAAGGGGTGTGTTTAAACCCATGACTGTGAATGGATCCAAAAAAAACCCCCTTTTTTTCAAAAGGGGGAATAAGGGGGAAATAGTTATTAAGACAAGGTCGTTATTTCTTTCTCTTTAAATAAGTCCTCACTCCCAGCGCGACGCCGCCGATTATAAACAGGGTCGAGCTTACCGGCTCCGGGACGATAGGGGCGGTTGTTCCGCCATACGCAAATTTTTTCCCATCGGGGCTTTTAAATTCAGCTACAAAGTCGCTTTCACCCAATTGATAATTAATAGTGAAACTGAACCCGCCCATAGAACTGTCGGGAGCTATGTAATAATTCTGGTTGAGCGCCATCGTATTAATAAAAGTGTTTGTTACAGGGCCGTTCCATACTGTGCCGACCCACCCGGTGGGAAGGGGCATGCCCGTAGTCATCGATAACTGATCGAAATAAA
This sequence comes from Nitrospirota bacterium, assembly GCA_016234115.1. GTDB lineage: Bacteria > Nitrospirota > Thermodesulfovibrionia > UBA6902 > UBA6902 > SURF-23. The sequence goes on from JACRHD010000029.1 coordinate 17,960, forward strand.
AAAACACCTTATACAGGGACTCTCCCTGCGTGGATGTGTTATTGAATATGAAATCATACTGATACGAGCCGTTCTCCAGATCGATTTCATTATACAAAACGCTCGCGCTTGGCGATGCCAGCGCCGTCCCGCAGAACATAAGCAGGCATGCCAGAAAAACCATCATTGTTAGTACCTTGCCAAGTTTCATAACTATCTCCCTTGTCTTAAGTTTTTATATAATTAATTCATTCCGATATCGTGAATGAGCCCCCAATCAGGGGCAAAGGTCCGTTGCTGGGGACCGGGGCAGCTACACCATCAATCTCAAAACCCATTGCATCATCGCTTCCATTATTAACGGCTACATGAAGCCACTGCGCGGTCATCCCACCGTCTTTAACTGTGGCCTTAAAAGAATGTCCTGCTTCACCGTTGAGCTTCCCGAAGCCCACAATAGTGACCGTCGTTCCGCCTGATGAGCTTTGCCTGGTTGGGGCGCCGATGGTTACGGCCTCGAAAATTGTATTATCCTCATAGTCATATCTCAATGACCCCCCTCCGGTAAGGGAGACGTCCAGATTCAAGGTTGCACGAAGACAGGTTTGACCAATGCCGGATACGTTTCCATTTGACAGGGTATAGCCCACGCCGTCAGTTATAGCTATAGGGCCGGCGGCTGCAACCGGGGACGGAATTTCGTCGATCTCAAACCCTATTTTATCGGTAACTCCATCCTTCACTGATGCTTTAAATTCATGGGGCGTCGCTTCTCCATTGATGGTCCCTGACCCTCTAATGGTTACGACGCCATTATTGATTGATGGGGGATTAATGGCTGTTGCCGCGAAATACATCTCCTCGAAGTCATAAGATAACGAACCCGTTCCGTCAGAAGATACGTTCAGGTTCAGGGTCGCGCAGAACGGACCGATTTGACCAACGCCGGACACAGCCGCCGGAACGACGATGAGCGCATCTGTTACTTCGATAACTTCAATGCGATTACATACCAACCCCCCAAAGTCCGGGTCGTCCATCATATCATCAAGGTCTTCCATATTCGCAAAGCCCAGGGGAATGTCGTTCAGGGAAAACATTAACTGCCCGGTCTCCGATATCTCTATTTCACCGTTGTGAATGACCGCGTCGAGGGCGAGGCCGTTTGTCTCAAAGGCGTCCGTCAGGGGATTTACGTCCCCCGCCTGAAATTCTTCAAGGACAGGCGCCAGGAAGGCCATAATGCTTTCGATTGCCATATCGAGATGGCTTTCCATTACATCTGCATAGTCCGCGCAATTATCGAAAACCACCTGCGGATCGGCAACGCCGCCGCCCGCCTGGGCTATCGCTACAAGCACCGCTGTATGAGTCAGTTCATTAATATTTGCATTCCCTGACGGGTCGTTGGTAGCGGAAAAAAGCTCCGCCGGTAATTTGGTTACAGGGTCTGTGAATTCTATCTTGAGGAAAAAAGGAGGGGTAAGTCCTGTTACATCTATCTCGTAATGACCTTCAGCATCCGTATCAGCCTCGCGGTCGATGTCGTTGCCTGTGCTGTCTTTCAATGAAACATGCCCAGGGAATATCGCTGCGCCTGTCGCTGCCGTACCGGATAAAATTAATGTCGCGGCAGGCGGATTTTTGTCATCAATTATCGTGGGGCCGGTCGACGGATCGCCGGAGGTTGAACTGCCTCCCCCTCCTCCTCCGCAGGACACCAGGGTCATCGACATTATGACAACCGCCGACAACATAAAAGCCCTGAGCCTGAAACGCACCGCCAAATTTATGATCATGACCGATATCAGCAGGAATGCCGATAGAATGTCCCATATTAATGATGCCCTACTGTATTCAACCCATTTCCTCATTACTTATTTTCCTCCTTCATCCGGCTTGACCGGCAAGGGATTAAAAGTGGCCGGTAAAATTATCTTCATTTGTTAGTTGATGAGCTTCACCGGGTAAAACCATGAAATTGCTTAAGCAATTAACATGCCTAAAAATTCCAAGGACACAGCGTATTATTATTCTTAATAAACAGTCAGTTACAATAATGATAATTAATCGGCCGGATGAAGTAATGTGCCGAGGCACAATTGCCCATGTCACAACACTGTGCCATGTTACAAAAGACGGGTCCAGTGGAAAGTGGCAAGGGCCAATGCAAAAGCATTCCCCTGGACCCTTGCCCCTTGCCCCTGGACCCTGTTAAAATGCAATGCCATGAACGATGAAATATATATCCGAAAGACGATATCTCTTGCGGCCAGGGGTAAAGGCAGGACTTCTCCCAATCCCATGGTCGGAGCTATTGTCGTCAAAGGGGGCAAGATCATTGCCGCCGGTTATCACAGAAAGGCGGGCACGCCGCATGCCGAGGCCCTCGCGCTGAACAGGGCGGGGAAAGAGGCCAAAGGCGCAACACTTTATATAAACCTCGAACCCTGCTGCCATACCGGCAAGAGGACCCCGCCCTGCACAGGCGCCATTGTGCGGGCAGGCATAAAGAAAGTCGTCGTTTCAATGATAGACCCTAATCCGCAGGTCGCGGGCAAGGGGTTGAAAGAGCTTGAGAAGGCGGGGCTCAGGACGCTGTCGGGCGTCATGGAAGAAGAGGCGAAGAAGCTGAACGAGTCCTTCATTAAATACATCACAAAAAAGAGACCCTTCGTAATCCTGAAAATAGCGCAAAGCCTCGACGGCAGGATCGCGACCGCCTCGGGCGAGTCAAAATGGATCACCGGCGGGAAGGCGAGAGAACACGTGCATAAGCTACGCAATGAGCTCGACGCAATACTTGTGGGCAGCGGCACGGTAATAAAAGACGACCCGTCGCTTGACTGCAGGACCAGGGGAGGGAGAAACCCTTACAGGATAATCGTGGACAGCAATTTAAACATACCTCTCGAGGCAAAGGTATTAAGACATGACGACGGTAAGACGATTATCGCGACAATCGACTTAAATTCAAAATTCAAAATTCAAAATTCAAAATTATTGAAGGCGCAGCAGAAAAAGTCAGACCTGTTGGCCGACATGGGCGTCCGTATTCTCACAGTCAAAGAAAAAGACGGCAAGGTCGATTTGAAATCCCTGATGAAAGAGCTCGGCAGGCTCGAGATAACGAGCGTAATGATCGAAGGCGGCTCAACGATAAACGCCTCGGCCCTCGCAAGCGGGATTGTGGACAAGGTCTTGATCTTTGTCGCCCCGAAAATAATAGGCGGGACCGATTCCATCCCCTCAATAGGCGGAAAGTCGCCTGCCCTTCTGAAAAATGCGTTTACGCTGAAAGACCTCCGGATGAAAAAGCTCGGCGGGGATTTTCTGTTTGAAGGGTATTTGTAGAATTTCAAATTTGAAATTTCAAATTTCAAATTCCCGCCATTGCAACCCCCTGCTCTTTCTGAGATAATGCCTTCAAATGGGAAGCCTGAAAAAAATGTTCAGTCCCTGCGCCGTCGCCCTCATCGGCGCGTCGGAGAAGACTGGTTCGGTCGGCAGGGCCATTCTGGAAAACCTTCTTTCGTCTAAGGACCTGAAGGTCTTTCCCGTAAATCCGAATTATAAAACCTTGTCCGGGACACAATGTTACCCCACGATCAACGAAGTCCCCAGGGCAAATAGACCTCGCCGTCATAGCGACAAAGGCGGCTATCGTGCCTCAGAACGTTGAGGAATGCGGCGTGGCCGGCGTCGAGGGCGTCATCATAGTCTCCGCGGGTTTTAAAGAGACGGGCGCAGAGGGAGAGAAATTAGAGGAGAGGATAAGGGAGACGAGAAAAAAATATTCCATGAGGATTGTAGGCCCTAACTGCCTCGGCGGAAGTAACCCACAAAAGCGACCTGGGCGGCGTCATAACAGGCATAGATTCGGACGAGAAGTTAAGGAAGGAATATGAGAGATTAATAAAGCGCATTAAAGAAAACGTCCCGGGGCAAGGCACAGGCATCACCGTCCAGAAGATGCTTGAAAAGATCGATTACGAGATCATCTTGGGGGCGAAAAAGGACAAGGATTTCGGCCCGGTCATTCTCTTCGGCATGGGCGGGACCGCGGCGGAAATGTTCAGAGACTTCTCCATCGGCCTTCCGCCGCTGAACCAGACCCTGGCCCGGAGGTTGATGGAGGAGACGATAATATATAAAATGCTCCAGGGTTACAGGCGGAGGCCGCCTGCCGACATCAAACAGTTGGAGCAGATCATAGTGAGCTTTTCAAACCTGATTGTGGACTTCCCCGAGATAGACGAGATAGACATAAACCCCCTCGCGGTTTCAGAGGGAAAGGCATATGCCCTTGACGCCAGAATAATCATAGACAGGGGCGCGTTGGACCATTTGCCTCCCTACACTCATATGGTGATCTCGCCTTATCCCACGAGATATGTCATGCCGTGGAGAATGACCGACGGGACAGAGGTATTGCTAAGGCCGATAAGGCCCGAAGACGAACCGCTGGAATACGAGATGCTGTCCACCCTGTCCGATGAGACCCTGAGGGGGAGGTTCTTCCAGGTCATCAAGAATATCCCTCATGAACTGCTGATCAGGTTCTGCAACATAGACTACGACAGGGAAATGGCGTTTGTCGCCGAGCTCAGGGAAGCGGAAAAGAAGAGGATAATCGGGATCGGGAGGCTGATCATCGACCCGGACTTCAGAAGCAGCGAGTTCGCGATCGTCATCCATGATGAATTCCAGGGGAAAGGTCTCGGATATAAACTCGTGGACATGCTCATCGGCATTGCCCAGGAGAAGGGTCTGAAAGAAGTCACCGGCAGTGTGCTTACGGAAAACAGCAGGATGCTTCAGATCTGCGCGGAGCTCGGATTCAAAATAACCCACTCGCGCGACGGCGTCAGCAGGTGCGTGCTGGCGTTGATGTAGGGGCGCCTGCGTGTGCGCCCTGCCATTTAATTCCGTCTTTTCGCTCCGATATTCCCTCCGACAGCAAATTCGCTATACGGCAACAGGGACATCAACTTCAGAAAGAAAATACTCAATATGATAGTGGCCGCATAATAAAGCAGGCAATATGCCCAGACAAGGGCTTCAGTCATGCCGCCAAGCATGGGACCCATCATATACATTACAAGGAGATGGACCATGTATATTCCAAAAGAATATTTGCCGATGACAATCATGATTTTCTTCAGCATACTTGTTCCTTCAAGTAATTTTACCGACCACCTGTAAAGAAAAATATAAAAGAGAATGAAAAGAACGGGAACAAGGAATATGTCCTTAAACGTCTTGTATGAAGGCGGGACGTCAAGGTGAAAGTAACTCTTGCCTGCCTTGGAGAAAGCAAACAGAAACATCACCACAAAAAACAAATAAATATATTTCCGCTCCCCGGACTCCCTCCTGATGGAGTCGGTATTGCCGCTTATATAAATACCCGTCGCAAAATATATCAAATAAAAAAACACCGATTTGTCCGCCTGGGCCAATATGAGACGATTGATAAACGAAGGACCGGCGCCGGCCAGGGAATTGATGTCGGCGTAGAAATATATCCAGCAGAATTTTATCAGCAACACGCAGATAAACAGGATCAAAAAGTTATGTCTGAAGAACCGGCTGTCAATCAGTCTTACAACAAATGGATACAAGACATAAAGTTTAATTATCAATATAAAAAACCAGAAATGGGGCGTTGCAGTCCCCGTCAGCAATTTCGCCGCCGCGTCGGACAGGAGAAACGGCCGGCTATAGCCTTGATATGATTCCGGCCACAAATATCCAGGCAGCATGTATAAGAAAGAAAAAACAAGATAGGGGGGAATGACCGACGACGCCCTCTTCCTGTAAAAATCAATCAGGGAGAAGTCCCGTCTGTACTTCAGTCCCAGGACAAACCCGGAAATCAGAATAAATAACGCGACCGCATAATTCAAACAGTAAGCTAAAGATTCGAATAATGCTTTATTGTAATTCCACAAGGTATCGTTAAGGGCATGCAGCGCCACGACGCCCAGGATGGCGAACGCCCTCAAGATTTCAATTTCCTCAAATTTTTTCATAGATGCGATGCAGAAACCGGGCCTGCCGTCACGCCTCCATGCGTTTCAGCCGGATCTCGACGCGCCTGTTTTGCGCCCTGTTTTCAGGCGTGTCGTTCGGGGCGACGGGCCTCTGGTCCGCGTTGCCCTTGATGGAGAGGCGCGACGAATCAATACCGTGGTCATTAATGAAATACTTCAATACTCCCGCGGCCCGCGCAACCGACAGCTCCCAGTTGGATGGATAGCGGAACGTGTTGATCGGGACATTGTCCGTATGGCCGGTTATCTCCGCGTGGAAGTAAGGATATTTATGGATGACTTCTGCAATGTTGTCCAGCACCGGTTTGAAACTGTCGAGTACGTCGGCCTCCGCAGGCCTGAAAGTGACTCTTTCTTTTATCGTGATAATGATCTCCCTGCCGGTCGCGAGGACAGTAATATCGTCACTTAGGGCAAGGGCGTCCATACCGGATTTTATTTCATCACTGATCTCTTCCCCGGCTGCAGCCTCTGTCCGGTCCGGCCTCGCGGCAGGCCGCGCATGACTCTGCTCTTCGGCAGTCCCGGTCTTTTCATCGGCGCCGGGACCCTTTGACATAACAACAAACATTATAAAGAAGACGAGCAGCAGGGACAACAAATCGCTTAGAGAAATGAGCCAGTTGCCGTCACTGTCCGTTGTTTCATCAAATCCGTCCACAAGCCTTTTGTATTTGTATGTCACGTCTTCGGTCCCTTCAGAGAAGTGACGAGTAACAAGTGACAGGCAGTATTTTAAGCTTCCCGTCACATGTAATTGATTTTACTCGTCACTTGTCACTGTCTTTTCAGACATTCTGTGCGGTCACGGCTTTGCCGATTTCTGCCGGCAGATCAAATACCTCTTCCCGGCACCCTCTTATTCTCTCCTCGATCTTAAGGGGGTGCTCCATGTTCTTTATGGCAAGTATGCCCTCGATCGTAATATTCATAATCAACTCGGATTCTATGGCCTGCTCCTTCAGTTTTGCGCTCAGCGGCAGCATGATCAGGTTGGAGATAATTACCCCGTAGAAAGTGGACATAAGGGCCACAGCCATCATAGGGGCAATCGTATCGACGGATTCCATGTGCCTGAACATTTTAATGAGGCTGATGACAGTGCCTGCCAGTCCGAAAGAAGGGGTAAGGCGCGCGGCCGTCTTCAGCAGGTTCATACCGTGGTCCCGGTTGACGAGCCTGATCGTCATTTCCCGTTCGAGGATATTTTTTATATCGTGGTCGCCGTAGTTATTTATCAGCAGTCTCGCCCCGAGTCTCAGAAAATCGTCTTCTATGCCCTTCACTTTATGTTCCAGGCTCCTGATGCTCGTTCTCATGTACGTCCTTGAAATATCGAGAATGTCCTTAACCACGGAATCCCTGTCCCTTTTCCCTGAATAAGCCTGGATTATGTCATATATTGTATTGCGTATCCGTAAAAAAGGGAACCCTACACACAGGGCAACGGCAGTCCCTCCGGCAACGATCAAAAAGGCGTCGAGGTTAAAAATCATTGACAGGCCGATGTCCCTGAAGACCGTCAGGGCGAATAACACCAGGCTGATTGTTATAACTGCTCCGGGGACAATGTTCATCATTTCCGATCTCCAATCACTGAGTGTAAGTAAATACCTTCCGGCAAAATAGCAATTAACATGCCGGGACCGGACCCGGCCTGTTTATGGAGTTAGGCCACAGAGAACACAGAGAAAAGATTAAAAGACAATATATTAAGACATCCCTGATTCACCATCAAAAGACAAGCCACAGAGACCACAGAGGAAAAAAATAAATATTAATCCACAGATTACACTGATTAACACAGATGTATTTAGAAATATTTTTTCAATCTGTGAAATCTGTGAAATCTGCGGATAAATAAATCTTTTCTCTGTGACCTCTGGGTTAGGTGGTGGATTTTGGACATAAAGTCATTACACCCTTCCGGTGAAAGCAAAAAAAGATACAAATATGATTAGTAAGTTTTTAAAAATAAATTCTTTTATCTCTGTGGCCTCTGTGGCTAATTGCCGTTTTTAGGGTAGGAACAAATTTACCACAGGAGTAATTTTTTCCCCTACGGCGCCCTCAGACCCTTCCTCAGTTTTTCATCCGCCCTGACAATCTCATCAACACTGTCCCCGCTTATCTCCCACGAATAATCGTCCTTCGCGTTCCGCTTGAGCTTGATCTTCAGCGGTTTCTCCGGCTTTACCGCTGCTATCTCCGGGACCTGTCTGAAGACGGGTCCTTCCTGTTTGCCTTTGGATTCGGTGCAGGCGTGCGCGAAGAACAGCAGTGTGCCTGCGCATAAGATTAATCTGATATTTTTCATGTCCCCTCCTGTTAGCTGTCAGCAATCAGCATTCAGCTAAAAGCTGACCGCTGATTGCTGATCGCTAATAGCTTTTATACCTGTTCGTAATCGGAAAGCGCCTGTCCTTGCCGAAGGCCCTCGGTGTTATCTTTATGCCCGGAGGCGCCTGTCGCCGTTTGTACTCAGCGAGGTCGACCATCCGCACCACATCCTGGATGCGGGCGACCTCGTATCCTTCTTCAACGATCTCATCGAAACTCCGGTCTTCCTCCACATAGGCCTTCAGTATGGGATCGAGCACCGGATAAGGAGGCAGTGTGTCCACGTCCCTCTGGTCGGGCCTCAGCTCCGCGGTAGGCTCCCTCCATAGGACCCTTTCAGGGATCAGGTCCCGGCCCGCCTTCAGGTTCCTCCATTTGCAGAGCTTATACACCAGCGTTTTGGGAACATCCTTAATTACAGCAAACCCTCCGGCCATGTCGCCGTATAAAGTCGCGTAGCCCACGCTCATCTCGGACTTGTTCCCGGTCGTCAGCACAAGCCACCCGAACTTGTTGGAAAAGGCCATCAATATATTGCCCCTTATCCGCGCCTGAAGGTTCTCTTCGGTAATATCAGGCGGCATACCCGCAAAGCTCCCGGACAGGACTTTCAAATATGTCTTCAGAATGGCGTCGATGGGAACATTCAGGATCTTGATCCCAAGGTTACGCGCGTGACCGTACGCGTCTTCATAACTGATTTTCGATGTATACACAGACGGCATGAATACGCCGTGGACATTCTCTTTCCCAAGCGCGTCCGCCGCTATGGTCGCCACCAATGCGGAGTCAACCCCGCCGCTCATACCGATGACCACATTCCTGAAGCCGTTCTTCCGTACATAGTCCCCGGCGCCCAGCAGAAGGGCTTTGTATATTTCCTCCTCATCGGGCATCTTCCCGACCGTCTTGCGCTTTATCTCTGTCCTTTTGCCCTTTTTAGGGCGGAAAGGTATGGTCCTCTTTTCCACGTATTCGTCCTTTTCCAGCAACGTCATCAGGTCCCTTTTCTCTTTCGCGGACGGACGCCTTGTCCTGCCGGAAATTTCGATATCGGCCATAATCATCTCTTCCCTGAACTGCCTGCCCCTTCCCGTTATGTCGCCTTTGGCGTTGACGATCAGGCTCCCTCCGTCAAAAACCAGCTCGTCCTGCCCCCCGACCGTGTTTACGTAAACGATCACCGAGCCGCACTCGACGGCGCGCGTCGACAGCAGGTCTTCCCGGATCGAGAGTTTACCCACATGATAAGGCGAGGCGTTGATATTGAGAATAATTTCAGCGCCCGACAGCGCCTGTATTTTAGGAGGCCCGTTTTCCCGCCAGATGTCTTCACAGATGTTGACGCCAATGAGCGTCCCTCCCAGATCGTAGACCGGGAACCTCCTGCCCGCCTGAAAATACCGGTATTCGTCAAAGACGCCGTAATTCGGAAGATACTTCTTGTGATAGATATCGATAAGCGCGCAATCGGCAATCACCGCGGCCGCGTTGTATATGCCTTGATTTCTGTCCACGAAACCGACGACGGCAACGATGTCCTTTGCGGCTTCCCTGATTTTATGCATGGCGCTGATGTTGTCCCGGATAAACTGATGTTTCAGGAGAAGGTCTTCCGGTGGATATCCCGTCACCGCCAACTCGGGAAAAACAACAATATCGGCCTTCGAGGCCCTTGCCTTCTTTATATAGGAATGGATCTTTTTCAGGTTCCCTGAAAGATCGCCGACGGTCGGATTCATCTGGGCGAGCGCTATCCTGAGTGTTTTCATATTTTAAAATAATAATGAGGTCTGTCTTTAAAGTCAATTTTGAAAAAGGGATTTACTAATGAGGTCGTAATTAAAGAGACATAAATCAGCCGTCATGCCCGAGGTCCTCAATCGGGCATCCATAGATCGGGCAAGCCCATGGTTCGACAGGCTCACCATGACAAGCTTGTCACCCTGAGGCCCTGAGTTTATCGAAGGGTCGAAGGGTAGATTATGTCGGGCCTTGTTAATGAGCTCATTGAACTTATTGACTCAGCCACTTGCCGGATATATAATTTATTCACATTTTCTTCAAAATCATATGCATAATGTAAGCTGAATATAATCACACGTCAAAGATAACCATCAACCCACGGGAGAGGATATGCTTTCAAGAAAATTTTATATTTATGTTGTCCTTTTATCGATTTTAATTGCCGGCCCCGGGCTTCAGCAAAATGCATGTGCCGAGACCTTAAAGGTCCCTGAAGAATCCGTCGATTTCCTGACAAAGACGGGAGAGGCCCTCTCAGACATAGCTGAGGCCGTCAAACCGGCGATAGTCAATATCTCGACTACAAAAACGGAAAAAATCACGAGTTCGCCTATGGACCCCTTTTTCAACGACCCGTTCTTCAGGAGGTTCTTCGATGAGAGGTTCAGACACCCGGACACACCCCGCGAACGGAGGTCCTTCAACCTCGGCTCCGGCGTCATTGTTTCAGCCGACGGATATATACTGACGAACAGTCACGTAGTCAAAGACGCGGACAAGATAAAAGTCACCCTTTCCGACAAACGGGAATTTACGGGAAAAGTCATCGGCAATGATCCGAAGACTGAAATATCGGTGATCAGGATAGAGGCCAAAGGCCTGCCTACCATACCTGTGGGAGATTCCGATAAATTAAAAGTGGGCGAGATGGTCCTGGCTGTAGGGAGTCCCTTTGGTCTGGCGCAGACGACTACGATGGGGATAGTGAGCGCCCTTGGAAGGAACATCGGGCTTGCGGACTATGAAGATTTCATCCAGACGGACGCCGCGATCAACCCCGGGAATTCCGGCGGGGCGCTGGTCAACGCGCGAGGCGAGCTTATCGGAATAAATACGGCCATCTTCAGTACGTCCGGGGGTTATCAGGGCATTGGTTTCGCGATCCCGAGCAACCTCGCCAAGACTGTCATGAAGAGCCTCATTGAAAAAGGCAAGGTGGTCAGGGGCTGGCTCGGTGTGTCGATACAGGAGGTAACCCCCGAGCTCGCCCAGCAGTTCAAAATGAAGGACGACCAGGGCACTCTCGTGGCTGACGTCGTGGAAGGCGGCCCTGCCGAACAGGCCGGCCTCTCGCGCGGCGATGTTATCATTGAATTTGACGGCAAAGAGATAAATGACCCGTCGCAACTGAGGAACATGGTTGCAAATACGCCTCCCGGAGTGAAGAAGGAGATGAAGATCATTCGTGAGGGAGAGACCATGACCATGTCGCTTACTATCGGCGAGCTGCCCGCTGAGACCGAAAAGGTCCCGACCAGATATGAAAACGCCCTGAGGGGGGTGGTGGTCCAGAACCTTACGCCCGAGGTTTACAGACAGTTGAATCTACCCGAAAAGATGCGCGGCGTCATCATTACCGGGATTGAAGATGACAGCCCCGCGGAATCCGCGCTTCTGCCGGGGGACGTTATACTCGAAATAAACAGGAAGGCCGTCTCGAACTCTGAAGATTATAAAAATATCGTGTCCGAGATAAGACCTGACAAGGACATCCTGCTTCTGATATTCCGCAAAGGCTCGACGATCTTTGTGACAATCGGAGGGGAATAATAATTTCGTAGGGGCGATTCGGCGAATCGCCCTTCTCCGGGCGACCCGCCGGGTCGCCCCTACATGCAAGGGCGGGTTTGAAACCGCCCCTACCTTATTGCCTTCATGACCTCTAACAGCGGGACATTGAATCTCTCAGCTATCTTTTTGCAGTCCTCATACTCGACAGACGACTTTTGCTTCTTGTTCTTCATGCGGGAGAGCTTTACGTTTACGCTGCCGAATTTCGTCTTCACCGGCTTAATCTCCCTGTCGAGTGTCTTTCTCTCTGCCCTGTAAAATCTGACGCCGATGCTGGTAGTTTCCGTAAATATAATATCCATCAGTTTTTCCCGGACGTCCTCCCCGCAGAGCACGCTCAGCCTGACGCCGGGCCTTCCCTTCTTCATGATTACCTGCGTCAGAAAGACGTCGAGCGCGCCCGCCCTGAAAAGTCTTTCCATGACGTATTCATAAACCTGCGGGTTCATGTCGTCGATATTGGTCTCGATGACTGTTATTTCCTCTGCTGAACGCTGTACGCTGAACGCTGAACGCTTTCCAATAATCATCCCCAGCACATTCGGCTGCTCCCTGAAATCCATGCTGCCCGCGCCGTACGCGGTCTTGACAATGCTCATCTCCGGCATCGGCCCGAACCCCTTCGCAAGCGACGAGACAAGAACTGCTCCCGTGGGGGTCGTAAGCTCAAACCGGATGTCCGACGCATAAGCAGGCTTGCCCCTCAACAATTCAACCGTCGCGGGGGCCGGGACAGGCAGGTCCCCGTGTTCAGTCTTTATCGTACCGCTGCCGAGGTTTAAAGAAGAGGAAAGTACGGTTTCAATTCCAAGGACGTCAAGCCCTATAAGGGTCCCGAATATGTCAACGAGGCAGTCAACGGCGCCCAACTCATGGAGATGCACATCCTGCATCTTTTCCCCGTGCACCCTGGCCTCAGCCTCAAAAAGCCTCTTGAATATCGCCGAGCCTTTCCGCTTTATCTCTGAAGAAAGCCTTGAAGCCTTTATAATCTTCTCAATGTCTTTCCATTTTTTTGCTTCCCGTGTTCCGTGTTTTATGTTCTGTGTCTTGGCCCCTGGCCCCTGGCCCCTGGCCCCTCGTATCTCCACCTCCACCTTCGTCGCCCTGATCCCGGCCCTTTTCACTTTTTTGACAGTTAATTCATATCCGGTTACGGGAAGTCCGGCGAGTCCTTCTTTCAGGTCTTCAAGCGGGACGCCGGCGTCAACCAGCGCGCCGAGGAGCATGTCTCCGCTTATGCCTGAAAAACAGTTAAGGAATGCGATCATGGTTCCGTTATTCTCATTTACGGCCGGATTGGAATTCCGTAGGGGCAATTCATGAATTGTTCCTACAATAAATTAATCTTGTGCGCCAGGACCCCTGCCCCGAAGCCGTTGTCTATATTCACTACCGCAATGCCGGGAACGCAGGAATTCAGCATTGCAAAAAGCGCCGTAAGGCCCCCGAAACTCGTGCCGTAGCCTATCGACGTCGGGACCGCAATTACTGGTTTGTCCGTCATCCCGCCGACAACGGACGGAAGCGCGCCTTCCATCCCTGCCACGACTATAATTACGTGAGCGTCTTTGATATAATTCCTGCTGCCCATAAGCCTGTGCAGCCCCGCCACGCCTACGTCATACACGGTATCGACTTTACTGCCTAAAAAGGACGCGGTCACAGAGGCCTCTTCGGCAACCGGGATATCGGACGTCCCGGCGGTAAGGACCAGGATGTTGCCCCTCTTTTTCTTTTCCTCGCCGATTGAGATCATACCTGACGCGGGGTGGAATACGGCATTCCTTATCTTCAGGGAATTATAAATTTTCTCCGTCGCCTTGGATATCAGGAAACTCCTGCTCTTTTTATACATCGCATCAGCTATGGAGATTACCTGCCCCTCCGTCTTTCCCGAAGCAAAAATGACCTCGGGCACGCCCTGCCTGAGATGCCTGTGGTGATCGACCTTTGCAAACGCAATATCTTCATACGGGAGATGCTTCAGCTCTTTGACGGCCGATTCAACGGAAACAGTCCCATTCCTGACCGAATCGAGGATTTTTTTTATCTCTTTGTTTGTCATTTTTTTAGCTATTAGCTTTCAGCTATCAGCGGTCAGCTAAGGAAATCGCCCTGGCTGATTGCTGAATGCTGATCGCTGAGCGCCTCTTTCAGAACTCCGATTTCAGCGTCCTTTTCATAAGCATCTTTACCGCCTCGGCAGGCGATTTGTCTTTATATATGACCTTGTAAACCTGCTCAACTATCGGCATTTCCACGCGGAACTTTTTTGCAAGCTCATACGCCGACAACGCCGTAGCGACCCCTTCGGCAACGCTCTTCGTCGATGAAAGGATGTCCCTCAGGGTCATGCCCTTGCCGAGATTTACGCCCACTGTGTAATTTCTCGACAATGGTCCCGTGCACGTCAGGACCAGGTCTCCCAGTCCGCTCAGGCCTGAAAAGGTCCTCGGATCAGCTCCCGCCGCGCTGCCGAGTCTTATGATCTCGGCAAGCCCGCGCGTGATGAGGGCCGCCCTTGCGTTGTGCCCGAGACCGAGACCATCGCAAATTCCGGAGGCGATTGCGATAACATTTTTCAGCGCCCCTCCGAGCTCGACGCCGGTTATGTCCGGGTGGGTATATACCCTGAAATATGAAGTATTGAAGATTTCCTGCAGATGGAGCCCCAGTGCGGGGTCCTCCGCGGCAAGTGTCACGGCCGTCGGGGCCCTGCTTATTACCTCTTTTGCGAAACTGGGTCCTGAGAGGACCGCGATTTTCCGGTCCGTCAATTCCCGCAGGACAGCAGACACCGTCAGCAGCGTGCCCTGCTCTATGCCCTTTGATGCGCTGATTATAACGGCGTCCGCGGGGATAACGCCCGCAACGCCCTTGTATACCGGGCGCGTAAACTGGGTCGGGACGACATTCACTATATACCGCGCCTTTCCGACGGCGTCCTTTAAATTTACCGTTGCTTTAATGTTCGGAGACAGCGATACGCCGGGAAGATAAGTGCTGTTGGCGCGGCAGCGGTTTATCTCGTCCGCGACATTCTTCTCAAGGGCCCAGAGGGTGACATCATATTCTTTGCCGGCCAAAAGATTGGCGAGGGTCGTCCCCCAGCTCCCGGCCCCTATGACTGAAATGTAGCTCATAATTTATGTGTCGCCGATTTAGTCTGAAAATCTCCCCTTGCCCCTCTTTGTAAAAGGGGGATAAAGGGGGATTTTTCATAAATCATTTCCCTTTCTGCGCCTTCTCAACCTTTGCCCATGTATCTTTCAGCGTTACGATGCGGTTGAATACGGGCCGCTCAGCGGACGAATCGGGGTCGGCGCAGAAATACCCCAGCCTCTCGAACTGATACCTGTCGCCCGGCTTCGCGTCCGCAAGGCATGGTTCACCTTTGCATGACGATAATATCTCAAGCGAATCAGGGTTTATAATCGATTTAAAATCCTTTCCCTCTTCCACATCGTCCGGGTCCGCCTTCAGCAGCAGATAATTATACATGCGCGCCTCGGCTTCTACCGCATGCGCGGCAGAGACCCAGTGCAGTGTGGCCTTTACCTTGCGCCCGTCAGGCGAATCCCCGCCTCTTGTGGCAGGATCATACGTGCAGTGCAGCTCTGTAATCTCTCCGCTCTTTTCATCTCTGAGCGCCTTGACGCATGTTATGTAATAGGCGTACCTGAGCCGGACTTCGCGTCCCGGCGCCAGGCGGTAAAACTGCTTCGGAGGGTCCTCGCGGAAATCCTCCCGTTCAATATACAGCACTCTCGAAAACGGGACCCTGCGCGTTCCCATGCCGGGGTCTTCGGGATTGTTAACGGCGTCGAGCTCTTCTGTTTGATCTTCCGGGTAATTGATCAGCACCACCTTGAGGGGACGAAGCACGGCCATAACGCGGGGGGCCCGCTTATTCAGGTCTTCACGGATACAATATTCAAGGAGGGCCATATCCACGACGCTGTCCCTCTTTGCCACCCCTATGCGGTCGCAAAAATTCCTTATGGACCCCGGTGTATAACCCCGTCTGCGAAGGCCGGAGATCGTCGGCATGCGGGGATCATCCCATCCCCTCACATGTCCTCCATCAACAAGCTGGAGGAATTTCCGCTTGCTCATGACCGTGTAGCTCAGGTTCAGCCGCGCAAATTCTATCTGCTGCGGATGATAGACGTTCAACTGATCGAGGAACCAGTCGTACAGCGGGCGGTGGTCTTCAAATTCCAGAGTACAGATGGAATGAGTGATCTTCTCTATCGAATCGGAGACGCAGTGGGCAAAATCGTACATCGGATAAATACGCCACTTGTTCCCCGTCCTGTGATGTTCAGCGTGAAGAATGCGATAAATGACCGGGTCGCGCATATTGATATTGCCGGAGGCCATGTCGATCTTCGCCCTCAGGGTACAGGCGCCTTCAGGAAATTCCCCGGCGCGCATACGCTCAAACAGGTCGAGGTTCTCTTCGACGGAGCGGCTGCGGTAAGGGCTTTCTTTTCCAGGCCCGGTCAGGGGGCCGCGATACTGCCTTGTTTCATCAGGACTCAAATCGCACACGTAGGCCTTTCCCATCCGTATCAACTGTACGGCGTAATCGTACATAACGCTGAAATAGTCCGACGCATAATACATCCTCTCCTGCCAGTCAAACCCGAGCCAGCGGACGTCCTCTTTTATGGATTCCACATATTCGACTTCTTCTTTAGTAGGATTGGTGTCATCGAACCTCAGGTTGCAGAGGCCGTTGAAGTCCCTTGCGATGCCGAAGTTGAGGCAGATGGATTTTGCATGTCCGATGTGCAGATACCCGTTGGGCTCGGGAGGGAAGCGGGTATTTACCCTTCCGCCGTACTTGCCCGTCTTCAGGTCTTCCCTGACGATCTCCCTGATGAAATCAGTCGGACGCTCCGACACCTGCCCCGTCATGTCTTGTTCCTTTTCCATCGGCAATAAGGTCCTGTATTTTTTGATAAGGATTATTTTAACACATAATCCGGTTTTGCAGGCCGGCTTCAGCCTTCTACGGCTTCCAGTGTTCAGTGAACTTGCCGCCTTTGGTTATCCATACCACGTAAGGGGACACGGTCACGTCTCCCTTGGCGTCGAATTTTATGTTGCCCAGGGCGCCGCTGAATTCCATGGAATGGAGTTTGTCCATTACCGCTTTGCCGTCGGTCGTTCCCGCGGCCTCAATGGCCTTCAGCATTATATTCCCCGCGTCATATGCATAAATGGAATACGGGCCGAGCTCGCCGTACTTCTTCTGATATTGTTCAATAAAAGCCTTCGCGGTCGGGATGCCGTTGGGGTCGGGGCTGAAAGTAAGATAAGTCCCTTCCGCAGAATCCGCTCCCGCGATCTCCACGAACTTCGGGTCGATGACCCCGTCGCCGCTCATAAAAGGGACGTCCATGCCCAACTCGCGGGACTGTCTTACGAGCAGTCCTCCTTCAGGATATATTCCGCCGAAGTATATCAGCTCCGGCTTCTTTTCCCTGATGGAGATCAGCACGGTCTTGAAATCCTTGTCTCCCTGCACGATGCCCCCATAATATACGACCTCCGCCTTATCGCCGATGAATTTCTTAAATTCATCCGCAAGCCCCTGCCCGTACGTGGTCTTGTCGTGTATCACGGCAAGCCTCTTCAGATGCAACTGCGTGGTCACAAAATCCGCGGCGACCTTGCCCTGCTGGTCGTCCCTTCCGCACACCCTGAAGACGCCGGGATACCTTTTTTCCGTCAGTTGGGGATTTGTGGACGCGGGCGTTATCATGGGAATGCCCGCGCGATTGTATACGTCCGACGCGGGAATGGAACAGCTTGAATTGAAATGCCCGATCACGCCCTTTGCTCCCTGGGTGACGAATTTATTCGCGATAGAGACCGCCTGCTTGGGGTCCCTCTGGTCATCTCCGACAATGAGCTCTATCTTTTTGCCCAAGACGCCGCCTTTACTGTTCCATTCCTCCACCGCGAGGGTCACGCCGTTTTTGAAATCCATACCCATCTTGGCCTGATCGCCGGTCATCGGGCCGCCAATGCCGATCTTTATCCCGTCCTCTTCCTTCTTGACACATGCGGTCAGGACAGCGAGTGAGCATAAAATCAGAAATAACTTTTTTATCATTCCCTCCTCCTTGTTTATCTGTTCCTGTTTAGTTGCGCTTGCAGGGCGACCATTCAGGGTTGCCGAACGTCCGGCTGAAGACCTGCCCTGCGGATTATTGATCCGGATAAATTTCCAAATTGAAGAAATTGTAGCAGAAAAGAAAAATGCTTACAAGAAATTATGTTGTAACGCGGATTATTCACAAATATCGTACTGCGGCAGGCATGATTAGTCCGGCTCAAACAGTTGCTTCCGGCTTTCAGCTCTTCGCGCTTTGCCTATTCCCCCAGATATGCCTTTTTGATATGAGGATCGCTGAGAAGCTCGTTGCCGGGGCCCTCCCCGGTAATCGTGCCGGATTCCATTACGTATCCCCTGTGGGACAGTCTTAAGGCGGCCTTCGCGTTCTGTTCTACCAGCAGTATCGTCAACCCCCCTGCATTGAGGTCCCTGATCGTCCTGAAAATCTTGCCGACAATAATCGGCGCGAGCCCGAGAGAAGGCTCGTCAAGGAGAAGGAGCCTCGGCTGTGACATGAGCGCCCTCCCGATAGCCAGCATCTGCTGCTCTCCCCCGCTTAAAGTGCCTCCAAGCTGTTTCTGTCTCTCATGCAGCACAGGAAAAAGGCTGAAGACATAATCCAGTTGGGAAGCAAAATCCCCCTTGCCCCCTGCCCCTTGACCCTTGCCCCTTAAGAAAGCTCCCATCTCGAGGTTCTCTCTCACAGTCAGCTTCGGGAAGATCCTGCGTCCTTCCGGGACCTGGGATATGCCCATGGAGACAATTTTATGGGCCGGCAAGCCACGGGTCTCATTCCCTTCAAAATATATTGTGCCCCCCGCAGGCGCGAGGACGCCTGATATAGTCATCAGGGTAGTGCTCTTGCCGGCCCCGTTGCTGCCTATAAGGCAGACGATCTCTCCCCGACCGACTTCAAGGCTTATGCCCTTTACAGCCTCAATGCGCCCGTACGACGTGCGGATGTTTTCAAGTTTCAGCATAATAAAATAAGTAACAAGTAACGAGTGACAAGTGACGGGAAGTTCAGGCAACATCTATCACTTGTTACTTGTCACTAAAAAACCTCCTCTTTCCCTAAATACGCCTCTATCACCTGCGGATTATTGCGTATCTCATCCGGCGTCCCCTCAGCAATCTTCACGCCATGGTCGAGGACGACGATCCGGTCTGAAATACCCATCACAACCTTCATGTCGTGCTCTATGATAACGACCGTCTTTCCCCATTCCCTGATCTTCCTGATAAGCTCCATCAACGCGAGCGACTCCTGGGGGTTCATGCCGGCCGCGGGTTCATCAAGCAGCAGCAGTTTCGGTTCGGAGGCCAGGGCGCGCGCGATTTCAAGCCTCTTCTGGTCCCCGTAAGGAAGGTTCTCCGCAAGCGTTCCGGCATACCCGGCAATCCCGGTGAACTCAAGATACTCAAGCGCCCTGGCTTTTATGTCGTCTTCTTCCTTCACGAATCCCCTGGTCCCCATAACTGCCGCAAGCAGGCCTTTCCCCGACCTGCAGTGCTGGCCGATCATGGCGTTTTCGAGGACGCTCATCGAGCCGAATACCCTGATATTCTGAAAAGACCTGGCAATACCCATTGCCGTTATCTCATGGGCCTTACTGCGGGTGATATCTTTTTCTTCAAACAGGACCTTGCCCTTTGTCGGGGTGAGCATCCCTGTCAGGCAGTTGAATAATGTCGTCTTGCCCGCACCGTTAGGTCCTATGATGCTGAGGACAACGCCCTGCTTCACCCTGAAGCTCACTTCCTCGACGGCCTTGAGTCCGCCGAATACCTTTGTCAATGCCCTGACTTCCAAGATCATATTTTGTATCCTATTCATACGGGCGAACAACCGTTCGCCCCTACGCTGCCCCTTGACCCCTGACCCCTGCCCCCTTTTTTATAAGTCCCTCCGGCCTGAATATCATCATAAGCACAAGACCGACCCCGAGGGCCAGCATCCTGTACAACTGAAAATCCCGTAACATCTCCGGCAACAGCACGAGTATCAGCGAACCTAACAACACCCCCGGAATGCTCCCAAGCCCGCCCAGGATAATCATGCAGACGACAAAAACGGATTCCATAAAGGTAAAGCTTTCAGGCGATACAAAGTGCATCTTGCTCGCAAACAACGCCCCGGCAAGACCTGCCCAGAAGGCGCCGAAGGTCAGGGCCATGAACTTGTATTTTCTTGTATTAATTCCCATTGCCTCCGCGGCGGTCTCGTCCTCGCGGATCGACAGCCAGGCCCTGCCCGTCCTTGAATGATAAACGCGCTTTACGACGAATGCGGCCAGGAGCACAAAACTTAGAACGAGATAATAATAGGACGTCAGGGAGGTCATCTCAAAACCAAAGACAACGGGAGAAGGAATATTCGATATGCCGTTCGGACCCTTCGTCACACTGTCCCAGTTGTTAAGAACAAGCCGGATTATCTCTCCGAAACCGAGCGTGACTATGGCCAGGTAATCTCCCCTGAGCCTCAAGGCCGGGAACGCAAGGAGAAGGCCGGCCGTCGAAGTAATTATCAGCGTTGCCGGCAGGGCGCTCCAGAAGCCCAACCCGAAATTTGTAGTCAGCAGCGCGTTTGAATAGGCCCCTATGCCGTAGAAGGCGGCAAAACCGAGATGCAGAAGCCCGCTGAAGCCTATGACGATATTCACCCCCAGAGCAAGGATAATATAAATGCCCGCCAGTATGGCGACGTCGGTATAATAGTCGCGCGCGATAAAGGGAAAGGCGACGGCGGCCGGCATTAATAATAACGTCAGCAATCCTGTGTTGACCGGTATGGAAGGCTTCCCGATCTTTCCGAAGACAAGGGACAGGAGAACAAAAACGGCATAGCACGCGCAGATCCCCAAAAAAAGATATGCGCCTCCTTTGATGCCCATAAAAGGCATGGACAGCAGCGCACACCAGAGCATGAATAAAACTTTCTTCAGCACAGACTACCTCTTTCAAGTTCGACCCCTTGGACCTTGGACACTGGACCCTTGACCCTGGACCCTTGACCCTTGACCCTGTAGTTTCTCACGGCTTCTGCCCCTCCGATTTCCCCAGGAGTCCGGTCGGTTTGATGAGCAATATCACAATCAGCACTATAAAGGCATAGGCGTCCTTGTATTCGCTCGACAGGTAGCTTGCCCCGAGGCTCTCTATCAGGCCCAAAACAAACCCGCCGATCATCGCGCCGGGGATGCTGCCGATGCCTCCGAGGACCGCCGCGGTGAACGCCTTTATGCCCGCTATGTATCCGATCGAATAATTGACGAGGCCGTAATACATGGCGACCATCAGGCCCGCTACGGCGGCAAGACCCGAGCCGATGATAAAGGTGACCGAGATTATCCTGTCGATGTTTATTCCCATAAGCGAAGCCATGACCTTGTCCTGGGCGACCGCCCTCATGGCCTTGCCCGTTTTAGTCTTCATGATAAAGACATGAAGCCCTGCCATCAGGAGAATGGAGGCTATGATGATGAATATCTGGAGCGACGTCATAGTCACGTCAAGAAATTTCACAGTCGTCACGGGCAGCACATGCGGGAACACCTTGTCCGTCGCGCCCTGGGTAAGCATCACATAATTCTGAAGGAAAATAGAGACCCCGATCGCGCTTATCAGGGGATTCAGCCTGGGGGCGTTCCTCAGCGGCTTGTAAGCGAGTTTCTCCACAGTAAAGCCATAGGCGGAGCAGACTATAACGGACATTATAAAAGTCAGAAAAAGAGAGAGGAACAGGCTGTACTGGGTGAGCCCCGACGCCGTGAAAATCCCCAGGAAAATTATCCCCAGATAGGCGCCGATCATATAAATCTCGCCGTGAGCGAAGTTTATCAGCTCAAGTATCCCGTAAACCAGCGTATAACCCAGCGCTATGAGGGCATACACCCCGCCCACCGTCAGGCCGTTGATTATCTGCTGAAGGAGCATAGCTTTGAATTTTAACAAATCGGAGCGAAGAATTGTTCTTGGTTGGGGTCAAACCTTCAAAATTCATTTATCATCCTCTCAGACAAACGGTTTATATCTTCATTTTATGTTCGCTTTCGGTGTTTCAATCAAAAGGTGATAATGGTTATCCATCAATGCATATGCATGAAGAAGATATCCATATCCGTCTTTCGTCCTCTGCAATATTTCTAAAAACTTCTCCTTGTCCCTTGCCTTGAAAAATGTTTTTCCCCTCAAATTTCCCCTTGAGGTTATATGATAAAAAGCCTCTTCAAACTCTACTCTCGGTTGTCTTGCCATGTCCCTTTCTTTTTCCCCTTTCCAACCTCTTCATAAATGACTTCTGAAGGTTTGACCCCAATCTATTCCTGGACTTCAATTTCAGGTCGACCTGGTCGGAGCTCAGCTTGTTCGGGGTGGTAGCCCCGGCGAATGCTGCGCCGGACGACGAGGCAATCCTTGATGAAGCAACTCTAAAGCAGTTTAATCCAGCGTTCAACGGGATCGGCAGTGGAGAGATTGAGATTCTGGTCCAGCGTAGCCTGTTTTATGATCCATTTGTCTACATGCCGCCTGATGTGACGGCGAACAATTGGATTCCTAACGTCGGTTTGCCTACGACGTACGGCATTCCCGGCCTTGAAGTGATCTTTAAATACATTGATACAATCGACCCGATCACCGGCTTACTGGTCCAGGGTGAGGAACTGATTGAGGCTGCCGTCGGTTTCACTGACACTCAGTTCAGATTCACAGTGGACCAGACCCCGGAGGCACAGTTCCTGATTCCAAACATGTTTAATGATTATTGGGGAGATGGCGTTGTGAAAAGTTCGCTACCGAACTGTCCCATGTATTATGCAGCTGTGACCATTGGGGTCAAACCTTCAAAAATCATTTATCATCCTCTCTGACAGAAGGTTGACATCCTCTTTCAATCCCTTATCTTTCATCATCCTTCCTTCCAATTTTTTTATTACTCCGCTAACCGCCGGCCCTTTGACTCCAAAAAAACTTCCTATTTCCTTGTTTGTCTTTTTATCACTTAGAAGCTTCATTAAATAGATTGCGATTTGCCTTTCTATTTTCCCCTTGCCGCGTCTAAGTAAATCCTCTTCCGAAATCCCATAGTGCCTGCAACAGGATTTTATTACTTTTTCGTCCGGGACTTCTTTTCTTAATCTCCTGATTTGCGGCAACTCATCGTCAGCAGTATCCTTCCCTAATAAATTTGTTATCTTTTCTTTAAATCCATCACTGCCAAGAACAAGTCCTGATTCCAAGTCCTCAAATGGGTCCTTCACTCCTTCTATGCCCGATTCTACAAATAAATTATAAGCTTTTACCGCATCATCCCTTCTCTCTGAAAAACATCTCAAAGTGTCCGCTGTGGTAACGATATCATGTCCTGTCTTATCAGATGTGCCGTTGATATATGTCCGGTAACTTGTCCATTGAAACTGCTCAGGTCTCTGCACTATCTTTGCCCTTACCGGATTTAAGTGAATGTATCTGTTCAACGTCACCAGATATGCGTCCTTATCCACTATGATCCCCTTGAATCTGCCCTGAAACAGATGACCGCTTCTTTGATACTTCCTGTTGATGTACACTGTATAGCTCGTATTTATGTTCTGCATTACCCGCGATATGTTCGCTTTCGGTGTCTCAACTAAGAGATGATAATGGTTATCCATCAAAGCATACGCATGGAGACGATATCCGTATCTGTCTTTTGTCCTCTTTAATATTTCCAGAAACTTTTCCCTGTCTCTTGCTTTAAAGAATATTTTCCCCCTTAAATTTCCCCTTGAGGTTATGTGGTAAAATGCCCCGTCAAACTCTATTCTCAATTGCCTTGCCATGTCCCCTGTAAGCCCATCCTTTCTATTTAATCATTTTGAAAACCTCAAATTAATAAAGCACGACGTCCAACAATCATCGCACCTTCTCCCCGCCATAAATGAAGAAATAATAAAGTTGTCAAAGAACAAGTTACAGCCTATTTATGTAAGTCTAATTTCTTCTCTTACATCCAAAACTGACTTCTGAAGGTTTGACCCCAACAATCTCCTATTCCAGTATCTCAAGCACAAAGCGCTTGCCCAGCTTGGTGCCGGCGGCGCTGAGTATTGTCCTCATGGCCCGGGCCGTATTGCCCTGTTTGCCGATGACCTTGCCGATGTCGCCCTGGGCAACGCGCAATTCGAAAACAGTGGTTCTCTCTCCGTCAATTTCAGACACGACTACTTCATCGGGCTTGTCTACCAGGGCCTTCGCCATTAATTCAACAAGTGATTTCATTTCAACCTCCGTTTCACTCCGGGCCACGCTTAGCCCGGGCTTTCAATAGTTATCACTTGGCAGAGATTTGCCATGCGCAGCATTGACGCTCTCCTGCTCCGATTCTATTAAGAAGTAATCTATACCTTTATCGAGGGCCTGTCAACCCTTCTTTCCTTGTGCTCCATTCAACGCTGCCAAAAACTTTTTCACATTCTCCCTTATATCTCCCCTTAAAATCGCCGACATGACGGCGACTGCATCCGCTCCCGATCTCAGCACGTCAGAAGCATTTTCCCGGGAGATCCCCCCGATAGCGACAATCGGAATCGCCACGCGCCTTCTGACTTCTCTCAGCAACTTCAGCCCTTTCGGCGTCCCCGCGTCCTTGGTTGATGTCTCAAACATGGGCCCGAACCCGATATAATCCGCCCCTTCCCTCTGGGCCGCGACGGCCTGCTTCAGGCTGTGGGTTGAAACGCCGATTATTTTTTTTCGGCCCATTATCCTTCTTGCCTCCGCAACCGGCAGGTCCTCCTGACCGAGGTGAACGCCGTCCGCGTCTGCGGCAAGGGCGATGTCGATGTAGTCATTGATGATAAAGGCGGCCCCATGTTTTCGGGCGAGTATGCGCACTGCAAGGGCCTGCCGGTAAAGGTCCTTCTTTGACATCTGTTTTTCGCGAAGCTGGATTATACTGATACCCGAGGCCAATGCCCTGCACGCGATCTCAATGTGTGAGAGGCCCGCGAGCTGTCTGTCGGTGATAAGATAGAGGGGTGGACGGGACCTAAGACGCAGCCTTGCCATTTGTCTTCGGCGCCTGGGCGTCCTGCCGGTTCATCCTCTCGAGAAAATGGGTATTGAACTTGCCGCTGATGAAATCCGGGTGGTCGAGGATATGAAGATGAAAAGGTATGGTCGTCCTGATCCCCTCGACCGCAAACTCCCTCAGGGACCTCTTCATCTTTGCAATAGCTTCTTCCCTGTCCCTGCCGTGCACGATCAGCTTCGCAATGAGAGAGTCGTAGTGGGCCGGCACGGTCCAGCCGGTGTAAGCCGCCGTGTCCACTCTCACGCCGGGGCCGCCGGGAGGAATAAACAGGGTGATCCTTCCGGGCGATGGAATGAACTTTTCCGGGTCTTCCGCGTTTATCCTGCATTCTATGCAGTGACCTGAAAACTTTATCCCGTTCTGCTTGAACGGCAGCGTCGCCCCCGCGGCGATCTTTATCTGCTCCTTTATTATATCTATGCCTGTTATCATCTCCGTGACCGGATGCTCCACCTGTATCCTCGTGTTCACTTCCATAAAATATATCTGGTCGTCCTTGTCGAGAATAAATTCGATGGTCCCCGCGTTTCTGTATCTCAGCGCCCGCGCGGCCTTGATCGCCGCATCGCCTATTCTCTTTCTGAACTTGGCGTTTGTAAAGACATAAGGCGCTTCTTCTATAAGTTTCTGGTGCCTCCGCTGGATGGAGCAGTCCCTCTCCCCCAGGTAAACAATGCTCCCTTTATTGTCGGCTAATATCTGGACTTCTATATGCCTCATTTCTGGGATATATTTTTCAATATACATGTCGCCGTTTCCGAAGGCCGCAAACGCCTCCTTCTGCGCCATGTGATACAGCGGGGTAAGGTCTTTTTCATCCTGCACTATCCTCATCCCCCTGCCCCCCCCGCCGGCCGACGCCTTGAGGATTATCGGCAGGCCTATTTTCCTGGCCACCTTTAACGCGTCTTCTTCATCCTTCACAGGACTGTCGCTGCCGGGAACGACGGGGATGCCTCTCCTCTTCATTAACTGACGCGCCCTTGACTTATCGCCGCCGGTCCGTATGTTTTCCGCGGAAGGGCCTATGAATGTAATTCTTGAAGCGGTGCACGCCTCCACGAAGTGGGCGTTCTCGGAAAGAAATCCGTAGCCGGGATGAATGGCCTCGGAATCGGTAATTTCAGCGGCGCTTATTATCGCGGGAATGTTCAGATAGCTTTGCGCCGCCGAGGCTGGTCCGATACAGACGGCCTCATCAGCCATTCTTACATGCAGGGCGTTCCTGTCGGCTTCGGAATAAACTGCGGCCGCGGGTATGCCGAGCTCATGGCAGGCCCTGATGACCCTTACCGCTATCTCACCCCGGTTCGCGATTAATATTTTTTTGAATAATGGCATTGTTAAGAGTAACGAGTCAAGAGTAAAGAGTTATGTAGTTAAACGGTCAGTTAATAATAAGTTCATAAGTAAAGACACATAAATCAGCGTCATACCCGAAGTCCTTAATCGGGCATCCACCCTTCGACAAGCTCAGGGTGACAAACTTGTCATGGTGAGCCTGTCGAACCATGGATTCCCGCTTACTGACTGCCAACAGTAGGTGCTTTAGGCACGGGAATGACGAGCCTGTAATCATACTTATGAACTTCTTAGTAATACTTAACTCCTGACTCTTAACTCTTTACTCTAATCATTACGCCGGATCGATAAGAAACAGGGGCTCGCCGTATTCAACCGGCTGCCCGTTTTCCACGAGTATCTTTGAGACGATCCCGTCCGTATCGCATTCAATCTCGTTCATGAGTTTCATGGCCTCCAAAATTCAAAGCACCTGGCCCTTCTTTACAGCGGCGCCGACTTCGACAAACGGAGGTGATTCCGGAGACGGAGACCTGTGGAATATGCCGACGATCGGAGACGTGATGGTCGCGACCGTTTGCCCCCCGGCTGACTCTTCTTTTTCCGCTCTCGTCTGTCCGGCGGGCGGCCCCGGCTGTCTCATGGGCTGGATAGCCTCGAAAGATGATAAAAACTTCTCTCTCCTGATTTTGAGCTTTGTGCCTTCTCTCTCGATCTGAAGCTCGGTAACGTCCGTTTCTCTCAGAAGCTCAATGAGTCTTTTTATCTCTTCAAGTTCCATTTCTTTCCCCATTTCTTTTCAGTTCCCGGCGTCTTTCGCGGGCGAGGCCTTAAGCGGCCTGAAGGTCGCGCTACCTTACCCTCTCAATATATTCGCCGGTCCTTGTGTCTACCTTAATGATATCACCCTCATTCAGGTGAAACGGCACTTTTACAGTGACTCCGGATTCCAGGACAGCGGGCTTGCTGCCTCCGCTGGCGGTGTCTCCCTTGAAGCCGGGGTCCGTCTTCGCAATGGCCAACTCGACGAACATGGGGATTTCCACCGAAAGAGGCGTATCGATGTGAAACAGGATACTTACGGACATGTTCTCTTTCAGATATTTCCTGACATCCCCAAGCTGCTCCGTCGTCAAAGGGAACTGTTCGTAACTCTCATTGTCCATAAAGTAGAACAATTCACCTTCCTTATAAAGATACTGCGCGGTCTTCTCCTCGATCTCCGGGACCTCGAACTTTTCTCCGCTTTTGAACGTATCTTCAAAAATGCTTCCCGTCTTCATGTTCCTGAGTTTCGTCCTGATGATCGCGCCGCCCCTGCCCATCTTGATGTGGTGAAAGTCCACAATTTCATGCGGCGCGTCCTTGAACGTTATCTTGGCCCCTCTTCTGAATTCACTTGTCGATATCAATTAATAGCCTCCTGGTAATATAGGGTCCGAGGGACCAAGGGTTCGAGGGGTCAAGCGTTGTGCTTTTCCCTTGACCCCTTGAACCCTGACCCCTTGAACCCTTTTGTTTATATCGCCTTAAACTTTTTCGGCAGGGACGTCAGGACTTCTGCTCCGGTTTTCGTAGCAACTACCATGTCCTCTATCCTCACACCTCCAAAATCCGGCACATAAATGCCGGGCTCTATCGTAAAGACCATGTTCTCCCTGATTGCGTCCTTACTGCGCCATGACAGGGACGGTTTCTCATGGACCGCAAGACCGATCCCGTGCCCGGCGCCGTGACCGAATTCCTCGCCGTACCCTTTGAGCGTTATATAATCCCTTGCCGCCGCATCGACCGTCTTTGCCGCGACGTTTGCCCTGACCGACGCAATCGCCCTTTTCTGGGCCTCAAGGACTATGGAGTAGATTTCCCGCTGTCTCGCGGTGTCACCGCCTTTTATCACAACGGTCCTCGTCATGTCCGAGTAATATCCCTCATACTCTCCTCCCCAGTCGAATACTATGAAATCGCCGGCTCTTACAACCCTTCCGGTAGGTCTCGCATGAGGGCGCGCCGAAAAAAAACCAGAAGCTACTATAACCTCAAAGGGTAATGATTTGCAACCTTCATCCTTGAGAAATCCCTCAAGTTTCAGGGCGAGTTTTCGATCGGTTATTCCGGCCTTTATGAAAGGCTGCAACCGCCTGAAGGCCCTTTCAGCCCTTTGCGCGGCTTTCCTGATACGTTCAGTTTCCTCCGGCGATTTTATGGCCCTTATTGATTCCACCGCGTCTGTTACCGGTTTGAGCCTCAGTTTCTTTTTAAGTAATTTAGTGTAGGCCCTGAACGTCAGGTGGTGGTCTTCAAATCCAAGTTTCCTTATGCCTAACTCGCCGGCCAGGTCCTTTATCTCTTTTGCCCGCTCGGTACGCTCAATCCTGATGTCAAAGTCCTTAACATCGTACCGCGACTGCTCCTGGTATCTGAAATCAGTCACAAAGACAGCGTCCTTCCGGGTGACAAGGGCATAGCCTGATGAACCGGTGAAGCCGGTGAGGTATTTGACGTTAAGGATGTCAGTAATTAGGGCCCCGTCAACCTTTGAATCCTTCAACTTTTTTCTGAGAAGCGATATTTTGTTCATGTTCTACTCATTCACTCCTTGACCCGCTTTTCTTCGCAATAGACGCCGCGGCCCGCAGGCCGAGGAGGTAGCTTTCATATCCGAATCCGGAGATCTGTCCTGCGGCCACAGGGGCTATGAGGGAATTATGTCTGAATTCTTCACGCCTGTGAATGTTCGACAAATGCACCTCTACAGCGGGAATTTCTACAGCCGCTATTGCATCCCGTATGGCGATACTTGTATGGGTATAGGCGGCCGGGTTGATGACAAGGGCCGCATAGTCGCCTGAATTCTGAATGAAATCCACAAGGTCTCCTTCATGGTTTGACTGCTTAATATCAAGGTCGACTTTCAATTCTTTTGAGAGCTTCTTCAGGAGCTCGTTGATATCGTCAAGGGTCTTCGTACCGTAGATCCCTGACTCCCTTTTGCCGAGGAGGTTGAGGTTTGGGCCGTGGATGACCAGTATTTTCATATGTTCTCCGCCTTACTATTATTTTATAGGCTATATAATAGCACAAACTCAGCCTGAAGCAAGAGAAAATATGATGTTTTTTTCAAAAGCAAAGGGGGCCTGAAATTTACCAGGCCCCCGGATTTGTGAGCGGCTGTATCTATCACGGATTGATAAACTCCCGGAGTGCGATATCTGTGAATAATCCGGGTTAAGGCGTTACGGTTATGGCCCTCGTTTTGTTATTGTTCGTCTCACTCAGCTCCGACACCACTTTGCCGGCGTCTGCCGCGCCTATGATGTAATAGGCCCCGGCAGGTATGTTCGAAGGTATTGTCACGGATACCGTTACTGAACTTGCAGTCCCCCCGCCTAATGCTGGCACCGTTCTGCTGCCGAGATATCTGTCGCCGGCTCCAGGTGTCGTGTCGGCCGAGAGATAGAACTTTGTCGTTGACTCAACTGCCGCACATCCGCCCTGGTTCTTTGTTGTGTCGGCTACTGTAATTACCGCGCCTTTTGCTGCTGAAGCGGGAGCATTCAGGGCAGTTATCAGCAGGTCGGTTCCTGCGTATATCATTTTGCTTTTTATATTGTTGTTTTCGTTACTCTCTGTCACCGCGGCTGAACTGTCAGCCCGTGCAATGATATAGTATTTCCCCACTGCCGCTCCGGCCGGGATGGTGACTGTAGTTGTCCCTGAATTTGTTCCGCCTGCTGCCAGTGAAGGGACAGTCCTGCTTCCCAGTATCACATCGCTTGCATCGAGCGCCGTGTTCTTCGAAAGATATAATCCCGTCACGGATGCGTCCGCCGCGCCTGTACCCTGGTCTTTTGTCGAATCGCCTATTGATATGGTAGAGCCGCCGCAGGCTACTGCCGGGGCCGTCAGGCCGGAGACTATTAAATCCGGCGGAAAACAGTCTGAATCTGATGTGTCGATATCTCCATCGCAGTCGTTATCAGCCGTATCACTGCATGCAGCATTGCCATATGGACCTTCAGTTGCGCCGGGATTAATCGTAATGTCAAGTGGCGCACAGTCACTTGACGTCGGATATCCGTCACCGTCATCATCCGTGTCCAGGTAATTTAATGTTCCATCTCCATCAGTATCGTCGTCCTGCGGATTGCCATTTCCATTGACATCTTCCTGAATTGTCGGAATTCCGTCATTGTCATCATCCATGTCAAGATAATCCGATATCCCATCACCATCCGTATCTTGTGTTCCTTCAACGCTGTCAGGGACCCCGTCATTATCGCTATCAACGGTCCCGGACCGTACTGGCCAGACGCCATAGTTGCAGTCGCCCTTGTAGCCGTAGCACACGTCGCCACTCCACATAGCGATGATCCATGAGCGGTTCGTTTCATAGACGAAAGTAGAGGACGTCCAGTAATAACTGGACTGCACATTTGCAAATGGATGACTATCAGGTAACACAGGATTGAAATTTGAGTAATCTATCAGACTGCGATGTTCTTTTCTGTTAGGAAGACGCCAGTCTGAATAACCGCACAAGGTTGAATTATTTGCAAACTCAAGCGCTGAATTCCATATCATTAATCCTGCGAGATTTGCGTTGCGGGACCACATAAGTCCTGTGAGAGTGTCGGTCACACAGTCGCCATTTACTGTAAACCTCGGGTCGGGCCACGCGGCGCCCCTTTCCAAATCTCCATCATCTCCGGCCCGGTAACTCGTTGTCTGCCCCGTCTTCCAAATTTCCGAATAGCCAGATGATCCACCCCCCTGTCCTGATCGTACCGGCCAAACGTAATAACCGTCGCCAAAGTCCTTGCCGTCACTACCCAGGCCGCCGCCACTCCACATAGCGACGATCCATGCGTAGGAGGTATACTCCGCATGGGACGTAGACGACCAGTAGTAGTAGGAGTGCACATTATAAAAGCCCTGAGAATTAAGCCAGTTAGATATGTTAGGCATATCTAAATTTACAAGGCTCTCAAGCTCATTAACATTAGGCAGGCTCCAGTCAGAGTAACCACATAAGGTTAACGCGTTCGCATAATCAATCGCCTGGTTCCAATATCCCCCACTCAGCGAACCGTTTCTCGGCCACATCAATCCGGTCAGGTTGTCCGTCATGACGTCAGTAGACGGATCTGCATCACAGTCAGATGATTGATCTGCGCAGGGTGCGCTTGCATTGCAGTAAGTTACAACAAACCTCGGTTCCGGCCAAGCCACCCCGGCCCGGATATCCCCATCCTGCCCTGTCCCCGCGCAGACTATCTCAACTCCTGCCGAGTCATAACACGTCGTCTGCCCGGTCTGAGGCAGTTGCACTGTCCCGGCAAGCGCCATCGATGCGACAAGAAATAAAACCACGACTGACATCAATACAATTCTCTTTTCCATTCTCCCTCCTAAATAAATTCTCAAAATTTATGCCGATCAAATTTGCATATTCAAATCATAAATGCCGCGAGGCGATAAGACCCCTGTCACTGATTTCGCTTTATATTTATTCAAAGATTGACAGGAGAGGCAAGAATTGCAGTGAGCCCTGAAACCTCTCAACTGTATATGGGATATGCTATTTTAAAAAAGCACATCCTAACTTGTCAATTAAATTCGTTATTTGCACATTTGCGCAAATAAGTTATAAAACCGTGCCCCAATAAATATCTTCGTTAATGACGATGCTATTGCCGGGATTGACCCGCGCAATGACGCGATGCCCATAATACAAAGGGGAAAGAGATGGATATACAGGCCGTTATTTCTTCAACGCTGGCAACCTGTCAAGGATGACATCGGCAAGCTCGATCTTATTCATCAGGGGGTAATCCGTGCTCTTCCCGCTGCGGTCGATTATCGTAACAATATTAGTATCGACGTCGAACCCTGCGCCCTCTTGTGTTACGTCGTTGAGCACGATGAGGTCGAGGTTTTTCCGCTTCAATTTCTCCCTTGCGCTCTCAATGTCTTTCCCTGTCTCTGCGGCAAACCCGATCAGGAGGCGCTTGCCTTTTATGCTGCCGGCCTTTTTGAGGATATCGGGTGTCTTCTTTAAAGTGATTGATGAAATATCGCCCTTGCCGATCTTATTCCTGTTCATTACTGCGGGCGCAAAGTCGGCCACCGCGGCGGCCATGATTATGACTGTGGCCTTCGGGGCGCGCTTCAGTACGGCCGCTTCCATTTCCAGGGCCGTTTGTACGGGGACATATGAAATGTTGTCCGGCGGCGTCAGTGAAACGGGTCCGCTGACCAGGGTCACTTGCGCCCCCCTTCTCGCCGCGGCTTTTGCAATCGCAAAGCCCATCCTTCCGGACGAGCGGTTGGAGATGTACCGCACCGGGTCTATCGGCTCGACAGTAGGACCGGCGGTAACAAGGATATTATGCTTGCTTAAATCTTTGGGAGTAAGCGCGGAAACGGCGGCCTCGACAATTGCAGAAACTTCCGCCATCCTGCCCTCGCCTTCATCTCCACAGGCGAGACTTCCCGGGACGGGACCCACAAAATCAATATCCAGCTTTTTAAGCTCCCTTATGCTTTTTTGCACTGAAGGATGCCGGTACATCCTGCAATTCATTGCCGGCGCAATCAGGATCTTCCCCTCATATGTCAGATAGAGATTTCCGGGAAGATCGTCGGCAATGCCGCAGGACAATTTATTGATCGTGTTCGCGGTGGCGGGGGCAATAAGAAACAGGTCCGCTTCTTTTGAAAGACTGATATGACTGAAGGGCTCGCTGAATAAATTCGTGGAGACGGGTTTGCCGGTCACCGCTTCAAATGTCAGGGGCGCGACAAACCTGCAGGCGGCCTCCGTCATTACGACCCGCACGCTGAAGCCTTCATCAAGCAACCGGCGGGCCATATCAACGCTCTTATACGCTGCGATGCTGCCGGTAACGATAAGGAGGATGTTCTTTCCGTTCATCTGAGTTAGAGTTACGAGTTACGAGTCAAGAGTCAAGAACGAAGGTTCAATCGCCTGTGCTTCACTCTTAACTCATAACTCTTGACTCTTCTCTTTATTCCCCGAATATATCTTCGATGGACCTCTTCTGTTCGGACTCGCTCTTTTCGCTCAGGTAAACCTTGAGGTCCTTTTCCAGCTCCGTCAGGTCTTCAGGCATGGTCTCTTTCTGCTGCGCCTCATCCATCATGCGTTTATGAACAAGCTTTTTGGCTTCTTCATTGGCCGTTATCGCCTCCTCGCCCGTAAGTATATTTACGGCGCCGGAGGCAACTTCCTGCAGGGCGAGGGTCGTTATCTTTTTTGCCTTGGTCGATATCCTGGGCAACGACCCTAACGACAGGTCCTTGGCCCTCTGGACCGCGGCGATGACCAGCCGGTAATTCCCGTCGATCTTCTTTTTGTCATATTCAATCGGCAGTGTGATTATATCCATATCCATTTTTGTTCCTCCCTGAGAATCATATATTAAATTTTACCACCTTTTTTACCACGCATGATCATTCCCGCAGTATTCTTGAGCGGGAAGCCGTCCTTCGACAGGCTCAGGATGACAAGCTTGTCATGGTGAGCCTGTCCAACCATGAGCCCTGATCAACTCCCTTATCTGCTTATGATCAATATTCTTCGTCCTGAGGCGCTCCGATATAATTATGCTTTCCAGCTCGCGGTAAGCCCTTTCAAGCCTGTCGTTAATGATAACATAATCATAGTCCTTATAGCCCTTCATCTCATCTTTTGCGTTGGAAAGACGCTCTCTTAATGCCTCCCCTGTTTCCGTCCCCCTTGTGGTGAGCCTCTTCTTAAGCTCCCGCAGAGACGGTGGAAGAATAAAAATATAAACAGCCCCCGCGCAGGTCTTCTTCAACTGCCGGGCGCCCTGGACGTCTATGTCAAGCAGAATATCATAGCCTTCCCTGTTCAGTTTTTTCAGCCTCCTGAGGGACGTGCCGTAAAAATTACCATGGACCATGGCCCATTCGGCAAACTCCTTTCTGCGTATCATGTCCCTGAATTTCTTCTCGGTCACAAACGTGTAATGAACGTCCGGGGTCTCCCCTTTTCTCGGCGTACGCGTTGTGTAAGACACGGAGAGCGTGAGTCCGGGGACTTTGCGGAGCAGCTCGCGGCACAGGGTCGACTTGCCTGCCCCGGACGGCGCCGATATGACGAACAGCGCCCCTTCCCTCATTCTTCCTTAAATCTCTGCGTAACGGTCTCCACCTGCAGCGCGGACAGGATCACGTGGTCGCTGTCGGTAACGATGATCGCCCGCGTCTTCCGACCCTGTGTCGCGTCGACCAGTTTTCCCCTCTGGGTCGCTTCCTCGCGCAGTCTCTTCATCGGCGACGAACCGGGGTCCACAATCGCGATGACCCTCGAGGCGGACACGACGTTGCCGAAACCGATATTGACAAGAGGCACCCATTTTTCCGCTGTCTTCATGTTACGCTCCTCCCCGATAGAATACAAATAAGCATTCAGCATAATTACACAATCACCCGTCATCCCCCATTTTCAAAGGGGGAAGTTAATTCCCCTCATTGGCAAAGAGGGGTCAGGGGAGATTTTGCAGTTATTTTACTGCAAATTCTGTATCTGCTCCTTTATTTTTTCGATCTCGTGCTTCATTTCAATGACGTAGTTGGCGATCTCGATATCATTGGTCTTGGAGCCGATGGTATTGACCTCCCTGCGCAGCTCCTGCGTCAGGAAGTCCAGCTTTTTGCCTATATCGTCGCCCGTCTTCAATAAGTTTTCGACGTGACCGACGTGACTGTTGAACCTGACGATTTCTTCCGTGATGTCCGCCCTCTCGATCAGGACCGCCGCTTCCTGCACCAGCCGCGCTTCGTCCATTATTATATTGCCCAGGAATTCCTTCAGCCTGTCGAGGAGTTTCTGTCTCGTCTCGCCGATGGTCCGGTTTCTCTTTTCGCCGATATCGGTTATATATTTACTCAGAAGCCTCACCCTTGCGGAGATATCGTCTATGAGGTTTTTGCCTTCTTCGGTCCGCGTCCTTTCGAGCTCCTGCATGGCGGTCCCAAGGGCCTCATTGACGTCCTCCACCCTGGACTCATCCTCCACACGGAAAATGTCCCTGTACGAGGCTAAGACGTTGATATCTATTTCACCGGCCAGAGAAAGCTCTTCTTTCAGGGAAACCAGGGCCTGATAATATTCGGCCGCGAGGGGCTTGTTGATCTTCATCCGGACAACGTCCGTGTCGGCCCTGTTGACGCTTATTTCAACGTGTCCTCGGGTGAACCTTGCCTTGACAGCTTTTCTTATATCGTTTTCGCAGTAATAGAGGACATGGGGCATCTTGACCTGAATATCGAGATGCTTGTGATTGAAAGAGCGCGCCTCGATCTTGATATTGCCGGCAATCCCTATTCCGTAACCTGTCATTGACTGTGGCTGCATAGAACATAACAATATATACTTAGCGGAGTGAATATGTCAATTTTCCGGCAATGAGGGTGTACGGCGCTTTCGTTATAATCGGCAGCGTCGCCTCAGTCCTGAAACACCGGCTTCTGCTCCTTCGCCGGTTCGGACACCTCCAACTGCGGGACCTGAGAGTACCCTTCGTGTCTGAGAGAGGCCCGCAGTCTCCTGATAAGCTCGCCGCGCGAAATCTTCCCCTGGCTGTCTCTTATGTGTTTGCAAAAATAGTATGTAAAAGCCCCGTTATACGTATTGCCGATAAGGGCGTCGGCGGACGTCTGGTTGCTTTTGCACCCGGCCCACAGCACATGGTTAAGGGTCTTCTGTGCCTCTCTTACCCCGAATCTTTTCACCTTAAGTCCGTCCTCTTCCCTGCTTTCGATGTCTATGGGCGGCTTGAGGAACCTGGGTTTCACGTCTTTGGGGGCCATGATGTCCCTTGTCCCCGTGCCTGAATGGCAGGCGTCCAACAATACTTCGAGATTGACGCCTTTAGGAAGCCCCCGGGCAATATTATAAAGGTCGTCGTCCACAATCAGCCCGCCGTCCCAGTCCGTGTCATAGGGGCAAAGCGCCTCATCCATGCGGTCTTTCAACTCATCGCCGTCACGGTCCCTGATCTGTGTGCCGTGTCCCGAATAATGGAATACAAGCGTGTCGCCTTTCTTGACGCCGGTTGCAAGCCATTTGAGGCGTTTCAGGATATTCGCCCTTGTCGCGCGGCCGTCGACAAGGACCCTGATGTCCGGGACCGTAAACCCGAAATACTTCAGCAGCACGTCCCGGATATTGGTAACGTCGTTAATGCAGCCGCTCAGGTCATTGATCTGCTTGTAATCATTGATGCCTACCAGTAGAGCTTTCTTTGCCATTTTGGGATCTCCTTTTTTAAGATTGGCAGTTTATCACCGTTCACACCGCGGCCCGCTGTCAATACAGTTGCAAACCGCATTATCTGATGTATTGTCTTATTCAGACTTACTTCCCGGTCTTCTTGCCTATAAGGTCAAGAAACTTCTTCTGGTCAATCGGCCTTTCCCGGGGAGTGTAGTAATCTTTTGGAAACCAGATGAACTTAAAGATCGCATATTTTAAAGGATTATCAGTTATGGTTTTGTAACATACCACGGCAAAGCGGTTGCCGTCGGGCAGAAATGTGTTGTCGGTAAGCGGCAAATCGGCCCATGAGGATGTAATGACCGGCATTACCACATTTTCATTATCCTTTATGTGCACCTGAAACGTGTTCTCTTCCCATTTTGCTTCCCTCATATTAATCTCGAAGGTGTGTTCATTGTCCTGAGAAGTCACTTTAACAAACTCCGCGCTGCCGATGTCTCTCATTACATACAATGTTGTGCCAGACTGCTTGAGGAGTTTGACAAATTCTTCTTTTTCTTTATCGTTCTGCGGATCTTCCGTAACGTAAAATGTATAGACTTTTGCGTCGCTGACTCCATCTCCATTGTTTTTTTGAAGCCCAGCCACCTGCCGGTCTATGATGCGCCGGATAATCGACCTCAGGGATTGACGTGACTCATGAGTCGTCAGTTGCTTGTCAACGCTTTCAAGCAGCGGCTTGAATTCAAAATATTCATTGAAGTTGAGCGCCAGCAACTCTACAAGGATTTTTTGACGCTCCGCCGGGATGTCTTTGTCTTGGTTCGGACCCACGATCGGGCCGATAAGACTGCTGAACATATCGGCGCGCAACTGACTTTCAGCAGTTTCACGTTGACTGAGCAAGGTGACCCCGGCTATCTCGCGCTGGAAAGGCTGGGCAATAAAATAAGCCGCGAAGGCCGCTATAAGGGCCGCCACAGGGGTCCCAATCTTTTCAATTATATCGAGCCAGGTACGTTTCTGTTCTTTCTGATTGTCCCGGCCGGTAGTAGAGACCTGGTCTTTACTCTGATGCTCCGCGCACACTCAGGCATCTCCTTTCACTTTAGGTCAATATCCTGCCTGATCGGCTCGGGTTGACTTATAATAGTTGCGCCTGTTCCGCTGTCTGGAAATACGACTGTATATATCCCGGTCTGCGGGAGAAAGACACTGTACGACCCGTTCCCGTCCGTCATAACATTTACTTCTGTTTCGCCTCTTTTTATTTTGAAAGCGGAACCGGTTTTTTTCTTTCCCTTCTCGGATACAGTCCCATAGACCATTCCGGCTTCTGCATAAGAAGTAAAACAGAAAAGAAGGACAAACGAAAGCGCTAAAACAGATAGCAGCCCTGATTTGTTAATATGCGTCCGAACGGCCCCGGGGAAACGATGGAGGACAAACTTGATGTTACTCGTGACAAATGAAAGCAATTCAATTCCCGTCATACTTACCTCCCCACATTTTTTATACTCAACCCGGATGCCCCTCGTGCCCTGAATAATACCCCAAAAATATAAACTATTTCCGGTTGAATATCTTGACCTTTATTGCTTTTCTTTTGACATATTTTATTCGACTGACGCCCAATTCATTTATTATCTTCACAAAAAGAACGGTCATACCGACGGGTATCCCGTAAACCTTTTAATATCTCTTCCGGAGCGGAAGGGCTATCTTTTAAAAGACGCGAGTCTGATCCCGAACTGCTCTTCAAGGTCGAAATCTATATTGTGGACTTCACCTCCGCCGTTTGCGATGCAGAGTTTCCTGCTCTTTACGTCGTCAATCCACCTGGGGTTGGCAGCCTCGGACCTTCGAATAGCGACGGCCCTCATCTTCCGGACCTCCCTGTCCTCGTCGGAAGGGTTGCCTGGAAGCGCGCTGAAATCGGAAAATATCCTCGATTTGACCAGCTTGCTTATGCTTCCGTTCTGTACCTTGATATCGAACATCAGGGCGACTGCCCGCTCCGACCAGAGACCGTATTCTTCACAAAGGGCCAGCGCTGAGTTATAGAGCCCGCTCGCGTATCTCGTCTGGATATTCTGGAATTCCCGCGTCCTCCCGAGCGATTTAAACATTCCGCCCCAGGGCTCGTAAAGATAGTGTCTGATCGGGTGCTGGATTGATCTCACGAACAACATCATCTCCTCCCTTTCCGAATCCAGGGCCTCCTCCAGCACCCCCAGATTCGACTGGAAGATCGATTCAGTCACCTCCCTGTGACCGTTAATCATGTCGCGCAGAAGAGGCTGGAGGGACCCCTGACCGAAATTCCATTGAAGCACGCCGAAGCTCAAGCCCTGATCGTCAAAGTCACCGCTCAGGCCCGCAAAGCAGTCGGGAATCCCCCTTCTGATTTTGTTCCAAGCCTGAAAGATGCCATACATCACCTCCTGGTCAATTAACGTGTACTGGTTATGATAAGCCATGTGGGTGTGCTGCTGGAACCAGGCCCACACGCGGGGGATGGCGCGGGATTCCTGCAGGCGCCGCCATTTCTCCTCCTGCCCGATCAACCGCATAAAGCCGCCGATCATGTTTTCAGCGGTACGCGTCCAGGACGCCAGGGGCGGCGGCATTTCTGTAAATCGGGTTCGCTGACTGGAAATCAAAGGCAAGGTCCGTGAAGTTGCTGAAGCAGGAATTCAACAGTTTCAAACCAATACGCAAGGTCTTCCCATCCGCCGAAATCAAGGCCGCGCCGGCTTCATCGGCTTCATACAATACATATAGTATCCAGTCACGCGCCTTTGCCAGCAGTTTGCCGTTTCTGAGCAGCGCCGCAGTGTGGGAGGGTAAAACAAAATCGAAATCCCTGCATGCCGCATTGTAATAAACATGCGCTATACTCAACGTGAATAATATGCGAAATCGGGTGGTCATTGACTGTGAATATTCGTTTTAATTGTCATCAGCGGAAGCTGCACGGCCGTCCGCGCCTCATCCTGCAAGGCCACCATGCGTACTTTATAAATAACTGAAGGCAGTTGCTTGCCGCCGATAAAGGCCCATACCTGGTTTAACTGCTCATAACTGAGAGATTGCAGCTCCACGGACAGTTTCTCAATGTTTGCGTCGAGCGCCGGATATTCCGCCGACGTGAAGGAAGGGTGCGCCTGGAAAAACGTCAACACGTGGGAGATATATTTCAGCGCAACATCGTACACCTTGAAATTGGCGGCGAACAATACATGCAGGTTAAGCTTCAACTCAGGCTCCTGAAGGACGTGCCGACCATTTATATTGACGTATTCAGGGAGGCGCGCCTTGAAGACCCGTTCCTCCTCTATATTAATAATAGAAGCGCCGATGGCGCCCTCAAAGGCATATTTGCCTGTTTCATTAACCACCTTGCACATATTCACTACCGCTGCGTTTGATCCGGTCCTGGTAATTATATGGGCGTTTAATTCATCTTTAAGAAACGTTAAGGCGCTGACCAGCATGGTGGGAAATATTAGCACTTTGAAGGCGGTAAGTCTTGACGTTTTTTGGATATTTTTTGACGTATTTTTTCAGCGGGCCGAAGAAGCGGGATTATCTCCTTAAAGACTTTTTAAAGGCCGTCGGCGTGACATGCGCAATTTTATTGAACATCCTTGTAAAGTGAAACTGGTTCGTAAAACCGCAGGCGAACGCCACGTCGTTCATTGAGAGCCCGTCCTCCTTTAAAATGTCCTTTGCCCTGGAGATGCGAAGCTCGTTTACATATCTTTTAAAGGTGACGCCTTTTTCCTTTTTAAATCGCTTCTCAAAACATGAGACGCTCATGCCGGCCTCCCTGGCGATAGAGGACAGTCTTATCTTCGTATTATAGTACTTGTGTATGCAGTAAACGGCCCTTCCGATATTGTCTGATCTCCGGTTATTTATCGGGGTCATTATCCCGAACGCGCCCTTGATGCTCGCAATCAGCTCAGCCGTCTCAAAAGGTTTCTTCAGGTAATCCTTTACGCCGTGCCTGAAGACCTTGACCGCGAGATCCTCCGAACCGTTGGAGGCCGTAATAATGACAGGCATCAGGGGATTCAGCGATCTGATAAACCGAAGCATCCTGAAGCAGGAGGCGTCGTCATCATAATTCAGCAATATAAGGTCGGAGCCGTTATGGAAGAAAAACTCACCCGCCTCATGGTAATCGGGTATTGCAATTATTTCACAGCCTGTTAATGAAGACCCGAGCCTTTCGTGATACCCGTCCGCGAAGGAGTCGATTATAAGTATTCTTTTCCTGAGACCTCTCATGAATATGTCCCCCACATTTATTTATAAACCTTGAGCCTGTTACAATTCCGGTCCGACCCGGATTATTCCTGAAGCTGTGAATAATCCGGACTACGAAAATAGTATCCGATTATAAAAACGATGTCAATTGTTATTTGGCTTTTCGCGGGTCGGTCCCGCGCTCCGGAAGCGGAGGGACAAGGCGGGAATTTACGTCTTCAGCTTCTCAAGCACCTTCTGCATGTCGTCCCATGTGAGCCATTTATCTTTGGGGTTCCTCAGGAGATACGCCGGGTGAAATGTAGGCATGAAGGGAACATTTTTATATTCGCAGAACTTCCCTCTTGATTTACTTATAGGGGTCCCGGACCTCAGTAGGGACTGCGTCGATATCCTGCCTAAACCGACGATTACGGCGGGGCTGATTATTTCTATCTGTCTCTCGACGAAAGGCATGCAGGTCGCGATCTCCTCTTCCCCGGGCTCCCTGTTGTTAGGCGGTCTGCATTTCACGATATTGGCTATATATACTTCTTCCCTCCTGAGTCCGAGCTTTTTCAGCATGCGCGTAAGCAGTTGACCGGCTTCTCCCACGAATGGCCTGGCCTGGATGTCTTCATCCCTGCCGGGACCTTCGCCGACAAACATCAGCCTCGCCTCAGGCGCGCCTTCGCCGAAGACGATGTTTTTCCTTCCGCTGCAAAGTTTGCATCTCGTGCAGT
This sequence comes from Nitrospirota bacterium, assembly GCA_016234115.1. Taxonomy (GTDB): domain Bacteria; phylum Nitrospirota; class Thermodesulfovibrionia; order UBA6902; family UBA6902; genus SURF-23. Next base: position 59,712 of record JACRHD010000029.1, read on the forward strand.
CGCCGATTTCGTTCCTCAGCGCCTGAAGGGCAGAGCTTCTGTTCAGGGGCAAGGGGCAGGGGTCAAGGGGCAAGGGGCCGGCATCAGTAATTTTATCAGCGCTCATTAATCTATGCTCTGTGCTCTCCGGCAGCTTCACCGGCAGATAATCAAAGCCGAGTTCACGGTAAAACTCCATGGCCTTTTTCAGGTCTTCGATTATGTCGCGGTTGTCTTTCATAGCGAATTCCGGCTCCCTCCCGTCAAGGGGGGGGCGACCCACCGGGTCGCCCCTACTAAACTCTAAACTCTAAACTCTAAACTCTAAACTCTAAACTCTAAACTCTAAACTCTAAACTCTAAACTCTTAACTCTTAACTCTGACTCTGTCTCACTCCCCCCATTTCAGTTTGGCGCGCAGTATTTGAAAATAGTCCCTGTCATGCAAAACGATAAACTTCGTTTTGTAGTCGGCCTTGCTTATCTTTATTCTGTCTTTCACTTTAAGGGGGAACCCCACCTGCCCGTCGAGCGTAAGATAGATATCATCTCCGTTTTTGACCGTGGCTTCAAGGACAAACGTGTCGGGCAGGACAATCGGCCTGCTCGTCAGGGTATGAGGGCATATCGGCGTCATCAGGAACGATTCCAGTGTCGGATACAATATCGGACCTCCGGCTGAAAGAGAGTGGGCGGTGGAGCCGGTGGGCGTAGATATGATCAGACCGTCCGCCCTGAAGGTGCTCACGTACCTTCCGTTTATGCTGATCTCGAGCTCAAACATCCTCGACAGCGCGCTCTTGTTCATTACCACATCGTTAAGGGCGTTATGCCGGACTATCCGCCTGCGTCCGCGGAACACGTCGGCATGCAGCATGATCCTTTCCTCAAGACCGTACTCGCCGGAAAAGACCTTGTCGATTTCCTTATCTATTTCGTCCCTGCTGACCTCTGTTATAAAGCCGAGCCCCCCGAGATTCACTCCGAGAATCGGCACCCCGAGGCTTCCCACGAGTCTCGCGACGCTTAGAAGCGTTCCGTCGCCTCCGAAGACGATAACTATGTCGGCTTTGCCGGGGATATCTTTCATCGGACAGCCTTTGATCTTCAGGGGAGAGGCAGTCCCTGCATCCACGTAAAAGCTGATCCCTTTATCCCGGAGACGTCCCACAAAATCCCTGACCGCATTGACCGCTTCGGGTTCACCCTTTTTCGCGACTATCCCTATTCTTCTCATACGCCTATCCCTTCTATTTCGATTTCCCTGACATCTTCGCCTGAATAATCAAGTCTGACGCTGATATGTTTCTCCGGGACGGCCTGTCCGGCCCTCTCCGCCCATTCGATTACCGCTATGCCGCTTCCTCTTAAATAGTCCTGCAACCCTATTTCTTCTATCTCGTCAGAGACCAGGCGGTAAAGGTCAATATGGTAAAACGGGACATCCGCGTCGTATTCGGCAATGATAGTAAAACTCGCGCTGGTTATATCACGCTCATTAATGCCGAAAGCCGAGGCGATGCCCTTGACCATTGTTGTCTTGCCCGCGCCCAATTCGCCGTAGAGGCAGACTACGTCTCCCTTTTTCAGCTTCTCCCCGATTCTCCTGCCGATGTCCTTTGTCTCCGCCTCGCTACTGCTGAGAAGCTTCATGCCGTATGGCCCTTACCATGTCCGCCTTGCCGATAATGCCTGTAACGGCCTTTCCTCTCAGTACGGGGAGCAGGTGGACATGCTGCTCGGCCATTATGGTCGCTATTTCGTCCAATGAAGTTTCTTCTGTTATGGACACGACTTTTCTCGTACAGATTTCACCCACAGTGGTCGCCGCCATTTTTTTTATCTCGTCTTCCATCCTGCCCGAGCCAAGGAGGATAAAGGCGTCAAAGAGTCTGATTACCGTAGGGATGTGCAGCCGCGAGTTTTGTCTGATCAGATCATTCTCAGTAACGATCCCGACAAGCTTCCCGTCATCGTCGACTACAGGGACGCCGCTGATTTTACGCTCCATCAGGACCCTCGCGAGTTCTTCCACGGTAGTCCCCGGTCCGACCGTCACAACATCTTTCGTCATGATATCTATTGCCTTCAGCATCGTTCCTCCATAAAAAAATAAATTCAAGATTCAAAATTCAAGATTCAACATAAACGCTTTGATCCGGTTTTGAATATTGAATATTGAATTTTGAATGTTATTATATTACCACATTCCTATAAAACCGCCCTGCCTTCCATGCGTCCCCATTGAGCGCCTGTATGAATAAAACCTTTCCGGATTACAGTAAGTGCATTCCCCCGACTGCCAGATGTTCTCCGGCAAAATCCGCATGCTCAGCGCCTGCATCCTGTTTGCGGACGAGAGATCGATATAATATTTATCTCCCTCTCTTCTGAAGTAATCTCCTTCCCCTGTCGCCTCCTCTACGGATGCCTTGACGTCTTCGTCAACCTCGTAACTGCACTGCCTGATGCTCGGTCCTATCGCCATCAGTATGTCGCAGGGGGATGACCCGAACCGGTCCTGCATGGCCTGAATCGTCTCCTTTAAAATCTGTTTTGCGGTCCCCCTCCAGCCCGCGTGGACCGCCCCCGTCACTGCCTTGCCTCTGTCAAATAAAAGAATGGGGACACAGTCGGCGACCAATACCCCGATGAATATATTCTTTCTGACCGTAATGACCGCATCGGCCGTTTCAGGGGACGCGCCGCTTTCAAGCACCTGGACCCTGTTTGTATGCTTCTGGACCGGCAGATAAATTCCGTCCTTCGGTATGTTGAATTCCTGCGCCAGGGCCTCTCTTACATGATTATGGCTGCTTACAAAACTCCTGACGGTAAAAAAAGCCCTGATACCGTGGAAGGTCAGACTCGGGGGGATTATAAACTTTTCCATTTTTCAGAAATTTAACATATTCGGCGATGTAATGAAAGGCCTGGACGGAAAGGTGTCAAGCCCAAATAAGAATGTCCGGTCTTTACCAAAATAGAAATGTCCGGTTTTCATGTTTGAGTTAACGCTGATTCTGTTTGCTGATAATTGGGCGCATGGTGTCAGATATGCTTATTGACATTTGAAATCGAAATAGTCAAGCCTGACCCCCAGCCTGACTGTAGTACAATTTGCAGTTTTTCCTTCAAATATTACCTTTTCAAGGGCTAACCCCAATCCCCTCTTACCTCTCATGAAATTCAGCCCTGTCCTGCTCATCCTCAAAAAAACTCGACCTGTTGATTCCACGCATGGCATGGTGGCATGGGGTCAAACCTTCAAAATTCATTTATCATCCTCTCTGACAGAAAGGTTCAATGTTTTTTCCTAATCACTGCCTTTAACCCGCAATTCAAAATGACATTTGAAGGTTTGATAATCATATAAAGGCACCCCCTATAGATATCAGAATCAATGAATCTGATATCTTATAGGCAACCAAAACATAAACCTTTTAATAGGAGGTGCCTCATGAGATTGTACACAGGATTCGATCTTCATTCA
>JACRHD010000031.1 GCA_016234115.1 Nitrospirota bacterium
AATTCGAGCCCTGTTCCCCACACACGTGGGGATGAACCGGATGTAGCGCTAACGCTGCATAAAGTCAAAGCCTGTTCCCCACACACGTGGGGATGAACCGGCGGGAGAATTATTATCGGTCTATGGGATTATCTGTTCCCCACACACGTGGGGATGAACCGGTATTGACAGGAGTTGACATAATATATCATCTCTGTTCCCCACACACGTGGGGATGAACCGCGGCGGAAACTCCGGGCGTCACGGCATAACTACTGTTCCCCACACACGTGGGGATGAACCGGCGGCGCCTTAAAAAAACGGGGCTTGCATCTCCTGTTCCCCACACACGTGGGGATGAACCGAAAACCCGCATACAGCGGGTCACCGGTGGTCGCTGTTCCCCACACACGTGGGGATGAACCGAGAGTGGGGGGGTGGGCGCAAGGGAGGCGGCCTGTTCCCCACACACGTGGGGATGAACCGGGCTAACAAAAAAAATCCTGCTGAATTTGCCGCTGTTCCCCACACACGTGGGGATGAACCGGGCGGGCCGTGGTTGATGTCGAGATGGCGCAACTGTTCCCCACACACGTGGGGATGAACCGGTCACTGGCTATAAATAGGAGGGTGGAAATGACTGTTCCCCACACACGTGGGGATGAACCGGACCTGTCAGATTTTTTTGACAGCGTTCGGCCCTGTTCCCCACACACGTGGGGATGAACCGGCAGGCATTATAGCCGATGTATGCTGCTCGGCCTGTTCCCCACACACGTGGGGATGAACCGCGACGGGAATGGAAGAAAACGACCCGAAGTAACTGTTCCCCACACACGTGGGGATGAACCGACGGCATCCGAAGTGAGATTTTATTAACGCCCCTGTTCCCCACACACGTGGGGATGAACCTCTGGAATTGCAGGGCGTGAACACCGGGGGCCGCTGTTCCCCACACACGTGGGGATGAACCAGTCCGAGCGTCCCGGCTCAAAAAGTCTTCCGTCTGTTCCCCACACACTTGGGGATGAACCATAATCTCAATCCTCCCGCCGCATATCGCTTGAGAAGCTGAAAAAGATGGTTCCTAAGGTTTGAAAGTTGGAAGGTTTGTAAGGTTGATGAGAATACAGAATTCGGGAGTCAGAATAGATTAAAAAGGAAGTGCCCTAATCCGGAGCCGGTCATCTTCCACCGAGATTATAGACCCTTTTGCTGCATCGTTTTCTATACGAGGCAGTATCTTTTCCAAAATGGAATTTACAAATTCAATGCGTGATGACGAAAGTCTGAGAGAAATCAGTGCTGGTTTAACTTCTCCTGATAAGGCTATAATTTCAGAGAAATCCATATCCTGCGTAAGGATGACTCTTTCACTGCTCTTGGCAGCGTCTACTATTTCCCTGTCAGACGAACTCGGCGGCATTATTTCATTTACTCGGACTGCGTCGTGACCAAGGCTGAGGAGGAAATTAACAGTTACCGGAGAGATATGCATATCGGCAAGAATTCTCATGCGATAGCAATGGTTTTTTCACTTGCCAGCCAGGCCCCGTACTTGGCAGCCTGATAAATGTCTTCCTTTTCCAGTTCAGGATATAATTTGATGATTTCATCTGCCGTATAACCGTCGCCGAGGAGTTTTAAAACGAAATCTACGGTTATACGAAGATTTCGTATGGTGGGTTTGCCTTCGCAAGTATCCGGATTAACAGTTATTCGGTCCAGCATGAATTAATCATAGCAAAACAGCGTTGGAAAAGAAAGTTATTCTAATACTAATATCCATCTGATGACACGCCCAAGCAATCCAACTCCAAACGCGGCAGTACCATAACATTGAAGACAAGAAATCAGATCAGGACTTCTTTGAATGCGCCACCTTGTCAAGGATCCCGTTTATGAAGGGCGCGGATTCTTCTGTTGAAAATTTTTTGGCGATCTCGAGGGCCTCGTTCATTATAACGGATGGGGGGATGTCAGTTCTGAACAGGAGTTCATACAGTGCGGCCCTGAGGATGTTTCTGTCGATGACCGCCATTCTCTCAAGCGACCAGTTTGCCGCGGCCTTTTTTATGACCTGATCTATTTCTTCCAGATGCTGCCGCGTGCCTTTGATGATTTCGAGGGCAAATTCCTTTACGTCCCTTTCCTCTGCTTCGTTGCCTTCCCAGAACTCCGTCCATACCGCTTCGCTGAAGTCACTGCCGGTCATGTCGAGCTGAAACAGTATCTGCAGCGCGTATTCTCTGGCTCGCCGGCGTTTCATAAGGCGGTAACAAGTGATGGGTAACAAGTAACGGGTAACAAGTAACGGGTGAAATGCCGCGGGAGGTTAAGTTGTTTTTTTCCTGTTACTTGTAACTTATCACTCATAACTTCTTTAGAAGCTGCGCCATTTCAACGGCAACCATGGCAGCGTCCCAACCCTTGTTGCCGCTTTTTGAACCGGCGCGCTCAATCGCCTGTTCAATTGTGTCCGTTGTCAGCACGCCGAAGGCAATTGGGACGCCTGTCTCCATTGAGGCGGCAGCAATTCCCTTGGCTGCCTCCGCCGCGACATAATCAAAGTGCGGTGTCGCCCCGCGGATGACCGTTCCGAGGCAGATGACGGCGTCATAGGACTTCTTCCCGGCGACTTTTTTTGCGACGAGGGGGATTTCAAAAGAACCGGGGACCCTAATGATATCGATATTCTTCTCTGAAGAGCCGTGACGCACCAGGGCGTCAATCGCCCCTTCAAGAAGCTTACCGGTTATAAATTCATTGAACCGGCTGACGATTATCGCAAATTTGAGTCCCTCCGCCTGCAGCTCTCCTTCGAAGCGTTTCATAATATCCCTCCTGCTATAATTTAAATTATAGCTGATTACACCGATAATACAGAGCGGGATTACACAGATAACTTCTGTATCTGTGTAATCATAATTCTTATCTGTGAAATCAGCGTCTCACACATTCTTCAACATATGCCCTAATTTATTCTTCTTGACCTTGAGATATTTTATGTTCTTCTCGTGCGGGGATGTCTCCACCGGCACGCGCTCGACTATGCGCAGGCCGTATCCCTCGAGGCCGATAAGTTTTTTGGGGTTGTTTGTCATGAGCCGCATCCTGCGGACGCCGAGATTGACGAGTATCTGCGCACCGATGCCGTAATCCCTTAAATCAGGTTTGAACCCGAGTCTTACATTTGCCTCAACCGTATCGAGCCCCTGGTCCTGAAGCGCGTATGCCTTTAATTTATTGGCAAGCCCTATACCACGGCCTTCCTGTCTCATATAGAGGATCACGCCTTTGCCCTCTTTTTTTATTATTGCCATTGCCTTGTGCAACTGTTCTCCGCAGTCGCATCTTTTTGAGGTGAAGACGTCGCCTGTAAGGCATTCCGAGTGCACCCTGACGAGCACATCCTCATCGGGTTTTATATCTCCCTTCACCATGGCAATGTTGACGGTGTCGTCTACCATATTTCCAAACGCGATCGCCGTAAATTCGCCGCCGTAAGTTGTGGGAATAGTCGTTGTCGCAAGCCTGGTCACGAGGCATTCATTCCGCATCCTGTACTGGATCAGGTCCTTGATCGTGACCATTTTCAATCCATGTTTCTTCGCAAACTTCGCGAGCTCGGGCACCCTTGCCATTGTGCCGTCGTCATTCATGATCTCGCAAATGACGCCCGCCGGCTGGAGACCTGCAAGCCTTGCTATGTCCACGGAGCCTTCCGTCTGTCCCGCGCGCTGAAGCACCCCTCCGGGCTGGGCCCTCAAAGGGAAAATATGTCCCGGCCTCGCGAGGTCTTCCGGCTTGGCCCTGGGGTTTATCGCCGTCTTTATGGTCCTGGCCCTGTCATGGGCCGAGATGCCGGTCGTGACGCCCTTCCTCGCTTCAATGGAAACGGTAAACGCGGTGCCGAACCTCGAGGTATTCATGTCGGCCATCAGCGGAAGCTTGAGGGCCTCCACTTTTTCGGAGTTGAGGGAGAGGCAGATAAGTCCCCTTCCGTACCTGGCCATAAAGTTTATCGCCTCGGGGGTCACCTTTTCAGCCGCCAACGTCAGGTCGCCCTCATTTTCCCTGTCCTCGTCATCAATGAGGATGATCAGCTTCCCCTGTTTTATATCTTCAATGGCCTCTTCGATCGTGTTGAATTTATATTTACGGTGCATAGTGTCTCCGAAAAGATCAAAGGTTAAAAATAAAAAATCAAAATTTCGGATGAGATTTTATTTAATAAATATTCCTTAATTTTGCATTTTGATTTTTAAATTTTGATCTTTTTATGCGAATCCTCCTTCTTTCAATAATTCCATCAGCTTCGCGTCACTGTCTTCTCTGCTGAGGAACTTCTCAACGTACTTGCCTATGATATCAGCCTCCAGGTTCACCCTGTCGCCGGTCCCTTTATCGCCGATAGTCGTAGCCTTGAGGGTGTGCGGTATGATGGCCACGCTGAATGTTCCGCCTACAAGTTCTACCACAGTCAGGCTGATTCCGTCAATCGTTACGGACCCCTTTTTTACAATATATCTTAAAACCTCTGCCGGCGCCTCGATTGTATAAAACGTATATTCACCCGCCTGTCTCCTGTTCCTGACGGTCCCGACGCCGTCCACATGCCCTGTGACGATGTGCCCGCCGAGACGGTCGGACAGCCTTAAAGCCCGTTCGAGGTTTACCCTGTCCCTGACCTTCAGTTCTCCGAGGTTGGTGCTCCGCAAGGTCTCGGGCGACACATCGAAGCAGAGTTTAGAGTCATGAGTTAAGAGTTTGGTGACCGTAAGACAAACCCCATTGACCGAAACGCTGTCGCCGATCTGCAAGTCAAATTCAACAAGCGGCATTACTGACAGCCTGATTCCGTTCGCCGTTTTTTCAACGGCGGCAACCGTTCCAATTGTCTCGACTAATCCTGTAAACATATGAAAGATTAAAAATTAAAAATCAAAGATCAAAATTTCGGAAAACTTTTATTTGATAATCTGTTCCTTAATTTTGCATTTTGATATTTAATCTTTGATTTTAATGTATCAGCTTCCCCAGCCTGTTCCAGCGGACTTTTGTCAGCAGGTTTCCGCCGTCATTCCAGGACCAGTACATGATGAAGGCCTTGCCCTTGATGTCTTCCATAGGGACTATTCCCCAGTAGCGGCTGTCGTAACTCTGGTCCCTGTTGTCTCCCATAACGAAGACGCTGTTGTGAGGGACTGTAAAAGGGCCGAAATTGTCCCGCTGGGTCTTTTCGACGTCATTATCATAATGCACAATAAAGGGCTCGTCCTGAAGCTTGTCGTTGACGTATACCTTCTTGTCTTTTATCTCGATCTTGTCTCCGCCGATGCCGACGACCCGTTTTATAAAATCCTTGCATTCATCCTGAAACAGATAGGCCGGGTTTCCGTTCTGCAGCGCATTGATGAGTCTCGCGGAGATATTTTTCGTCGTGCTCGTGCACTCCGGTTTTTCTCTGTTTTTGGGGAATGAAAATACTATTATGTCGCCCTTTTTTGGGGTCTTTAAAATCAATACCCTGCTGTCTGAAAAAGGGATTTTCGTCCCGTAAATAAACTTGGTCACCAGTATATGGTCGCCGATGAGCAGGGTAGGGATCATGGAGCCCGAGGGGATTTTAAAGGCCTGGACGACGAACGCCCTGATGACGAGGGCCAGGATTATCGCTATGGAAATAGCTTCGACGTATTCCCTGAATTTTGATTTTCCCGATGATTTTTTTGCCGCCAAATTTTCTCCTCTTCTTATTATAAAATCTCCGCTTCCCGTTGCAATGCCCTGCGCAACGGGACCCCAGCCCCTCTTTTCCAAAGAGGGGAACCAAGCAATTCCCCCTTAGTAAAAGGGGGATTAAGGGGGATTTTTCATCAGCCTCAGTTATTTCACTTTCAGCACCGCCAAAAACGCCTCCTGCGGGACCTCTACCCTGCCGACCTGCTTCATCCTGCGCTTGCCCTCTTTCTGCTTTTCGAGGAGCTTTCTTTTTCTCGTTATGTCGCCGCCGTAGCATTTCGCGAGGACGTTCTTTCTCATCGCCTTGATGCTTTCACGGGCTATGATCTTGCTTCCTATTGCCGCCTGAATGACCACTTCAAACATCTGCCTCGGGATGACCTCCCGCAGCTTTTCCGCGACCTGTCTGCCTTTGCTGTTGGCTTTGTCCCTGTGGACGATCATTGAAAGGGCGTCGACAGGCTCGCCGTTGAGCAGCAGGTCCAGCTTTATGAGCCGTGATTCCCTGTAACCGATGAATTCATAATCCATGGACGCGTACCCGCTTGACAGGGATTTTAGTTTATCATAAAAGTCCCACAAAATCTCATTGAGAGGCATTTCATACGTCACCATGATCCGGTCTTTTCCAAGGTAATGGAAGTCCTTTTGCACGCCCCGGCGCTCCTGACAGAGCTCAAACATCGAGCCGATGTATTTCTCCGGCACGAAGATCACGACCTTCACAAAAGGCTCCTCTATGTTTTCGTATTTCTCGGGGAGCTTTGCCGGGCTGTCTATGTAGACGATTTCTCCATCGGTCAGGATAATCTTGTAAATTACCGTGGGCGCCGTGTTCACGAGCTCGAGCTTGAACTCCCTTTCAAGACGCTCCTTGATTATCTCCATGTGCAGCAGGCCCAAAAACCCGCACCGGAAGCCGAACCCGAGGGCTGTCGAGGTCTCCGGCTCGAAACTGAAGGACGCGTCATTCAGCCGAAGCTTCTCCAGGGCGTCTTTGAGCTCCGAGTACTGGTTGGTCTCCGTCGGATAAAGTCCGCTGAACACCATGGGCTTTATGTCCTTATATCCCGGACACGCTTCGGCCGTCGGGTTTTCAGCGTCGGTGATCGTATCGCCCACTTTTGTTTCCGCTACATTTCTGATGCTCGCGATGATGTAGCCGACGTCTCCCGCTTTCAGGGAGTCTACGGTCTTTTTATGCGGGGTAAATACGCCCACCTCCAGGACTTCATATGTAATCCGGGGGGCCATAAGAAAAATCTTTGAGCCTTTTTTAACTTCACCGTCAAAGAGCCTGACAAGCACGACCACTCCCTGGTAGTTGTCAAACCACGAGTCGAAAATAAGGGCCTTGAGCGGGAGGTCTTCTTTCCCTGTGGGGGGAGGGACTTTCCTGACAATCGCTTCAAGGACGTCCTGCACGCCTGTCCCTTCTTTCGCGGAAGTCAATATTACATCGGAGCAGTCAATGCCGACAGTGTCCTCGATCTGGGCCTTCACCCTTTCAGGGTCGGCGCTGGGGAGGTCGATCTTGTTTATCACCGGGATTATCTCGAGATTGTGATCAAGCGCCAGGTAGGTATTGGCTAACGTTTGGGCTTCAACCCCCTGTGAGGCGTCCACTATAAGAAGCGCCCCTTCACACGAAGCCAGACTGCGGGAAACTTCGTATGAGAAATCCACATGACCGGGCGTATCGATAAGGTTGAGTATGTAATCCTTCCCGTCAGAAGCGGTATAGTTGAGCCTCACCGCGTGGGCCTTTATGGTTATCCCCCTCTCCTGTTCCAGGTCCATCGAATCCAGCACCTGCTTTGTGGTCATTTCCCTTTTTGTGAGGGCGCCCGTTATTTCCAATATGCGGTCGGCGAGGGTGGATTTTCCGTGATCGATATGGGCGATTATGGAAAAATTTCTTATGTTGCTTTCTGACATGTCTTTACTGTCCCGATTTCCTGTCACGCAAGGCCGCAAAGGGCGCGTCGGGATGGTCCTCCTCTGTGCGTCTTTGTGTGAGTATTTTCCTGTTTCCGGAAGAAAATCAATTTCAAGTCCAATCCATAATTTAAATTAAAAAGATATATTTAGGCAACTGGTATAGGGCAACCTGTCAACGCAAACGGGAACCCGGTCCCCCGGGGTTAGACAATTTTTACCGGATAAATTACAATAAATCCCTCTGACACGGGATTATTAATGAAGTGGACCCGGGCAGGCATGGTTTAACGGTCTGGAAACAAAGGAAAGGCAGGCATGATACCTCGTTATACAAGACTGGAAATGGCGAAGATATGGGAGCCGGAGAACAGATACCGGAAATGGCTCGAGGTCGAACTCGCGGCGTGCGAGGCCTGGGCGGGTCTCGGCGAGATACCCAGGAAGAGTCTTCAGACAATCAGGAAAAAGGCGGGCTTCGACACCGCGCGGATAGACGAAATAGAGAAGACCGTCAAACACGACGTCATAGCATTCTTAACGTCTGTCGCGGAGCACGTCGGACCGGACTCGCGCTTCATCCATAAAGGGCTGACGTCTTCCGACATACTCGACACCGCCCTTGCCTTACAGATGAGAGAGGCCGCCGATGTCATCATCCGTGACATGGACGATCTCCTGAAAGTCCTGAAGGACGCCGCCCTCAAATATAAGAACGTTCTGCGCATGGGCAGGAGCCACGGCATCCACGCGGAGCCGACTACATTCGGACTGGTATTCGCCCTGTGGTATGAGGAGATGAGACGCAACATGACTCGCCTCAAGGCTTCAAGGGAGGTCATAAACTGCGGAAAACTCTCAGGACCCGTCGGGACTTTCTCGAACGTTCCGCCGGTCATTGAACAGCGTGTCTGCAAAAGACTTGGCCTGAAACCCGCCCCGGTATCCACCCAGATTATTCAAAGGGACCGGCATGCCGAATTCATGAATACGCTCGCCCTCACGGCCGCGACTATCGAAAAGATAGCCGTGGAGATCAGGCATCTTCAGAGAACGGAAGTGCTCGAGGCTGAAGAGCCCTTTGAAAAGGGACAGAAAGGGTCTTCCGCCATGCCTCACAAAAGGAACCCCGTGGGCTGCGAAAACCTGAGCGGGCTCGCGAGGGTCATGCGCTCAAACGCAATGGCCGCGATGGAGAATATCGCCCTGTGGCATGAACGGGACATCAGCCATTCTTCAGTGGAGCGGATAATAATCCCCGACAGCACAATACTCATTGATTATATGCTTGCGCGCCTGACAGGGGTGCTCAGGGGGCTCGTCGTTTATCCGGAGAGGATGCTGGAGAATATCGGAAAGAGCTACGGGCTTTACAATTCCCAGCGCGTGCTCCTCAAGCTGATCGAAAAAGGATTGAGCAGGGAGGACGCCTACAGCCTGGTCCAGAAAAATGCCATGCGGAGCTGGCAGCAGAGGAAGGATTTCAAAGATATTCTGGCCCGGGACCCGCTGATCAGAAAGCGCCTCTCCGCCAAAGACCTGCACAGTCTCTTCGACCTTAAGTACTACACAAAGAACGTGGATTATATTTTCAAACGGGTCTTTAAAGCCGGAGTTTAGAGTCCCGGACAAAGGGCTTATGGACGATAAGAGATTTTCGATGCGCGAGGCGGTAAGGTTCGGATGGGACACCACGAAGGACAACGCGGGTTTTCTCGTCATGCTCCTCATAGTTGCCTTTCTTATTGAAAACCTGCCGGGAATAATCGCAAGCTATGTCCGCTTCGATTTCCCTTTCATCAGCTATCTTCTGTACCTTGCCGGCTGGCTTCTCGGGTTTGTGGTGCAGATGGGCCTGATCAGGATCAGCCTGAAATTCTGTGACGGCATAAGGGGGGAATTTGACGACCTGCTTTCCTCTTTCAACATACTGATAGCGTTCATCTCCGGCACTTTCCTTTATTTCCTTATCATCCTTGGAGGACTGGTCCTGCTGATAATCCCAGGTGTTATATGGGGAGTAAAGTTCAGCTTGTTCGCCTATTTTATCGTAGATAAAGGAATGGGGCCGGTCGAGGCGCTCAGGGCAAGCGGGCAGGCAACGGACGGCGCGAAGCAGGACCTGTTCCTGTTCGGCCTGCTGCTCGGACTTATTAATATAGCCGGCTTGCTCTTTTTTATTGTCGGCATTTTCGCGACACTTCCGACTTCCATGGTCGCGTACGCATACGTGTACCGCAAACTCACCGGAGGTATAAAAGACGCGTCCCAGGTCATGCATATCGATATGGGGATTTAAGTTAGCCTACTAAATGTTCAAAAGTTACGATACGCAGATTAGGCGTCATGCCCGAGGTTTTTAATAGGGCCTCCGGTTTTTAAAAGCCTGGATCCCGCTTACTGACTGCCAACAGTAGGTGCTTTAGGCACGGGAATGACGAGCTATGAAGCCTGACTCACGAGCTCCTTCAGTTTCTTTTCATAAACCTCGAGCGCCTTCTTGCCGAACAGCACGAAACGGACCAGTTCTATGTCCGTATGTCCCCTGAGATAGCTAATTGCCGCATTCAGGGCAATTCCCGCGGCAGCCTCAAGAGGATACCCGTAGGCGCCAGTGCTGATTGAAGGAAAGGCGACGCTCTTTATGCCTTTTGATGAGGCGAGTTTCAGGCTGTTATTATAGGCATTCTCAAGCAGCCTGGGCTCATTATGAAGGCCGTCCCTGTAAATCGGCCCGACTGTATGAATCACATATTTAGCGCTTAGATTTCCCCCCGTAGTTATCACCGCCTCGCCGGTGCCGCATCCCCCTATCTTTATGCATTCCTCAAGGACCCTGGGTCCCCCTGCCCTGTGAATAGCTCCGTCTACTCCGCCGCCGCCTCTCAGACTGTTGTTGGCGGCATTGACAATCGCCTCTGTGTCCTGCCTCGTTATATCTCCCTCAACCAGTGAAAGTGTGCCTTTGTTGATATTAATTTCCATAAGTCCTCCTCCCTTCAATATGTGCCCCGGTTTAACCCGGATTATTCATAAACTCCGGGAGGTATGATTCAAAAACATGTTGCTGCAATCCCTTATCCGGAATTTTCGCGCGGTGTAAAATTACACTCTGTAAAAGCAACAGCTTAAAGAGCGAAACGTCCTTACAAATAATCTCATTGCTTTCAAGATGTTTTTGAAGCATGCCTCCCGGAGTTCGATATTTGTGAATAATCCGGGTTAAGTTTATCATATTTTTCGGCTTGAGCGGCTTGAACTGCTTAAACCGTTTGAGTCGCTCAAGCGGCTGGAACCGTTCAAACGGTTGGAACTGTTCGGCAGATATCCTGTAAAATAATCTCATGGCTTTCAGGGTAAGCAGAGAAGAATTTGAAAAGCTTGCAGAAGAGACGCTTGAATCCATGCCGGAAGAATACAGGAAATATTTTCTCAACATAACGGTCATCGTCGAGGATTATCCGGGCGGGGACGCAAGACCTCCGGGCACAAAGAGAGATCTGCTGCTCGGGCTTTTCAGCGGCGTGCCGTATCCGGACAAAGGCGGTTTCTTCAGCATCCCTTATCCCGTGCCCGACAGGATAACCCTTTTTCAAAAAAACATCGAAAGCATATGCTCATCTGAAAGAGAGCTCGTCGTTCAGATACGAAAAACCCTCATCCACGAAGTCGGCCATTACTTCGGTCTTTCAGAGGAGGATTTGAGGAAATTCGAGACGTGATCGCAACAGGCAAGCCCGGCCTTACCTTTGATCCTCCGGGTCGCTATTCATATAGACCCTCTTACTGTCCTGACGGGACAACCTCTATTATTGTCAATTCAGGCGGTGAAAGGAAACGTATCGGCGGCCCCCCGGTGCCTGTGCCCCGGCTGAGATAAAGCGCCGCCCCCCAGGGGAGTTTTGTGTATCCGGAACGGTAACGGAATACAAAGGGCATGATAAGACTTACGGGGAATATCTGCCCGTCGTGCGTATGCCCTGAAAGCTGGAGGTCAAACAGCCCTCTGCTGTTTTTGTTGACTGCTGATTTATGTTTCAGCAAAAGGGTAAATATGCCGGCCGGAAGCGCCGAGAGCATTTCCTGTTCGGGGTCCTCATCCCTGCCGCCGCCTTTTTTTTCTTCAGGAAAATAATCTACCCCGGCGATATTTATTTTCCCCTCAATGGTGACTCCGCGTCCGCTGAGGACGGTAAAACCCGCTTCTTCAATAAATCCCGCGGTATCTTTCCGTCCCCCGTAGAATTCGTGATTGCCCATTACCGCAAATTTGCCCATCGGCGCGCGGACCTTCTCCAATTTCTTTGCGAGACGCCCGATGTGGCGGACAGGCCCGTCCAGGAGGTCCCCGGTGGAAACTATTATATCAGGCCTCTGAAGCTCAAGCTCATGAATGACCCTGTCAAGCATCTCATCCCGGACAATAATACCCAGGTGCAGGTCGGATATCTGCGCGATCCTGATTTTATCGGTCCCGGCAGGAAGCCTGGGAGTTTTTACCGTCAACGTCTCGACCCGCAATCTCTTTGCTTCGAAATATCCGTAAGCATTAAGCGCGAGGGCGATAACAAACGGTATGACGATCGTGCCGTAGCGTGAAACGGCCGCCGGATGAAATTCTTTTCCAAACAAATAGTCGCCGTTTAGGACTATCACATTATAGACGTCCACTATCATGGCTGCCGGCGCAAAGATAATGATGAAGGACAGCCACATATAACCGGCATAGGCAAAAAGCCTTGAAGCCTTCTCCGGGCCTCTCAGGCTGTAAACGTGTATCAGCACCGGGGACAGGGACATAAGAAAAAGAAACAGGCCCAGCAGGATATCAGAAGGAAGGCCAAAACCGAGGGTCGCGGACAGCTTAAAAAAAATGTACGTATATGTTAAGCCGTAAATGAGAGCTAACGAGAAAAATATTGCCATATGGACGATTGATAATCAGGATTATTGCATACTCCCCGCCAAAAAACCGGACGGTTTTTCAGCCGCCTCGGCAGCCCCGCCGGTCCGACCCCGACGCCGTTCAAACCGGTTGATTTTCAAATGATATGCGACAGACCTGAGACATTATTGATTACTTTTTCGAGACGCACCGGGGTCCTGCTCACGGAATATCATAATATAAAAAAAGCGGAAGTTTCAATCGGCCCGCGAAACCGGAATCCACCCTCTAACCACAGAGGGCACAGAGAAGAGATTTATTTATCCGCAGATTACACAGATTTCACAGATTGAAACAATATTTCTAAATACATCTGTGTTAATCAGTATAATCTGTGGATTAATATTTATTTTTTTCCTCTGTGGTCTC
>JACRHD010000033.1 GCA_016234115.1 Nitrospirota bacterium
CGGAGGCACAGAGTTAAAAAATAAGAGAAAAGGCCAATATGAATCATTCACCTAAGTGATGAAGCAAAATTATTCGATAACCTCTTGTTTTCTCAGTGTCTCTGTGCCTCTGTGGTAAATGAACTGCTGTTTTTAGGATAATAGCTTAATATGACCTCATGCAGACATAACACCCTCGTACTGTTGTCCGGGGAGAAGAAACGGCTTCGCTGCAGGCGCTGCTACCTGTTGATCAAGGCTGAAGAACTTGGGGAAAACTGTTGTCCGGAATGCCTTGAGGAACGCGGCGAGAAGCGATATGACTTTGAAGAAGTAAGGGCCGCGGAGACAGACGCACTCAGGTACAGATGTGAGGAATGCGGTGTTATCATTGAAAGCGCGTGAAAGCGCGTAAGGTTGAAACCATTTAAAAGATCGGCGGATAAAGGCTATCTTATCGATTGTCCATACTGCTGCCCGGCCCTTAGCAGCAGGAATTTCTCACCCTGTTCCCGTTTGACCGTCCTGAAAAAGTCGCAGGACATACAGGACACGGATTTTTTCGCGAAATCGCCCTGAACCTTTCCTCCGCAGAAAGTCCCGGCTACGGCCCAGCAGATGCGGCCCGCCTTATTCCCGTCATTCAGTCCGGTGCAGGAAACATCCGTGGCAGCCGGGCACGCGCCTGTTTCTCCCCCGCCCGCGTTTCTGCCGCATTTCTTGAATTCCCAACAGTTGAGTTTAGTCATGTTTCTCCCTGAAAATCTTTATCTGTTGCCGAAATGAAGACATGAAAACTATTATTTGTCCCTTAAAAGAACTATTTCTTAGCAAGAATGATTCCAATGACAGGGACTTGTAAGTTATCTTAAAAAATGAACATGATACGCGACCATACGTGACCGGGCATATTGAAAAGAGGTGCGACGTCTATTGCGATAATATTGTGATGGTATTACAATCCCCTTGAAAATCCGGAGTATTTACAAAGTGCAAAGCTTGTTGCGCAGGCGCAAATAATGTTGCGCTTTCAGGAGGATGTCTGAGTTGCGGTCCCTTGTCATTCCCGCTTCGATTTCCTCAACAGCCGCCTGTTCAGTGCCTGGCGGGTAATGCCAAGGAGGGACGCGGCGGTCGCCTGCTTCCCCTGTGCCCGTGCCATCGCTTCGGTTATGGCAAAGTCTTCAAGCTCCTTCAGGGTAGGGAACTTGCCGCTGATGCGCGGCCATATGACCGGCTCTTCAGGAGGGTCAGGAAACAAATCTTCCCGGACCCCTTTATTTTGCGTAAGATAATCCCTGAAATCACCGGCCGTCAGCGCGCCGGACCGGCGCCGTGTCATGACATCATAGACCATGGCCTGCAGCTCGCGGACATTGCCGGGGAAATGATATGTTGAAAGCATGGATGCGGTCCTGTCTGAATGCAGAGGCTTTTCTTTTGACAGGGACGCCGAGGCCTGTTCAAGGAAGTGATCAAGAAGCAGGGGAATGTCCTCCGTCCTCTCACGCAGCGGCGGGACATGAATGCTGTGGCCGCAGAGCCTGTAATATAAATCTTTCCGGAACGTCCCGCGCGCCATCGCTTCTTCAAGGTCTTTATTGGTGGACGTTATAATGCGGGCGTCGCTCTTTTTGGGGACATCGGACCCTATGGGGTAATACTTATGCTCTTCAAGCAGACGGAGCAGCTTGACCTGCGACGTCTCGCTCAGGTCGCCGATTTCATCAAGAAGCAGGACCCCGCCGGAGGCGCGCTCAATCAGGCCCGCCCTTTCGCTTTCCGCGCCTGTAAACGCCCCTTTTTTATGCCCGAACAATGTATCTGGAAAAATCGCGTCATCCAGACCCGCAACATTGACGGGGACAAATTCACCTTTCAGATCGCTCAATATAAATATTGCTTCTGCCAGCAATTCCTTCCCGACCCCTGTTTCCCCGACAATACAAACCGGCCTCTGCGTCTTTGCTACAGCCTCGGCATAACGGAAAATGGCAAGCATTTTGGGGCTGTTTGTTATGATTGATGAAAAGGCGTCTTCGCGTTCAATGCCGTCGGCCAGCATGTGGTGTTTGAGATAAGACACTTCATCATTAAGTTCCCTGAACTTCAACGCCTTCTCGACACTTGAAACGAAGCGGCTCCTGTCGACAGGTTTGACAAGATAGTCAAAGGCCCCCGCCTTCATGCACTCAACAGCGACATCAAGCTCATTGACCGCGGTCATGACAATGACCGGTATGTGAGGAAATTCACTCCTGATCCCGGCGAGCAGTTCTTTTCCCGGCAGATGAGGCATGATCAGATCAAGTACGACGACCGCCGCATCCTGTTCGCCCAGGAGCGGCAGGACCTTCCGGCCGTCGCAGATGGAAAGGACCCGGCCCATTCCCGCGTAGCGCAAAAACATGCCGTAGTTGAGCAGGATCTCTTCTTCGTCATCCACAAGAAGTATCGGAAGACCGTGATCGTTCAAGTGTCGCTCCTTTTTTAAAAAAACCACAGAGCATAGTGACAGAGTTGAGAGTTGCGAGTCAAGAGTTGAAATATGGCTGCTTATGCCTGACTCATAACTCTTGACTCATGACTCTTCTTATTATACACGGGCAGCCGGACGCACGCGGTAGTGCCCCGGCCCGGCGCGGAGCGGAATTCCATGCTGCCTTTATGCTCTTTTATTATCGCATAGGATATTGAAAGCCCCAGTCCCGTGCCGCCCTTATCAAGCCTCGTGGTGAAAAACGGCTCGGTAATACGGTCGAGGACGTCCGCCGGAATACCGCATCCTTCATCTTTGACTTCGATAATGACCTCGCCCGCAATTCCATCATGCAGGGTCGATATCCACACGCCTCTTTCCACGTCGTCCAATGCCTGCAGCGAATTCATCAGAAGATTGATTACCACCTGCTCGAGCTGCCGGGAGCTTCCTTTTACGCAAGGGACATGGTCCGCGCAGACAACATGGAAACGGCCCGTGTATTTTCTTATCCCGGCATCAAGAATGAATACGGCGTTTTCGACCACCCTGTCGACGTCGACTTCTTCCTGCAGCGCTCCCGTGTCCGTCCTGGCGAAACCGGTCAGGTTCTCGACAATATTCTTTATCCGTTCAGTCCCTTTATGGATGCTGTTGAGCAGTTTCGGCACATGGGCCTGCAGGTCCTGAAAGCTCATATTCCCGATGGCGAAGTCGCCCTCTCTCCGGTAATGTTCTTCAAGGACATGAAAAATATCTTTCCAGATTTCATTAAACAACTGGGCATTGGACATGATAAAACTGTTGGGGTTGTTGATCTCATGGGCGACGCCGGAGACGAGCGTGCCCAGAGACGTCATCTTGTTTGCATGAATAAGCCTCGCCTGGATCCTTTTCGCCTCATCCTCCAGTCTCCTGCGTTCGGAGATGTCGCGTATGACGGCAATGGAGACGTATCCGCCTTCCGATTGCGCGCAGGATACTGTCAGCTCGACCGGGAATTCACGCCCCTCACGGTGACACGCGATCGTCTCGAAAGGCCTGTCGTACTCGGTCCCGTGACCCGCCACGTACAGTTGTTCAAGGTTTTTTACGAACGACTCCCTGCGTCCCGGCGGGATGATGGTCCCGGACATCTTCCGGCCCAGGGCCTCCTGCCTGCTCCATCCGAACATCGTCTCGGCCCTGGGGTTCCAAGTTGTAATCACATCATCGGCGGCGGTCGTTATAATGGCGTCAAAGGCATTGCCGACAATCAGGCGCGTCTGCTCCTCGGCGTCTCTTTTTATGATCTCGCGCGACCTGACGACCTCTACAGTCAACTGGCGGAACCGTTCTTCAAGTATATGGAGCTGGTCTCCCCTATATAGTTCTTCCTTCTGATGCACGCCCAGTGTGTGTTGTGAAAAGTCCGCCACCCGTCGGGTCAGACGCTGTATGCGTTGAGTAATATAGAACGTAACGATAGCGAAGGCGGCAATAAGCACCAGGGCCGATAAGGCGCGCTCCTTTCGTTCCTTCATAATCAGGGTCCCGGTCACGGAATTTACCTCGGCCATGGATAAAAAAGAGGCGAACTTCAAACTGAGTTCAGAAGAGCCGTAATCAAAGAACTCTTTGCCCGTCATGAGATAATTGCCCTGAAGCTCCTCAAGCGGCGCGCCGGGCGGAATTTTCAGGGGATCGCTGCTCGTCAGCACCCTGGAATTATCTCCGGGCGTCAATAATGCCGTCACCCCCCTGTCGGTCGAACCGCCCAGGGCGGCAATCAGAAACTGCTCATTTATGGGGGTGGCCAGCATTAAAGTGGCCGACGGCTTCCCGGACGCGTCGGTATACAGGGCCGACGTGACGAGAAAAGGGACGGCGTCGAGAGTCAAAAGATAACTCTGCTGACGGCTCATTTCAATCATAAGCGGCCCCGGGTGAAGCAGCGCCGGCGGGACAGGGTCCTTCCCGTCCTGATACACTTCTCTGACATTTCCCTGAGGATCTATCAACACGGCATAACGGGGGCAGGCAAGGGCATAAAGCAGTGAACGCGAGGAAAACCACTTCGGGGGCTGTTTATGGTATATGACCTCCGCAGAATTTCTTCCCCGCCATTGGCCGCTCTCGACGTAATCGCTGAAATTCTTCTGGATTACAAAAAGCCTCGCCAGATGCCGGTATACCCTCATGTAGCGGTCTAGGTGAAGCCTGTCGTCCATCGCATGCCGCTGCAGCCGCTCACTTGATTGGGCCAGGAAGATATCTTTGATCCTCCGGCTTTGAATGTAGTCCAGTACGACCCATAGCACGATTCCCGTTACAACGCTGAGAGCCACCAGCTTGACGGTCAACGGAATACGGTAATACAAGTTGCGGTATCTTGCGCGTATATTCACGGCTCCCCGATCAATTCATCACCCCTGAATTTCCATCCCGCCTTTTTCAGGCGTGAAGCGGGTACGATGTTATGCTCTTCGCCGAGCTTGCCGGCATGCTGTAACAGATGCTCAACCAGTTGTCCGGCCTTTGTATTTTCAAGCCCTTTGCCTTCCCAGGTTGTCAGATTATATACCCGATACAGCGGATACCTGAGCGAGATGAGATTTTCCGCATTATACGGGCTGTAACCATTAATGCTGATGGCCTTGACTTTCCCCCTGTCCTTATAGCGGACAGTGTTCCATAAGACCTCATATCCGATGGCCCCCGGATTTAAGGCAACCTGTGAGATCACATCCGGAATGGCGCCTACGTCCTGAACATCGGGTGTAAACATGTCTTCATTGTCGAGGAGCAGCCGCCAGTGCCCCGGTCTCAATTTGCAGTGCAATCGCGTAACAGGTTGTATCAGCACGTCTTTACCCATAATGCCGAGCGGCCCGGTCAGTTCGGACCAGCGATGAATTTCCCCCATGAAGATTTTCCGGACCTGTTCCAATGAGACATTATCAATGGGATTGTCGGGATGGACAAGAAGCGCCTTCGCGTCAATCCCAAGTGTATGGAACTTCAATCCCGGCAGCCTGTCGGTTTTGTCGGGTGGACAACAGAACCCGGCGATATCGACCGTCTTTTTAGACAGAAGCCCGAAGGCAATGCCGCAGGTAGCGTCCTCGACAGTGATATTCAGGTTGTGTTTTTTTGCATACGCCTGAATGACCGGCAAAAGGGCGCCGTACAAATGCTGGTCAAGGACAACCGCTATGTCCGGGTCGCTTGCCGCCGGACCATGTTTGACAGGCCGCCTTTTCCAGTCTTCGGGCATCGGCTGCATTGCCGAGGGGTCGGAAAAAGCCGGGCCTCTCAAGGCCTTCCCGGCCTCGGGTTCGGCAAGACCTGATGCTGAAAATAACAGGAGCGCCGCAAGTAAAAATACGGGCAGTATCCGAAATAAAAATGACCTCATGTTTTTTCTCCTCAAAGTGACGGGAAATATTTTTTAGTATAACAAAACAGCCTGCAGGAATAGCGATAGCGCGCACAGAAGCAATTAAGTAGCCAGTAGTAAGTAGTTAGTAGTTAAGGGATACACTTTAAGAAATCATTCCCCTTAACTACTAACTACTGCTACTTTCATTCTTCTTCCCCTTGACCCTTGACCTCTCTTGATGTATATTGAGAAAATATTGAAAGGATGCCGCAACCATGGAAACTAAAATCCTTCTCTCCGAAAAAGAAATCCCTGACTGCTGGTACAACGTCACTCCGGACCTTCCCGAACAACTGCCGCCACCTCTTAATCCCGCAACGGGAAAGCCGGTGGGCCCTGACGACCTGTCGCCCATCTTCCCGATGGAGATCATCAAGCAGGAAGTCAGCGCCGAGAGGTGGATCGACATCCCCGATGATATTATTTCAGCGTACAAAATTTACAGGCCCACGCCGCTTCACCGCGCTCTCAGGCTTGAAAAGGCGCTGAAGACAAACGCGACGACTACGAATATTCCGAAGATAAAATTAAAGAGGCGATTTCGAAGATACCGAGAGTCGGGTAAGCCTGATAATATCGTGATCCGCGTCCGCGAAAAACGTACACGGGCAACGGACACGCATACCGGTTATTTATTTCCGGCGGCGCGTCGGGGGATGGCTGCGGGGATGATTTCTCCGGGGGGGCGCTTCATTGTTCTTCTTCGGCGCGACCCGGGGCCTCCTCCGGTAATTGGTGACGATCATTTCGTCGGTCAACTGCATCACCGGGATTTTCAGTTTAATGAAATCCTCGATGTCGGAGAGGGAATGGATGTATTCCTCGTCTGCAAGACTGATGGCCTTGCCGCCCGCCCCGGCCCTTGCAGTCCTGCCTATCCGGTGCACATAATCCTCGGGGTCCTGGGGCAGGTCATAGTTGATCACATGCGTTACGCCGTCTATATGGAGCCCCCGGCTTGCCACATCCGTGGCAACGAGAATCGGCAACTCGCCTTCTTTGAAACGGGTGAGCACCTTCATGCGTTTCCTCTGGTCAAGGTCTCCGGAAATGGAGGCCGTCGCCAACCCGTTGGCGTTCAGAAGGAGTTCGAGGCGCTCAACGGCGGCCTTCGTGTTACAGAAGATGAGATACCGGCCCGAGGGTTCCCTTTTGAGTATCCCGAGGAGCAGGCCGTTCTTCTCGGACCTTCCCACGTGATAGATCTCCTGTTCGATCTTCTCCACAGTCATCTTCTCCGGCGTCAGGGAGAACTGCACCGGCAGATTCATATGCTCATAGCACAGTTCGAGGACGCGGTGTGAAAGGGTGGCTGAAAAGAGCATGGACTGCCGCTTGTTATAAGGAGACATTCTCCTGAAGAGGAACCTGAGATCGCTGATGAAGCCCATGTCGAACATGCGGTCCGCCTCGTCGATTACCAGGAACTGGGTCTTTTTCAGACTGTAGACATTCTGCTTCAGATAATCGATGAGCCGCCCCGGAGTTCCTATAAGCATGTCAACCCCTTTTGAGATGTCTTCGCGCTGCTTCAGGTAGTCAACGCCCCCGAACACCGGGAGGATCCTGAAACCTGCAGCACCGCCAAGCAGTTTCGCCTCGGCGTTTATCTGCATCACGAGCTCCCGTGTCGGCGCGATTATAAGCGCGCGCGGCGACGGTCCTTTTTCAGGCTGACGCGTTGTGAGCATCCGGGAGAACACGGCGATCAGGAAGGCCGCGGTCTTGCCGGTGCCTGTCTGCGCCTGTGCAGCGATGTCCTTTCCGCGCAGGGCCTCGGGAAGCGTCTGCTCCTGCACCGGGGTGCATTCGGCAAACCCGGCGGCCCTTATACCATCAAGGACCTTTTCAGGTATGTTTAATTCTTCAAATTTCACAACGTATACTATACATCAATCAGGGGTGATCCATAAAGCGGAGGTGAAAAAAAAGGGGCAAGGGTCAGGGGTCCGGGGTCAGGGGACAAGCGCTCCGTCGTTGATATAGGTGCCTGACAGTGTCGTCTCATTTATACTTTATCATGGCTTCATACTCGATGCTTGCATGGTCGGCAGACCTCGCATCTATGTTCCCGTGACAGTCGATAGAGCCCTTTTTTACCTTCTTGCGGGTTTTGACCATATCAACGACTACGGATGTCAGATCAAAACCTCCTCCGTCACAGCCCCTTATCATGCAATCCATTTTGAAAAGGGCGTAAGAGGTGGGGACGATGTTTACAGTGCGCACCATAAGGACGGGCCTCTCGCCTCTCTGAAAATACGTCATATTAATTACAATGTCCGAAACTGAAGGGAACCGGTCCGAGACGAGTCCGGCAGCAAGATTGTTCTGCTTCTTCAATTCCTTTATCGCGGCATAATTTTGCCTGTTTGCCATTACTACCTCCAAAATGAGAATCCCCCCTGCCTTAAGCAGCAAGGGGGACTTAGTCTGTCACTTACAATTTAACAACGTTGACAGCCCTGGGGCCTTTCGGGCCGTTTTCGGTATCAAAGCTGACTGCTTCGCCTTCGGCAAGGGATTTAAAACCGTTGCCTGCGATCGAAGTATGGTGGACAAATACTTCACTTCCGTTATCAGCCGAAATAAAGCCGAAGCCTTTTGAATCGTTGAACCACTTTACTGTTCCATTAGCCATTTCATTTACCTCCTTTTTATAAAACTGAAATCTCAGAAGGTATCATCACAAATAAAATAAGCCACAAAGTCAAAAGTCTTTGTGGCTGCTTGAACTGCAAAAACTTCCAAAATTCTGGATTAATCATAACAGTTCTGTTTCATTAAGTCAATGAAAGGGCCGGGCTGCTCAAACATCCATTCCGCATGAGGCGAAACTCTCAAGAAAAAGCGGGAACGGTTCCTTAGGGCAAAGTTCGTACAGCTTTTTCACGAAGTCGATTACATACGGGGCGCCCCGGTGCTTCAGGTGGGCGTCCTGGTCGGTAAAGATTATAAAGTGGATAAAGCTCGTGGGGTCGTTCTTTAACTGAAGGGAGTTGTAGAGCAGCGTTCCAGGCTCTTTTTCTCTCACGTTTGAGATGAGTTCATTAATCAGCTTCTTCGCCTCATCGAGTCTGTCTTTCTTTACCTGAAAAGGGATCATTACATATTCCTTCATCGTCATCCTCGCTTTATTATGATATTTACAATTGGGACATCCCGGATATATTAGAACAACGCTTCAACCGTTTCAACCAGTCAACGGAAAGGCTTTCAGCGATCAGCCTTCAGCTAAGGCGGTTCTTTTTTGAGCCGACCGCTGAAAGCTGATCGCTGAAAGCTTACCTCGGTGCCAATACTTGACACAACTTCCCCAAACTGTTAGGCTTAGTCAACAAATAACTGCAGTACCGGATGAAAACTACGTCATTGTAATCCCCGAATACACCCTGGCTTTTTTTTACCCCGAACGCAGAAAGAAAAAAGGAGATTATGGAATTCGACAAATTTAATTTGCACCCGAATGTCGCGGCCGGGGTAAAGACCGCAGGTTATATAACGCCGACGCCGATCCAGGCGCAGGCGATCCCGCTGGTCCTTAGCGGACAGGACGTAATGGGACTTGCGCAGACAGGGACCGGAAAGACAGCGGCCTTTATGCTGCCGATTCTGCACCGCCTGATGCAGGGGACGCGAGGCCGGCTCCGCGCCCTTGTCATTGCTCCGACACGTGAACTGGCAGAGCAGATACATGAGGCCGCAGTGGGCCTGGGGAAGCAGACCCGTGTCCGCAGCGCGACCGTATACGGCGGCGTGGGCATGACCCCGCAGATACAGAAATTACGAAGCGGCGCCGAGATCGTCGTGGCCTGTCCGGGCCGTTTGTTAGATCACATCAACCAGCGCACTATCAACCTGTCGCATGTAGAGGTGCTCGTGCTCGACGAGGCGGACCGGATGTTGGACATGGGCTTTCTTCCTGATATAAAAAAGATCATCAGTCACGTGCCGTCGAAAAGACAGACGCTCATGTTTTCGGCAACCATGCCGGATGATATCCGCGGGCTGGCCCTTGAAGTCCTCCATGCCCCGGTCACGGCGCAGGTCGGTCACTCCGCCCCCGTAAACACAGTCGCTCACGCGCTGTACCCCGTTGAGCAGCACCTGAAAACCGCGCTGCTCCTTGAGCTGCTGCGCCATACGGATACGGACTCCGTGCTGGTTTTTACGCGCACCAAGCACCGCGCCAAACGCGTTGGGCAGCAACTGGAAAAGTCAGGTTACAGGTCTGTGTCGCTTCAGGGAAACCTGTCTCAAAACAAGCGTCAGGCTGCGCTGGAAGGTTTCCGAAACGGCACATATCAGGTACTTGTTGCAACGGACATAGCCGCTCGCGGCATTGATGTATCGAGCATATCCCATGTCATAAATTACGACATGCCTGACACCGCCGACGCCTACACCCACCGGATAGGTCGTACAGGGCGCGCTGCGAAGACCGGCGATGCCTTTACGTTCACTACCCGTGAAGACAATGAAATGGTGAGGGCCATCGAACGTGTCCTCGGCGAAAGGGTGGAGCGCCGTACGCTGGAAGGCTTTAATTATAAGACCCCGACGCCCGCGCGCGATACCGAATTTGCCCGCCCGCCGCGTCAACCGCAGCACCGCAGAGAACATACCCCGGTCTCTCCAAAACAGAAGGGCGCTCACGCAGGCAAGACTGAAGCGCGTAAGCCGGTTAATACGGAAGTCAAAAAGCCCTCCCGGCGCAGTGCCGCTTCACGGCGCTTCTCATGGTCGAAGGTAGACAACAGCCGGGAGCACAAGCCCGCCGTTTAATCCGGATTATTCATAAGCTCCGGGATGTGAGCCTCGCAGACCTAAAGGCCCGGAAATTTTCTACGGCGGACCTATGAGGCTTGACATGATTGTTCCGTTTCAATTATGATAGTGATTATCATATTCAACTGAGGCGTGACGCATGGCATTCGATGAAGAACAGAAGATTCTTGACGACTTTGTCAGGGAAAAGGGGCTTAAGCACAGCGGGCAGAGGAAGGACATACTCCTGACATTCCTGAAAACCGAAAAGCACCTCTCGGCAGATGAGCTTTATGCTCTCGTGAAAAAGAAAAATCCCGCCATAGGCATCGCGACTGTATACAGGACCTTGAAACTGCTCTGTGAAAGCGGGCTCAGCAGCGAGCTCAGGCTGGGCAGCGGCGCAGTGAGGTATGAGCACTTTTACGGACATGAACACCATGATCATCTCGTATGCGTGAAGTGCGGGGAATTTATCGAGGTGGTGGACCCCGAGATCGAAAAATTGCAGGAACGGCTTGCCGCAAAGGAAGATTTCAGCCTCCAGGGGCACAAGCTGCTGATGTACGGCATATGCAGGAAATGTAAGGGTTAATTTTTTTTGATATGTTGCTGATAATGATTATCAATTTCACTAACGAATCTCAAAAAGGAAGTCTCTGTGAGTATTGCGCTTTTTGGAGGGGCCTGATTTATTCTGTGACGGAATACCTCGATTTTGATTTCGGCATCAAAGGCGGTCTTGACAGGCCTGAGACGGATTTCACAGTCCTTGCAGGGATGGCGGCAAGGTTCTGATAAATGAAAAAAGGAGGAAGAAAAAATATGTCACCGCTCGGACTTTTATCAGCAGGCGAAAAGGCGGAGGTCGTAGAGGTAATGATGCAAAAGGGCTGCTGCCAGGGAGCAGGAAAGGGCCAATCCTGTCATGCGGAGGATATGGGATTGCGCGCCGGAAAGGTCGTAGAAATGTTGAATAACGGGGGAGGAGGCCCCCTTTTGCTGAAGGTGGATGAGTCAAGGATAGCCATCAGTAGAGGCATGGCGATGAAGATAATGGTGAAGAAAAGCGATTAGCAATCAGCATTCAGCTTTCAGCAAGAGGCTTTTTTCTTAAGCTGATTCCTGAAAGCTGATAGCTGACCGCTCTATAAAGGAGGTTTCTATGAATCTTGCAATGCTTAAACCCGGTGAATACGGGACGATAACAAAGATCGGGTCTATAGGCCCGATTAAACGAAGGTTGATGGATATGGGTGTTCTCGTGGGCGAAAAGGTAAAGGTGGAAAAGGTCGCTCCCCTCGGCGACCCCATAGAGGTGACAATAAAAAACTATAACCTGTCGCTGAGGAAAAAAGAGGCGGAGGGGATAGCCGTGGAGGCGATAAAATGAGTTTACAATTAAGTAGGGGCGAGGTGACCTCGCCCGTACAGAGTCAAGAGTCAAAGTCTACAGCAGCTCCTCATGAGAAAACCATCACCGTCGCTGTCGCCGGGAACCCGAATTCCGGAAAGTCCACGCTTATCAACGCGATCGCCGGCACGAGGCTTTATGTCGGCAACTGGCCCGGCGTGACGGTGGAAAAGAAGTCCGCCATGTTTGAACACGGGGGCAGGAAGATAAAGTTGATCGACCTGCCCGGCACATACAGCCTGAGCCCGTATACACAGGAAGAGATCATTGCGAGGGACTACCTTGTGAAGGAAAAGCCGGACGTGATTATTAATGTGGTTGACGCAACAAACATCGAAAGAAACCTTTATCTCACCGTACAGTTGTTAGAGTTGGGCATACCCCTTGTTATCGCCTTGAACATATACGATGAGGCGGAACAGAAGGGTTATAGAATAAACACGAAGGCAATGGAGGAGATGTTAGGCGTTAAGGTAACGCCTACAGTGGCTACAAAGAAAGCGGGACTGGAGGAATTATTAAAGGCAGCAACAGAGTCGGCCGACAATCCGTCCCGGTATCTGCCGAAGCAATTAAATTACGGTGATGACATCGAATCCGCGGCGGCCGTTATCCGGACACATATCAGCGAACAATATCCTTCACTGGACGGTATATATCCCACGAGATGGCTCGCCTTCAAATTCATGGAAGGCGACAGCCGTGCTGCGGAAGAAGCTTCCCTGAAGATGGACGCCGCCTTTATCGATAAGGCGACGGCGCATCTGAAAAAGGCGCACGGTGACGACATGGAATCCATCATGGCTGATGAGAGATACGCATTGGCAACCGGCCTTACCCGCGAGGTTGTAAAAAGACCTGAAGTCAGGAAGGTGGAAATAACGGAGAAGATAGACAGGTGGGCCTTAAACAGGTTTTTGGGGATACCGATATTCCTTGCCGCAATGTGGATAGTATTCAAACTTACCTTTGATATCTCACAGCCCTTCGGCGACTGGATAGACGGCGCGACGGCCGGGCCTGTCAGCAGGCTGGCGGATAAAATGATCGCGGCCGTAAACGGCCCGTTGTGGATAGCGTCCCTCGCCACAGAGGGCGTCATCGCGGGCGTCGGTTTTGTGCTGGCGTTTGTGCCGGTGATATTCGCGATGATGTTCTTTATCACGTTTCTTGAGGGAAGCGGTTACATGGCAAGGGCCGCGTTCGTCATGGACAGGGCGATGCACAGCATGGGGCTGCACGGCAAATCGTTTATACCTATGCTCCTTGGTTTCGGCTGCAACGTGCCCGGCATTTATGCCACAAGGACCCTTGAGAACCCCAGGGACAAGGCGCTTACGGCGCTGCTTTTGCCCCTTATGTCGTGCGGCGCGAGACTGCCTGTATATGTAGTCTTCATCGGGGCCTTCTTCTCCTCTTACGCGGGGACAGTTCTGTGGTCGATGTACGTAATGGGGATCGTCCTTGCGATATTAATGGGCGTGATATTTAAACGCACACTGTTTCGCGGGGAATCTCCGATGTTCATCATGGAGCTGCCGCCTTACAGGATGCCGTCATTGAGGAGCCTTATGATACATACATGGGAAAAGGGAAAACACTTTTTGATTAAAGCCGGGACGTACATCTTTGCGGTGTCGATACTCGTATGGTTTTTACTTAATCTCCCGTGGGGCGTTGAGAACAAGAAGGATTCCTATCTCGGAAAGACGGGACAGATAATCGCGCCCGTCCTTGAGCCCGTTGGGTTTGGAAACTGGGAGGCCGCCTCGGCGCTCGTCACAGGACTGATCGCCAAAGAGATAGTAGTAGGGTCGATGGCTGAGATATACGCGGTGGAACAGGCGGAAGAAGCGCCGACTACCGTATCGGAAGATTTGAAAGAGATGGGGACAACCTTTGTGGCCGCAGCAGGCGATTCCTTCAGGAACGTCTTTGCCACCTTCGGAATTGCAAGTATCTCCGCTGAGGAGGATGAAGGCGCCTCAGGTCTGAAGACAGTCATACAAAAGACCTTCACGCCCCTTACTGCGTATGCCTTCATGGCATTCGTCCTCCTCTATATGCCGTGCGTTGTGGTCGCGATAGCCATGAAACATGAGTTCGGCTCGTGGAAATGGTTCGGGGTGGCGTTCGCTTACCAGATGGTACTGGCGTGGGGCGTGGCGCTGGTGATTTATCAGGGCGGAAAGTTTTTGGGAATTGGATAAAGCGCAGAAGAGCAGAAGAGCAAAAGAGCAGCAGGGTAACGTCTGGGGACTACTGCACTTCTGCGCTACTACTCTTCTGCATTAAGGAAAAGGAGGTTTAAAATGGGAATTACGGATATTTTATTTATGGTTTTAATTATAAGCGGCGCGTGTTATCTTCTATACCGCTCGCTCTGGAAAAGAAAGGGGCATTGTCAGGGGTGCGATTCAGAGACATGCGACGTGAAGAAGCGTTGAATTGATTTGATACTGAATGTGAGGGATGCGTCCTTGCGCCCTTTTCTGTTGAACCTTATAATTAATACACCATGGACGTAATCACCTGTCATTTAAACGCGGACTTTGACGCCCTGGCCTCGATGGTCGCGGCGAAGAAATACTATCCGGACGCCGCCCTTGTCTTCTCCGGGTCGCAGGAGAAGAGCGTGCGAGATTTTCTTTCATCCCCACACGTTGCCCTGGAGTTCAAAAAAGTGAGGGACATAAACCTTGCCGATGTGACCAGGCTCATACTCGTGGACGTCAGGAGTCCGGACAGGATCGGAAAGTTCTCCGGGCTGTTGGAGAGGAAGGACATGGTAATCCATATCTATGACCATCACCATCTTACGCCCGGCGACATCAGAGGGCAGAAGGAAGTTATCGATACCGTCGGGGCCACTGCGACGATTTTCGCGGAAATGCTGCAAAGGGACAAAATCCCCGTGTCCCCCCTTGAGGCCACGATATTGATGCTCGGAATTTACGAGGAGACCGGCTCTCTTCTTTTCCCTTCCACAACTGTAAGAGACATAACCGCCGCGGCGTATCTCCTGAAAAAAGGGGCGAACCTGAACATAGTCTCAAGCTTCATTATCAGGGAACTCGGTCCCGAGGAGATAGACCTTCTCAATGACCTGATGCATTTTTCCAGGGATTTCGTGGTCCATGACTTAAGGATTAAAATCGCCAAGGCTTCGAGGGAAGCTTATATCGGGGACATTTCGTTCCTGGCCCATAAGATACGGGACATCGAAGACGTGGACGTCATTTTTCTCCTTGTATCCATGGAGGACAGGGTCCAGATCATAGCAAGGAGCCACATCCCGGAGGTTGATGTTTCTGAAATAGCGCAGGTATTCGGCGGCGGCGGTCACCCGCAGGCGGCTTCCGCTACGGTCAGGGACAGGTCTCTTGAAGAAACGGAAAACGAGCTTGTTAAGGCATTACAGGACAAAATACGCCCGACCAGGACGGCAAAGGACATCATGACGAGCCCGGTGAAGACGATTCCATGGACCAGCACATTATCAGGCGCTGAAAAGGCGATGACGAGATACGAGGTGAATGTCCTCCCCGTTGTCAAACAGAATGGTTATTACGGGCTCATTTCGAGAGAGGCGGTGGAGAAGGCCCTTCATCACGGCTTCGGCGGGAGCAGGGTCTCTGAGTTCTGCTCGACGGACGCATCGACCGTAACGTCTTCGACGCCGGCGAGCGTTGTCGAGTCCCTGATGATAGAGCAGAACCAGAGGTTTATGCCTGTAGTTGAAGAAGACCGGATAATCGGGGCGATCACGCGCACCGACCTGCTGAGGTCGATGTATGAGACCCTCTTGAGGAAGGACAGGGTCGTTTCCCACGAAAGGCTGACCGAAAAACCGTCCATAGGAAAGAACCTGCTGCCCCTGCTGAAGGCGAAATTCCCTGTCGAGGTGCTCAACCTCCTCAAACTATCGGGGGAAATCGCCGCCGAATCAGGCTTTATGGCATATCTCGTGGGAGGCTCCGTGCGGGACCTCCTGAGGGGGGAGTCAAACCTCGATATCGATGTTGTAATCGATGGAGACGGGATAATGTTTGCACAGGCCCTGGGGAAAAAGCTCCGCGCGCGCGTAAAAAGTCATAAGCGTTTCGGGACCGCGGTGGTCGTGACCGAATTCCTGAAATTCGACGTTGCCTCGGCGAGGACCGAATATTACGAATCTCCCGCCGCCCTGCCGCGCATAGAGATGTCTTCAATCAAGAAAGACCTCTACAGGCGGGACTTTACAATAAACACAATGGCCGTAAGACTGAACCCCGACCGCTTCGGTCAGCTCCTTGATTTCTTCGGGGGGCAGAGGGACATCAAGGAAAAAACGATCCGGATACTGCATAACCTGAGTTTCATAGAAGACCCCACGAGGGCGTTCAGGGCCATACGGTTTTCAGAAAGGTTCGGCTTTAAAATAAGCAGGCATACGCTCAATCTGATCAGGACCGCGGTGAGGATCAACCTCTTTGACAAACTTTCGGGCGCGAGGATGTACGATGAGATCAACCTCCTCTTTCTGGAGACTGAACCGGTCAGGGCCGTCAGGAGGCTGGCCGAGCTGGACCTCCTGAAATTCATACATCCCCGCCTGTCTGTTACGAGGGCCGTTGAAGAGACGTTTATTTCCATCCAGGAGACAGTCGCATGGTTTAAGCTGCTATTTATCGAAGAAGATGTAAACAGGGCGCATCTCTTCCTTATGGCGCTCATGGAGGGGCTTACTTACCAGGAGAGAGGAGAGGCGTTGAAGAGACTTCGCGTCCCCCCGTCGGCGAGCAGGCAGATGCTCGACGGCATCAGGAACGCAAACGAGGTGCTTGAAAGACTGCAGGAGGCGTCGGAAAAGGACATATACCATACCCTTCAGCCGCTCGATATACAGACTATTCTTTTTACAATGGCGAAGGCCGGGAGTAAAGAGCAGAAGAAGGCGGTTTCAATCTATTTGACCTCATTAAGGAAGATCAGTATCGAGCTCACGGGAAAGGACCTGAAGGAGATGGGATATCCGCCGGGGCCTCAATTCAAAAAGATACTGACTGCGATAATTGACGCAAGGCTCGAAAGACGGATCAGGAGCCGGGAAGACGAGGTAGCGTTTGTGCGGGAAAATTTCAAATTTGAAATTTGAAATTTATTAAATGAGCCGGACCCCTGCGTAGTAGCAGCACAGGGCGCTGTCAAGATCGTTGATGAAAGACCTCTCGTTTCCATCCTCGAACATTACCCTGACGAGGCAGAAGCCCCCTGAAAGCTGTGAATGCTTTTCTTCGACAACCTCTCCCACACCCCAGCCGGAATATTTGAGATGATTGACCTTGTCCCCGACTCTCAGATACAGCCTCTTTCTCATAAATAATTATAATACAAAATCGTGCAGCGGAGAAAGTTTCCTTATTTAATTTTACGCCCCTTGATTCATCATCAGGAAAATAAAAAAACCTCGTTATCCCAAAGTCGAAGTGGACACCCCGGATTCACCATCAAGAGACAAACCACAGAGACCACAGAGGAAAAAAATAAATATTAATCCACAGATTACACTGATTAACACAGATGTATTTAGAAATAATTTATCAATCTGTGAAATCTGTGTAATCTGCGGATAAATAAATCTTTTCTCTGTGACCTCTGTGGTTAGGTGATGGATTCTGGACGCACCCCTTGATATTGCTTTTTTTTAAACGGTCAGGCAGAATATGTGGCTGTTGTAAATATCTCGGATTTTTGAGGACAGAATGTTGATGAACTCCTGCAAAAAACACGAAGGAAACGGCTTCAGCCGCGTTGCGACGGCGTTTGTTCTGTTTTTCGTTGTCCTCGTAACGGGGTTTTTCGCATACCGGTTATTTTTCGCGGCCGCCCCTCTCATAAATGGAACGGAGGCATTCAGCTCTTTGCCTGCCGAGAAGACCGTTACTCTTGTGGGAAAGAATATCGGGTCCGTTGAAATTTCAATCAACCAGGGCGGCAGGGTAATCGAGTTGCTGAAGGACGCCGCCGGCGGTAAAGAGAAGACATACACGATAAAGGTGAGGCCTAAAGAGCTCGGATTGTCCGACGGAGGCGCAAGCGTGGTCGTCTTCGCGGAAGCCGGCATGTTTAAAAAGCTGAAACAGGACGTCAACGTCGTTATCGATACTACGCCGCCTTCTCTTGAGGCGCTTAAGACCCCTGAGACCGTTAATCAGGGCGGGGCGGGGTTTGCAGTGCTCAGGGCAAAAAAAGCGGGGTCCGTCTTTGTAGAGCTCGAAGGTGAAATGTATCCGGCATTCCCGGTGACCGCCGGGACAGAGGGGGCAGCGGATTATTATGTATTTTTCCCCGTTCCGTTCAATGTGAAAGAGGGTTCCGTCCTGCACGCAGTGGCGA
Source organism: Nitrospirota bacterium (assembly GCA_016234115.1). GTDB lineage: Bacteria > Nitrospirota > Thermodesulfovibrionia > UBA6902 > UBA6902 > SURF-23. The sequence continues at coordinate 18,439 of JACRHD010000033.1, forward strand.
TGGATGCCGCCGGCAACCGGAATGTGCTGTCGTTTCACACCTCGATAAAGACGACGCCGTACAGGTCGTCGGACATTACCATCGAAGACACTTTTATCAAGACGGTGGCTTCATCGCTTCTGAACGAGACCGGCATATCCGATCCTGAAGCCGCCTTCAAAAAAGTGAATGAGGAATTAAGGGCGAACGCCCTCGCGAAGCTGAAGGACATAGCAAAGCAGACGGAACCGAAAAGGTTGTGGGACGGGGCGTTCCTGCAGATGAAGAACAGCAAGGTAATGGCGGTATACGGGGACAAAAGGGCGTATCTGTACAAAGGCAGGACGATCAGCCGGAGTGTTCACCTGGGTTATGACCTTGCCTCTAACGCCCATGCGCCCGTCGAGGCAGCCAACTCCGGCCTTGTCAGGTTCGCCGGAGACCTTGGAATATACGGCAACGCGGTGATCATCGACCACGGCATGGGACTTATGAGTCTTTACGGGCATATGTCCGTGATAAATGTTTCAGAGGGACAGAAGGTCGGCAAGGGGGACATAATCGGCAAGTCCGGCTCCACAGGGCTTGCGGGCGGAGACCACCTGCATTTCGGGATACTGATTCACGGTCATGAAGTGTCTCCGCTGTTCTGGTGGGACCGGCACTGGATCAGCGTAAACGTATTTGACGAAGCGGCAGGCTGATTCATAAGAAATTCAATATCATGATGTAAGGTATAGACAAAGAGTAAATACGCGATATAATTCCAACTATAAAATGTGAGGTAAGAAAAATTATGGATCGTCAGGTTACAAGAGAAGAAGTGCCGGCTTATGAAATCGTCGAAGAGAAGATCAGGGAGATCGACGGCTCTATCATAATCCTAAGGATTTTTTATATCTTCATGCACATTGCGTACAAGTTTCAACTGATAAAGAACGACAAACTGTGCACTGTTGAGATCCCGAGGAAGCTGCTTGAGGGATTGAGAAGCCGGAACCTGAACCTCGAAGAGGAATTGAACAGGCTCATATATGATTCCCTGGAGCATTCCGACTGCTGGAACAAGGTTTAATCGTGAACCGCGTCCGGTTGACGTGACGCGCAATTCAAACGGACACGGACAACGGACACGTAAACCGGTTATGCCTATTCATATCTGACGCTTGCGTTGCCGCCTTTGTTCTTGGCGAGGTAGAGGGCCTTGTCGCTCTGGTTGAGCAGCTCCTCGATACTGATCTCATTGGTTTTGTAGGGGAAGGACGCGGTGATGCCGATGCTGAGGGTGCGCGATATGAAGGATTCCGAGTCGCTTCCTCTTTTGGTCGCCTTAAAGGTCTTGGCCTCGAACCCTTTCCTTATACGCTCCGCTACGATATAGGCAAGGGTAATATCGGTCTCGGGAAGGACGACAATAAATTCTTCGCCGCCGTAGCGGAAAGAGCGGTCGAATTTTCTCGTGTTCTCCTTTATCAGCCCCCCGACATACTCCAGCATGGCGTCTCCGGCAGACTGACCGTAGTTGTCGTTAATGCTCCTGAAATTGTCGATGTCGATCATCATGACGGCAAAGGGGTGCCCGTACCTGTTGCAGCGGGCGATCTCGTCCTCGAGGACGGAAATGAGATGGTGACGGTTATACAGGCCGGTAAGCTTGTCGGTTATCATCATCTTTTGTATTTCCCTGTTCTTGGCGTCGATCTGCTCCAGCGCCGAAATGAGCTCCCTGTTAAGATGCTCGATAAGCTCTTTATCTTTCAGCAGCTCCTTTTTTTGTTTGCCGAGAAGAAACATCATATTGTTATAATGCTCCCCCAACTCTTCCACAATCGTAGGACATGAACCCTTGAAGACCTTGCAATTGAAGCACTCGCCGCGCTTCTCCTTTAAATCGCCCTGATGCTCTGCGCCGCAGCAGGCGGCCTCGACCTGCCAGCATCTGACGCCGTCAGGCGCGCTCTTATGCAGGACGCATGCGTCGGATTTGCATTCCAGCGTGCTGCAACTGATGAGATGGGGATTATCGAAGGCAGCGCAGGCATTGTTCGACAGGGCCTTTTCGAACATGGGCAGGATCTCTTCCCTGAGCCTCTTTAGAACGGCATTTATTGTTTTTTCTGGTCCGGAGCTCAACTTACTCTCTACCTGTTTAACAAAAGACCCGGAGGTCCCCTCTTTTTTCAGGAAAAACCCGATAAAAAATCATCCGCCTGTTACATCGGCACATTCCACGTCATAGTTTAGGCAATCACCCTTATGAACTATATTACATTACGCCCGAAAATAACAACAATCACTTCCCTGAATTTCGGGAAATATTCGGCCTGCCGAACAAATGTACGGCGGACAGTGAGATCTTATGACTGACATCATATGCATTCTCCGCGTATTTATGTGAAAATTAATTCAGGAGGTGCGCATGCTAAAGAACGGATGTCCCGGCAGTCAGGAAATAAAACAGCCGAAACCCGAAGACATAAGATGCCGTCACTGCGGCAGGGAAGTGGAAATATGGAGTGACGAGACTGAGCGCAAGTGCAAGTTTTGCGGGAAGCTGAATACGCGTGTAATAGGCCAGACCTGTCTGGACTGGTGCGCATTCGCGAAAGAATGCGTCGGCGAGGAGAAATACAGAAGACTGAAGGCAGGCCGCGGGAACTGATACAGTAACGGCCCTTTATTTTTCTTCCTTGTCCGTCGCGGGCTTCCTTCTCTTCAGTAGCCGTGACGCCCATATCCCTGCTTCATATAATATAATCATCGGCACCGCCATCAGCGTCTGGTTGAAGACATCGGGAGTGGGCGTTAATATCGCCGCCGCTACAAACGCTATGAGAACGGCGTATTTCCTGTTTTTTGCCAGAAAATCAGCCGTTACGATACCCATCCTTGTAAGAAAGACCTCCAGGACCGGCAGCTCGAAGACAGCGCCGAAGGCCAGTATGAATTTCAGGCAGAAGTCTATATACTTTTCCGCTGAAAGCATAGGTTTGATATTTTCAGTCTTATATGTCATCAGAAAATTAACGGCAAAGGGTATGACTATGACGAAACAAAAAAGCGCGCCTAAGAGAAAAAGAATGGTCGTGAAAAAAACAAACGGGACGGCGAACCGTTTCTCTTTAGGCATGAGGCCGGGGGCGATAAACTTCCATACCTGATAAAAAAGGACGGGGGAGCTTATTATGCACGCGAAGATGAATGCAATTTTCAGGTGCATCCACAGCGCCTCTGCCGGCGCCAGGAACACAAGGTTGAGGTCGGGGTTTTGCGAGGGTATAACGGAAACGAAAGGGCTTTCAAGTGAAAAGCTGAGTACGTTGTGCAGGGGCATGGTCAGGACATGGAATATATTCTCGGAATAGGAGAAACAGACACCGAATGCAATGCTGATGGTAATGAGGGCTATGACTATCCTGTTTCTTAATTCGGTGAGGTGCTCGGTCAGCGGGGCCTTATCCATCTTTTTCTTTCCCTGACGCCGCCTCCTTTTCCCCCACAGGCGATTCAGGCTGCTTTGCCGCGGTAGTTTCTTTTGTCGCTTCAGGCTCAACGGCTTTATTTATTGTATTATGTATGTCCGCCTTCACGTCCTGTATTCCCTTCGATATATCCAGTTCCGACTTCTCAATAGTTTCTTTTACATTCGACAGGGCGGACCTGAGCTCCTTGAGCCCTTTTCCGACCGTCCTGGCCAGGTCCGGCAGCTTCTTCGGGCCGAAGACAAGAAACGCAACAAGAAATATTACAATAAGCTCCTGCATGCCGAGATCAAACATAATTACCCCGAATATAATGACAATTAAAGTCTGCTGAGATGAATCACATTCATATTGAACATATCAAAATGTGCCGATTGTGTCAATTTTTTTATAGCTCTCAGCGATCAGCAATCAGCTTTCAGCGTTCAGATTAATCACACTTACCGTCTTTGCTGACTGCTGAGAGCTGATCGCTGATCGCTGAGAGCTGAATGCTACTTGACCTTGCGCTGAATTTCACATAAACTTTAGTCTCATAAAAAATAATAACTATCGGGAGGACATATGTTTAAAGGTTCAATAGTTGCTATCGTTACACCGTTTAAAGAGCAGAAAGTGGATGAAAAGGCCCTGTGTGAACTTATTGAGCATCATATCTCGGAGGGCACCGATGCGATTGTGCCGTGCGGGACAACCGGGGAGTCAGCCACTCTCGATTATGAGGAGCATTACAGGGTCATAGAGATTACAGTCAAGGCGGTAAATAAAAGGGCGCCTGTAATAGCCGGGACCGGCGCAAATTCGACAGATGAGACGGTCATGATTACAAAAAAGGCAAAAGAATTAGGCGCGGACGGGGCCCTTCTGGTGGCCCCTTATTATAACAAGCCTACGCAGGAAGGCCTTTACAGGCACTATAAGACGGTCGCCGAGAAGGTCGATATCCCTATCGTCCTTTATAACGTGCCCGGGCGTACCGCCGTAAATATGCTGCCGTCTACCGTGGCAAGGCTCGCGGAAATTAAAAACATTGTGGCCATAAAAGAGGCCACTGGCGATATGAGGCAGGCAAGTGACATCATACGTCTTTGCGGTGACAGGATAGCGGTAATATCAGGTGATGATTTCACGACCCTGACTCTCATGGCGCTCGGCGGCAAAGGGGTCATATCCGTTTCAGCAAACGTAGCCCCCCGGGATGTAGCCGATATGGTGCACGCATGGGAGAAGGGCAATATGGAAGAAGCGAAAAGATTACATTTCAAACTTGAACCGTTAAATCAGGCGATGTTTATAGAGACAAATCCTATCCCTGCCAAAACCGCCCTCGCCATGATGGGCAAGATCCGGGAGGAATTCAGGCTCCCGCTTTGTGAGATGAGCAGTGAGAACAGGGAGAAGCTGAGAAAAGTTCTTGTTTCTTACGGAGTCTTACCGAAATAGCACAGTATTGAACCGACGGTCTGTTATTAAAAAACTTGATTAATGGCCGACTTTTCTGGTATAAAATTATAAATAGATAACAAGGAGATTGCCTGCCTTGTTGGTGATTTGGGAAAGGAACTTGTTCCGACATTTGGAAAATTTTGGGAGCCGTCGTAAATGCAAGTGTTGTGCTTTTCCGAAGGGAATATGCCTGATCTTGCTTTCAAGGCGCCCACCTGTGTAAACAGGGATCAAAGTTTTTTTCTCTCACGGCAAGGTGGGTACCTTTAAATTTGACTCGCAGGCGCGGGACAAAAAAAGCTTATGACAGTCAAGGTTCTTTCGGGCATGGATAACTATAGAAAAGTAACTCAGAATATAAGACCCCATAAAACTTTCCTGATTTTTTATAGTCTTTCAGATATTGGAACACATGAGTTGCCGGTTTACCCGGGCGGGGTTAAGAAGAATTCAGGTTCCTGAAACTTAATCCGGCCGTTTTCAGAAAGACCCTTCTGTCCTAAAAGCCTTTCCATGTCATCGCATCCTGCCTGATAGATTGGGGGATTTCAAATAAAGCGATGGAATTGTTGAAGCCTGTAAAAAGGCGGCCCCTTGCCTGGAGAATGCAGCCGGGGAACTTAGATGAGTTTTTGGGTCAATTGCACGTTCTTGGCCGGGGAAAGCCCCTGAGGGAGGCAATTGAAACTGATTCCATCGTTTCGCTGATATTGTACGGACCGCCGGGGACCGGCAAGACAGCGCTTGCCCATATTATTGCCGGAAGGACGAGGGCGTATTTTATTGCCCTCAACGCCGTTACATCAGGGCTTGGTGACATAAAAGATGCCCTGAATGAAGCAAGGGACACGGAGAGGGCCATCCTCTTTGTCGATGAAATCCACAGGTTCAACAAACTTCAGCAGGATGCGCTCCTGCCTGACGTAGAAAACGGCAATGTGACCCTGATCGGGGCTTCAACACAAAACCCGTTTTTTTCCATAATCCCTGCTTTATCGTCACGGTCCATGATATTTCAGTTTTCCCCCCTTACGGTATCCGAAATCAAGACGTTGCTCGACAGGGCCCTGAAGGACAGGGAAAACGGTCTCGGTGAATTTGACATAAAACTGGATTCCGATGCCGCTGAGATCATCGCATCAATGTCCGAAGGTGACGCACGAAGGGCCTTAAATGCCCTTGAGATGGGATTTATGATCCTCAGGAGCAACGGGCAAAGCGTATTCGATGTTCAGCTTGCAAAGGAGGTTTTGCAAAAGAAATCACTCTATTACAGTGAAGATGAACATTATGACACCATCTCCGCGTTCATAAAGAGCATGAGAGGAGGAGACCCTGATGCCGTTCTTTACTGGCTGGCCAAGATGATAGAGGCGGGAGAAGACCCTCTTTATATTGCGAGAAGGCTTGTTATATGCGCATCCGAAGACGTTGGAAACGCGGACCCGAGGGCGCTGGAACTGACTGTGGCCGCTTTTCACGCGGTAGAATCCATCGGGATGCCGGAGGGACGTATTCCGCTGGCGCAGGCCGCAATATACGTCGCAATGGCGCCTAAAAGCAATTCTGCATATAAGGGGATCGATAACGCGCTTTCAGTTGTCAGGGAGGAGAGACTGTCTCCGGTGCCTTCGCATCTGAAGAGCGCCAATTATAAGGGGGCCGCCCGGCTTGGCGCGGGTATCGGTTACAAATACCCCCATAGCTTTAAAGGGAATTTTGTCGACCAGCAGTACCTTACAAACGGCAGGATTTTCTTTTACCCGTCTGATCAGGGTTACGAAAAAATTTTCAAGAAAAGGTTAAGTAAAAGGAGGAGCAGATAATGAATATCACACTATTTCTCGCTGCAGGGCTCGTTGCCGGGTTCGTTCTGTCGTTCCTGTACTTTAAAGTAAGCACAAGCAAAAAGGCCAAAGAGATAGAGGGAAACGCGCAGAGGCTTCTGCAAAACGCGGAAAAGGAAGCAGGGAATTTAAAGAAAGAGGCCCAGCTTGAGGCGTCCGACACGGTCCTTCGCATGAAGGCGGAGGCGGAAAAAGAGCTCAGGGAACGGCGCACGGAGCTCAGCCAGACGGAAAAGAGACTGCGGCAGAGAGAAGAAATGTATGACAGGAAGATCGAGCAGCTTGACAAGAAAGAAAATTTCTTCAGTAAGAAAGACAGGGAATTAAACAACAGGGAGAAGGGGCTGTTGGAAAAAGAGCAGAACTATGAAGCCCTCCTGAAGAAACAGAATGAGGTGCTTGCGCAGATCTCGACCCTTTCAGTCGACGAAGCCAGGAAAGAACTGTTTAAGCGCGTTGAAGAGGAATCGAGGTTCGAAGCGGCGAAGGTCGCAAAACGTATTGAAGACGAGACGATAGAGATTGCCGACAGAAAATCGAAAGACATACTGAGCCAGGCGATCCAGCGCTATGCCAGTGAATATGTCAGCGACAATACGGTTTCCACGGTCAGTCTCCCCAATGATGAGATGAAAGGCAGGATAATCGGGAGGGAGGGCAGGAACATAAGGACGCTTGAAGCGACGACAGGGGTGGAATTCATCATAGACGACACCCCCGAGTCCGTCATACTTTCATGCTTCGACCCGGTTCGGAGAGAGATAGCGAGGATATCGCTTGAACGTCTTATCACGGATGGAAGGATACATCCCACGCGTATTGAAGAGATCGTGGAAAAGGTCACGAAGGAGATAGAGCAGACTATAAAAGAAGAGGGTGAAAAGGCCGTCTTTGACCTCGGCCTGCACGGCCTGCATCACGAGCTTGTCAGGCTCATCGGGAGACTGAAGTACAGGACCTCCTACGGGCAAAATGTCCTGCGGCATTCACGGGAGGTCGCGTACCTGGCCTCGGTGATGGCAGGAGAGCTCAGGGTGGACCAGAGGCTTGCAAAAAGGGCGGGCATACTGCACGACATAGGGAAGGCCATTGATCACGAAGTAGAGGGTTCGCATCAGTCCATCGGCGCGGACATGGCGAAGAAATACGGAGAAAACGCAAAGGTGGTGAATGCCATACTCGTCCACCACGGTGAAGGCGACCCCGCGACAGTGGAGGCCTCGCTTGTGGCTGCTGCGGACGCGCTTTCGGCGGCAAGACCGGGGGCGCGCAAAGAAACGCTGACGGATTATTTGAAGCGGGTTGAAAAGCTGGAACAGATAGCCACATCCGTCGAGGGCGTAAACAAGTCCTATGCGATTCAGGCGGGAAGGGAAGTAAGGATAATCGTCAAGCCGGACGAGGTCAACGACGTGTTATGCGCCCAGATATCCAGGGACCTTGCCAAAAAGATCGAGGCCGAGCTTACCTACCCTGGACAGATCAAGGTTACTGTAATCAGGGAATCGCGGTTTGTGGAGTACGCGAAATAGAGACAATAACCGCAAAGGCGCGAAGAGCGCGAAGAGAAGATTAATTGCTGAAAACAATAAGATTTAATTTTTTCTTTGCGTCCTTTGCGCCTTTGCGGTTCGATGTCTTTGGTACCCGGTTTTGGATGAGGGATTAAAATTATGAAAATTTTATTTATTGGAGACATCGTCGGGAGCCCGGGAAGAAGGGCCGTAAAGGAAGGGCTTCCCGATCTCGTAAATAAATTAAAGATTGATTTTGTCGTCGCCAACGGAGAAAATGCGGCAGGCGGTTTCGGCATTACAGAGTCGATCAGCGAGGAGCTGTTTGCCCTCGGCATAAATGTGCTTACATCGGGGAACCATATCAGGGACAAAAAAGAAGCGGTCACTTACATAGAAAAAGAAAACCGGTTATTGAGGCCCGCCAATTATCCCCCCGGCGTGCCGGGCTCCGGCAGCATCGTGCTGAACACCCCCGCCGGAGACAGGATTGCCGTCCTTAATCTTTCCGGAAGGGTCTATATGTCTCCGATGGACTGTCCGTTCCAGACAGCGCAAAGGGAAGTTGCGGCCCTCAGGAAACAGGCAGCCGTGATAATAATCGATTTTCATGCTGAAGCCACTTCCGAAAAAGCAGCCATAGGCTGGATGCTGGACGGTGAGGTGAGCGCGGTCATCGGCACTCATACCCACGTTCAGACGGCTGATGAAAGAATACTGCCCAAGGGCACGGCGTTCATATCGGACGTCGGGATGACGGGCCCCGTGGATTCGATCATAGGGGTGAAAAAGGAGCAGATAATACAGAAATTTCTAAACCAGATACCGACGAGGTTTGAGACCGCAAAAGGGGAGACCGTTCTTTCATGCGTTGTCCTGGAGGTTAATCCGAAGACCGGCGGGGCGACGTCGATACAAAGGATACAGATGACTTTTGCCTGACGGCGTTATTTGATAAATTAAGCGGTTCCTTATATACTTTTCTTGAAATAAAACAATACATCTGTTAGTATTTACTGGAATTGAAATGAGTGTTTCCGAGTCCCTTTTTGATCAACCCGTCAGCGAGCAGAAAGAATCCGGCAAGGCAGGGCTGTTAAACAGGGTAATAGCCAGGACAATTGATTTTATTATTGTGGCCGCCCTGTATGAGGTGATCCCGAAGGCGGGTTTTTTTGCCGGGCTTACGTATCTTCTCATCGCCGACGGGCTGTTTGACGGCAGGAGCGTAGGCAAGAAACTGATAGGACTCAGGGTATTGATTTATAATAATATGGATAGAGTAAGGGCTTGCAGCTTCAGGGAATCGATCCTGAGAAACTTCCCTTTTGCCGTGGGGTTTGTCCTGTTCGGCATTTTCAATATGGTCCCCCTTATAGGCTGGATATTTTCGTTTCTCGTAGTCGCTGTAATTGTCCTCTTTGAAAGTCTCGTCCTTATCGGCAGTGAACACAGCATGAGGGCCGGAGATGAGCTGGCAAAGACACACGTTGTGCAGGAAAGACAGGAGGAGTAGATGTTCCACAAAATTCTTGGATATTTTTCGAGCGATCTGGCGATAGATTTAGGCACTGCCAATACACTGGTGTTTGTAAAGGGCAAGGGTATTGTCTGTGATGAGCCGTCTGTTGTCGCAATCCAGAAGGACAAGGTAATAGCGGTAGGACTGGAGGCGCAGAAGATGTTAGGCAAGACGCCCGCCAATATCATTGCGATGAGACCCCTCAAGGACGGAGTCATCGCCGATTTTGACAAAACGGGCGAGATGCTGAAATATTTCATAAGGAAGGTGCATAACCGCAAGAGCTTTATCTCGCCGAGAATAGCGATAGGGGTCCCCTCCGGAATAACACAGGTGGAGCAGCGGGCCGTTAAAGACGCCGCCCAGGCCTCGGGCGCGCGGGAAATCTATTTGATCGAAGAGCCGATGGCCGCCGCCATCGGGGTCGGCCTGCCGATCGGAGAGCCCTGCGGCAATATGATCGTCGACATCGGGGGCGGCACCACCGACGTAGCGGTCATCTCCCTGCACGGCGTTGTTTACAGCAAGGCGGTCAGGATGGGCGGCGACAAGATGGATGAGGCCGTGGTGAACCATATCAAGAACAAGGGAAGGATACTCATCGGCGAGCGCACGGCGGAGCACATCAAGAAGCAGATCGGCTCGGCCTTTAAGATCGACGACCAGAACAGGACCATGGAGGTGAAGGGGAGGGACCTTGTTTCAGGCATTCCGAAGACAGTCACGATCTATGAAGACGAGATCAGGGAGTCCCTGAGCGAAAATGTTACCGTAATAATAAATGCCATAAAGGTCGCGCTGGAAAATACACCGCCGGAGCTGGCCTCCGATATTGTAGACAGGGGTATTGTCCTGGCGGGCGGAGGCGCCCTGTTGAGAGGGCTCGACGAATTGCTTAAACACGAGACCGGTCTCACTGTTATCGTAGCCGAGGACCCGCTTACCGCGGTGGTGAAAGGCGTCGGAAAGGTGCTGGATGATCTGGATATCCTGAGAAGAGTCGCGATTTAATTAATATAGATGTTTAAAAAAAAATTTATCCTTCTTGCCTTTTTTGTTCTGCTCGTTTTTTCGCTGCTGACATACCAGAGTATAAAAGGGGGACAGCATGCCCTTGATTTCGCCCTCTATCCTTTAAAAATAATCGAACAGGGAGGCTCGGCCCTTAAGAGCGTTTTCGGTCAAATCCCTTTTTTCAGAAAAGACGATACCCTTCAGAGGCTGAGCCGGTGCGAAGAAGAGAGGATCAAATACAGGGAAGCGGCCTATGAAAATGAAAGGCTGCGGGGACTTCTGGACCTGAAGGCGCAGAGGTTCGATTATGTCGCTTCCGCCGAAGTCTTCGCGCGAGAGCCTACCAACTGGTTTCAGATCCTGTGGCTGAACAAGGGACTGGGCAGCGGCATCGCCAAGGACATGGTGGCGGTCACGCCCCTGGGGCTTGTGGGGAGGATCCACAGGGTCTTCAGCGGGAGGGCCAGCGTTATTCTTATGACGGACGCCAATTCCGCGGTCGCGGTCAGGCTGGAATCCTCGAGGACGGAAGGCATACTTGAAGGAAACGGCGATAATAAGTGCTACCTGAAATATATATCGAAGGACTTCGACGTTGCGGAAGGTGAAACCGTAATTACTTCAGGGCTTGACGGCATATATCCCGAGGGGCTTCTGGCCGGATATGTAAGCATGGTGGACAGGGAGTCCGGAGAGGCGTTCCAGCTTATCGAGGTGACGCCGGCGCAGCTTCTCAGCAGAGTGGAGGAAGTTGCCATACTGAAGAAATGAGGCGGGAGAAGTGATGAAGCCGGGAAGGCGGGGAGAGGGAGTAATAGTGAAGACGTTTCTGATATACAGCGGTCTTGCATATCTTGCCCTCGCGATACAGGGCCTGTTGTTCACCGGGACAAAGCCGGACCTCGTGCTCGTGCTGGTCTGTTTTTATTCGGCGAGACATGAGCAGGGCAGGGGCATGGCCTACGGCGCATTTACCGGCCTGCTGATCGATGTCTCAGGCGGGTTTATTGTCGGCCCCAATATTGTCGGCAAGACGGTTGCCGCCGTCCTGACGAGGACCGTCAGGGACAATCTTTTTGAATGGAATATCGTAGTCGGCGCGTTCGTGGTCGCGGCGCTTTCGGTGATCGACCTTGCCGTGGTGAATATTTGCTATGAGACGTTTTCAAAGATATCCTTTGTCAACAGAACATGGGGGACTTCGGTCGCGGGCTCCGTCTACACAGTGGCCGCGGCAGCGGTAATGTTCCCCTTGTTTAACAGGAGTAGAGATGCGCTGTGGCATTAATTTTGAGGGTCAAGGGTCAAGGGTCATGGGTCATGGGTCGAGTAACAGAGGGCGGGAAGTAATTTTTTGCCCCTTGCCCCTTGCCCCTTGCCCCTTTGTTGATCACTATGTATAAGAGAATAAACATCGCCTTCATCATCGTCCTTTGCGTCTTCGGGGTCTTTGTGCTCAGGCTCTGGCATCTTCAGATAATAAAGGGCCCCGAGTATAAAAAGATCGCCGAGAGCAACAGGTCCAGGGTCATAGATATTCCGGCGCCGAGAGGCGTGATATATGACAGGAACGACGTTCCCCTCGTAAGGAACATATTGTCTTTCGATATATCGATGATAGGGGAACATATGCCTGAAGACCCCGGCTCCCTGGCCGAGTTAGGCAGGGTGGTGGAGGTCGAGCCCGGGCATATCAGGAAACTTGCAAGGGCATCGTCAAATCCGTATGAGGTCATTTCCCTCAGGCGCAACGTCTCATTCGAGGAAGTCGCCAGGATAGAGGCGAGGAAGATCGACTTTCCCGGACTCCAGGTGGAAGTCGCAAGCGCACGGGGGTATATTTACGGGCAAACGGCAAGTCACGTCCTGGGTTATCTCGGCAATCCCACTCCCAGGCAGTTGGCTTCACCTGAATTCAGCGATGTCCCAAGTCAGGCCTTCATAGGGCAGTTCGGGATCGAGAAACGTTATGACGGCACGCTGCGGGGGGTAGCCGGTAAAAAGATAGTCGAAGTCGACGCCCTCGGCAACGTAATCAGGTTTGTCAGGATACAGAAGCCCGGACGGGGCGAGGACCTGAAACTCACAATCGACATCAATGCCCAGATGGAGGCGGAAAAAAGCCTTCAGGACAAGACGGGCGCGGTAGTGGCCATAAGGCCCGATACAGGGGAAATACTGGCGCTGGCCAGTTCTCCTTCCTTTGATCCGAACCTTTTTGTCGGAGGGATAGAGCGTGAGGAGTGGAGGGGACTGACAGGCGATCCCAGGAAACCCCTGATGAACAGGGCCATTTCAAACCAGTATCCGCCCGGTTCTACCTTTAAAACAGTCACCGCCCTTGCGGCTCTTGAAGGGGGGATCGTCACTGAGAGCACGCCCGCATTCTGCGGCGGGGGGACATATTTCGGGCGACTGTTCCGGTGCTGGAAGGAGGGAGGTCACGGCGGCGTCAGCCTTCACAGGGCGCTTGTCGAGTCCTGCGACGTTTATTTTTATGAGATCGGAAAGAGGATAAATATAGATTTGATTGCAAAATATGCAAACGCGTTAGGCTTAGGCAGTCGTACCGGGATCGAGCTCGACGGAGAGGCCCAGGGAATCGTCCCTTCTACTAAATGGAAGCTTAACGCCAGGAAAGACAAGTGGTACCAGGGCGAGACCCTCAGTGTCGCTATAGGGCAGGGTTATCTTTCAGTGACACCGATCCAGATGGCAAGGATGATCGCTACCGTGGTAAACGGAGGCAAACTTTACAAACCTCATCTTGTAAGCGACGGCAGCGATGCAAAGCCTGAACGCGTCCTTGATTTCAACCCGGAATACGTGGAGATGGTAAAGAGCGCGCTTGTCGGCGTTGTTTATGAAAGCGGCGGCACGGGCGGCAGGGCGCGCTCGGACATTGTCAGCATCGGGGGCAAGACCGGGACGGCGCAGGTCATAGCGGGCGCTGTCAGGGGAAAGGCCCTCTCTGACGAGCAGCAGGACCATGCATGGTTTATCGCGTTTGCCCCCCAGCAGAAACCGGAAATAGCCCTGGCGGTGTTTGTCGAACACGGCGGTCACGGGGGCTCGACGGCCGCGCCGATAGCGAAGCGGGTGATAGAGGCGTATTTCAATCCGCCGAAACCGGAGGGCGAGGAAGCGGCGCCGGAGAATTTGGAACAGGGTCCGATAAGGCCGCAGGAGGGCCCGGTTTTAGTGGAGCAAACACCAGAGCCGGCATCCGGGGATTAATGTGACCGCGCTATGGTTCGGCTTGAAAAACCCGAAGACCGCTTACCGGCTTTCGAGGACAGGTTAAGCCGATATTGCTTCTCTACCATCACCGAGGCTATCAGCCCTGCCGTCGCTATCGTCTTTGGCAATAACTGCACCGGTGCCGGCGCGATCTGTACCGCTGCCTTGTCGCTTTCCACTCCCTCGCACTGCCTGCATGCATACTTAGGACGGATATGCCGGATAACACGACAATGACGGGGAACGATGTCGAGCTCTTCCGTTACTTCCTCACCGATTCGGCTCAACTTACAGCCGCATCCGCATATCTCCTCCTCCTCAGGGATATCATGCACTTCTTCTACCCGGGGAAGGTTATCAGGCAATGCGCGGCGGCCGCCTTTCTTCCTCTCATACTGTATGACCTGTATCTCTTCGGCTATCCCGTCCTCTTTCGCCGTCGCTTCAGCTTCGTTGAAAAGATGAGCCTGCACCTCCGGCTCTACCACCACCATACGCTCGCTCCTGGGCCCGAACATCTTCTGTCTCAGAAGGCGAAGCTCTGTCTGAAGGTGCTCTATTTCGATGACGTGAGACTCTATGGTTACTGCATTTTTCTGAAGAATGGATTTGAGTTCGGAGTTTTCTTCGCGGAGTGTAGTCAGCTCAGCTATCACACCCGAAAGTATACCAAAACACCTTCTGTTTTGAAATAGAAAAACGGCAGGAAAACAGAAAATATTTATCTTTTTTTACGTCACAGATGTGTACTGCAATTGCCGGTGCGCGCTGCCCTGAACTACCTCCAGTCCGTCAAGCAGCCACCTCAACTCCCGGGGGCTTATCCTCATCACTTCTTCTGTGGTTTCCGGCCACCGGAACCGCTCCCGCTCCAAGCGCTTCTGCCACAGACAAAACCCGTTTCTCTCCCAATACAACGCCTTCACAGTTGAACGTTTCCGGTTGCAGAAAACAAACACGCTGCCGGAAAACGGGTCAAGCTCCATGCTCTGCTCCACCAGAATCGACAGGCTGTTAATCTGCTTGCGCATGTCCGTCGAGCCTACTGCGAGATACACCTGTACGGCGAAACTGCTCTCCCACATTACATTCGGTTCAGCACGTGAAGGACTGTTTCAAGTGTGCCCGGAGAAAACGCATCAGGTATCTCTACCCGGTATCGCTCGTTTACCACAAGCTTAAGTGTGCCGGCATTATGCAGCGCCGAGGACACTATCCGAGAGGGGATTGCTACGAGAGCTCCGGACTGTTTCTGACCTTCGCGGTCAAGACGCCGCTTCCATGTGCCAAGTCGCTCAAGTGATATCCCCTCCTTGAGGCTGTATTCCTTCTGCGTCAGGCCGCTGTCCCTCCACTGCTGTACCTGACCCCTCCAGTACTGACGACACGCCCTGAGGGCTCCTTCCCTCTTGCTCTTCGTTTGCTCCATAACTCTTTCCATCGCCGTGCCTCCTTTCGATTATTTCAAAATAGAATGACACGGATGGCCGGCATAG
>JACRHD010000034.1 GCA_016234115.1 Nitrospirota bacterium
CGGAGGCACAGAGTTAAAAAATAAGAGAAAAGGCCAATATGAATCATTCACCTAAGTGATGAAGCAAAATTATTCGATAACCTCTTGTTTTCTCAGTGTCTCTGTGCCTCTGTGGTAAATGAACTGCTGTTTTTAGGATAAATAGTCGTCATGCCCGAAGTCTTTAATCGGGCATCCAGTACTTCTAATTGTCTGGATTCCCGCTTACAGACTGCGGAATGACGTGCTATGTAATCATACTTATGAACTCCCTATTAACAGGGGACCAATAAATTGTAGGGGCCGCCCCCCGTGGCTGCCCTGAATTTCGGGGTGCTTCATTGGCGAAAAACAGGATGTATTTATACGGAAAAAATTCGGTCCTTGAGCGGTTGAATGTGAATCCTAAAGGCGTCAGAAGGATATTCCTGCAGGACAATTTCAGCGACCAGCAAATAATTAAAGTCATAAATTCCTCCGGCGCTCCGGTCAGCAGGGTCACGGAAAAAGAGCTGCTTAAAATCAAAAACGCCGACCGCCTGCAGGGGATTATCGCTGAAGTGGACAGGTATCAGTATACCCCGTTTGAAAGGCTGCTTCAGCAGGCAAAAGAGGAACGCCTCTCGCTGATCTTTCTGGACAACCTCAACGACCCTCACAATCTCGGCTCTGTCCTGAGGATCGCCGCCTGCTTCGGGGGCTTTGCGGCAGTGATACCCGAACACGGCTCATGCGAGGTCAACGAAACGGTCATACACGTGGCCTCGGGAGGAGAAAATTACGTCCCCGTCTCGATGGTGACCAATCTCTCACGGGCCTTAATGGATGCAAAGAAGGCGGGTTACTGGGCTGTAGGAACCGTCATTGAAGGAGGAGAGGACATCAATAAAGTCTCTCTTCCCTTCCCTCTCTGCCTCGTGCTGGGTTCCGAGGGAACGGGGATACGTTACGGGCTACAGAAACATCTTGATCTGAAAGTTACCCTGCCCATGAAAGGCGCGCAGTTGTCTTTAAATGTCGCCATGGCAAGCGCAATTTTCTGCTATGAGATAGTGAAGCAGCGGGGGAGTTAAGAGTCAAGAGTTAAGAGTTACGTAGGGGCGATTCGGTGAATCGCCCTTTAATTACAACTCATAAAGGGTCTCATCCACAACAGGCTTTTGCTTCCGGCCCCCCTTCTTCCCTTTGTCTTCAAGAATGAAAGGCTCTTCCCCTTCAAGAAGGTCACCCATCTCCGCCTCGATCTTTTCAGGGTCTTCTCCCCTTTCAAGGCGCCGGAGGGCCTCTTCCATCCCGGAGCCCATCGAAACACCCGTCGCATCCGAGAGCTTTCTCATCAGCGCGGCAGCCTGCCGTGGGTCCTCTTCATTGATTTTGCCTGCTTCACCTGCCAGCATGGCCATCGCCTTTTCCATTTTCGCCTCGTCAAAGTCCGGCATCGCCGCATCAGGTCCTCCGCCTTCCTTCCTTCCGGATACCGAAGCGAAAAGAGACACTTTGCGGGTCAGTCTGACATCTTTACATCCGGGACAGTCCGGGGTCTTTTCCGTATTGACCGTCCTGGACAAGAAGTTATAGATCGTGTTGCATTTACCGCAATAAAATTCGTAAATGGGCATAGTAAATGGCGCCGAAGGAACGGTACCCTTCATGAGATACACGGAATCGGCATTTCCTAAGCATATCATAATCGACTTTCCGCTTTCAAAGAATGCTTGAAAAGTGCCGAGAATGTCCCTCTGCCCTCCATAACAAACGGTTCTTCCCCCTCTATCAGCCCGCCCATCTCCGCTTCGACCTTTTGGAACTTATGGCTTCGGGTACAACGGGCGCTGTCGTGCCGGAAACAACATTGTCTCCGCTGAAATAGGCATCATAAGAATATCTACTGTCCTACAACCGTGAAATTGCCTGAATCCAATTTCTTCAGGCCACCCGGCGCGGCATAAAAATTACCATTGTCGATTACTATATACATTAAGTCGCCACTTATGCCGAAGTCATTTATCGTTACCGAGAAAGAACATCCAATGCAGTATGAAGTCGTATTCCTGACGGTTTTCGCAGCATTGCCTGTACCTGAAATCGTAGCAGACCCCCCGGATGCTGTTACTGAAATGATAGACGTACTTGTAAAGTTTACCCTCTGGCGCGAGTAATAGTATTTTACCACTCCGGCAGGAACTGAGCCATTTACATTTACAGACATGGTTGCTTTCCATTGCAGGGATGAAGGTGTATTCCTGCCGACGCCGAACACAGTTGTAACCGGCGTCGCCTCATTACAATCATTATCTATTCCGTCATTCACTGTTTCGGAGGCGCCTGGATGTATTAGAGGATTTCCATCATTGCAGTCGCCATCGCAAATTGTCCATGTATCGCCGTCGCTATCGGCATGTTCGTCTGTATTCCCATTGCAATTATCATCCATACCATTGCATATTTCCGGTGCGCCTGGATATGCTGACGCCTTAGTGTCATCACAATCTCCCTCATTTTCTGAATAGCCGTCACCATCATCATCCGTATCAGCAGGACTGTCCAGGGTAAGAGGATTACAATCGTCGTCTATTCCGTTAAGTAGTATTTCAGTTGCGCCCGGTTGGACTGCTGAGTTAGTATCATCGCAATCTCCTTCACTTCCAGTGTCCTGTATTGCCGCAAGACCAGAAAGCTGTATCGCATTATTTGCACTGTCTACAACTGAATTTTCTATATAACCATCACCGTCATCGTCTGTATTGACAGGGCTGTCATTAGTTAGAAGATTACAGTCATCATCTATAAAATTGCCGGGGGTCTCGGTTGCGTTAGGGTGCGCGGCCATATTCGTATCGTCACAATCTCCCTGCAGTTTCGTATACGCGTCACCATCACCGTCTATAGATACCGGGGTATCATATGTGAGCAGGTTGCAATCATCATCTACTCCATTGCCTGTAATCTCGGTTGTAGTTCCTGCCAATGGATCGCAGGTGTTGTTGACCCAACTGCCGGCTATGCATGCTATACTCCCAGTGTTGCCGAAACATGCCCCTACTCCGCATCTCGTTACATTGACTAAGCCTTCATCTGTAATCCCGTCACAGTCATTGTCCATATTGTCGCACACTTCGGTAGTGGCGCCTCCAGATGGATTACAAGTATTGTTTGTCCAGCTTCCTCCTGTGCAGGTTTCAGTGCCGGTATTGTTCGAACATTGTCCCACCCCGCACATAGTTGTTCTCGACAGGTTTTCATCCGCCGACCCATCACAATCATTGTCGAGACCGTCACATGTCTCCATGTTATTACTCGTAGTATCAGTGCAGCCCTGCACTCCATTAATACACCGGTATGTCCCTTCTATGCACACATCCGTATCCACCCCGTCGCAC
>JACRHD010000003.1 GCA_016234115.1 Nitrospirota bacterium
GAGGGCTGCTCAGAAGAGCCAACAACCTCGCAAGAGGCGCCCTCATGGCGGCAGCCTCCGAGAAATGTCCGGTTGTCTCCGCCGAACATGTCCGTATCGCGTCTACGGAAATCATCTGACATCAGGGGGGTCTCCCCCCCCCACTGTCAGAAAAGGTCAGTTTATTCCGGGATTATGGGCCGCTTTAATTCGAAAAACAACAGAAGGGAAAAGGATCAGAAAGACCATTCATAACAATGAGTGGTGGTTTTCGATAATTGACGTTATTGAGGTTTTGACTGGCAATGACAGGCCGAGGAAGTACTGGAATGATCTCAAGAAAAAGCTTGCACAGGAAGGCTATGATGAGTTGTCCGAAAAAATCGGACAACTGAAAAAGGCTGCTCCTGAGTCCTTGAACCGATGGCAGGCACGGGACGCAGCTTGTTTGCTTTAACTCAGTGATTTGAAATTTCAAATCTCAAATTTCAAATTTTAAAGAGAGGGGACAACATGACGTATGAGAGGTTTGAGGATTTGCCTGTATGGAAGGCGGCAATTGAGCTTGCAGAAAAAATTTATGCCATGACGGAAAGACAACAATTCAGAAGGAAATACAGCCTGCGCGATCAGATAGAGCGTGCGGCGCTATCGGTCTCAAATAACGTTGCAGAAGGTTTTGAGCGCGGGACAACACAAGAGCTTCTGACTTTTTTGTACATTGCAAGAGGTTCGGCAGGCGAAGTGCGTTCAATACTTTGCTTCATTGAAAGGCTTTCTGCTTTTCAGGATTTCAAATCTGAAATTTCAAATTTGAAATCAGAAGCCGAAGGCATCTCCCGTCAGCTTAGGGCATGGGCCGATTCGCTGCAAAACAGTGAAATCAGAGGGCATAGATATTTAAGTGAAAAAGAAAAAGTTGTTGCTAAGGACAAGAAAGAGAGAGCGGAATTTTTAGAGTCGCTTAAGAAATACAGAAAATGATTTCAAATTTGAGATTTGAAATTTCAAATATTAAAGCAGTCACTATCTCGTCCTTCTCAACCTCTCCACCGCTATCATCAAAAGCGAAATCGCCGCCGGCGTGACGCCGGGGATTCTGCCGGCTTGTCCGAGGTTGACGGGTCTGACTTCTTCGAGTTTCTCCACGATCTCTGTTGAAAGCCCGTTGATTCCCTTGTAAACAAATCCTTCGGGAATCCGTTTTTCCTCCATCCTCTTTAACTTTTCCGCCAACTCTTCCTGACGCCGGATATAACCTTTATACTTGGTCTGGATTTCGACCTGGTTGATAACGTCATGCGGCAGGCTACACCCCCACCCTGACCCCCCCCCTGATAAAGACATCGGGACAGGCCCGTCGAGGGGGATGGAAACGTGCGGCGGAGGCGAGACTTCTGCGATAGTAGAATATTTAACTTCCGGTCTTTTCAAGAGTTGATACAGGCTCGCATCTTCACTGACGGGCGCTTCGCCGAGCCGTTTCAGCGTCGGATTGATAATGCCGGGTTTGACGCGCGTTGATCGAAGCCGTTTTAGTTCTTTCTCTATAGCAGCCTTTCTATCTGAAAAGGCCTCGTACTGCTCCTTGTTGATCAGTCCGAGATCGTGCCCCTTTTCCATAAGGCGAAGATCTGCGTTGTCCTGCCTCAGCAGAAGCCTGTATTCCGCGCGAGAGGTAAACATCCTGTACGGCTCCTGGGTCCCCTTTGTTACAAGGTCGTCGATCAAAACGCCGATGTATGCCTCATTTCTGCCGGGTATGAAGGGCCCATTCCCCTTAAGTTTCAGCGCGGCGTTTATCCCAGCCGCCAGTCCCTGCGCGGCTGCTTCTTCATATCCCGAAGTGCCGTTTATCTGCCCCGCAAGATAAAGCCCTTCAACGCGCTTTGTTTCGAGTGTAGGCTTAAGCTGGGTAGGATACACGAAATCATATTCAATCGCGTAGCCGAATTTATTTATCTTCGCTTCTTCAAGCCCTTTTATGCTTTTTACAAACTGTATCTGCGCCTCGCGGGGGAGGCTTGTGGAAATCCCGTTGGCATAATATTCATCCGCGTCGAGCCCCTCGGGTTCAAGGAATATCTGGTGCCTCGGTTTGTCCCGGAACCTTACGACCTTGTCTTCTATCGACGGGCAGTAACGGGGGCCTATTCCTTTAATCACTCCGCTGTAGAGGGGGGAGTACTTCAGGTTGTCCTGTATTATTTTATGAGTATCGGAATTTGTATACGTCATGTAACAGGGCATTTGCTGGTTGGTAATCTCCGATGTAAATAAAGACATCGGAGGGGGCGGCATATCGCCGTCCTGGACTTCCGTGACGGAAAAATCAATTCCCTTCGCGGCAAGACGCGGGGGCGTTCCTGTCTTGAGCCTGCCGATTTTAAATCCTTCCGCATGGAGGCTTTTCGAGAGATTGATTGAAGGGGGCTCCCCGATTCTGCCGGCTGGAAAATTCTCCGGCCCTATGTGGATCAGCCCGTTTAAAAATGTGCCTGTCGCAATAATTACGGCTTTTGACTTGTATGTAGTTTCCGCATCTCCGGTAATCCTGATGCCGCACACGTGGCCGTTATCAATGAGTAGTTCCTCAACATTTTCCTGTCTGATATCAAGACCCTTCTGCGCCTCAAGCGCGGCCTTCATATGTTTTCTATAAAGGGCGCGGTCGGCCTGGACCCTCGTGGCCCAGACAGAGGGACCCTTACTTTTATTCAGGACCTTAAACTGTATGCCTGCCCTGTCCGTGATCTTTGCCATCTCTCCGCCTAATGCGTCTATCTCTTTTACCAGGTGGCTTTTTGCGAGTCCCCCGACAGCGGGATTGCAGGACATCTGGCCGATGGTGTCGGTGTTCATGGTGAATACCGCGACGCTGAAGCCCATCCTCGCAGCCGCAAGCGCGGCCTCGCACCCCGCGTGCCCGGCGCCGATGACGAGTATGTCGTAGTCAGTGTTTGGTTTCATAAAAAGACAGAGTTAAGAGTTATGAGTTAAGAGTTAAGTACCTGTTCCGCTTGACTCTTGACTCCTGACTCTTAACTCATATTTACTTCTCCAGGACCTCTTTCACTTTCCTTAAAAGCCCTGCCGGTGAGACCGGTTTGGATACGAAATTCAGTCCTTCTTCCATTATCTCCTGACGGTGTATAAAATCAGCAGGGTATCCGCTTGTAAAAAGTACTTTTATATCGGGACGCATCGCCTTTATCCTGTCATAAGCTTCCTTTCCATTCATCTTCGGCATGATTACATCGAAGATGAGGAGCTCTATATTATCTTTGTTTTCACTGAATTTATTTACAGCCTCTCTGCCGTCGGCCGCCTCTATTACGCGGTGCCCGAACTCTTCAAGGACGTGTTTTGTTAAACTTCTGACAGCAGGCTCGTCTTCTGCCAGGAGTATCGTGACTGTCGAGCCTTTCAAGTCATTGTATACTTCCTGTTCAGCTTCTTTAACTTTCGCTTCAATGATCGGAAGGTATATCTTGAACGTCGTGCCCTTGCCGGGTTCGCTGTAACAGGTGATATACCCGTTATGCTGTTTTATAATTCCGTACACTATTGAAAGTCCGAGCCCGGTCCCCTTCCCGACCCCTTTTGTCGTAAAGAAGGGGTCGAATATTCTTTCCCTTATGCTTTCATCTATGCCCGCGCCTGTATCCGAAACCGAGATGAGCGCATAATGTCCGGGCTTGCCGTACCCGTGCGCCGCTATAAATTCCCGGTCCAGCTCAGTAAGGGAAGTCTCGATGACGAGGACCCCTCCCTTCGGCATCGCATCCCTTGCATTCGTACACAGATTTATGAGGACCTGCTCTATTTGCACATTATCCGCCAGCACTATTAAATCTTCAGATAACGCGACCCTGAGATCTATATCCTCTCCGATCACCCTTAGCAGGAGTGTCTCTATTTTCCTGATAATCTCGCCGAGATTTACCGGCCCCGGGTTGCTTATCTGCTGCCTGCTGAATGCTAAAAGGCTTTGCGTAAGATAAGCTCCCCTTTCCGAGGCGGCTAATATCTGGTCCAGGTTGACCTTCAGGGGGTCGTCTCCCCTCATCTTCATTTTCAGAATATTCGCATAACCTATTATTGCCGTAAGCATATTGTTGAAGTCATGAGCGATGCCCCCGGCAAGCCGGCCTATCGCCTCCATCTTTTGGGCCTGGCGAAGCTGGTCTTCAAGTTTTTTGCGGCCTGAAATGTCCCGGACTACATGGATCAGTCCTATAAGGTTATTGCCGCTGTCAAAGCGGGGGATGGCCCTTATTTCAATAAACATATTCAGGTGAGGCTCGTACAGTTCGAATGCGGCGGGTATTCCTGTTTTGAGGCAGTCGCAGCTCGGGCATCCTTCCGGCGGCTTTTCCGTCCCGTGATAGTAACGGAAGCACTTTCCCGGGGTCACATCAAGGAGAGGAAGTCCAAGGATTTTTTCCGCGGCCTTGTTGGCGTGGATTATGTTGTAATCTTTGTCGTGGATTGTGACCATATCCGTAATTGAATTGAAGGTATCTTCCCAGTCGTGGGTTATCTGGAAGAACTCATCGTCTTTCTGTTTACGTTCAATGCCGAGCGCGACCTGGTTTGCCGCAGCCCCCAGTGTCTGAAGCGCGGCGTCATCAATCGGGTGACGGGCAAAAATTGCCGCAACGCCCACCAGCCGGTCGGAAACAATCAGGGGGTAGCCCGCGAAGGCGACCATTCCCTCACGCCTTGCCCAGTCCTGGTCATTTACGCTGGGGTCGCCGATGACGGAATTAGTCAGATGAGGTTTACGTTCCTGGGCAATGAGCCCGATCTTTAATTTACCGACGGGCACGCGGCTGTGAGGGCCGTCGATATGCGTGTACATTCCAGCGCTGGCCTGTAATTCCAGTACGTTTTCATTCTTGTTCAGCGTCCATATGCGGGCAAACGCCGCGTCAAGATGCTTGACCATGACCTCGGTGCAATTCTGCAGGGTCTCCCTCAAGGAGCTTTCGCCGGTGAGCGCAACGCCTATCTCCGCCCCGAGCACAGCAAGGCGTGTCTGCCGGACCAGGGCGTCATATGTTTCCTTGCGGTCTGTTATGTCTTCCACGATCCCGACCCCGCCAATGATGTTTCCCTGCCTGTCAAAGAGAGGGGCCGTCTGCAGGGAGACCCATATTTCGGCGGAGCTGGTCGTAGCCCGGTAAAAACCTTCGTAAAAACCGTCTTTTCCTTTTATCGCAGAACTGAGGGCGGGGATCACGCTGCTGTCATTCAGGGTCTTCATGTCGAGCCCTATCAGTTTTTCAACGCTGGACCGGAGAATGTTTTCAAAGCGCTTATTGCAATCGGTAATGATCAGCCTCAGGTCATAGTGAAATATTCCTATCGGGGAGCGCTGAAAGAGCAGCCGGTACCTTTCCTCGCTTTCCCTCAGGGCCTCCTCCGCCATCCTGCGCTCCGTGATGTCCCGGGCTATGCCGAAAGCCCCGACCACTTTTCCGTCCATGAACTTCGGCTTTGCAAGGAATTCCCCTGTCCTGTATCCGCCCGATTTTGTGAGGATACGGAATTCATAACTATGCGGGAATTCTCCATTCAGTATCTGTTGAAAAAGGGCCAGCGCCCACGGTAAATCCTCGGGATGGACCAGTGATGAAAAGTTTTTCCCTAACCATTTGCCCTGCTCCCAGCCCGTGATCGTTTCAAAAGCAGGATTGAGGGACAATATTGTGCCGTCCACCGAGATGTTGTAGATAACGTCCCGCACATTCTCGACAAGCTCCCTGTACGCTGTTTCTGATTTGGCCAGGGCTGTCTGTGCCCGTATTTGTTCGGTTATGTCCTCGACCATCTCTATCGCTGCGATTACTTTGCCTTCAGGGTCTTTGACCGGAGATGAAATCACCCGGTAATTTCTGATCTCGTCCCCTGAAGGGGTATCTGTTACGGATTCATGGTTTTGCCCGTCGGCAAGCGTTTTACAGGTGGGGCAGTAAGAGCAGATACCTTCTTTCGCCGGGTGATTAAAGGCCCTGTAACAAACCGGCTTATTTGCGACATCGATATCAGGAAACCATTTCTTCATCTGACTGTTCAGGGACAGTATCGTCATGTCAGGGCTTATAAGGGATATCCCGAGCCCTACATTTTCAACGACGCTCCTGTATTTTTCCTCGGATTCCTGCAAGGCCTTTGCGACCTTCTTTTGTTTTCCGATTGAGGACAAGGCATAGACGGCAATCAATAGAAAAATAATGGTCAAAGTCCGCATATAGACTTCGTCAACGGGGAGGGAAAACATCTGGGAGATTAATGTGCCCTTGCGATAGATATAGGCGTCGACAAGAGAGTCAGCGATCCAGTAAGTCGCTCCAATCAGGATGAATCTCGAGATGGTCCTGAGCCTGTCTTCTACCGTCTGCTTCTCTGCGTGTACGACTGTCATATTTATATATACTACTTAAGTATTCTCTATTAGTTTAAAACAGATGTCAAGGAACCGGGATTCAGGAAAGGGTCACGGCTCAGGGGGCAAGGATCAGGGGTTTTAAAGATAACGGATGCACAAAAGGAAGGCGGGCTTAACCCTTGCCCCTTGCCCCTTGACCCGTGACCCTGTTCTTTTTCAGTGCAAATGCGGCGATGAGCAGCGTGATAAATATTGCCGCCGACTGGTACGGGAATATCACTGTCATCACAACAGGCATGAGAATGACTCTTGTCATTAACCTTAATGATGCGCTGTCTCTGATTACATCCGCTATGGGAGGTGAGTGTCTGTAGTAAAACCGGACAAAAGCCTTGCCGAAGGCCGTCGTCAGCAGGCGCCTGTCCCTGAAGGCCCTCAACGCTTTTACATACGGATGCATAATGCTTCCATATGCGGCGGTCGCAATAAAACATCCTCCGCCTCCCCCGCTGCCGGAGGACGCTTCAACCGTTCCCGAACCGGGATTGATGACGGTCCCTCCGTCGCCGCTGTTTTCTCCGTCCCATACAAGGTTCTGCTCCATCAGCGCCTGATAGGCATTCAGTCTGCCCCCTGTAGACACCTTGCCGCTCAGCGGCGGCAGTACGTCAACGCTGTTCAATATAGCGGCTTTTATCTGCAGGTTTGTAAGCTGGGGCTTCAAGGCCTTTATCAACCCTGCCGCACCCGATACATGAGGCGCCGCCATCGAGGTCCCGCTGTAATATGTGTAGCTGTAATTGCCTATGGAAATCGGGGTCCTTGTCAGCTTTATATTATCGAGATAAATTCCTTCTTCGTTTATCGATGAGTCGGCGGTCAGGCCGAAGCCGAAATAGAACTCGTCATACATCTCGGCTATGTTCGTGAGGGCATTCGTCGAATCCGCGATAAAAACGCCGTTGGTCGTGCCCGTCCTGTAATCCGCCCATTCCCAGTTGACCCCGTCCACCGAGTAATTGATGTCGAGATAATCAAAGCCGTTTTCAAGGGTCCCCATGCGCTTGAACGACAGGGAGTATATATTGTCCCTGACCGGCACGATAGGCGTCATGTACCCGGCCCATGAAGAAGTGTTGTTTAAATAGTTGCTTCCGGGACTGTCTTCAAGGCAGTTCGTCCCGCTGAAACCCGTCCCCTCTGTTGCAGTCCATGTGGAATTGGAGCCGCCTCTGGACCAGCCCAGAAGCGGGAGATCGCCCTGTTCCGCTTCGAAATCTTCTTCCCCGTAGAGAGTAACCGGCAAACCGTAACTGAATGTCGGGACAGTGCTGAAGATACCGGAGCCCGGCGCAGTCAGATCGACTGAGTCCGTCCCGTAGTTCGAAAACGACGACATGGCGTCGTTTGAATCCGTGGCTGCGACAGATATTATATTCTGGCTGGAAAAACTTGCCGGGTAAAATGGGGCCGCGTCATTGTTTCCGCTGCTGTTTCCGGCCGCGCACACTACCACAGCGTCGGAAGCGTCTATCGCGTCTTTCAGGGCCTGGCTGTATCCGCCTCCGCCCCAGCTATTGTTGATGATATGAGCGCCGTTTGCGTTTGCGTATAAAATGGCCGACACGGCGTCGGCCGTTGTGCCTGCGCCGTTTACGCCGAGAAACCTCAACGGCATTATTCTTGCGCTCCACATGACACCCGTAACGCCCGTGTCGTTGTTCCCTTTCGCCGCAATGGTCCCGGCGACATGGGTGCCGTGACCGTTGTAGTCCGTGGGGTCATTATCATTCCCCAGATAATCCCAGCCATGGCAGTCATCGATATAGCCGTTGTCTTCGTTGTCGATGCCGTCCATGCAATCAGTTTCTCCGCTGTTTGTCCAGATGTTGTCAGTTAGTTCCGGATGGTCATATGCGACTCCGGTGTCTACGACGGCTATAATTACGTCAGGTGAACCCGTCGTTATGTCCCATGCCTCCGGCGCGTCGATGTCGGCATCAGGCGTTCCGCCCGACTGACCGGTATTATGCAATCCCCACAGGGCAGTAAAAGTTGAGTCGTCAGGGGATGTATTGATATTAACTATGTAATTCGGTTCGGCATATTCCACATTGGGGTCTTTTTTATAATATTCAACTGCTTCTTCCACGCTCATGTGGTCAGGCAGTTGCACCCGCTGTACCCTTATTTCGCTGAAATCTTTTTTCGTGACGGAACCGGCTGCTTTGTGAAGCCGCTCCATAACAGATGTGCCGGTGTCGCTTCTGAATTTAACAAGCAGCTCCCCTGGGACGTGCTCAGCGGACCCGGTAGAACGGAAAAGGGCAAGAAAAGTCAGGGAAATCAATACAATTAAGGCAAAAAAAAAGGAATGTTTCATTTCGTCGTCTCTCTATTTCTCAAAGTTGTCGATCACTCATCATTTCGGTAATGTCGGGGAAATTCTTTAGAGGTGAATTACTATGAATTTCAGGGGGCCTTCTGCTAAACTGTTTTACATCTTGACGACAAACACAGGAAAGAAGTCTTCAGGCGAGAGAGAGAAAAAGGGAGAATTTTTCCGCTATCTCGGCGTGGCGAGCACTGTCGGCATAAATCTTGTAATAAGCACTTTTATCGGATTTGCCCTCGGGTATTATCTGTTAGACAGGTTTTTAAACACATTTCCATGGCTTACCGTAATATTTACGCTCCTGGGAATAGCCGCCGGTTTTAAATATTTGTTCAAGATAGCGTCTAAGATGAACAATGATGATAAAGGGTCCAATGGGCCAAGTGGTCAAGGGTCCGAGTGATAAGGATGGTTTTACCGCTTTTTTACTTGGACCCTCGAACCCTTGAACCCCCGACCCGGTTGTTACAACTATGGAACTCTTAAAAAGGGTAGCTAAAAAAAGTAGTTTCATTGTCCTGCCCGCTATCGTGATAGCCTTCTTCTTCGAATCGCGGAAGATGCCCCTGGGGATTTTCTTCGGGTGGTTGTTCGGAATTTTCAACCTGAGGGCGCTGACGAGAAACGTAGAGGGGCTGGTCGGCTCGGAAAAGGCCGCCGTGGGGATCGTGATGTTGAATCTCGCGCGGCTTTTGACAGTCTCGACGGCCATTTTTATGCTGGTGTATTACAAGGTTGTGAACATATTCGGGCTGATAGCCGGATTTACAGTTGTACTTGCCCTGATACTTCTTGAAGGGGTGAAAGTGAAGTAGGGGCGACCCGCCGGGTCGCCCCTACTTCTATGACTTTAGATAAGCATCGATGATGTTTCAATTAAATTTTTTTATTTGACGTCGAAATAGGAGTTGTATTACTATGGTAAACCTTTTTTTCTGTTCCGAATCCATAAGTTCAAGAAAAAAGTCTTTCAGAAGGGACACGTCAGTTTTAATGTTGCGCACATCATGTTCTCTTGTAAGAATACAAGGGCAAAAATAAAAAGGAGGTATACATGAGCGGGAAGTATAAAACACCATTGTTGGATGAGCTTGAAAAAGGACCGTGGCCGAGTTTTGTTACGGAAATAAAAAAGGCCGCAAAGAAAAGCCCAATGGCGGACGACGAGTTAGGCCAGCTTGAGAAATCGTACAGGACCAAGCGCGGATACTGGAAGCACGGCGGTATCGTAGGCGTTCTCGGATACGGGGGGGGCGTTATCGGGAGGTATTCTTCATTACCTGAAGAGTTCCCCGGCATCGCGCATTTTCACACCGTAAGAATCAACCAGACAAGCGGCTTCTTCTATACCGCAGAGGCATTGAAAATGATCTGTGACATCTGGGACAAGTACGGAAGCGGACTTACAAATATGCATGGTTCCACCGGGGACCTTGTTCTCCTCGGGACTACCACTGAAAACCTCGAAGCGATCTTCGCTGAATATTCTTCACGCGGATGGGACCTTGGCGGTTCAGGCTCAGCAATGAGGACCCCGAGCTGCTGTGTAGGACCAGGCCGCTGCGAGTGGTCCAATATCGACACCCTCGATATTACCTATACTCTCACCCAGGAATTCCAGGATGAGCTTCACAGGCCGGCATTCCCTTATAAATTCAAAATCAAGACAGCCGGCTGCGCAGTAGACTGCGTAGCAGCCATCGCCCGCGCAGACTTGTCTATCATCGGGACCTGGAAAGGCAATATCCAGATAGACCAGGCTGAAGTAAAAAAGTACGCGGACGCAGGCATGAACATACAGGCCGAGATTGTTGAAATGTGCCCGACAAACTGCATGTCCTATAACGGAACACTGAAGATCAACGACGCCGAATGCAGCAGGTGCATGCACTGTATAGCAAAGATGACGAAGGCGCTCAGGTCCGGAAAGGAAAAAGGCGCAACACTCCTTGTCGGCAGTAAGGCCCCGATCGTTGTCGGTTCACTGCTTTCATGGGTCATCGTACCTTTTATAAAGGTGGATGCTCCATACACTGAACTAAAAGATATGATCCGCAAGATGATCGGTTGGTGGGATGACACCGCAAAACCCAGAGAGAGAATCGGCGAGGTCATCGAGGCAGAGGGGATGAGGTCATTCCTTGAGGCCATCGGAGTGCCGGCTCAGCCACAGCAGGTTAAAGAGCCGAGAAAAGACCCGTTCTTCTTCTGGGAAGAAAGCGATTTTCAGAAATAATTAAGCAAAATAAATAAAGGAGGATTAGCACATGGCATTACCCAAAAGACAAACAGACATCGGACCACCCAAATATGATCAGTTCATACCGCCCGTGATAAAGAAGAACTACGGCAAATGGAAATATCATGAGGTGTTAACCGGAGGCACGATGGTGCATGTGGCGGAAAGCGGAGACACGCTTCATACCGTAAGGGTCGCCTCACCGAGGATCCTGAGCACAGAGACCATCCGTGACATCTGCGACATGGCGGAAAGATACTGCGAAGGTTATCTCCGCTTTACCACAAGAAACAATGTGGAATTCCTTGTATCCGACAAGAGCAAAATGGAGCCCCTCCTGAAGGAGCTCAAGGAGAAAAAGTACTCCGTCGGCGGAATCGGACCGAGGATCAGCAATATCGTCCACACACAGGGGTGGGTACATTGCCACAGCGCATGTACGGACGCCTCTGGAATGGTCAAGGCGATAATGGATGACGTTTATGACTATTTCACAACAAAAGAGCTGCCCAACAAGGTCAGACTCGCAGTCGCATGCTGTGTCAACATGTGCGGCGCGGTCCACTGCTCGGACATCGCGGTCGTTGCCGTGCACAGGAAAGTGCCTACGATCAATCACGAACTGGTGACCAAAGTATGCGAAATCCCGACAACCGTTGCGTCTTGTCCGACGTCGGCAATCAGGCCGAATCCAAAGGAGAAGACGGTCACAATCAACGAGGAAAAATGCATGTACTGCGGCAACTGCTTCACGGTTTGCCCGCCGATCGACATTCACAAACCGGATGAAGACGGCGTTGCGATCGTGGTCGGAGGCAAGATCGGCAGTCTCAGGACAAGCCCGAAATTCTCGAAGCTTGCTATACCGTTCTTCTACAATGAGCCGCCGAGATGGCCGAAGGTCGTTGCTGCGGTAAGGAATATCCTTGAAACATACGCGAAGAACGCTAAGAAGCATGAGAGAGTCGGAGAGTGGATCGAGAGAATCGGATGGGAAAGCTTCTTCAAGCTGACAGGCATCGAGTTCACGTTCCAGCACATTGACGATTTCACATTCGCAAGAGACACTTTCAGGACTTCAGCGGCATTCAAGTATTAAAACCAATGTAGGGGCGGGGTCACCCCGCCCCTGCAACAAATCAAAAAGGGGTGAGGATATGGAAACAGCAGAGTTACAAGAAAAGATCTTCGCTTACATGGAAAAAATGAAGGGCAAGAAGAAACTGAAGGAAAAAGACGTCATTAAGGCCCTTGCCGAAGAAACTACGGAGGCCCCCGATGCGGTCAAGAAAGCCCTGAGAGGAATGATAGACGTCGGAAGGCTTATGTATTCTTACGGCGGCGGAGCCAGCTCAGTAGAAATCCCGAGCGAAGAATACCTGCGGGAAAAGGGACTCATTAAATAAGCAAGTCTTAAAATTTGTCATTTGGATATTGATGCCCCTCTTTGACAATGAGGGGTCAGGGGAGATTCTATAAAATCATTCGGTTTGAAAATCCCCCCTTGCCCCCCTTTTTCAAAGGGGGGATTTTTTTGGGAGCAGAGTTAGCCATGAATTAAATGGTTAATGGTATAATCAGGACTTATTTATGAGTTCAATGTTGGACTGTCATTCCAGAGTTTTAAACAAACGCTAATTAATGACGCAAACAGCTGATTACTCAATCCCAAGGATAGTTGTTTCCGGTCTCCGTGGCGGGAGCGGGAAGACCATACTTTCTTTATGTCTTGTCACCCGTTTAAAGAGCAGTGGATATAAGGTTACGACCTTTAAAAAAGGTCCTGATTATATCGACGCGGGCTGGCTGGCAAAGGCATCGGGCGCCCCCTGTTACAATCTCGATCTTTTCATGATGTCTCCGGAACAGGCGAAGCAGTCATTCCTGGCGCATGCAATCGAGGGGCAAGGGTCAGGGGTCAAGGGTCAGGAAGAAACATGTATCAATACCCTTGCCCCTTGCCCCTTGCCCCTTGCCCCTCACATTGCCGTCATCGAAGGCAATCGCGGATTGTACGACGGCATGGATCATGAAGGCACATACAGCACCGCTGAATTAGCCAAGCTTCTGAAAGCCCCCGTGATAATAACTGTTGACTGTACCAAGGCAACGAATACAATCGCTGCCGTGGTCCTCGGGTGCCAAATGATGGACACGAAGGTCCACATCGGCGGGATCGTGCTGAATCAGATAGCAACTGCGAGGCAGGAGGCGCTGATAAGGAAGGCCGTGGAGGGAAGATGCAACGTACCCGTGGTGGGCGCGGTCCCGAGGTTGAAAAAAGACCCGTTCCCGGAGAGGCACATGGGCCTGACCCCTTTTCAGGAACATCTCGATGTGGAGAAATCCCTTGATGAGGTTGCTGAGATAGGGGAGAAATATATCGACGTAGACGCAGTGCTGAAGATCGCCAATGAAGCAGAGCCGATTAAACAGGGGCAAGGGGCAGGGGTCAAGGGTCAAACAAAGAAGGGTCAGAGGGCAAGGGTCAGGGGGCAGGAGGAAGCATATCTCAACAATACCCTTGCCCCATGCCCCTTGCCCCCTGACCCTTCTTTAAGAATCGGCGTTATCCGCGACTCCGCTTTTCAATTCTACTACCAGGAGAATTTTGAAGAACTTGAAAAGAGGGGGGCGCAACTGATCGAAGTGAGTCCCCTGAGGGAAGACGGCCTTCCTGAAATTGACGCGCTTTATATAGGCGGAGGATTTCCTGAAACTCATGCGATGGCGCTGGCTGAGAATGTAAATTTCAGGAAGGCGCTGCTCGATGCCGTCCACAAGGGACTGCCGGTATATGCCGAGTGCGGCGGACTTATGTATCTGGGCAAGGGCCTCATCCTTCAAAACAGGGAATACCCCATGGTCGGAGTTTTTTCCATTGTCTTCGGTCTGGAGCGTAAGCCCCAGGCGCACGGTTATACAATTATTGAAACTTCAGGGCCGAATCCGTATTTTGATTCGGGGACTGTGCTTCGGGGGCATGAGTTTCATTATTCACACGTGCTTGATTTTGAACAGGGGGACTCCCGCCTGATTTTCAATGTCAAACGCGGTAAGGGCATCATAGATAACAAAGACGGCCTGTGTTATAAAAATGTGCTTGCGTCATACACCCATCTTCACGCCATCGGGGCACCTGAATGGGCTGACGGCTTAATGGCGGCGGCCGGGAGATTCAGAGCAAGGTAATCTTATTTCCAGACATCTTTAATTTTAGTTCTCATCCTCCGGGCACAAAGGGAAGCCTGCTGCGGAATTTCTATAATCGACAAACACCATATTTACATTTTTGCTTCTGCGCAATTCTTGTCTTTGTTCTTTTCCTGACTCTTAACTCCTGACTCCTGACTCTCTTTTAAAGGTGTCGTATAGAAAATTCCTCCGCAGACTTCCCTTTGTGCCCCCCGCCTTTTTGCCCTTTGCGCTTTGCCCTATGCCCTCTGCGCTTTGCCCTCTGCGTTTTGCGCTTTGCCCTCTGCCCTTTGCGCTACTGCAAGAGGATTTGCATTACTGCAAAATTATGAATGTGATTCAGGCTGTAAATTCAGCAAGTTAAAGGTTGGCATAGATAATGCAATTACATTTGTAGAAACACGGAAAC
>JACRHD010000035.1 GCA_016234115.1 Nitrospirota bacterium
ATTTGAACCACGCCATGCGCGGGTCGTGAATATGGTGCGCCTCGTCATTCAACACCATCAGTTCGTCTATATCCCGGACAATCATGCCCAAATCCACCTTGGAATCCGTGGTGGCGCCTGTGGGCCGCTTGCCCAGAAAATAATCCCTCATATCTTCATCATCAGGAGACGGTGGAATGTCTTCACCCGAATAAACCCGGTGTATGTTCGTCAGGAAGATGTTGCCCGTAGGCCGGGTGATACGGACCTCGTCCTGCAGATGCAGCGTCAGTTGAAAATCGTCGCGCCAGTTGCGCCCGTCAAATCCGTTATCCGGCAACACCGGATCATCGAAGAAGATACGGAGGCCCTGAAAATCCCGGTAAACACGGTCCAGGACAATGATGTTGGGCGTAATGACCAGGAAATTGCGCGCCAGTTCGGATTCCGGCTCGTACAATTTGTGATAAAAACTCCACGCCAGCGCCAGGCTCAGCACCTTGGTCTTGCCGCTGCCCGTCGCCATCTTCACCACGAACCGCCGCCAGGTCTCATCGAACATGCTCCCTGATACAAGGCCGCTTGCATCGAAGCGCATCATATCGTGTTTGTCTTTTACCCCCGCAACATCGTAGAGGTAGACAATCGTCTCCAATGCCTCACGCTGGGCGAAGTAGTATTCAAACTCCACCATGCCCTCACCCCCGGCCCCTCTCCCATAGGGCGAGGGGAGATAAGCCTTCGGCAGCAGGTGCGGCGTCTTGAACCACCAATTGAGCAGGCTCCGGCTGGTGTCCGTAGCGTCCGCGTACTCAGCGTCCCGGAACTCTTTCACCTTGCGGCGCAGCTCCGCCACAAGCGGCGGCATGAGCTTTTCCATGCTGGTCTCGCGCAAAGCCTCATCGGCGGGAAACCAGCGGATGCCCGGATCGACAATCGCGTGCGGGGATTGCGGAAAGTCTTTATGCAATGCCATTATTTGTCCTTTCCCTCAAGCCGCTTGATGCTTGCGTCGTCTGTCAGCAGTTTCATTTGATGTATGGCAATCTGGTTCAACTTGCGAAGCCGTTCCGCCTGCGGTGCATTCTCCCGAATGAACAGGGCGTTCAGATTCTCCAGGTTGGACAGGCACACAAGCTGCGACATGTCCGCATCGTCCCGAATATTGCCTTTCCTGCCCGGATTCTTGTCGCGCCAGTCTTTTGCTGTCATACCGAAGAGCGCCATATTCAGTACATCCGCCTCTGAGGCATATACCAGATTAGTTTGGCGCACGCTCAGTTCCGGCGGCACAAGGTTATCTTTAATCGCGTCGGTGTGGATTCGGTAGTTGATCTTGGCCAGATTGCGCCGGATATCCCATCCAAGTTGCTTGTATTCCTCGTCCTTGAGCCGCTGAAATTCCTTGATCAGATATAACTTGAATTCGACGGATATCCAAGATGCGAACTCGAAGGCAATGTCTTTGTGCGCGTAGGTACCGCCGTAGCGTCCGGGCTTGGATATGATGCCGGTGGCGTTCGTTTCGCTTGTCCATTGCTTCGGGGTCAAGACAAAACTATTGAGTCCTGCTTTTCTTCTAAACCCCTCGAATTCGAGGGGTTTAAAATTCGGGTTGTTCAATTGCTCCCATATCCCTAAAAATTCGACCGTATTGCGGTTTCTCATCCAATTTTGAATAACGTGATCCGTTCGGTCCGGTTCTTTGTAGTGGGCTATATCGGTCAAAGAGATGTAGTCACTCTCTTCTTTTGTCAGGATTCTTACATTCGTCCCTTTTACTTCGATGTTTTTACCCATTTAAAACTCCCATTTTAATTATGGCGAATTCGCCGCAATTTAATCCCGTCGAATTCAACGGGATTAACATGATGAAAGTGTACGCCATTACTTCTTCCCTCCGCTCTTCCCCACGCTCACCTCGACAATCGTCATTGTATCATTGCCGAAGATGTCCACCACCTTCACGGCGATCTTGCGCCGTCCCGGCATGCATTCGTGAAAGACGCTTTTCAGCTCCAGCGAACGGTCTTTCTTCGTGCGGAAGGTCTGCCACTCGTTCTCGAAGATGTAATCCCCGGTCCAGCGTTCTTCCCATGCGCCGGTGTCCTCATCCTTAACCCGGATAATCTCACGTTTGCTCTCAAAGTTGAAGTCCACCGCCCAGTAATCAATCCAGTCCGTCCATTGTTTCGTGAGCACCTCGCGGGTGACTATCCCGTCTTTGTCCTTGCTCACCTTCACGATCTGCCCCTTCTCCACCACTATCCGGCTTCCCTTGTTCTTGATCGCCGACTCGGCATTGGCAATCGAGTCCTGCGAATAGAAGACCGAGAAGTCCGTCAGCTCCACCGCTACGGTAT
This sequence comes from Nitrospirota bacterium, assembly GCA_016234115.1. Classification (GTDB taxonomy): domain Bacteria; phylum Nitrospirota; class Thermodesulfovibrionia; order UBA6902; family UBA6902; genus SURF-23. The sequence continues at coordinate 2,343 of JACRHD010000035.1, forward strand.
TTTTTGAGACATGCGGTTTAACTTCGATGAACGACACGTCATGGAACACCACCTGGTTCTTTTCCACCGCCCGTTTGTCGAAGACATCGGCGGGAATGTACTTCGGCGCTATGTCGATCCCCTTGCTCCGCGCCTCGTCCAGCACGTTGGGGAATAGCCCCATCTCGAACTCAAAGCCCAGGATGTCCACCTTGGTGATGTGCTTCTTCCTGCATTCGAGGATAATCTCTTCGACGAACAGGCGCGTCACCGGAAGGTTCACAGGCCCCACAGCCACCAGCCGCGCAGCCTTCTTCCCGTGGAACGCCGCAAAGCCCGTCGTCTTCTCCGCACGGTAGGCCCGCAGGATCAGGTCGAGGAACGCCGCCTCTTTTTCTTCTAATTGCTTCTGCTGTTCCGCCTCGCGCAGGTTGGGGTTCACGCCGATGTAATGCTGGCGCTCGTATTTGCCCAGGTTGAGGATTTCGAAGGCGCGGTAGTCTTTGCCGTCAGCCTTGAGCGCGCGTTGTACGCCGATCATGCGCTTGCGCGTTGTGTGGATGCCGAACTTGCCAAGGTCGGTAGCGATCCACTTGCGGCCCAGTCTCTCCGCAACTGCTGCCGTGGTGCCGGAGCCGCAGAAGAAATCGGCCACTATGTCGCCTTCGTTGGAGGAGGCATTTATGATACGTTCAAGTAATATGAATGGCTTCTGGGTTGGATATCCCAACGCTTCTTTAGCTGAATTGTTGATTTTGTCTAAATTCCAGACATCATCAACAACTACACCCTGTTCCATAACTTCATCAAGGTATCGTTTTATTCTTTGTCCACCACCTGCATCAGATAAGACAAACTCGCGTCCATCGTCATCTATTCTGATCTTTTGTTTTCTGGCTTTGACATAAGCTTCTTTTGATTCCCAAGGTTCAAAGAAAGAGTTGAAGATAGGTTGATCTGACTTTGCATAGAAATAAATTGTATCGTGTCTTCGTTCAAAAGAGGTCGATAACTTCTTATTCCATCCGCTATAGTGCCAAGCTATTGCATTATTGAAATGTCCTTTCCCGAAAACCTCATCAAGCACAAGTCTTATATATCCATTCACCCGCCAATCACAATGCACATAAATGCTCCCATCCTCGGACAGCAGATCACGCATCAACGCCAGCCGCTCGTAAATCATCGCAATGAAGGAATCCGCACCTCTGCCCCACGTGTCGCGGTAGGCGGTCTCTTCCAGGATGTTGGGCTTCTTGGTGAAGGTGGCAGAGGTCCCGTCGGAAGACGGGATCTCGATGTCCATGCTAAAATCGTAGCCCACGTCGAACGGTGGATCTATGTAGATCAGCTTGAGGCCGCCCTGCTTCTCAATCTCCTCACGCAACGGGCCGTTCTTCAGCGATGAGAGTATGAGCTTGTTGTCTCCCCAGATCAGTTTATTGGTCCATCCCCTGAGCTGACGTCCTCGTTCATCAAAAAGAGATGACTGTATCGCTGTATCTTCCGGCTTCTCCGCGCGCGGCTCGTCCACCTGCTCGATGACCTGAAAGGGCAGGACGATATTGCAGACCTCGCTCGTCTTCCCGTTCCAGACCAGCTCCACCTCCCGCTTGTCCTCGAACAGCAGAAAGCGATATTTGTCCGGCAGGGGTTTGTCCGCCTCAATGTAGCGCAGGATTTCCTGCCGTTCCTGTTCAGTCAGTCGTGGCATAAAGTTCCTCTTCTTGTCAGTGTGCTACCTAGGTTAAGCCCCAGGGGCACAATAGAAATTATAACACTGAGTTAAGCGGCTTGGCCGCTTGAACAGCTGGTTGGCATTCACACAATCGGACGTCAATCTGAGATTGTTCAACAATGCATCTTTTAGCCACATCAGGTTTCTCACTCACGAGGTTTGAACTCCGACTGAATAGTCTTTGATAACTTTGTGCAGCCATTTTCAACCAAGCGGATAAAGTCCTGCGCGTCCGAAAAGTAGTTTTTGAAGGCTAATCTCACCTCATCGCTTGTGTCAGCGCGAACGAGAACAATGTCTCTATCTGGCAACTGCTTCTCAAGTTCGAACAAGGCGCGGAGAGCTTCGGTAGAGTCACGATAAGTTTTAATCTCAAGTTCTCGTGTCCCAGAAAAGATGAGGATTGCATTTCGATTCTCGGTTACAGCCTTGTCTGCAGCATTAAGACCCCGAAGCGTGGTTAAGAGGGACAACTCTTTGTCTAAAGCCAGGAACTGTTTAACAACCTCGCGGTCGTCGATATCTGGAAATGAACCCTTCAAATTCTCAAAGGCTCTTGCCAGGATTTCGCTGGCTAATGCCATTACTTGCTCATAGCGCTTATCGCCTTTCTGAAATTTCGGTTGACTTTCTGTAATGAATCCTATGACTTCGACTGAGGTGGCCCAAGCATGCTGTACCAATGTCCTATATTGAAGCTCAACAAATAAACCGGTTAGGTTTTTTCCGACATCAGATTTGACGTCATATTCGTATACGTCATGAATTCCCCTGTATCCAGTAGCTTTAGGGGTCTTTATATAGTCATACTTGTCTATATTATTTCGTCGCTTGTGGTTGAAATGCGCCTTATGAAACTTGTTTCGGAATGAATATAGGTCTTTAATGTTGTCGAAAATCAGTCGGCAACCAGCAATGTCGTCCATGCGGGACAACTGCATGCCCGGGAGCCTCCAAAGTTTGTCGAAAATGGTTCTTTTACGCTTATGCCGTTGCGCAACTGTTATTTGTGTCTTGCGAGTTCGGTTTCGCAAAATTGCCTGAAATGTGTTGAGGACGCCACGGTGAGCAGCTCGCCATTCGTCGATCACCTGAAGATCCTCGGCTGTTGGCGTTCCGACACGCACATTGTTGCCAGCTTGGTTCACTCTTGATTTTGAACCACCGGGATATACAATTTGTTTCGTATCGATCATTTCTGTATCACTCCACTAACCAGTTCTTATCCCGATCTGTCCAACATCCCCAATGAAATATTATCCGAGTTCATATTCAATTGCTGTTAATTTCATGGAAATATTAGCATACTATGTTAAAGTTACACAAAAAAGCGGCTTTACTAACCGCATTCATGGATTCTGGATACAGTTGGGGATCACCCTCACTCAACACATCCCAACTCCGCCCGAACGATTCCGGCAAGCTGCTTGGCTGTCGGCAGTTTCCCTTTCAGTTCGCCCGGCAGTTTCGACTGCAAGTGATACGCGGCCACGCCGATAGGGTTTGCCTTTGTTCTCAAGGCGTATTCCACCTCCACATCGTCCTTTTCCGCGCATAGGATGATGCCTATGGAGGGCTGGTCATCGGGTCCGCGGTCCTTGTCGTTGAGCAGGTTCAGGTAGAAATCCATCTTCCCGGCGAACTCCGGCTCGAACGGCCCGACTTTCAACTCAAAGGCCACCAGCGCCTTGAGAAAGCGGTGGTAGAACAGCAGATCGATGAAATATTCCTTGCTGCCGAGGGCAATGCGATACTGGCGACCGACAAAGCAGAAACCATAGCCGAGTTCGAGGATGAACGCTTGCAGTCGGGAGATGAGCCGGTCTTCGAGTTCCCGCTCCTTAACCTCCCGGCGGATGCCGAGAAAGTCCAGGTTGTAGGAACTCTTCATCATTTCTTCGGCCTGCCCGGCCAGATGCTCCGGCAGGGCGAGTGGGAAGTTATGCGTCTTTTTTTCCAAAACGGCGCGTTCGTAGGCCCTGGCTTTGATCTGGTTAAGTAGGACGTTCCGGCTCCAGCCGAAGCGGGCGGTGGCGCGGAGATAATAAAGGCGGGCAGCTGGATCGATTAGCTTGGCCAAAACGTTTGCATGATGGCCCCATGGAACTGCCGCAATCAATTCTCTCACAAGCTGTGAGAGTTCTTCGGGGCTCGGTGTTTTCTGCCCTTTCTTTTTCAATTCTCTCACAGCCTGTGAGAGAAACAGGTTGTCCGTATACGTTCTGAAAAACTGGAGCATCCGCCATACATTTTGCGGAGAAAAACCGAAAGAGCCTGGGAATGCCTTTCGTAAGTCCGCCGAAACCATCTCGACAATCGAATCGCCCCATCCCAACGTCTGCTGTTTCTCCACGATGCCGCGCCCGATGTCCCAGTAAAGCAGTATGACATTTCGGTTCACAGCCCGTACTGCGGAGAGGCGGGCGGATAACACGCGTTCCTTCAACTGCCCAATGAACTGCCGGTATTCCGGTGCTGAGATAGATACATCTTGTGACTTTTTCATTTAGCCAGTCCCTCCAACATCCCCAAGCGAATCCCCTGCAATATATTCAAAGATAACCTTAAGGCCGACTAATGCAGGTTCTGTCCACGTGACGTGAGCCATGTCCTCACCCTTTTCTCAGCCTCATCCGCGGACCCTTCCTTTTTTCATGGAGTCAAGAAACGCCTTTGCGGTCATGACCATAACTGCTTCCCTAACATCCTCGGCAGAAAAATGGGCATCGCCGGTGAGAAAATAATCAGGGCTTGCTGAAAGCACTGCGGCAAGGATAGGGACGTCCTTCTTATGCGTTATCAATCGTTCTGCATCCGGAAGCAACCGGCGGTACGATGCTCGTTTAAGGACCGTAATGTCGCTGATTGCGCGATTGACTTCGAGCATCGCAATTTCCAGGGTCCGGTCTTTAAGGTACTTCAACTTCTTGTGTACTACTTTGTGGAGCTCTTCAATAACGTCTTCACACGTAATAAGGTCGGCCTCCACAAGATCGAGAATTTTAGACTCGTTTCCTTCAAAGAATATGCCGGAGAGAAGGATATTTGTATCGAGAAAAATGCGGTATCTCATTTGCGGAGCGCCGCAAGCTCCTTCAGCATGTCCGCTTCATTGATCCCCTCTTTTTTAACCAGCCACTTGAGGAATGTTCTGCTTTTCCCGGCGTACGCTTTTTTAAGCGCTGAATTTATCGCTTCCGAGGCGTTGGAAAAGATCCCAAGCTTCACCTCTTCAGCAATGTTCTTGTAAATTTTTTCGGGCACTTCAGCCGTTATTTTAGGCATGTCTACCTCCTGCGATGTGTTTGAAATATAGTATAACAGACGGTGTCTGCAAATATCGGCATACCCAAGCTCTTTATTCTCGGAATGAATATCTTCCCAATATAACAAATACTACAGTGGAACAACAGCAGCCTCCCCAATAAAAGCATACCTCTCAGGAACACAGGTAAAGATAACAATCTGGCATTCCCTGGCGGCTACCGCCAATACAGCGCCCATCAATTTCAGACGCTCCGGGTCAGTATAACCCAGTGCATCATCCAAAATGACCGGTGTTCCGCCATCCTTTGCCACTATCATGGAACACGACAACCGGTACATCAAAGAAAGTTGTTCTCTTGTACCCCCGCTAAGAGAATCGAAGGGGACCGTGACACCAGAGACCGTTCTGCTGGTAATTTTCAAACCATCGTCGATAGTCACCTGGAATGAAGGGTCAAAGACCAAACGACCGAGTCTTTCGATTCTATCCTTAAGCGGGGCGACATAAGCCCGGCTCGCCTTGTCCCGCTCTTCGCACATGGTATCAAAAAGGCATTTGGCCGCGTTGGCTCTACGTGTGATCGCCCGGTTTTTGAACTCCAATTGTTCAAGTTGATTCTCTGCCGCGTTTAATTTTTCGTGAAGGCCCTCTTCGCCCATTATTTTAAGACGGGTTTGGACCTCTGTCAGTACCTTGTCTTTTGACTCATAACTGGTTTTTATTGTTTTCAAGGAACCTTTGGCGGATTCTACCAGGGCTCTTGCTTGTTCAGGGTTGCAAGCCTCTAAGGAGGCGGTGGCTAAACGGTATGCAGTATCTTCTGAAAGCACAGCCCTATCGGCAGAGGTCAGGTCGGCTTCCAGTGTTTCATCGGATTTTTCCTTGCGGCCCTTATCGAGGTTTTCTTGAGTCTGCTTGAGGTCTTTGGCCAACTGCTCAAGTTTTGCCACAGCGACACTATGTTTTAAATTTTCACCTTCGTAGAAAGAGCCTGCTGACACGAAAACTTTACGCCTGCTTTCCCATTCGCTTTTTGCAGCCTGAAGATTTGCTTCGGCCTTTGTCCATTCCTTTTTTGCCGTGTCGAAATCCGGGCAAATCGCAGGGTCTTTAACCCGCCCGGCCAGGTAGTTCGGCACGCTTTGCTGAAGATTGTGCAACCTTTGTTCAACGCTTTCGTAAGTAATATCTCTAAGGTTTTCCTTTTCGACCCGGTCTTTGTTTTCAACAACCCGCAATGCCTCCTGGCGTTCGTCATACGCTTTTCTGGCCTCATCGGGGTCTGCCACAGTGGCGGCGGCACAGGCAGCCTGGAGAGTCTGACGCGCGTCTTCAACCTTTCGGGCAAGCCCTTCTATGCTGGAGCCTGCGGTTATTTCGATATCAAGGGTTCCCGGAATAGACACCGTGGTCTTATCTGAGACGGATATTTTACGGACTTCATTAGTGTCGAGGACAGCCTCCGTACCGTCGATGGAGAGACGACATTTAGAGATGGAACGAAGGAGAACACTTGGCGAACCTATTTCCATTCGGGCACAGGCGGTCTTATACCCGAGTTCAGCTTCCTTTATCCCGTCTAAGGCGAGGGCATCCACCTTATTCTTAGCCAACGCAATCTCTGCCTCGGCAGCGTCTTTACGGGCTTGGTCAATCCGTTGTTTGCGCTCGAATAACTGGTCCAGATCGAGCTTGTCGTGATAATAGTCGAAATCCGCCCTCTTCAAGGCGGCAAGAGATTCCGCTTCCTTTCTTTTCCTTTCGGCTTCGTCTGCCGCAGCCCTGGCTTTTTTAAGAGCGTCCTGGGCCTGAGACAAAGCAGGAAGGGCCATCGCACTACTTTCTTGAAGGTCCCTGTGGACCTTGGCAGCATTTTCTACCGCACTAATTATCTCCTGGCGGATTTCTTTAGCGTGCTGAGCTGCCTGAAGAGTTTTTTGAGCAACTTCCTGTTTTAAAGCGGCTGCTGAAAGAGTGTTTTCGAGCAAGCTGATTTGCTCAAGCTTTGCGGTGAGGTCTATCAGTTGTTGAGACAGCTCTTCTTCCTGCTTCTTGAGCTGGGCCAACTCCCTTTGCAATACAGGGACACGGTCGATATCGGTTTCGAGCTCACGGATGGCCTGTTCAATCGACCTAACCTCAGTCTGCTTTTCGGCCAGGGTGTTCCGCAGGTCCTGGAGTTCCTTCTTCTCGGTCCCACGGCCAATCGTATAGTAGAGTTCATATTCCTGCGAAACCCTTTTGAACAAACTGATCTCTTGCGGGGCGGCAGGATGGACCCCTGCGGCTTTGTCGAGGGCTGCAGACAATGCCTGTTTGTTTTTAAGGTCCGGTTGCCCAATTGCCTCACCCTGCAGGATAGACACGGCCTTCCACAAATCGACATCGAGTGTTTCCTTGAGAATTTCATTGGCCCGGTCGTGCGCCTGGCGACCGGTGAAATTTTCGGGGTTCGGTTTTGTAATAGTAAACCTGGTCTCGGGCTTTTTTAAAAAACGCTTGAAATAGGTAAACACATATTTGCCAGTTTCCAGTTCCAGTTCAATTTCAGGACCCACATCCTGATGAACAGGCTGGATGGCTAAGATGTCCTGTTTTTTGCTGTTGTCCGGGTAGTCCAGGATCGTGTTTATGGCCTCTCCGAGACTGGACTTCCCTGACTCGTTCGGGCCTTCTATGCGGGTAATCCCCATGGGACTAAACTTTACCTCACGTGTATTGATGCCCCGGTAATTGACCACCTTAAGACGAAGGAGCTTCATGCGCTCCCCTTTGAAAGGCGGAGAAAGAGCATGAATGCATCGCGGGCAACCGCCCCTTCGTTTCCTCCCTGGTCTATTTTATCCCGAAGCCTTTTTACCGTTGCATCGGCAAAGCCGGAAAAACCAAGATCGGTGAAGTCCGTATCATTGGGAATCACGAGGAGGTTGTCTTCGTTGATCACGGAACCCGCCAGGACATCCCTGGCTGCAAGAAGGTGGCTTTGAAAAACCCCATGCAAAGAAAGTGTGAGCGAACCTTTAAGCTCCAGTTTTACAACTGCCAGTTCCCTGTTCGGGATGTCTTCCAGCTTTTTTCGGAGCGCTTCCACATCGTCTTTGGTATTCAGGTCAACCAGCTCTTCGATAAAACGCCATTTTCCGATTTTCACTTCTTCGGTAGTGACATCATCGCCATCCATTTCGACAATTTGACAGAACCCTGAATGGTCTTCGCAAAAATCGGTGGATTCGGGGGTCCCGGAATACCAGATTCTGTCGCCGGAACCCACTTTCGTGAGAGAATGACGATCGCCTAAAGCTATAAAATGGAACTTGCCTTCCGAAATTGCTGCTTCAAGCTTGGAAACCGCAATCACATTTTCTGCTTCTTTATCGGGAGTAAATATGTCAATAATACCATGCCCCGCACAGATACGCTTTATACTCCCTGCCGGAGGAAGCGCATTGAGCAAATCAACAATCGGGTTGCCGTTCGGCCGTTTAGACAGCCAAGGAGCACCTACCAGTTCGAACCCCTCACCCACTTGAACAGGAGTCGTGTCCTCGATGATGTGGACATGAGCTGGTTTCTTTTCTACGAAAGTGCTGGAGCAGTAAACGGAAGCAGCATTCAAAGGGTCATGATTACCGGGAAGGAGATAAACAGGGACTGTAACCTCTTTGAATGCTTCGATTGCCCGTGCGACGGTTTTACGGTCCACCTGGTTTGACTCAAAGGAATCGCCGCACGCCAAAATAAACTGACATTGTTTTTCTTCGGCAATGCGGCCCATTGTTCGTATAGCATCAAACCGCGCTTGGGTATAGCGAGCCTGGGCCTCTTCCGAAAGGAAGCGGCGGGTCATACCCAATTGCCAGTCGCTGGTATGAAGGAAACGAATCACGGAGTATAATCCTTTCGATCTAACTGATAAGTACGTTCCAGCGTGGGGTTAAGTATTGTTTCTTGTATGTTGCATTCTCCCTTCAACTTAATTCCCCATATCATCACCCTCAGTGCCCCGCCATTATCCACATTCCTCTCAAAAGTCTGAGTATAAAACAGTGCACAAATGCATAAGTCCGGAAGAGCTGAAGCATCCTTGGTAAGGGTGCGCTGATAGACAGGAATAATGAACTGCTTCAGCCCCTTCAGAAAATTCATCAGATTAACGGCTTGCGCTATCACTGTTTCTCTGGTCCCCCTCAAAAAGGTTTAATAATGATAATACGAAAGGCCATTAAAAACAAGAACTATTCATTTCGTCAGTAAGCCTTCAGTTATAGGGAACTTCAAACGTGTGATTAGATGAGAAATGATGGATTCCGGACAATGCCGGGATGACAGTATCTTACTCTTCCTTCAAAATCTTCCACAAACTCGTCCTCGACATGCCCAGCACCTCCGCGGCCCTGGTCCTGTTGCCGCCTAACATCTTCAGCACCTTTTCAGCGTAGTCTTTAATAAGCTCATCGGCGGTCTTCAGTTTGTCGGGATCGAGGGTCTCTATCTTCAGCAGGCGTATGCTTTGAGGGATGCTTTCAGGATTGATCATAGGGGTCTTTTCGAGGATGATCGCCCTTTCTATGATATTTTCAAGCTCCCTGACATTTCCCGGGAAACTGTACTTCAGCAGGATGTCCATGGCCTCCTCTGAGATTCCCGTTATTTTTTTGCCGGCCTTCGGGAGATGTTTCTGAAGAAAAAATGCGCTCAGGGGTTTGATATCTTCTATCCTCTCCCGCAGGGGTGGGATGTTTATCTCCATGACGTTCAGCCTGTAGTACAGGTCTTCGCGGAACCTGCCGTCGGATATGATGCGCTTGACGTCCTGGTTGGTGGCGGCTATGAATCTCACATCGACCTTCATGGGCCTGGTCCCGCCGACCCTGTAAAATTCCCCTTCTTCAACTACTTTCAGGAGCTTGGCCTGGAGGTTCGTGGACAGTTCGGAAATTTCGTCAAGGAAGAGTGTGCCGGTGTCCGCTATCTCGACGAGTCCCTGTTTGGTCGTGACCGCGCCGGTGAAGGCCCCTTTCTCATGTCCGAACAATTCACTGGAAAGGAGCTCCTCGGTCAGGGTCGCGCAGTTTATCGAGAGAAAAGGCCTGTCCTTCCTTTTACTCGTGGAATGTATTATCTTGGCCAGGAGGCTCTTGCCGACCCCGCTTTCCCCTGTGAGCAGCACGCTGCAGTCCGACTCTTTCATGCCGTCAATGACTGATAATATTTTCTGCATGCGCCGGCTCTTTGCTATAATACGGACCTCCCTGTTCATGCCCAGATACGTCTTTAACGCGATATTCTCTTTCTTCAGCGTCTTTCGTTCATGAATCTTCGCCACGCGCAGCGTCAGTTCGTCCAGGTCGAAAGGTTTTGTAATGTAGTCGTAGGCCCCTTTCTTCATGGCCTCCACCGCGGAGCCGATGCTCCCGAAGCCGGTGATTATTATTACCTCGATCCCGGGATTTTTTTCTTTTACCTTTACCAAAAGATCGAGGCCGTTCATATAAGGCATTTTTATGTCGGTGATGAGCACGTCGAAATAACCGCCCCCGGCCTTCTCCAGCGCCTCCCATCCGTCTTTCGCCGCTACGGCGTCATAGCCTTCTTCCCGTAACGTATCAACGATATTGTTCAGGGTGATTTCTTCGTCCTCCGCTACAAGTATTTTAAAGCTCATGGTTTTGATTTCAAAAGATTGAACCGCAAAGGCGTGAAGGACGCGAAGGACGCGAAGAATAAAATAATTTTTTTATTTTTTTTGTACTTGTCTTCTTTGCGCTCTTTGCGCCTTTGCGGTAAAGTTCTTTTCATTTTTTTCAACGCGGCAATGTGATGGTAAACTTCGTGCCTTTTCCTTCTTCGCTCTCGACGGTGATATGTCCGTTATGCTTCTGGATGATATTAAATACTATGGCAAGCCCTAACCCGGTGCCCTGGTCCTTTGTGGTAAAAAACGGTTCAAATATCTTCTCGACTGTCCCGGGCGACATGCCTGAGCCGGTGTCGGACACCGTTATCTTTAATGTTGAATTTACAGGCACGACCCTTACCTTCAAACTGCCTTCGCCGGGCATCGCGTCAAGCGCGTTGACGAACAGGTTGATAAAGACCTGCTCCATCTGCTCTCTGTCGGCATATAATTGTATGTCATCGGGCCCTGAGTCAAGGGTAAATTTTACGCTTCCGGACCTCGCGGCATTTCCAAGCTGTTTGTAGGCCCCGATTATGAGGTCTATCAGCTCCACTTCTTTCTTCTGCGGCTCCCGCCCTCTTGCAAACTCAAGGAGATCACCGACGATCTTCTTGACCCTCATGGACTGGCTGAAAATATCATCGAGTCCTTTCATTACAAAAGGCGGGCATTCACGGCCCGCTTTCCTGATAAGCCTCTGCGCGGTCGTGTAAATGTTGTTGAGAGGATTGTTCAGCTCATGCGCGACTCCTGACGCGAGTGTCCCTATGGACGCGAGTTTCCTGCTCTGAAGCAGCTCCTCATTCTTTTTTACAAGCTCCCTGTCCCGCGCGATCAGGTCGGTCTCCATCCTGTTGAAGGCGCTGATGAGCGCGCCTACTTCATCCTGCTTGTCCGGCACCGACAACATCGAAAAATCTCCCTTGCCCGTCCTTTCTATCGCGTCCGACAATATCTTCAGACGTTTCACGACGCCGTGGCTCACCGCAAACAGCGCGAGCAGGCCGATCCCGAAAAACAGCGGCAGCAGTACCAATGCCGTTGTTTGCGACAGGCCTATGAATCTTTCCGCATTTTCCCTCGCCGACCGGTCCAGCTCCCTGGAAATGGTCAGGATCTCCTCGCCGTCCTTTCTGAGCGCCGACGTTAGGGTGTGAAGTTCACGCAGGGATGTTATCAGAGGGTCCCCTTCGCGCAGCAGGAAGGTCTTCTGCAGGAGCTCTGCATTGGCAAGGGGGCGTTCGAGAAATGTCGATTCGACAAGCCGGAAAAGGACGGCATGATCGGAATTCCGAGGTTTGATCCGGGCAAGTTTCTCCAGGACCCCGTTGAAGATATTTTCAATGCGGTAGAATTTTTGCTCATATTCGCCTATTCTTTTTTCAAGGACGGCCAATTCATTATTTTTATACGTGCGCCTGGCCTGGGTCAGGAGGTTTTTCAGGTCTCTGAGGTACGCGTAAACGCCCTTGATTTCTTTCAGCTCGCAGTAGAGGAGGAAGTTTTTCTCATGCCTCCGGAGCTGGAGGGACTTGCCCCTGAGATTGTCCGATAATTCAAGGTAGCGGATCTCTTTCCTGATTTCGATAAAGCTTATCAGCCCGAATATCGCGAGGACCGCGATGATTACGGAGCTTGTCAGAAAGCCGAGGATTATTTTTTTCTTGAGCGACACAGTGGCCTATAATATCACCAAAAGATGAAAACGGGTAGTCCGCGACCGAGAAATAGTAGTTAGTAGTTAGCAGTAAGTAGTTAAGGGGGGAACATGTCCCTTAGCTACCAACTACTAACTACTTGCTACTGACTGTTACGACTTTGCGATCAGCACGGGACACGGGGCATGGCCGATGACTTTTTCAGTTACGCTCCCCATAATAAATTTCCCAAAACCCGACCGCCCGTGGCTGCCCATGATAATGACGTCCGCCTTTTCATTCCCCGCAAAATCCGTTATTACCCTGAAGGCCTCCCCTTCGCCTACATAAGTTGAAGCCTCTACTCCGGAGTCGTCCGCTGTTTTTTTCACGCCGGCAACAAACCCTCTCGCCTTTTTAATAAGGTCGTCAACGGCCTTCGGCGCCTCCGCGTAAAATTCGGAAGGGACGTCCACAATAGAGATCACCTTGAGTCTCCCCCCGTATGATTTGGCAAATGTTATTGCCTTGCCGGCAGCGGCGGAGCTGTACCTGGAGCCGTCCGTGGCAAAAAGAATATTCTTCCACACGATATGAGCATCCTCCGGCACCACCAGGACGTCCCGCACGCTCTGTCCTATAACGCGGGCCGTCACGCTTCCGACAAAGGCCTTCTCAATGCGGGATTTGCCGCGTCTGCCCATGACGATGACGCCGCAGTTTTCCGCTTCAGCGATGTCCGCCAATTTTTCATACGGGACCCCTTCTTCGAGCACGGTCTTTATGAGCACCTTTTCTTTCTCGGCAATCTCGTTTGCCCTAAGCAGGATTTCTTCTCCCGTGTGCCTCAGTGTCCTGTGTATGTCATGCACTCCCGTGAGGTCCAGGTCGCCTTCATAGGAGGGCACGACATTGGCCACCGTGATCCAGCATTTCTCGTCGTTCGCAAGCGTGAATGCCTGCATGAGGGCATTCACGCCTGAGTCCGATCCGTCAAATGCTACAAGTATCTTCCTGTACATACCCATTATTATACCTGTCTTAAGAAGTGAAGAAGGCAGAAAGTGATGAAGTGATGCCTTCATGCCTTTCTGCCTTCATGCCTTCATCCCTTAACATGTTCAAAAGCTTCCTGTGCGGCAAGCCGCTGCTCCCTGCGTCCCTGCCACATGGCCTTAAGCACAATAAACGCCCCGAGAGCCAGCGCGAATATCATTATGCCGAAGCTCACACCCTTTATCAGCTTTGCCGAGCTTTCGCTGATTTCCTGAATTAATCCAAGTTGTGACATATATACCGGGACCATCAGGCCTCGGCTGAAAAGCACGATGACCATGATAACGCCCATGACCACTTTGATCATGTACGGTTTCACGTAAGTTGTCCCTATCGCGCCCAACTGGATGCCGAAGAGAGAGCCCGCAAGGATGACCATCGCAAGCCGGATATCGACCAGTCCGCTCATGGCATATTTAAAGGACCCGCCTAATCCCATTACAAAGGCGATGACCAGCTCGGTCGCGGATGCCATAAGACTTGGAGCGCCGAGCACGTAAATCATTGAAGGCACGCCGACAAACCCTCCCACGGCAATGGTAGCCGCCAGCATCCCTGTCGCAAAACCCAGGGGAATGGTGAACAGGACAGAGACCTTCGCGTTCAGGCTTTTGAAATATACCATAGTGCCCGGGATGTTAATAGACTGCACCCATCGGGCAAGTTTGGTAACTTTTTCTTCCGCGTTTGTATTCCCGGACTTTTTGGTTTTCCAGGCATCAAGCAGGACAAATGTACCGACAATTGCGAGTATCACAACAAACGCCGAGCTCACATAAAGATTTGAACCTGATTCTCCAAAAGACTTCTTGATGCCTTCCTGAATGTGAGCGCCGTAAAGGACGCCGGCCTCCGCCGAGATGCCTAAGACTATGCCTAACTTAACGTCAACCTGTCCGTATTTTGCGCGTTTGATAGCTCCGATAAGAGCTTTAGGAAACTTGTGGCACATGTTGCTTGCCACTGCTACAAGGCCGGGGACCCCCATACTCATCATGGCCGGCGTAAGCACAAACGCGCCGCCCGAACCTATGAATCCGCTTACGAGTCCGCCGACAAAACCGACAAGGAAAAGATAAATGATATTAACGGTATCGAGATTTATGAAATTTGACGCCGCCTGAGCTATATCGTGCATGTTACCTTACCTCCTTTTTCTTTTTGGCGGCCTCTATGCCCATTACGGTCCAGAAGTCACCTGTGAATGAGCCGTGAACGATTGAGAATACAAACGCCGTAATTATCGGCAGGAATGCGTATACCCCGCCTTTTCCGAAAACCTCATTTAAAAAATCCTGTTTCATAAGCAGCGCCGCATAAAGCGCTACTGAGATGACGCCCATGAAAAGCATCTTCCCGATGGGCTTTTTCTTGACATTGCTTCCCGACATGTTTCCTCCTTTTGAAATTAAGCTTGTTTAATTTATAGATCCGGGGTCCGGGGTCCAAGATTCAGGGGCCGGGGTCCGGGAAAAACTTTCATCCTGGACCCTGGACCCTGGCCGCTGGACCCTGGACCCTTATTGATTAGTTCGCCCTCATTCCCGGACGCTGCTCTTTGTCCGCTCTTTTCCGGAGCTGCTTTTCAACCGTCTTTCTCCCACTGATGATCTCCCGCGCGGTTTCAGTCTCGCCGGCCTCGGCAAACGCTGCGGCAGCATAAATGTCCTCTAATTTCCTGAAAAGTTTTTTCATGTTGTTCTCCTCCTTGTTATTTATGGTCCGGCAGCCAGCTCCGGGACCTGTTTCTCTCCCTGGCCCCTTGACCCTTTCCTTATGCCTCTACCGGCCTCGAAATGGTAACGATTGGTTTTGTTATGTTCTTCAGTAGTTTCTTGAGATCGATGCCCTTTTTGCCGGATGAAAGATTCGGGCTTAAAAGCACCATGTCAACGTCGTGCCTGCTTTTCAGGTAATTCTTTATCGCTGTCACCGTGTCATCGCTGACTGTCTGATGCGTGAAAGGCACAGAATTCTCCCTGCACTTTTCAGTCATCTCCCCGATCTTTTTTTCCGCGGCTTCCCTGATTTCCTTCTCCTGCGCCTGCATGAGCTCCTTCACCGTATCGAGGTCTCCGGCCTCCGCAAACGCAACAGCGGCCATCACATCTTCATAGGCATTCATCATTCCTTTTTGCCAGACCATCAGCATTGCGACCCCTGCATCGAGGTTCTTTGCAAGCTCAAGGATATAGGCGAAACCGTTATCGCAATCCTCACCTCCTTTTGTTACGAATAAGAGTGTTTCTTTCATCATCAAGACCTCCTTCAGGCTTTACACCTGTATAAATCCAAAAGGCGTGCCAGCTTGTAACCTCTTAAAAAAACGGGATTGTGATAACAGTGAGGCTAATTATGGTGTTTCAGATATAAACAGAGGTGAACGAATAAAAGACAGGGGCAGGGGGCAAGGGTCAAAGCTCGTGGAAGCGCAAAGGGGAGCCTGCGGAGGAATTTCTATACGACACCTTTAAAAAAGAGTCAGGAGTTAGCGTAGGGGCGAAATCAGTATGAGGCATATTGACAGTGGATCGATTTCGGGAAGGATTCCCGAAATACAAAAGGCGGTACACAAAAACCGTAGCGTCGGGGTTTATCCCCGACGAAAAAGCCGCCCCCAGTAAATGAGGGCGCTACTTCTTCAATATCCTCCAGAGGCTCGTCCGTGAAATGCCTAAGAGCTCCGCCGCCTTTGATTTATTGTCCTCGGCGAATTCAAGGACCTTCTCCGCGTATTCCCTGTCGATCTCATCGAGGGTCCTGATGTTCTGGGGATTGATGGTCTCGATCTGATACAGCTTGATGCTCTGGGGAAGGCTTTCGGGAGTGATGGTCGAAGTCCGTTCAAGGATTACGGCCCTCTCGATAATATTTTCGAGTTCCCTCACGTTGCCGGGGAATCCATACGTCATGAGCATCTCAATTGTCTCTTCGGCAAAGCCGGTTATCTTTTTGCCGGACTTTCTGGCATGTTTTTCCAGGAAATGTTCGCTCAAAGGTAGAATGTCCCTTTTTCTTTCCCTGAGGGGCGGGATATAAATATCCATAACATTGAGACGATAATATAAATCTTCCCTGAACCTGCCGCCTGATACCAGGGTCTTTATATTCTGGTTCGTTGCGGCTATAAACCTGACGTCTACTTTGATGGTCCTCGTGCCGCCTACCCGGAGGAATTCTTTGTCCTCAATTACCTTCAATAATTTCGCCTGAAGGTTCGGCGGCATCTCCGCTATTTCATCAAGGAATATAGTCCCCTTATTGGCAATCTCGATGAGTCCCTGCTTTGTCGCGACGGCGCCGGTGAACGCCCCTCTCTCGTGTCCGAACAGCTCGCTCGCAAGGAGCTCTTCAGTAAAGATCGCGCAGTTTATAGCCAAAAAAGGCTTGTCTTTTCTCAGACCCGTGTAATGAACGATCTTTGCAACAAGCCCCTTGCCGACCCCGCTTTCTCCCGTCAGCAATACGTTACAGTCGGAACCGGTTATGCTGGCGATGATTTCGACGACCCTCTGCACTGATTTGCTTTTTGCGACGAACGGCAAGTCCCCCCACGGGCCGCCTTTTTCCCGCCACGGCAAGTCGCCTGCCGAGGCCAGGGGCGGAGACGGGGGGTTGAGGGAGGCCTTAAGCGCCAGGTTCTCTTTCTCTAATGTTTTTTTTTCCCGGATTTTATTGATCTTCAGGTTCAGCTCATCGAGGTTGAAGGGTTTGGTGATATAGTCGGTTGCGCCCCGTTTCATCGCATTCACCGCCGATTCGATGCTGCCGAAGCCTGTGATGATTATTACTTCGACGCCGGGATATTTTTCTTTTACATTCTCTAACAGCGTGATCCCGTCCATCTTCGGCATCTTTATGTCGGCGACGAGGATGTCGAACTCTTCCCCCCCGAGTTTGTCGAGGGCGTCGGCCCCGTTGTTGACGCACGTCACCGCGAACCCTTCTTTTTCAAGGGAGTGCCTCAAATGTTTGAGTGTTATTTCTTCGTCTTCAGCGACAAGGATTTTAAGGCTCATTTATTTACTTTCATTTCGCCGGGGATAAACCCCGGCGCTACGTTTTCGTAGCGCCCTCATTTATTGGGAGCGTCTTCAACACGGCAGTGTTATCGTAAACATCGTGCCCTTGTTCTCTTCACTTGTTACGTCTATTTCACCCTTATGCTTCTTTATTATACTGTATACTATAGCAAGTCCCAACCCGGAGCCCTTCTCCTTCGTGGTAAAGAACGGATCAAAGATCTTCAGCATATTCTCCGACGGAATGCCCTTGCCGGTGTCGGAGATCCTTATCCTGACGTACGAGTCCGGTTTGTCCAATGTAATGTTCAGCGCCCCGTCGCCGTCCATGGCGTCTATAGCATTCGTAAAGAGGTTTATAAAAACCTGTTCCAGCATCAGGCTGTCGGCGGGCGCTTCAATATAGTCATCTGCGGTGAGAGTGTATTTCACATTAGCGATCTCGCCTGTCGCCGTCATCTGTTTAAGGACCTTCCTGATTATGCCGGCGATATCGGTCTCCTTCAGCTCGGCGCCCTTCCCCCTGGCAAATTCAAGCAGGTCTCCCACAATTCTTTTCACCCTGAGCGTCTGTGAAAAAATGTCTCTTACGCTTTCATTCACGATTTCAGGCGTGTTCTCCTGGTCGATTTCATTGAACAGCGTCTGCGACGCCAGATAAATGTTGTTCAGCGGGTTATTCAGCTCATGCGCCACCCCGGAGGCGAGTGTGCCGAGAGAGGCCAGTTTTTCGGACTCGACCAACTGCGCCTGTTTCTCGCGAAGGAGCGCCATGCTCTTTTCGAGGGACCTCTGCGTATGCTGCAGATGATCTAACATCTTGTTGAAGGACACGGCCAGGGAATAGGTCTCGTCGTGCTCCTTTATGGGCGCCCTCAGCGTCAGGTCCCC
Organism: Nitrospirota bacterium; assembly: GCA_016234115.1. GTDB lineage: Bacteria > Nitrospirota > Thermodesulfovibrionia > UBA6902 > UBA6902 > SURF-23. The sequence goes on from JACRHD010000035.1 coordinate 20,614, forward strand.
TTCCGTAATTTTTTTCGTTATATCGTCAAGCCTCTTGATCGGGGCGACGATATGGGTCGCCGTTTTATATATAAAGAAAGGGCCCAGCGTACAGATCAGCACGAGCGCTATCAGCAGGTTGCGCTGCGTCAGGGTAAGAAAGGAGCCGATCTTCCGCCGTTCACTCCCGGCCAATTTATTTGTAATTTCCTCGAACTTTCCGCCGACCACCTGCAGATCATTCACGAGTGCGTCGCTCTTGCGGTAGATCGAAAAGAGATCATGAATGGCGTTCGTGTACTGCCTGCACTCGATGCAGACGATGTCGGTGTCATCCAGCTCAGACAGGGCGCCGTTGAGCCTGTCGAAGGACACCACGTCCCGGAATAGCATGTAATTCTTTTCCAGTCTCCTGAGGTTGAGGATAAAATCCGTTGAAAGACCGGCGGCGCGCTTACCCTGCTCGACAAAGGACTCCAGTTTTCTCCCTTCTTCCCTGACGCGCTCGATGATCCCGGCCTCCTGCCGGTAATTGTCGAGCAGGGCCAGGGTAAGGCCGGAATATTTATTGATGGAGTTGCGCAGGAGCGAGAAATCCTCCTGCCCTATCTGGACGACGATCTCGGAAGATATGCTGTTGACGGAATTACTGAACGTGCCGACGGCTTCCTGACAGTGCTGGTAATATTCATCGGTTTTATGGATTATGAAATTTTTTTCATTACGCCTCACTTCAAGCGCCCGCTCTCTGAGGTCGTCGGCGATCTGGACGAATGCCTGCCTGTTTTTCACCTGGTTGATATATTCGTAACTCAGGACGGCGACCGCTATTATGATCAGGGACGGGATGGCGATGCCGATTATCATCTTATGCCAGATCTTCAGGTTCATTCATGAACAGGATACAATATTTTCGGGATTTTGCGAAAGGGTCACGACCCTTCCTCTCCCCGCCCTTATTAATGCATTCCTGTCGAATACGCGCTACAATATAATCATATGAAAACCGTACGCTCTTTTTTCCGCTTTACCATCGTCAAGGAAATACTCCTCGGGTATCTCGTTATGGCCGGGCTGATTATCGCCATCTCGGTCTTCTCGCTTGTTAATCTCGAAAAGATGAACGAGATAAACGAAAGCATAGTCCGGCAGGACGTGCAGGTCATTAAAACGGCTGAAGAGATGATCGACAATATCTTCGAGCAGGAACAGTACGCAAACCGCTACCGTATTTTCGACAGCGGCGAAATGCTCGATCTGTTCCGGGCGAAGAGCATGGAGTTCGAAAAGATGGTCCGGAACATGCGCGCGCTCGCCGGCAGATACGCCGAACAGACCGACCGCCTCCTCTCCATTCATAAAGAATACGGTTCGCTCATTTTGAACAGACCTGGGGCTGTTGACGTAAAGACGTACGGCGCGCAAGTCAAACAGAAACAGAATGAGCTGGTCTCGTTGATCAGGGGGATAGCCGCCGAGGCCGAAAGCTCCCACCACAGGAAACTGGTCAGGATAGAGCAGATCGGGGCAAAGGCGGTAAGGGTGGCGGGGATATTGAGCGTCGCCGGCATCGTCCTCAGCATAGGCGCCTCGCTGCTCATCACCGGCAGCATTTCCCGCTCCGTCGGCAAACTGAAGCAGGCCACGGAGGAAATCTCCACGGGTAAATTCGATTATACGATGAACATCAATAGAAAGAACGAATTCGGCGACCTCTCGCGCTCCTTTATGGAAATGACGCAGCGGTTGAAGCGGCTTGAGGAGATGTATCTGGACGCCAGCCCGCTGACGTATTTGCCTGGCGGCCTCGCCGTGGAAAAGGAGATCAGGAAGAGGCTGGAAGAGGGTTCCCGGTCGGCCTTCTGCTTTGCCGACCTCGACAATTTCAAGGCATATAATGACCGGTACGGCTATACAAAAGGCAGCGAGATGATCAAGGCCTCGGCGCGGCTGATAGAGGAAATCGTCAAAGGGCCCGAAAACTTCGTAGGCCACATCGGGGGCGACGACTTTGTATTTATCGTCGCCACAGACCTCTACCGCAAGACATGCGACAAAGTCATAGCCAGGTTCGATGAAATGGTCCGGTCCTTTTATGACCCGGACGACATCGCGCGCGGTTACATAACCAGCAAGACCCGCACCGGGCAGGAGTCCCGGTTCCCGGTAATGACGATCTCCATAGCGGTCGTGATAAACCGGCCCGGCAGGATAAGAGACCCCATACAGGTCGGGGAGATAGCCTCGGAGCTGAAGGCGTACGCGAAATCCAAACCCCGCAGCATATGCGTGGCCGACAGAAGGTGCGAGACTTGAGAACGGCCCCTCAATTACTGCTTGCGGTCCGTGAAAATCAGTGTATAATTTTATTATCAGATAGACTATAACGGTCTTTACCTTCGGGCTAATGTGGTGTAAAGAGTGGAGACGGGATGAATAAAGTATCCATAAGAAGCCGGATCATGATAGGGAACTGGTACGTAATGCCGGTAGCCGTCCTCGTCCTCGGCATTATTTCAACCGGTCTTCTCTTCTGGACCACTGCGATCATCGAAAAGCAGCATATGAATTTTGCTTTTCTCAGCTCGCTCGAAGATCTCCAGATCAGGGCTTCAACCGCTCACTTCATGCTTGAGGAGGCGATCACACTGCAGGATACCGCTAAAGCTGAAAGGGCCATGCGTGAACTGGACCATGCCGTCAGGCTCTCTGAGGCGATCATGCAGGGCGGCAAGTCCGATCACGGCCTGTTTTTAAGTCCTCTGACGAATTCAGCGTTCAGGAAGCCGGCAGAAGACGTCAGGCGCCTGCTCTACAAATTCAGAGACATCGCGCAGGAGAGAAGGCTCGACCCCCGGTCCGCGAAAATCGGCTCGGACATCGACAAAAGCTTCGACATGGTTTTTGCCGAATTCCGTCACAGCGCCGAAACGCTGGACACGCTTTTCCAGAACAAGCAGGTGTCCTACAATTTGAAGACGGACCGTCTCATTTTCTGGATCTTCCTGGTATGGTCGCTCATCATTATCGGCGCAACAATCGGGCTCTCGACCCGGGAACTGAAGAAGAGACACGCCGAGGAAGAGCTGCTGAAGGTAAACCGGCAATTGCTGTCAAAGACCGTAGAATTGAGAGAACACCGTGAGCACCTGTCGGAGCTTGTCGCCACACGCACTTCCGAGCTGACCGCCACGAATGAACGTCTCCGCACGGAGATCGCCGAGCGCACGCGCGCTGAAGCCGCATTGAAGGAATCGGCTCTGCAGCTCCAGTATCTTTCCGACCGGCTGATGACTGCCCAGGAAACAGAGAGGAGGCATATTTCAAAAGAATTGCACGATGAATTCGGGCACTCCCTGGCCCTTATGAAAATGAGGATAAACTCCATCAGGAACGGCTTGCCGGACCACACACAGGGCGCGATCGAAGATGATTTTAAAGAGATCATGAGTTATATGGACGACGTCATCGAAAATGTGCGGGACCTCTCACGGGAGCTGAGCCCGTCCATACTTGAAGATATCGGCCTCACCGCGGCCCTTCAATGGCTCATCGACAACTTCAGGAAGGGTTTTGACGGCAACGTATCATCAGACCTCGAGGACATCGACCATTTGTTCTCGGGGGGCTCCCGTATAATGATCTACAGGATCCTCCAGGAAGCCCTGACGAACATCGGAAAACACTCAGGGGCGAAAAACATGTCGCTGGTCGTTCGGGAAACAGGAGACGCCGTCTCATTCCTCATAGAAGACGACGGAAGGGGTTTCAAGGCGCTGCCAAATGGAAAGTGTCCGGCAAAACCGGGCCTGGGACTCATAATTATGCAGGAGCGGGTGCGGATGCTTGGAGGGGTCCTTGAAATCAGGGCACAGGAGGGAAAAGGGACGCGCATATCCTTCAGTGTCCCGGCCGGCCTCCGGGAGAAATACGCATTGCGCAGCGAAGGCGGAAAGGACGCCAGGTAAGGCTGAAAGAGAAGCTTTGACACGATAATAAGGAGCAGAACTTGGAGCACACGTATAATATAATAATAGCCGACGACCATGTCCTGTTCAGGCGCGGGTTAAGGGCCATTCTCGAAAAGAGGGCCGGCATCCGCGTGTCCGGAGAGGCCGGAGACGGCAGCGAGCTTCTGGCCATTTTAGGCAAGTCTTCCCCGCATATGGTGATCCTCGATATTTCAATGCCGAACCTCAGGGGGATCGAAACACTCCGTGAGATCAAGGAGAACTATCCGGACATAAAGGTGCTGATGCTGACCATGCACAAAGACCGGGAATACCTCCGGCAGTCCATCGCCGCGGGCGCCGACGGCTACATGCTTAAAGAAGAGGCCGACCCGGCGCTCTTTATGGCGATAGATAAGCTTCGTCAGGACAAAGTTTATGTTTCCCCCCCCCTTGCCGATGACATGTTCAAGCATTGGTCCGGCGGGCGTAAAGGCAACGCGGATATCGAGACTGAATTACTTTCAGCAAGGGAGAAGGAGGTCCTGATGCTCATAGCCGAAGGCAAGTCGAGCAGGGAGATCGCGGGTCTTCTTAATATAAGCGTCCGCACCGTGGACCGTCATCGCATCAATATCAGTGATAAATTAAATATCAAAAAAATTGCGGACCTCGTAAGATATGCAATTCAGAAAGGGTATATTTGAGCAATCAGCTATCAGCAGTCAGCTATCAGACAGGAGTTTTTCTTGAGCTGAGAGCTGATTGCTGAAAACTTAAGAATGGGTAATTATACTCATGGGACCGGCGAAAATTATTTCCCATCAAAATCGATACAATCTATGAATAATGGGTACTCATGCGAATAGACACCGGGGGGCTCTGTGTGATAAGAGATGACTATGGACAATTTGTACCGCATCGTGCTGGCTGACAATCATTGGTTGTTCCGGCGCGTTGTAAAATATTTCATCGACAAAATGCCGGGTATCAAGGTGGTCGGCGAGGCCGGTGACGGCGTTGAAATGCTGAATCTCGTAAATGACATGGACCCGGACATGGCCATCCTCGACATAACCATGCCGCACCTTAACGGCCTCGAAACAGCGCGCGCAATCGAGGACAAGCACCCCGATGTGAAAGTATTGATGCTGACCCATCATAATGATAATGCCTATCTTCAGCGCGCTATCTCCGCCGGCGCCAAGGGATACGTGCTCAAACAAAACGCGGACAGGGACCTCTTCCCCGCCATATCGACGATCAGACAGGGCCGCGTCTGGTACCCGCAATCCTTTTGAAAAAAGCTTTCAGCGATCAGCAGTCGGCAATCAGCTAAGCCAGTCTGTTTCTTTGAGCTGACCGCTGAAAGCTGATAGCTGAAAGCCGGGTTATCGCCCCTGCAATGCGTACATTTACCCATATAAAAATGGGTAATTATCTGAATTGTCCCCCTGCCTCTTTGGTGATTGAATGGTTTCAGGAATAGTAACAAGTGACAAGTGACGGGAACCGCTTACAAGTCACTCGTTACTCGTAACTTGTTACTTAATTAATAGGAGGAGGATATGAAAAACATCAACAGACGAGACTTTCTTAAGTATTCAGGCGGAGGGCTTGCCGCCATTGTGATAGGCAGCCAGATGCCGGGACTTTCAAATCAGGCCCACGCTGCCGTCTCGGCGCTGGACATCACCATCACGGACACCATCAAGGAGATGGTGACCCACAACGCGATAAACACCGCGGAATGTTATTACTGGGTTTTCAAGGAGGCGAGGCTCCCCGCGGATTGTCCGGGACCTATCATTTACGCCCACACCGGGGACACCGTCAATATCACGGTGCACAATACCCTGGATGAACCCCATGCGTTTTACATACCCGGGATGTTTGACAGCGGGCCGATTCAACCGGGTGACACCTTCATCGGAGCGTTTACGGCTACTAAAGGGGGAACTCATTTGTACTACGACAACCTGAATGAACCGGTCAACCGGGTAATGGGGCTTCACGGCTGCCTCATAGTCCAGCCGCTGGTTCCTGTGGCAGGGCACAAGTTAACGCCCTATGACAATCCGACTGCTCAGGTGCAGTTGCTCTTTGACGAATTCGGCTCTGCCGCCCACTGGCCCGGCCTTGGGTGGGCAGATGAGAATCCGGCCACGCTGACCACGGGCTCCAGGCAGGGCGTCTGGCTTCTGAGCCAGTCCAGCCCCAACCTTTTCGCTGAAGTAGGCGACTACCCGCCCGGCCAGGACTTTCCGGCTGAGGAATTCGTGCAGAGGTTCAGACGTGACGCGTTCAGCCACAACAGTCATGACCTGTCTATCGCCAGCGACATCCCCCAATACTTCACCATGGGCGGACAGTCCGGGCACTTCTGTCACAATAATCCAGTTTCAGTCCCCATGGCGCGGGTGGGCGAGCCTTACTTGCTCCGTGTACTGAACGCCGGGCTGATGGCCCATTCCATGCATATACACTGCAACCACTTTTATATCCTGTCGGTGGACGGAGTGGTCCAGGGCGCACCAGTCGGCAATATCCCAAGCGGAGCGACCCTGCTGCGGCCCGGCCTTATATGGGTCGATACCTTCACGGCGAACCCATGGGGCGTCTCGTCTCACAAGTATGACCTTATTCTGCCCTTCATGCGGCCCCCGGATGTCCCCAATGTCAGGGGCATCGGACGAGGTGGATGCCCGGATGCCGGGAGCGCCACTATCGCAGGCGGAACTACATGGCCGCCGTATGAAGAATTTGACAGGGCCATGGGTAAGACTATCCTTGTGAGGCAGTCGCCGCTTTGCTATCCGGCCCACGACCATTCGGAGCCTTCACAGACTTCACAGGGAGGCAACTACAACTGCGGTGTGATAGGAGGACAATATATCATAGGCGACCTGAACGTTGCGCTGCCGACCTATCCCAACCCCTTCTTGGGAGGGAACCTTCCCCCTCAGACCTTCCCTATGGACGAAGACTTCGCGATGATGATATTCCGAGAGGACGGGACGATTACTTACGGGTGTAACGAGGCGGAGGTCAACGGCATCCAGCAGGACTGCAGGGACTCGGGACTGCGTTCCCAGGACGACAGGCCCGACTTTCCACCGGTATAACCTTATGATTACAAAAATATAAAAAAGGAGAAAGATTATGTCATTCACAAATCCAGCAAACAGGACCTTGAGAAGGAGTGTTGCGGGCATGGAGGGTATGCACAGCAAGATGTTCGACCCCCCGACCGAGAGCCCGACAACACCTGAAGAGATGATACCGACCAACCCGGTGCCTGAGGTCATGGCAGCGGCAGGTCTTTTAGGCGTAAACCCTCCCACCGTCCCGAATACGGTGCAGCGACAGCTCATGCACGGGATGAAGCTGCCCACGTGGGACGGTCAGGATATGGAATTCTTTGTCTTCCGGGACACAGACGGCATCGATAACGGATTAGACGCCATAAATCCGGGGCAGCCTCAATTTAACCCCAAGCAGGGCAGTTTCCCCGCGCCCATCATCCGTGTGCCGCGCGGGTGCATCTATCATTGCGAAACAGAGGGCAGCGGACCACCGCCGCATACCATACACTGGCACGGGCAGGAGCCGACGCCCATGAACGACGGTGTCGGTCACTGCTCCATGGAGCTGGGCCACTATACTTATCAATGGCAGCCCAACTTTATAGGCAGCTATTTTTACCACTGCCACAGGAACACGATGCAGCACTTCGAGTTCGGATTGTACGGCTTTACCATCATCGACCCGCCGGACGCTTTTTTCGCATCCATCGACTCAGTCAATCCTGATGGCTCCGTCAACCTCAATGATATTCCTATCGGCGCGGGACGGGATGGTAAGCGCAGGGCACAGGCCAACCTTGCGGCGTTTCCACAGTTCGGACAGGACAACTTTAACCCTATTGATTCGCCGGACCCTGAGGCTGATAATTCCAATCTCCCTGACTCGCTGAAGTTCGCCACGGACCCGCATGCCTATACCGTGCCTTATGACGTTGAAGCCCTCTGGGTCCCCGATGACCGCGACATCACTTGGTCGAACCTTGCATCAAATGCAAGGGCCACCTTCCCTGCGGAAGGAAGCCTCCCAGGGGTAAACGACAATTTCTACGGCAACGCAGGCGGCAGCGCCGGACCCAATGATTTCTTCGCCTTCAACGACTTCCGCTCCACACACTTTTGCATCACCGGCGTTCCTGTGCCGGATGATTCAGGCGTGCTGCGGATACCGGGGGCAGGTCAATTACCCTCCGGGCTTCTTGTGCCGCCGGAGATGATGAGCGGCGTTTCAGGAGTTCAGGTCTCTATCAATGCCCAGGTAAATCAGAATATCCTGCTCAGGATACTGTGCGCGGCTTACAATAACATCAGGGTGACCTTCCCCGTGGATATAGTAATCATCGCGTGGGACGGACGGGCGCTCGGGGTGCCGCCTTACGGCAATTACAATGCGCCGGTCCTCGTGCCCGCAGGCACGCCCATCGAGTGGAGCGTTGCAAGACGCTTTGATTGCATGATCAGATCGGAGACGCCGGTAAACAGCTTTGCCTCGGTGGAGTTCATAGACACACTCAGGCGCGACGTGAGGTTTACCGCCCGCATCCCTGTCAACATCTTCGTGCCTTCGACGATCTCAGGGAAAGTGACCAAACAGTCGGGCGCTCCGATGGCCGGAGTAACCATGACCCTGACCGGTCCTGTAAACGTAACGGTGACAACGGGGGCCGACGGCAATTACAGCATGTCCGGGCTGCCTGCAGGGCATTACGTAGTCACTCCTTCCCTTGCCGGTTTTGTGTTCGCGCCGGCAAACATAAATGTCACACTTAACAGTGTTGACGTGATCGGGGCGGACTTTGTCGCAACACAGGTCGCTTTCGCTGTCTCGGGCGGGGTGACCAACAGGACAGGAGGGCCGGCTGCGGGAGTCACAATCAACGCCATCGGTCCCGTTAACGCGACAACCGTGACGGACGCCTCGGGTAATTACAGCCTGGCCGGTCTGCCCAACGGACTCTATGAGATCATTCCTTCTTTAGCGGGTTTCAGGTTCACTCCGTTGAGCAGGGATGTGACCATAAATAACGCCGATGTGACCGGACAGAATTTCCTGGAGACACAGGTCGCCTTTGCGATATCCGGCAGAGTGACCGACCGCTCAGGCAATGCGCTTCCGGGGGTCACCATGACCCTGATCGGCCCTGTAAGCAAGAAGGTGTCGACCGACGCCTCGGGCAATTACAGTATACCCGGTCTGACCAACGGACTCTATGAGGTCATCCCTTCTTTGGCCGGCTTCAGGTTCTCCCCGCTCAGCAGGGACGTGACCATAAACAATGCCGACGCGACGGGAAGGAATTTCCGGGGGGCGAGCAGAACGAGATAAGACGGCTCGGGGGAAGGGTCCGGAAAATAATTTCAACTCCTGATACCCTCCCTCTGACTTGACATCCGAATCAAAAGTGCTATCCTGATTTCTAAGTAGTATTACTTTTTTCTTATCGTGCTAACTCTGTGGATTAGAAATCGGGGAGGAGACTATGAACAATGAAATTAACAGAAGAGATTTTCTGAAGTACGGCATCGGCGGGGTAGCGACCATTGTAGTCGGGAGCAAAATTCCGGGGTTCCTGACAAGTGAGGCCCATGCCGCGGTCCAAACATTAAATGTCACGATAACCGATGCGATGAAGGGCATGGTGACTGATAACGCCATAAATCCGGCAAAGTGCTACTTCTGGGTTTACAAGATGACCGCGGACGGAATAGATATCCCCGCCGATTGTCCGGGCCCCAACATCATTGCCACGCTTGGCGACACCGTTTCACTCAGCATAACCAATGGCCTGGACGAGCCCCACGCCTTTCACGTGCCGGGCATGTTCGACAGCGGGCCCATCAATCCGGGGCAAACAGTTACAAGGAGCTTTACGGCAAACTTGTCGGGCGCCCATCTGTATTACGACAACCTGAACAGCCCGGTGAACAGGGTCATGGGTCTGCACGGCGCGTTGATCGTCATGCCGAAGTCGCCGAAGTCCGGGCATAAATTCACGCCGTACGACAACCCGACTCCACACGTACAGGCAATCTATGACGCCTTCGGCTCTACAGCGCACTGGCCGGGCCTTGCCTGGGAGGAGGGCGATCCGTTGACGAACACACCGCCGTTCCGCCAGTATGTATGGCTGACGCATCAGGCCAGCCCGAACCTGTTTGAGGAAGTGGGGGGCCTGCCGGCAGGAGTTATCTACGACCCGCAGCAGTTCATGAACGCCTTCCTGCGGGACCCGTTCAGCCCCGACCCCAACACCAACCGGATACCGCAGTTCTTCACTATCAACGGGCAATGCGGCCACTTCTGCCACAACAATTGTTACATTACTCCCTCGGGCCGTGTAGGCGAACCGGTGGTAGTGCACATCCTGAATGCAGGGCTGTGGACGCATTCCATGCATCTTCATGCCAACCACATGTACGTCACCAGCGTCAACGACGTGGTGCAGACAAACCCGATATGGGTGGACGTATTCACCGTGCATCCCATGGACAAGGTCGATTACACGATCCCGTTCATGAGACCGCCGGACCTTCCCAACGTAAGAGGCATAGGCAGGCCGGACACGCCCCTCACCAGCCTCAACGGCAGACCTGTGTGGCCGCCTACCGAGGAGTTTGACGTATTCATGCCCGCGCCGGGACAGGACCTCGGCAGAGACCTTAATGGAAATATTATCGATCTCACGCAGCGGCAGTCGCCGTTATGCTATCCCATGCATGACCATTCGGAGCCGAGCCAGACTGCGCAGGGCGGCAATTACAACTGCGGACTGATATCCGGGATTTATTTTGTCGGCGACCGGAACACAGCGGGGTGGATGGACTTCCCGATGGAAGAGGACTTCAGGATGATGTACGGCACCGGCATCGACCGAGGTTGCCAACACACGGATTGGTCGGCGCGGCCGTCGAGGCATGAGTGAAAAAAGAGGGCATAGGTCCTATACGACTTATATGACTTATATTATTTTCTAAGAAAGGAGAAACCAAGATGTCATTCGCAAATCCAGCATACATAGTTCCCCGCCAGGATGTTGTCGGGATGGAAGGGATGCACAGCAAGATGTTCGACCCGCCGACGGAGAGCCCGGCTACGCCGGACCCATTGACGCCGACCAACCCGGTCCCGGAGGTAATGGCCGCGGCAGGTCATCAGGACTTCCCGAGCACGCCTCATACGGTCCAGCGCGACCTCTTGCACGGCATGACCATGCTCACATGGGACGGGCAGAAGAACATGACGTTCTTTACCTTCAGGGACAAGGACAATCCGGCCACAGGCGATGGGAATTACCCGGCAGCCACTATACGCGTACCGAGAGGGGTAATTTTCCACGGCGAGACCAGCGCGCAGGGGCCCCCGCCGCACACTATCCACTGGCACGGCATCGAGCCGACCCCCATGAACGACGGTGTGGGGCACTGCTCCATGGAGTTAGGCCACTATACATATCAGTGGCAGCCTAATTTTATAGGGACATATTTCTGCCACTGCCACAGAAACACCATGCAGCATTTTGAATTCGGGCTGTTCGGACTGCTCCTCATTGAGCCGCCCGACGCCTACTTCTCATCCATAGGGTCTACGAACCCGGACGGGTCCGTCAATCTCAACAACATCCCTATCGGCCATTGCAGGGACGGCAAACGCAGGACAGCAGCCGGCCTTGCCGGCTTCCCGCAGTTCCCGGGATTTAATGCGAACCCGTTGGATACTCCTGATCCGCTTGGACAATATACGACTGATCCGCATGCCCATACTGTTCCTTATGACGTGGAAGCGTTATGGGTGCTTGACGACCGCGACTCCGTATGGAGCGACATGGCGCCTAATGCGAAGGCCACTTTCCCGAAACACGCTCATATCGATTTTGCGGACCCGCTGAACAGTTCCGAGACACCCGGCGTCGACGATAAATTTCATGAGAACCCCGGCGTCAACGGTTTCTTCGCCTTCAACGACTTCAACGCCGATTACTGGTACATCACGGGCGTTCCGGTCCCCGGGCATAAGGGAGAAACCGCCGCCATTCCGGCCGGAATAGTCATTCCCCCTGAATTAAACAGCGGGGTAACAGGGACGCAAATATCGATTGAAGCCAAAGTAGGGCAGACTATTCTCATCAGGTGCCTCGACGCCGCCTACAATTGCACGACGATTACATTCCCCGTGGACGTCGTGATCATCGCGTGGGACGGGCGCGCGTTAGGCGTGCCGCCTTACGGGTATAACGAGGCGTACATGGTCCCGGCGAATACTCCCATTCACACGAGCACCGCGCGGCGCTTTGACGCCCTCATCAGGACGACCCAGCCCATGAGCTCTTTCGCCACCGTGGAATTCATCAATACGCGCGGGCAGGTCCCGGGCTTCCCGGAGGATGTCCTCATGACCGCAAAAATCCCGATCAACGTCGCCGGGGGGTTCGCGATATCAGGCACAGTGAAAGAGCAGTCCGGCCTGGCAATCCCGGGAGCGATAATGAGCGTAACAGGGCCTGTGAACCAGACCTCGGTTGCGGACTCCTCGGGTAATTACAATATAAGCGGACTGGTTGACGGCAACTATACAGTGACGCCTTCCCTGGCCGGTTATACCTTCACGCCCCCAAGCTGCGGCATAACAATAACTAACGCTGATGCTGCCGGGTGCGACTTTATCGGAACGCAGGCTGCCGCGACTTTTGCGATATCGGGAAGAATAACCGACCAGACAGGCGCGGCCCTCGCGGACGCTGTTATTACTCTGAGCGGACCGGTAAATGGGACCGCCGTCTCTGACGCAGCCGGTAATTACATCCTGAGCGGATTGACCGACGGCGTCTATACGGCAACGCCGTCCCTTACCGGCTATACGTTTGCGCCGACGGCAGGGAACGTGACCGTCAGCGGCGCCGATGTGACCGGACAAAACTTTTCGGGGACCCTTACACCCGTAGTTTTCACTATATCAGGCAGGGCGGTTGAGCGGACAGGCGATCCGTCCATAGGGACCACCCTTACCCTGATCGGGCCTGTAAACAGGACAACGAGCGTCGATACCACGGGTTTCTACAGCTTTGCCGGTCTGCCAAACGGCAATTATGAGATCATACCTTCGCTTGCCGGTTGCAGGTTCTCTCCGCTGAGCAGGGATGTGACCATCAATAACAGAGACGTGTCCGGCCAGGACTTCGTGTGCACGAGGACCTCTTTCGCGATATCGGGCACAGTGACCGACAGGCTCGGCGCGCCCCTTTCCGGAGTCACGATCTCCGTATACGGGACCGCGACAAAGACAGCGGTGACGGACGCCGCAGGGTTTTACAGTGTCGCAGGGCTTTCACCGGGGGATTACGAGGTCATGCCTTCCCGCAGCGGCTACAGGTTTAGTCCGTTATCCAGGGACGTGTCCGTAAGGAATGCTGATATTACAGGCAGAAATTTCAGAGGCGTCAGCAGGACGAGATAAAAATACGGGGACCAGGGGGAAGGGGCCAGGGGGAAAATTGAATGTGCCCCCTTCCCTGACCACTGACCCCTGACCCTTGACCCTTGATGCTCAAAAAGGAGATTACCATGAGACGGAATTCTTCATTCATATCGCAAGGGGCATTGTTGTTGTCGGCAATCGCCCTCATTTGCATAGCATCGGGGAGCGCGGCCTGGGGACAGATAATAGTGCCTCCGTTCGATCTGCTCCCCCTTAACCAGTCGGCCATCCCTCAACCCCCGAACCTGTATCAATATGTCGAGAATGAGACCGTAGCTACCCAACTTGGAAAGGCCTTTTTCTGGGACATGCAGGTCGGCAGCGATGGAATAATGGCATGCGCCACCTGCCACTTTCACGCGGGCGCGGACAACAGGATGAAGAACTCGGTCAACCCGGGGACCCGCGCCGGAGACACCACCTTTCAGGTGACCGGCCCTAACGGCACGCTCCTGCCGTCCGATTTCCCGTTTCATTTGCGTGGGGGGAGCGCTGAATTTCAGACCGACCCCGTCATCCGGAACTTCAATGACGTTGTCGGCTCGCAGGGGGTGCGTCTCGCCGATTTTATAGACATCGTCCCCGGCTCTGCGGTTGACGACATGGTCCCCGTTTATGATCCGGTATTCAATGTCAACGGAGTCAATACGCGGCGGGTGACTGCGCGCAATACACCGACTGTTATCAATGCCATCTTCAACTTCTATCAGTTCTGGGACGGACGGGCTCACTACATTTTTAATGGTGAAACCCCCTTCGGTCCCACTGACCCCAATGCCGGCGTGTGGTTCAATGACCCGGTCGAGGGACTCGTGAAGAAGCCGGTGCAACTGCTGTTCGGCAGCATAGCCTCCCAGGCAACGGGACCGCCGCTTGACGACATCGAGATGTCGGCAAGGGGTCGCACGTTCCCGCACTTGGGCAGAAAGTTGTTAAGCCTTGTGCCGCTGGGGAAGCAGGTCGTCAGCCACGACGACAGCTTGTTAGGCGGCCTCGCGCGCTCCGCGTTTATCCCCGGCGCGACAGGTCTTCATACCGGTTATGAGCAGTTGATAAAAGAAGCCTTTCATAATCACTTATGGGATTCCGACCAGCTTGTTACCATGGCTCTGCCCAACGGCCGGACCGCGCAATTCACGCAGATGGAGGCGAACTTTGCCTTTTTCTGGGGGCTGGCTATCCAGTGGTACATGTCGACCCTGGTCTCGGACCAGACACCCTTCGACGAGTGGCTCGGCGGCAACAGCGCTGCCATGACCGATGAGCAGAAGCAGGGCTTTGCCCTGTTCAGCGGAATTGCCGGATGTACGATTTGCCACGGAGGCATAGAACTGACCAATGCCTCGGTCGCAAACTCCGGATTTATCAATAATGACGTTCATTTCCTGATAGACCTGATGTTTGTCGCGGACGGCACGCAGGTCATTTACGATACGGGCTTTAACAACACCGCTGTGACCCCGACAACCGAGGATATCGCAAGGGGCGGGACCGCGCCGTTCATCAACCCGCTGACGGGCCAGTTTTATCCGCTTTCAGTCTCGCACATGTCCGAGCTTTCCGCGAGCCATCTGCTGCCCTTCCCTGCGCCTATATTGCCACCCGGGGTCCCGGCGAACATGCAGCTCAACGCAAACGGCGCCTTTAAAGTCGCAGGCCTGCGGAACGTAGAGCTGACAGCTCCTTTTTTTCATAACGGCAGCATTATGGATATGGACGATATGATGGACTTCCTGATCCGGGGTGGAAACTTCCCGTTGGAAAACATCCATGACCTGGACCCCGACATCGGCTCCGGGATACCATTTATGGTTGGCAATGAGCCCATGGAGCACGCGATAATCGAATTCATGAAATCCCTTACCGACCCTCGTGTCATAATCCAGGCGGCGCCCTTCGACCATCCGGAGCTCCTGGTCCCCGAAGGCGACCCGGAGGTGCTGCGCAGAATACCGGCCACGGATTCCAACGGGGTCCCTGTTCCCTCGCAGGTCCTCACGATCAACGCGTTCATTACCCCGACCATGTCCCCGGACCAGACCCTTTCCGGGACCGTGGAGGCCGGGCTGGTCCCTGAAGTCACGGTCAATACATCCGCCGCTGCCGGCCCTGTCGCCGTCAACGGCATTGAATGGAGCGTCCTTATCAGCAACATGCCTGCCGGGGTCAACGAGGTCACGGTAAGCGTCACGGACAACTCCGGCGTGCTGACGTCGCTGACGGACACGATTTACGTCATCCTCAACGACCCGCCTTCAATCACATCAGTCCCTGTTGTTGCCGTTGATGAGGGAGACAACTACCTTTATCAGGTCTCCGCCTCCGACCCGAACGAGGGAGATGAGCTTGCGTTTTCGCTCGATACCGCGCCTGCGGACATGACAATCGACGGCGTTACAGGCCTGATCGAATGGCCGGTCCCCTTCTTCGGGCAGACCGGGACCCACCCGGTGTCCGTGCGCGTGACGGACGCGGGAGGCCTGTCCGCGACACAGACCTTCAGCATCACGGTCATGCCTCTGCTGCATGCCCCGGTCATTACCTCAAGCCCTGTGACTACGGCGTTGGCCGGACAGCTTTACGCCTACCAGGTGAAGGCCTCCGATCTCAACCCCGCTGATCTGCTGACGTACTCGTTCGACGCGTCGCCTTCCGGGATGACGATCAACAGCGCCACTGGACTGATACAGTGGACCCCGACCCTGTCTCAGGCCGTAACGCACCCGGTGTTCGTGCGTGTGACTGA
Organism: Nitrospirota bacterium; assembly: GCA_016234115.1. Lineage (GTDB taxonomy): Bacteria > Nitrospirota > Thermodesulfovibrionia > UBA6902 > UBA6902 > SURF-23. Next base: position 36,844 of record JACRHD010000035.1, read on the forward strand.
TTCAAGCGGATTGTTCTCTACCCAGAGCTTTACAATTTCCGTCGGCGTCAGCGCTTTCAGCAATATTTCGGGCACGGTGACGGACAGGAACAACGCGCCGATGCCGGGCGTTACCATGACCCTGATCGGCAAGGTAAACAAGACTGTCACGACGGACCCGTCCGGCGGATACATATTTACGGGGCTGCCCATCGGCACTTATGAAGTCATCCCTTCGCGTACCGGTTACAGATTCAACCCCGTGAGCAAGGACGTGACCATAAACGGCGTCAACAGGGTCCAGAATTTCAAGGGAGGGTCGAGATCGAGATAATGGACCGACTATAAATCAAACAATGCAAACGGCAGACAGATGAGAGGCATTTGTCTGCTGTCTTAAAAAAAGGAGAGCAGCCATGAACCGTCAGAAGAATATATTACTATCACTATTGACGGTCTTTTTCGCACTGGCGCAAGCGTCCGTCTATGGAGCGCAGATGGCGCCGGTCAGCGGAGAGATCGAACAAATCTATATTAATAACGCCGGCGACCACTGGTCCGGCGGCGAGATAGTTGTGGGAGGACAGCACGTGATCCTTCCCCGCAATCTGCTTATCGACCTGCCCGCAAACAGGCTGACCCTGAAGCAGCTCTTCGATCAGGCGCCCGCGTCATGCGTGACCGCCGGTGAGAGCGGTCTCGCCAAGGGAGATTCATGCAACACAAGCGGCGCAGGCGGGATTGCGACCATATCCGCAAATATTACGAATAACGGCGACGTCATCGCCGGCGACGTCCTGATCGACAAGGGCATAGAAGCGGTGACCGGACGCGTCAGCTATATCGACTACGCCGACGGTTACTTCCGCATCAACGGCATACTGAACGACCCGACCACCGGGGTCATGGTGCGACTCAACGACCCCACGGGACGACATACCGTGCAGCAGGGATTGGGCTGCGCGGCGGGAGCGCCCAATTGCAGCCCTGACCCGCGCTTCACCCTCGATCCGGACAATTACACCAATACCTTCAGCACCGGCTATCCGTTTTGTATACCGAGCACAACGCAGCGCGCCTTCACGGACGTGCTCCAATTAGGGACGACAACGGCCCAGGCCCTGGCCGACGGCACGGGCGACGTCCTGTGTCCGGTCACAAACAGGACCGTCAACGGCGGGGCGCCCGTAGATGATTCGAGACGCTTTGCGCCTGTCATGATCGGCGACAGCGTTACAGCCGAAGGCAATTTTGAGACAGTCAACGGCGTGCGGTTTTTGTCCACTCATACCATTATGGTGGGAACGGCGCTGACGACGAAGACCGATCCTGCCCAGCCGGATTATATCTTCCTTGCTGAGGTGGAAGTAGACGCGCCCGGCTTTCAGAACCAGCGCGTACGCACGCTCTTTATCGGCTTCGCAACTCTCGCCCCGGCAGACGTCCTCATCTGGTCGCTGCACCGGGATCCGGTCACAAACGAGGCGCATGAGTTCCCGCTGGCGACCGTAAGCGGATGTGATATAGCCGCGGGAGCGGGCACCTGCGGCAATCAGGGTATTGTGGGCGCCGGAGCTAATATATGGAAAATCCGTCACGATGTAGACTTTATCCAGGGCGCAGATGCGAAGCTCGACCCCTGCGCCCATCTCAGGGCCGACGCGAGAATGGGCAGCGGCATATGCCCGCTGGGCGGTACCCCCGCCGAGATGTTCAGCGTCCTGAGCCCCATCCCCCATGAGATACAGGCAAGGACCGGACACAGCCTGGCAAACCCCGGACTCATTACAATCGACATTGCCGGCAATGAGGCGACCAACGGACAGTATCTCTTCCCGTTCGGAATGAACCTCGGCGGCGTCTCGACACCCGAGATGGTTGAGATCGACCTTAATGCGCTTGCCATTCCGTTCAGCTTCTCCGGGATACCGTGGAACCTTGACAGGCGTCTCTCTCCGGGCGGCTGCAATGGTCCCTGCGAAGCGGCCCCTCAGCCACTTGACCCGTTCCCGTTTGAAGGGCCCAACATGGACCCACGCACACTGGCAAGCGTGCCTCAAGGCGCTTATAACGACCCTAATTTTACGAACACCTCACTCACAAGGGCAAGCAACAGGATATTATCTTACGTAAGCGGAACGCCCTTTCAGGGAGGCAAATTCAATTTCGACGGCGACAATACGCTCCTCGCATGGCCGCCTGCGGACCCGGCTGCCGTAGGAATAATACCCACGGTCCCGTTGACCTTCGCTTGCGGCGCGCCTGTTGTCAATCCCGACGCCCCTCAGATCATTTCAACGCCTGTATCTTCAGCCTTGACGGGGCAGCTTTACAGTTACCAGGTGCTTGCTACGGACCCGAACCCCGGAGATACGATTTCATATTCGCTGGATGTATCTCCGGCTGGGATGACTATCAACAGCGCGACCGGATCGGTCCAGTGGACCCCCTCCGCGGCCCAGGCCGGAGTGAACCCTGTGACTGTTCGGGCGACAGACCAGGGCGGCCTGTTCGCAGCGCAAACCTTTACCGTGACCGTGGTTGTCCAGCAAAGCCCGCAGCCGCCGGTCATAACGTCCACACCTGTGACCACGGCAACAGCCGGACAGCTTTTTAACTACCAGGTGACCGCTTCCGATCCGAACCCCGGCGACACCCTGACGTACTCACTCGACGCGGCCCCTGCGGGAATGATAATCATCAGCTCAACGGGTCTGCTCCAGTGGGCCCCCCAGGCGGCGCATGCCGGGACACACCCGGTGACCGTACGGGTGACCGACACGGCCGGACTCTTCGCGGTCCAGTCCTTCTCAGTTACAGTGCCCATAGTCCTGCACCCCCCTGCCTTCACTTCCATTCCCGTGACCTCGGTAGTAGTCGGGCTGCTCTATAGTTATCAGACGACCGCTGCTGATCCGAACGCGGCGGATGTCCTGACGTTCTCCCTGGACGCTGCTCCCCTGGGGATGACGATAAACAATCTTACGGGACTGATAGAGTGGACCCCCGCGCTGGACCAGGTGGGCCCTCAGGTTGTAACGGCAAGGGTGACCGATGCAGGAGGATTGTTCGCAACACAGAGTTTCAGCATTGCCGTGTCGCCACTTCTGCAGGCCCCGGTCATTACCTCAAATCCTGTAACTAATGCGATTGCGGGACAGCCTTATGCCTACCAGATGACGGTTTCCGATCTCAACGCCACAGACGTGCCGACGTACTCGCTTGACGCGCCCGTGCCTGCCGGAATGACAATAAACAGCGTCACCGGATTGATCCAGTGGACCCCCACACTGGCGCAGACCGGCGCGCAGGCGGTGTTCGCGCGCGTTACCGATTCAGGCGGCCTGTTCTCCACACAATCGTATACCGTTACTGTCGGCATCAATGCGCTGAACAATATCTCAGGCACGGTGGTTGACAGGAACAACGCGGCCTTGTCAGGCGTCACCATGACCCTGATCGGTCCCGTCAACAGGACTGTCACTACGACCGCATCCGGCGGATACATTTTTACAGGGCTGCCCATCGGCACTTATGAAATCATACCTTCTCTTACCGGTTACAGATTCAATCCGGTGAGCAAGGATGTGACCATAAACGGAGTCAGCATGATCCAGAATTTCAGAGGAGAATCAAGAACGAGGTAGAAGTCCGACAGATGCCTGCAAAAGGTCTGCGCCGCAGGGCGCAGGCCTTTTTTTAAAAGTTAGCAGTTCCCATTGACATGACTGGAAGAAGTGATAAGCTTGAAAACAGGAAACAATAAAGCTCAAACAGGGCGAACTAAACCTGATAATCCACACGCGATATCTTTGTGGAGTTATAAAAAGGAGGAACCATGTATCGACACAAAAAAATATTACTGACATTATTCATTGTCTTTTGCGCGTTAGCTCACATGGCAAATGCGCAGACAGTGGGACCTGTCGATCCTTCTAACGGATTTCCAGTGTACTACCAGGACCAGAGAGGACTTGCTCTTGCGCTTTGCCTCGATCCTGTCAACTGCGTGTTCGATCCTGTTAACCCCGTCTTTCCCTTTTCAGTGACAACCGGTTTCGGCGCCGAGGCCTTCTGGTGGGGCGCCGATGCAATAATACCGGCCGCGGATTGTCCCGCCTGCGTGCCGGCTGTTCTGGTCCTTGCACTGGAAGCCGCGTATGGCGGGTTCGGTGATCCGGTCGATGGGCAACAAGTTTCGTTCAGCCGGGTGAGGATACGCGTAGACGCCCCTGTTGCAGGGACCTATACGGTTACACATCCTTACGGTGTTGAGGTATTTGATGTTGTGACCCCCGGGGTCAGATCGATCGACTTCACTAATGACGTCGGTATCGGAGCTCCGGGCACTTTCACGGGAGCCCTTGCCGGCCCGACCTTCCCGTTCCTTACGCAGGCGGTCCCGCCCCCGCCTCCGGGTTTTATCGGTAATGCATTAGGTGCGACCGTAACAGGCAGCCCCGACGGGACGAACTTTTTCCGTGTCGAGGGACCTCCCGGCTCGAACCTCGACGGACTGGGAAACAACGTCATGCAAACAAACCTTTTCAGCGTGCAGGGACAGATCTTCTCAGGCGTAGTGCCTATGCCGCTCACCGTGCAGCGCTCGACTTATGCCCGCGCCGCCGCCGGCGGGCAGGTTGATGTCTTTGCGACTTCGTCTCCCGCGGCCGCTGTTGACGTATCCGGCGGAGCGGTCTTTCCTGTAACTCCCCTTGCAGGCGATGCGGACGGTTTTTTCTTCGCTCATATTTCTCTGTCCGATGCGAGTGTCCTGCCCGCGACTGTCACCGTGACCGTAAATCGGGGCCTGCCGGACGAGGCGCAGGTCACGAAAAATCTCACGGACGTTGTTTTAATAACAAAGGCGGAGTATGACACAACATTATCCAGTCTGATCGTCGAAGCTGCTTCGGGCGATCAGCTCGCTCCGCCGACCCTGACCGTTTCTGAATTTGCGCCGGGGACCATGACCCCGGTCGCAGGAAGCACGCTCAGCAGGCTTGTGGTCGGTGGTTTGATTGCGCCGCCTTATGCGGTCACTGTTACATCCTCGGCCGGCGGTCAGGACTCCGCGAACGTTGCAATTGTCACGCAGATGCCTCCTGTCATCACCTCAGCGCCTGTAACCAGTGCCGCTGCGGAACAGCTTTACTCTTACCAGGTCACGGCTTCAGACCCGAACCCCGGAGACGTTCTGTCATATTCTCTGACCGTATCGCCGGCGGGGATGACGGTCAACAGCGCGACGGGATTAATCCAGTGGACGCCCACGGCGGCGCAGCCCGGAATACACCCGGTGACCGTCAGTGTCGCCGACCCGTCGGGCTTGTCGGCAACACAGAGTTTTAACATTACAGTGCCGCTGCTGCTGCACGCCCCGGTCATCACCTCGACCCCGGTAACTACCGCACTCGCGGGACAGCTTTACACTTACCAGATGACCGCTACCGATCTCAACCCTGCAGACTCGCCGACGTTCTCGCTTGACACGCCCGCGCCCGCCGGGATGACGATCAACAGCGCAACAGGGTTGATACAGTGGACCCCCACACTGTCGCAGACCGGCGCGCAGGCGGTGTTCGCACGCGTGACCGACTCGAGCGGCCTGTTCTCCACACAATCGTATACCGTTACCGTCGGCGTCAATGCGCTCAACAGTATTTCAGGCATAGTGACGGACAGGAACAACGCGCCTATCCCAGGCGTCACCATCTCCCTGATCGGTCCCGTTAACAGTACTGTCACGACGGACGCATCCGGCGCATACATTTTTTCAGGGCTGCCCAACGGCACTTACGAAGTCATACCTTCGTTTACCGGTCTAAGATTCAATCCCGTAAGCAAGGACGTGACGATAAGCGGCGTCGGCAGGACCCAGAATTTCAGAGGAGAATCAAGAACAAGGTAGAAGTGTAACGGATGTCGGAAAAAGGTCTGCGCCGCAGGGCGCAGGCCTTTTTTTTGCGCCCATAAGTAGCATTACCCATTATGCATATTGACATCAACGATAAACGTGATAATCTGGAATTAAGAAGCAGGGGCGATCCGATGGGTCGCCCGGTGGAAGGAGGTGCAGCGAGATGAAAAATCTCTCTTACATAATAGCAATAACGGCATTGACGCTTTTACCGGTATTTAATGCCCCGGCATGGGCGGGTTCCGATATAAACAGCGGAGAAGTCCCGGTGACCGGCATCGATAACTCGGTGCAGGATGTCGTCAGTGACGCCTTGACGGTAGATGGAGACGAAGTTGCCGCAGCGGCGCAGTTCAACAGCTCCGCGACCGCTACGGAAATAAACCTCGATGACAGCGCCTACATGGTCTCTGAGCCGGACCTCGAGCAGACCATCTCCGTTGTTCTGACAGGCACTGCTGATTCTTCAGGCGACGGCATAGATTTCAGCGATTCTCACCTGGATTCACACGTCGACAACAACGTAGGGTTGATAATGGTCAACAATGCCTCCGGGCATTTCAACAATCAGGCGACCCAGAACAGTATCGTAGTAAACGTCATCGACGACGATGTCCTGGGCATCAGCCCGTAAGACTCATTCCCCCTTTGATAAAGGGGGAGGAAGGGGGATTTTGAGATAAAGACATTTATCATAAAATCTCCCCTTCCCCTCTTTGCCAAAGAGGGGACTCATGTTTAAGCCATGATACCCATCAAAAACATACTGATAATCTGTATACTGTACGCGGCTGCCTTCCCGAACATGAATACTGCATCATCTGCGATCATCGAAGCGAAAACCGGGGGTATGACCTTTACAAAGAAGAATATAAGCAGCCTGAAGGATTTGAAGTTTAAGAATGTAATCAGGCAGACCAAGGATTACAGTTGCGGGGCCGCGGCGCTGGCGACAATTCTCACTCATTATTTCGGAAAAGAGACCTCCGAGGCGGAAGTCCTCGACAGCGTCCTCAGCATCAACGACAGTGACAAGGTGGAAATTATAAAGCATAAAGGGGTCTCCCTCCTGGACCTCAAGAGATACGGCGAGGCCCTCGGCTATGAAGGCAAAGGTTACAGGCTGCCGGACGGACTGTTAAAGGACCTCGGCAGGCCGGCGATAGCCCTTATAACCAATAATGGCTATTCACATTTTATCGTGCTCAAAGGCGTGAAGAATGACAGGGTCTATTTTGCCGACCCCGCAAGGGGAAACATGGCATGGAGTCTCGGGGAGCTGAGGAAGAGATGGAACGGGATACTGCTGATTTTCAGAGACCCGTCAGGGGGAGAGACAAACAATGATTTCCTCGGCGCGGACTCCTATGACACTAAAAACAGACTCGGACTGCTTGCCACGCAGGACTATTTATTAAGGTCCGTAATCGGCCAGTCCGAGTTTTAAGAAACCCGTTTGAGCCGCTTGACGGCTTGAGCCGCTTGAGCCGCTTGAACCGCTTGAGGCGCTTGAGCCGTTTGAACAGTTTGAACGGCTTGAACGGTTATTTGAAAGGAAGTGAGATAGTTATGAAGATATTTATTGTCATAACATTAACACTTGCTGTAATTATTCCCGCAGCTCATGCATCAGATGCGGATTCAGACATCGCCGGCGTCCCGCTCTCCGACCAGGAGATGGACGAGGTCCGCGGGGGCTTTTCAGCGCCCGATGGGAATTTCATCTACTTTTCGATGGACCTCATGCAGGTGAGGTTTCTTTCCCATAACGAACCGGGCAGCGCCGATGCGACGGCATTTGTGAATTCCCTGTCACAGAGGACTTTTATCACAAAAGACGGAATGGGCATTGAACTGCAGGTAATTCAGGCGGGTAACGCCGTCAATGAAACGGGGCCGCCGTCGTCGCCGGACAGTATCCTCGATTCGGGCGGAGCGAATCTGCCGCCGTCCTCCCAGATAACTTTTACCGGCAACAGCGGGATTTCCAGTCTCATCGGCATTAACGGGAATTTCAATACCGCTGTCATCGGCAACGTCCTGAATATCAACATATTCAACATCAGCGTGCAGGACGCCTCGCAGTTACAGCCCCTGATGCAAAACTGGATGCTTCCCTTTTAGATTACAATTCGTTTAAAATGTCCGGCGGGCAGTCAACCGTCATCAGCATGGAGGCATGTATGAAGAACCTTATTGCGGCTTTGCTGTCGGCTATTATTCTCTGTTCTGCGGCTTTACCGGTCAGGGCGGAAGAGAAACTGAAGACAGCGCCTGTTGCGGAATCTACGGTCGGCGAGAAAGGCGGCGTGCTCATCGACAGGGGCAGGCTCATTTTTGAGCCGGGATTCGCGTATTCCCATATCACGACGCAAAGGCTGGACATCGCGGGTCTCTTTGTTGTGCCCGCCCTGGCAGTTGGAATTATCCAGGTAGAAAAAATAAAGAGGGACATCCTGGTCCCGTCCGCGTCTTTCAAATACGGGCTCACGGATTCGGTGGAGCTAGACATAAAAATCCCCTATTCCGTGAGATACGATGAATATACAATCGGAGAGTCGCCCGACTTCGAGAGCAAGAGGGTGAATGAAGCGGGCTTCGGGGACATTGAAGGCATGGCGCTTATTCATTTAGTCCGTGAAAAAGGCACAAGACCGGATGTGATAGCCGGAATAAAAATAAAGTCCCGGACCGGCAAGGACCCTTATGGCGTTCCCACCGAAACAGTCAGCGGCAGCGTAATCCCGACGGAGCTTCCCCTCGGAAGCGGGCACTGGGCGCTTGAGCCCGGCTTCACCTTTGTCAGGACGTCCGATCCCGCTATCCTTTTTGCCAATATCAGTTATTTCTGGCATATGAAAAGGGACGTGGGTTCGGACCTCGGAAAGGTGGACCCGAGCGACAGCATAAACTACAGCGCCGGTTTCGCGTACGCGCTTAACGATGAGCTTGTCCTCAGCTCAGCTTTTGAGCAGAAATTTTTCACAAAGGCGAAGATCGGCGGGGAAAAGCAGGAGGGGACGAACATAAATGTGGCCTCTCTGCTACTGGGAGCTTCATACGTCCTCAGCAGCAGGACCACCTTCGGTTTCATACTCGGGGTAGGTCTGACCGAGAACTCTCCGGACGTCCAGGTCACCTTGAGAATGCCGACGAACATTTTATAACTGCACCCTGATATACGCCTTTCTCCGCAGCTCCTCAAGGTGCCACTGGAGCTTCTTCTCAAGCGCCTCGTTCACCAGGCGGTCTTCTATCTCATCTTTGACTTCATAGAATTCCCTGTCCCGGAACCGCTCCCTGTTTTTTTCGTAATAGGATTCGATGGCGCCAATCGGGATGTGTATGAAGGATTTTATTCTTCTGTCGATATATTCCGTTACGAGCGCGTCTTCATCGTTGATGACGTCCGGTCCGGGCGAGCTCCCCAGTCTCAGTCTCTCTGCCTGTTTCAGGAGCAGGACCCTGTCTATCATGCCGTTGAGGACTTTTTCCCCGGACGCCTCCGGACCGGATTTTCCGGCGTCCTGAAGGGCCTCCTCATATTCGCTCATGAGAATAATTTCGTCATCCACAATCGCGACGATCCGTTCGAGGACTTCGGCGCGGACGACAGTAACAAGTGACAAGTAACAAGTGACGAGCAAAAAAATTATGACAATTCTTTTGATCTGTTCTTTCTTCATTCTTAACCCTCGCGGGCGGGTTTTAAACCCGCCCCTACTGAATCTTTGACCCTTGACCCTTTTAAAAGGCGTGCCCGAAGCTGAAATGGACCTCTCCGGAGCTTTCGCCTTCCTCCTTTCTGAGTTTGTGTCCGTAGTCCACCCTTATGGGGCCGACCGGCGTGCCGTATCTCAACCCGAGCCCGGTCGTATATTTTAGGTCCCAGTTGACGTCTTCAGGCAATTGCCAGACATTGCCGGCATCCACAAATGTCACAAGACCGAAGCCCTTTCCGACTGAGAACCTGACCTCCCCGTTGGTAAGGGCGAAGATATTGCCTCCCGTAGGAGAATTATCGGCGCCCCTCGGGCCGAGGCTGTCGTTATTGTACCCTCTGACAGTGGTCCTTCCTCCAAGAAAAAATCTTTCTACGAGCGGCAGCACCTTTACATCGCCGTAGCCGTAAGCCGCTCCGCCGCGCAGAGAAAAGGCGAAGACGACCTTCTCGAGTAACTTGAAATACCAGGAGCTCTGGGCCGTTCCCTTGATAAATTCACTCTCGGAAAACAGCGTCTTTGAAGCTACCTTCAGGACGATGCCGTGCAGGGAGCCGGAAGCGGGGTCAAAGGGGTCGTCCCGCGTATCATAAAATATCGAAGGCGACACGCTGCCTATGCCCAATCTTCCGGTGTCCTCCCGGTCCAGCACCACACCGGGCGACACGTTGGTAGTCTCAACGGACGAGTATTCATAATTCAGGGCGGTCTTCCATCTGTCGCTTATCTCTTTTTCAACCCCGACGACCAGTCCCAGTCTGTCGATCTCATAAAGCACATTCTTGGTATCGATGTTCACGGGCCTTTTATTTTCCCGCGTCAGCGTTACGGTCAGCGGCAGATCGGGCGTATTCAGGAGCCTCGGCTCCCTGAAGCTCAGCACATACCGCTTCTCCACGGAGCTTGCTTCAGCCCTGAAACCGGCCTGCCTGTTATATCCGCCTATGTTGCGGTAATTGATGTCCAGCGCCCCCCTGAACCTCTCGTAGTCGCCGTAGCCGACGCTTACTTCCACAGAGCCCGCGTTGGCCTCCCTCAGCGTCACAAGTATGTCCCTTACGAGCCTTCCCCCTCCCGCGTCACGGGGCTGAAGCGAATCTATATCTACTTCACTGAACAGGCCCAGCCTGTAAAGACGCTGCTTTATCGCCAGCAGCTCTTCATAATTGTACGTGTCGCCTTCCTTTACGGTAAATTCACGGTCGATGATCTTGGTCTTTGTCCTCAGGTTGCCCCGGTAGATGGTCTTTCCAAAAACCGAAGGCGGCCCCTCGGTTATTTTAAACGACAAATACGCGCCGTCTTCCCTGAGCTCGCTTTCCACTTCCACACGGGCGTCTATATGGCCGCGCCTGCCGTAGAGGGAAAGCACCCTGTACCGGGCGTCCCCGATATCGACGATGTTATACGCGGTTTCATCGGGCAGTTGGATCGCGTCCCTTATTTCGGCGTCGCTGATAGCAGCGTTGCCCGAGATGTCCGTCTTTTTGATCGTCGTATGCGGTCCCTCGCTGATCCTGACGGTCAGCTCAAGTCCGCCGCCTTCCTCCGTGAATTTCTTTTCCACCCCGGTCACTTCGGCCCTCAGATATCCGAGCGCATTGTAAAATCTTACTATCGATTCCCCGGCGGCCTCTAATTGCGTATCATCGTAAGGCTTGTCTTCCGTAAGAGGTATGATGTTCTTCAGGACCTCGTCTGAAAGGCCTGTCCCCTCGAAGTTTATCTTCTTCAGAATTACCTTTTTCCCCTCAAAAAAAATAAATGCGACCTTTATGTCTTCCCCTTCGCTCTCGATCCCGGCGGCGATCTGGGCGTGATAATATCCACTGCTCAGGTAAACGCCCCTCATGCGGTCTATAGCTTCCTGTATGGTTTCATCCGACACCTCGCGGCTGTCGAAAAAGGGGACCTCCTTCCTGAGCCGCTTTGCGCTGACGGAGGAGTTGCCGGCAAAGGACATCTCAAGCCTCGGGCCCTTCCTGACCGGGACCATGAGAACCCCGTCGCTGAACTCATACGGCCCGGCCTGGGGATTAATGTAGTCCTGCTTCCTCAGATACTCCTCTACCTTCTTCATGTCCGCGTCGAGTATGTCCATGTCCAATATGTCCCCCTCCGAAAGCCGGATTGTCCTTTTCACGTCATCCGGGGCCTCAATGGTCCTGATGATGAGGGGCCGTCCTTCGTCTATGCGGATGAGAATATCGACTTCGGGCCCCTCCCCTGCGCGCCCGGCGCCGACAGAGACCGAGGCATCAGGGAACCCTTTCCTTCCGTAAAGCACGAGGAGGCTGTTTCTCGCCCCGTCCAGATACTCTTCCCTGAAATCGCCCCCTTCCTTATAGGGGACCATTTTCCTGATGTCCTTCCCTGATATGCCGCTGTTGCCTTCAATAATTACTTTGTCGATGAGCGGGACTTCTTTGACTATATACTTCAGCGCGATACCATCTTCCCTGGACGACGACACGACCTCGAGGTCGTAGAAAATCCCTTTCGCAAAGGCCCTCCTGAGGCCGTCTTTCAGGGCCTTCCCCTCAAAGACGAGCCCGGGCTTGAAACATATGATGTCAATGAGCTCTTTCTCCGGAATGCGGGTCAAGCCCTCAACCTCAATCGCCCTGATCACCTGCGGCGGCCCTTCGGCAAAGGCAATTGAACAGAGAACGAACAAGATAAGGCCCGTTAAGTTGATGATGATCAATTTCCTGTATAAATTTTCCATATCAAACACTTACTATGCAATTAATAGGCGACTCCCCTATGATTGTCATGCCCGAAATTCTTAATCGGGCATCCACCCTTCGCCCTTCGACAAGCTCAGTGCCTCAGGGTGACACAGCTTGTCATGGTGAGTCTGTCGAACCATGGATTCCCGCTTACTGACTGCGGGAATGACGGTCTTTTCACATAATTCACCGGAAAGTCTATAATTTGTTTCCGCGCTATTTAAATTCAAACCTGTACTTTACGTCTCCCCCGACGCTCCCTATTTCATCCTTGGACCCGACGAGAGAGATATTTTTGCTTACTCTGTATTCAAGCCTGATGACATTCTCTTCGGTCGTTCCCACGGACGTGGAATATATCACGAACAGTCTGTCCTCAAGCAGGCGCTTCCCTATAGTTATCCTGGGGGCTATCGCGCCGGCGGCCGTCGTGTTGGGCTCGATCTTGAACCGCTCAAACCCGGTTATGCCCTTGAACTTCTCCTGGACCACGTCCTGAAGTCCCCCTGCCAGGATCGACGCCGCTTCGCTCGCCGCGATGCCGCTTTCGAGTCCCTTTGACGCCTTTCTGGTCTGCCCGAAGGTAAGAAGGTTTAGTATCTCCATCTCGCTCAGGGGAGGATCGGAAAAAAGAGACAATGTAAATTTGTCTATTGTACCGTCGAGATTCATCTTTATAAAGTAGTCGCCCGTGTAGGTCTCGGCCAGGAGATGGAAAACAGGGGTGATCCTGCTTGCGTCCACGAAATCCACGCTGCTGCCTTCGAGTATCCTGAATTCATTGCTCCTGAAATATATGGTCCCTTCCTGCGCTTCGATCCTGCCTATCAGTCCGGGTCTCGCGATATTCCCGGTAAGCGTTACGGCAAGATTCACCGGCGCCTTCGCGAGATTGTTGTCGATGGTTATGTTGTCCGCCCCGGAGATATAAACGTTGAACTCGGTGTTTTTGAGGAACGCGGGATAACGCACGGCCTCCCTGTTTATCTCCCTGAGATCGATAAGCCACTTGCTGAACTCGAGGTCCTTGCCGTACCGCGCCTTCTTTACATCGAGGCTGCCCGAAAGAACGGCGCCCTTGTCCGAGGTCTCATAAAAAAGCCTGCCGTCGAAGGAAGCGCTCACGTCATCCATGGGCCGCACGTTGATCCCCGTAAGCGATGAAGAAAGAAAGACCCTCTTTACCGAAACCCCGCTGAGGTATCCGACCCCGGACATGGTAATTTTTCCACCGCCGAAAACGGTCTTCACGTCGTCAAAGGCAAACCTGTCTTTCTTCAGAAAAACCGTCCCGTTCACCGGCCCGATCTTGTAGGGATATTCAGTAAGGGAAGCTGCCGCGTCAATGACATTTACCTCTCCGGTGACATCGGGCTTTTCCCACGGGCCGATGATGTCTACGGAAATATCGCCCCGTCCTTTTAAAGAGGCGAATTTGTCGGACAATACCTTCAAGGGGGCCAGGTCCAGGCTCCCTTTCACCTTTACGTCAAGCTGTTTGTCCGGCTTCAGCTCCCCCCCGACGGACAGTTTCGCATGATCGCCCGTCAACGCAAACGATTTTATCGCCAGCCCCCTGTCAGCAAGCTCCACAACAATATCTCCGGCATTTCTCAAAGTAAATCCGTATGCGGAGCAATTCAGATAAGCGAACCTCGACGTCAGCGATAACCTGCTCCCCTCCCCTTTCATTTTCACTTTCCCCTCAAGAGAAAGGGCGAGGTCTTCCGGGGGGCTTTTCATGAAACCCGAAAGGAGGAAATCATAGTTCCCCTTGCGAAAGTCGATATCGGCGCTCCACGTCCGTCGAGGGGAAATGACGGCGCTTGCGTCCGCGGTTATCCGGCCGTCCATAAAGGCCCCTTTTGCGGAGACTTCCTTACCCTTCAGCCTTCCTTCGATGTCCCCCTTGCCGGCCCGCATGCCTTTGAAGGTGACTTCCCGCAGGCGCGCGGAAAATCCTATATCGGGTTTTTCAAAGGTCCCTGACCCTTCAACGCTCAGGGCGGCGCTGCCGCCAAGAGGCAGGTCCCGGAACAGGTTGATATCGGAGAGGCTGGTCCCGGCGGAAGAAGCGTCAAGAGTGAATTTTCCGTCAAAGGACAGCTTCCCCTTCGCATTCAGGACCGAATCACCCCTTTGCGCGGTCACTGAATAAAATTCCACGCGCCCGGGATGCAGGTCCGCCCTGACGGAGACCCTGTCAAACTGCTGCCCGTATACGACGCCGTCCCTGACGACAAGATCTCCGCTGGAGACGAATTTCTCATGGTCGCCCTCGAACGAAAGGGTCCCGTCAACGGGGCCCGATACGGGAATGTCCCTGTAAAGCATCGTGACGAACGGTTTCAGCTCCGCGCCTTTTACCTCCGCTGTCGCCTTGTAATAAGGCCCCTTAAAGGAAAAAAGTCCCTCCGCTTTTCTGAATTCAATCGTTCCGGAGGCTTCATAAGTCGCTTTCCCGCCGGCTATATCGAGCCTTGAGACCGACAGGGAGCTCATGCGGTAATTAAGGTCGGCGGACGCCCGCGTAAACATCAATCCGTGGATGCTGCCCGGCCCCGCTTCGAGCGTCCCGGTTATTTCAGGGTCCTTGAGCGCGCCTGCCGCCCTGCCCCTGAAGCTTGCAGGGGCGATAAATTTCGAATAATACGGGGCCGTAATATCGGAGACTTCCCTGCTGTCGAGCCGCACGTCAAGACTCATCATATTGTTCGCGAGGTCTATGCTGCCGTCAAGCAGCAGTTCCGAAACCGCGGTGGAAAGCGCTGTCTGCTTAAGCCGCAGGACATCGTCTTTGAGATGGAGCCTGCACCTTATCGTATTCAGCCTGCTGAGCAGGTCCCCTTCCTTCTTCGTGGTATTGTGATAGGACGCGTCGGCCTCTACTTCGACGCCTTCTCCGTGATTATGCGTCAGCAGAAAGCGCCCGTTGATCTCTCCGGCGGGAAACGGCGGCTCCCATTTTATGAATTTAAAAAATTCCGGACTGCCGGCGTGAGAGACTTCCGCGTCGACCATGTAATCTCCGTAAGGCAATAAAAGGGACGCCCTGCCCTCCATTTCCCCGCCGTAAGCGCGCGCCTTGAACCTGCTGAGGGAAAATTTGTTTTCCCCGTATGCGATGTCTCCATCGAGGTCCCCTATCCGCAGGCCTCCCAATACCCCGTCATGAAATTTCACGGTCCCGCTGCCGGAAAGTTCCGGGAAGGTCCCGGATATTTTCCCCTTCACGGCGATCTCGCCGCTGATATCTTCTTTGACCTTCACAAGCTCCATCAGGGTTTCAAGCCGGAATTTACTGTCGGTCTCCAGATCAACGGTAAACCTCGGACTTTTCGCTTCCTCATCGACAGTCATCCCGACCCTGCCGTCAAACGACAGTACGCCCTCTCTTTCCGTCTTTAAATCAAAAAAATGGCGGAAGGCGTCTTCATGTATCTCGGCGCTTCCCGACAGGGAACCTCCCTTCAGCGCCCCCCCGGGACCAAGCAGGACCTGCCCCTTCGCTTTGAGAAATGATTTCGAGGACCTTATATCGACCTCGTTTATCTGAATGCCGCCGTCCGTTATCTTAACGCTCCCACCAAGGTCCCCCCGGACCTCGGCAAGACCCGGCGACCTGAGGATGCCCTCTTTCACCCGGAGCCGGGCGGCAACGTCGTTCTTTGTAGTCATCTCAAAGAAAACGCCGCTGCCCGAGACTGCCGTCCCTTTTTCATTCCTGACGGCAAACCTGCCGTCCGTAAGATCGATATTCCTGACGCTGAGCCGGCGGCTCTTCACTCCGTCGCGGGCGACATTCTTTTTTACATTTTCAATTATCCTCCGGATGTCCGCTTCGGATACGGTCAGTTCGGGCTCCTTGAGCGACAGCTTTCTTATCCTCACCTCGCCGGACAGCAGGCTGGACAGATCGATATACGCGCGGGTCTTTGTGAGCCAGAGCAGCCTGTTGCCGTCTTTGTCGAAGACCTTGAATCCCTTGGCCTGGATATAAAAGGGAAAAAGATTGATGACGGCATTATCAATAATAATCCTCTCCCCTGTCGCGTTTTCGAGGGCGGGGATGATGAGCCTCTTTGTGTAGTTCGACAGGTAGGGTCCCCTGAGAAGAAAAAATATGACCGCAAACGCGAGCGCCGCGCCGGCAATTATGGTCAATCTCTTTTTGATGCTTCCCTGCAATCCGACACTCCTGTTAAATACAGATGCTGGCCGTCAATTTTCAGTAGTTAGTAGCAGGTAGTTAGCAGTTAGGGGGAAGCACTGAAGCCCCTCCCCTTAACTGCTAACTACTAACTACTTGCTGCCTCAAAAATTCGTAATTAGGCTTATTCAGCGTCTGCCGCACTTTTATTCCTGGTTTGGACTATTATGATCTTAAACGGATATGCTACTATTACATAGTGAATTCACCAAATGTTATAATACCTGATCAAAAAGTAAGCGTCAATTTAGAGTTTAGAGTTTAGAGTTTAGAGTTTAGAGTTTAGAGTTTAGAGGTTGGAGTAGGGGCGGGTTTAAAACCCGCCCTTGCAAAATCAGGAGGGCGGTTAGCTCAGCTGGGAGAGCACCACGTTCGCAACGTGGGGGTCGGGGGTTCGAATCCCCTACCGTCCACCATTTTTTCAGGAAAATGCATCAGCTTGATAAATTGGACGACGAGTAAGCTTAAAAGGAGCGAAGAGTGAACGACAATTTTCCCGAGCTTGAAAATGTCCGCAAGAAGTGCGAGACGCTGGACAACGAATTAAACTCCTTCTTTGAGTCGATAAAGGAAATCCGTTCAGTGAGGGATTCCGTTGCCGGGCTGCCCGACAGGCTGAAACAGAATGAGGCGGAGCTCGAGCAGCAGAAGATGGAAATGGACAATATGCTTTCCTCGACCCGCAATCTGCTGATTTCCTTTGAAGAGCAGGCGAAGGGCCTGTTCTTTGACCTCGAAAAAAAGACGGACGCCCTTGCCGGTAATGTGACAACGAGCATATCCGAGCTCGGGAATGTCTTCGAGACGGGCAGCGGGAGATTGATCGAAGAGCAGAAAGAAAGGCTCGGACAGATCATCAAGGCTTATGATCAGATACAGATGACTTTCGAAGGCATGAAGCATACGATCACCCTGCATGATCAGTCGATCGCCGCCCTGCAAAACAACTATGCGGAGGCTCTGAAGATACTTGAAAAGTCGGACCTGTCTTTCAGGGACATCAGGAAGTCACTGTCCGACCTTCAGAAGAGACCTTCCGAGATGGAAAACAGGATAAAGGGAATGGAAAGCAGACTGCGGGAGCAGTTTTTTTCCAGGCTTGAAAGACAGAAGTATGTAATCCTCGCAATGCTGGCGGTGATGATCGCCGCCGTGGTCCTTTTTCTCTTATATCCCGGGCAGTAAACCGGCTAACGGAGCATTATCTCAGCAGCGGCAAGGTGGAGATGATCGACCTCGAAGCGCCCGCAGCAGCAGGGCACGGACATCACTGAAATACCGAGCTTGGAGTACGGAGTCCGGAGTTCAGAGTTTGGTACCAGTTTCATACTAAACCCCGAACTCCAAACTCCAAACTCCAAACTCTAAACTCTAAACTCTAAACTCTAACGCGGGGTTTACCTCTTCAAACATAATTTCGTATAATACCAGCCTGAATTTTGCAAGGGTGTATCGCATCATGCCCTGCCATAATCCTGGAGGAAACAAGCGTTTGAACATCATCGTCTGCATAAAGCAGGTACCCGACACTGCTGAGATCAGGATCAATCCCGAGACAAACACGCTCATGCGTGAAGGCGTGCCGAGCATCATAAATCCATTCGACCTTCACGCTCTCGAGGAGGCCTTGCAGATCAGGGAAAGATCCGGCGGCAAAGTGACCGTCCTTACCATGGGGCCCCCTCAGGCGGAAACGGCGTTGAGAGAAGCCATTTCCATGGGAGCCGACGAGGCCGTGCTCCTTTCCGACAGGGCCTTTGCCGGCTCCGATACGTGGGCGACTTCTTATACGCTTGCCCAGGCGGTCAGGAAGCTCGGCGCAGACGTCATTTTTTGCGGCAAGCAGGCGATAGACGGCGACACAGCGCAGGTCGGCCCGGAGACCGCGGAATTCCTGGGCATCCCTCATATCTCCTATATAAGAAAGATCGAAGAGATAAAAGACAATCATATAACAGTGCAGAGGCTCATGGATGAGGGATATGACGTCGTGGAGTCTTCCCTTCCCGTGCTGCTCACCGTCGTAAAGGAATTAAACCAGCCCAGGATGCCTTCATTAAAGGGAAAGATGGCCGCGAAGAAAGCGGAGATCAGGAAGATGAATAAAGACGATATCCAGGCGGACGAGGACTGTCTCGGACTCAAGGGCTCACCCACACAGGTGAAGAGGATCTTCGCCCCGGAAATAAAGGCTGAAAGAAAAATACTCGAGGGGACTCCCGAAGAACAGTCGGACGCCCTCATTCAGGAGTTGAGGAACGTTAAATGTCTATAGTGGTAAGAGTGGACAAATGCAGCGGCTGCGAGACGTGTCTGGCCTCCTGCCCCTTTGACGCCATTGTGATGAAAGAGGGGAAGGCATTTATAAATGAGTATTGCAATTACTGCAAGACCTGCATCTCGGTATGTCCCGAAGGCGCGATCATTGAGACTGAAGAAATTTCAAATTTCAAATCTCAGATTTCAAATCTCCTGGACTATAAGGACGTGCTGATATTCGCGGAACAGAGAGAAGGCAAAGCAGCGCCCGTTGCCCTGGAGCTCCTCGGGGCAGGCAGGAGGCTTGCCGATGAGTTAGGCGTGAAATTATTAGCGGTATTGCCGGGCGCGGACGAACCGGAGGCAAAAGAGCTTGTCAAATGGGGCGCGGACAGGGTATACCTGTGCAGCGACGCGCGCCTGCGGAAATTCAATGATGATTCATACGCGGACCTTCTCACGCTGATAATTAACGAGCAGAGACCCTCTATCGTTCTCGCGGGGGCCACGCCGGTCGGAAGGTCCTTTATCCCCCGTGTCGCGGCGAGGTTGAGAACGGGTCTCACCGCGGACTGTACGTCACTGGAAATAGACGGGGAGACAGGAAACCTGCTCCAGATACGCCCTGCCTTCGGCGGAAATATCATGGCCACGATCCTGTGTCCGGATTACAGGCCGCAGATGGCGACAGTCAGACCTCGCGTCATGAAAAGGGGAGAATACAATGAAACCAGGACCGGCGAAATTGTAAGTATTCAGCTTGATGAGATCAGGACGAGAACGAACGTACTGGAGACCGTCAAGGAGGTGTCGGAAGTAAGCGTCAACCTTCACGAGGCTGAATATATCATCGCAGGTGGAAGGGGGGCAGGCGGAGACAAGGGCTTCAGGCTGCTTTCAGAGCTTGCGCAGGCGCTTGGCGGCGTTGTCGGCGCGTCAAGGGCCGCGGTCGACGAGGGCTGGATTTCGTACAGCCACCAGGTCGGACAGACTGGAAAGACGGTAAACCCCAAAATATATATCGCCTGCGGGATCTCGGGCGCAGTCCAGCACCTCGTGGGCATGCAGTCCTCGGACATTATTATCGCGATCAATACAAACCCCGAAGCGCCTATCTTCAACGTCGCGACTTATGGAATTGTCGGGGATTTGTTTGAAATAGTGCCGCTGCTGACGAAAAAGATTAAAGAGTTAAAAGGGATCTAAGCCCTGTCATGTCGTCATTCCCGAGGTAGTTATCGGGAATCCATTGCCTTTAAAAGCACTCAGCACCCTGGATTCCCGCCTTCGCGGGAATGACGCCCTCCGACGTCACTCATTCCTGACTCTTAACTCCTGACTCTTAACTCTTTACCCCGGCTTCCAGCCGGCTCATATGCAGTATCATGTGCACCCCTCGGGCTCCGGCACTCCCGCATATTTGCAGGCATGCCTCACCGGCGCCGGCGGGAACAATTTATAGAGATATCTGATGCCGTATCTGTCCGTATGTTTGATGTCGTTCAGTCTGTTGATAATGACCCTGGGCATGGGCGTCATCTTAAACTGAGTGTAATATTCCCGCATGAACATGATTACGTCCCAATGGTCTTGCGTAAGTTTAATGCCGTCCTGTTCACATAAATATCGCGCGAGGTCCTCAGACCATTCCCCGAAATTCTTCAGATACCCGCCGGAAGTGAATTCGATGTTCCTGCCCCGGAATTCTATAAAAACGGATTCATCGTTCATGATCTCTATGAGCATTTTAGCCTATGGCGGAGGTTTGTCAAGGCGGACCGGGATTGTATATAATTACGGCGTGTCGCGTTTGTCGCTTTATAGCGTTGGCTTATCCGCGTTGAGGGTGTTCACGCTATAACGCTTTACCCCATCATAAAAAGGAGACTGCATGAAAACAGCATTCGTGTTCCCCGGACAGGGCTCGCAGCATGTCGGCATGGGGAAAGACTTGTATGACAATTTCGGAGAAGTAAGAGAGATATACAGGGAAGCGTCGGAGGCCCTGGGATATGATGTCGCGGAACTGAGTTTTAACGGACCGGACAGTGAACTGAACAGGACCTTCAGGACCCAGCCGTGTCTTTTGACCGCAAGCTTCGCTGCCTTTAAGGTCCTCGCCTCCAAAGGCATTTCCCCCTTTTGCGTTGCCGGGCACAGTCTCGGGGAATATACCGCTGTTACGGCAGCAGGTGTTTTTTCATTTGCGGACGCCGTAAGGATTACGGAGAAAAGAGGACAGTTCATGCAGGAGTCTGTGCCCGAAGGCAAAGGGCTCATGGCCGCGGTAATCGGCCTTGATAAGGACGCGATCAATAAGGTCTGTTCCTCGGTGACTTCCGGCTACGTCGCCCCCGCAAATTACAATTGCCCCGGACAGATCGTTATCGCCGGTGAAAAAATTGCAGTTGAAGAAGCGATCAAACTCGCTGAGGCGAACGGCGCCAGAAGGGCGATGGCCCTGGCGGTATCAGCGCCTTCACATTGCGCGCTCATGAAAGACGCCTCGGAAAAGCTCGCGGCCCTGCTGGATAACACGCAACTGCACCCGGCGCAGGTCCCGGTTGTAAACAATGCGGACGCCGCCTTCCTGAGAGATCCGCAGGAGATTAAATCTTCGCTCGTGCGCCAGCTCAATCAGCCGCTGCTGTGGGAGGATTCAATCAGGGTAATGGTCCAAAACGGCGTGGACACGTTTATTGAAACAGGCCCCAAAAGAGTCCTTTCGGGTCTGATAAAAAGGATAGAGGGCGGCGTGAAGATATTTAATGTCGAAGATGCAAAGAGTCTTGAGGAGACACTCAAGGCACTCGCCTGAGGGGACTGCGATATCATGTCCGTGTCCACACTATTCCAGGCTGGACAGCATCAGCAGAGCTTTCAATTTCAGAATAAGATGTATCTTAAAAAATCTTGTAGCCCCTCACTTATTGTGGGAGACAATCCCCCCCTTTGGCAAAGGGGGGCGAGGGGGGATTTTTCAATTCATTCTATAAAATCTCCCCTAACCCCTGCTTAAGGCACCTACTGTTGGTCTTTGCCAAAGAGGGGAATCGTTAAATCACCCCACGTAACTAAACGCTTACAAAATCTTAAAAATTCTTTGATATTTTTTTGATATTTTTTTCTTGACAATTATTTGTATTGCTTATAGAATTATAAGCGTCTTGATAGGGTTCTGGTTAGATCAAGACATTTTCTCCACCTCTAACATTTAAGTATAAAAACGTAACAGCGTGTACTTTTATTTTCATCTGAAAAGATGAGATTAGTATAAACAATAACTGTCTCTAACAAAAAACTATCAGGAGAGGAAGGTCACGATGTTAAAAAAAGGGTGTCTTTTTGTCTTTCTTGCGGCAGTTCTTCTGGTTCAGTGTCTTTGGGTCTCGGAAGTTTTATCTGCACAGGCGGTACAAAAAAGTGCAATCGTAATTTTATCGACAGATACAATAGGAGAGATGCAGACGGCCCGGAAAACTCTTACTCAACAAGGCGTGAAGATACTTAATGTTTTTCCTCCCAGCGCATTTATAGTAAGCGCATCTGAAGAGACATTATTACAGGCGACCAGCCTGGATTTTATCCAGCTTATTTCTTCCAAAGAAGTTATTCCATCAGCAGTCACCCATGGCGAATCGTCAGTCTATGATGCTATCAGGGTCTGGAATAAATCACTGACACAACCGGCGGAACCGGTTGTTTCCGATGAGAGGCCATTTGAAGACGACGTGATTATTCCCACTGACCTTCCAAAAACAAAAGAAGAAAAGGAAAGAAAGGAAAAGGAATATCGCGATCGCTGGAAAATCAAAAAAGAGGAACTTGAAAAACAGGAGAGGGAAAAGAAAGCCAAAAGGCAGAACCGGAGCGGAACAACATCCGACATCGGCAGCGGCATAATCGCATATGCGCCGGGCTCCGGTGGCGGTAGCGCCGGTGCTTCCTCTTTTGGAGCAGGATATGGCGCTGGTTTGTATGATACAAGTCTTTATATGGCAGGGGATATAGCGGTGGGGTTCTTTTTTGTCCCTGGTACGTCCGGAAACTGGACAACAGAGGAAATAAATACTTTTTTTGATAGCAAGACAACTGCTCTTAACCAGTTTATTGCTGATGAGCCTAATGCAAATATTACTTTTACATTTGTTAAGGAATTAGGAAGTCTGCCTTCTGATGAAAGAGCATATGTAAATGACCTGAGGAATGCAAATCATACCCATTGGGCTTATATGATAATGGCCAGACATGATTGTCAAAGAGCAAATGCAAACCTTTGGGGACCGACTGTGTATATGTGCATAGGTGACGATGACACGACTTTACGTCATGAGACTATGCATATATTCGGGGTCCAGGATCAATATTGTCCCGATCAATGTATAAGTCCGATTGGAAGGTGGGGATATTTGAATGCTGTAAACGCCAATTCTCAAGGTAATGATGGTATGGGTTATTTTTTGGGAGCAGGCGAAGGAAAGCCTGATATCATGATAAATAACATCTCTATTTTTGGAGCATTCACCAGGGGGCAGGTCGGATGGAGGGACGCAGATGGCGACGGCATATTGGATCCCCTGGATACATATCCAGATACAAGCATACTTACGAAGACAGGCTCGGAAGTCCTGACCTATACCGGTACCGCTATAGACCAAGTCCTGTTCAATGAAAAATACTATTCTACATTCGGCGATGTGACATTAAACACTATCACTTCTGTTGAATACCGTATAAATGGCGGGGCATGGGTTAGGGCAACACCTTCTGACGGTGTGTTTGACAGCGGGGAAGAGCAGTTTACATTTACAACACCATCTCTTTCAAATGATACGTACACTATTGAGATCAGAGCCACCAACTCTGTCGGCAATACAGAGATCTCTTTCGCAAAGGACACTGCTGTAATAACATCAAGCGCTGTGACTAATGTTGTGCCGTCTGCCGCTTTTAACGTGTCTCCGTCTGAGGGAAGTATTGCAACTACCTTTACTTTTGATGCCTCTCAGAGCAGTGATATTGAGGACGTGCCGACTCAAATAGAAGTGAGATGGGACTTTGAAAACGACGGTACATGGGACACTTCATTTTCTCCGATTAAAACAGTCTCACAATCTTATCTATATTCCGGAACAAAGACAGCGCGGCTTGAGATTAAAGACAGCGCCGGCTCAATATCGACAATAACAAAGCAGGTAAATGTATCTGCCATGAATTTATCGCCAAAGGCATTATTCACTGCTTCCTCTGAAAACCAGCATGGATTTTATATTGACTTCCCTGTGACGATGGACGCTTCCGGTTCGTGGGACGGAGAGGATGCAGCAAATAATCTGCAGGTGAGATGGGACTTTGAAGATGATGGAACATGGGACACACCATATTCTTATGATAAGACGGCAGCTACAGACTATCAATTTCCGCAGTCACTTTTATTTATCGGAGGTATTGGTGCACAAGGAGGCTGGCAGAATAATCTTGACACTGAAGACATATTGGTTTCAGGGAACTATGCATATGTTGCAAGACAATTAAAGGGTATAGAGATAATAGATGTATCCAATCCTTATTCTCCAGTCATTGTAACTACATACAATACCCCCGGTGAAGCATTGAAAAGCTTTGTATCCGGGAATTATTTATATGTAGCAGATGGTAGTGCCGGCTTGCAAATAATTGATATAACAAATCCAATAAATCCTTTATTCAAAGGAAGTCTTGACACCCAGGGATCAGCGAAGGGTATCTTTGTAGCAGGCAATTACGCTTTTATTGCAGATGGCAGTTACGGATTGCAAATTTTCAATATTAGTGATCCGGCTAATCCCTCTTTTGCCGGAAGTTTTGATACACCAGGTGATGCCTATGACGTGTATGTGTCGGGGAATTATGCTTACGTCGCAGACGGTACTTCTGGCTTGCAAATAATAAATGTTGCAATGCCGGAAACCCCTGGGCCTGCAACAAATTATGATGCAGACTCTTATGAATTGCGAAATATATATGTAACCGGTAATTATGTTTATTTGGGGGATGGGGGCTCAGGTATGAAAATTATCAATATCGAAAATCCGACAACCCCCGTTCTTACTGGCACATATAATTCATTTGATGTATCAGAAATATATGTATCCGGTAATTATGCTTATGTCGCAACTGCGGCAACAGTTAACGGATGGCGAGAAATTCATATAGTTGATATATCAAATCCGGTTACCCCATCTTTTGCAGGCAGATACTCTTTCGGTTATTTTCATAATATAACCGGCATATATATGTCAGGCAATAATCTGTTTATATCCGATCAAATGAATGGATTGCAGATTGCAGATGCATCACAGCCTTTTAATTTTGTACCGGAATATACTTCACTTAAGAAGAGAATCCGGTTAGAAGTTAAAGACGGAAACGATAACACATCGCAGGCAACCAGAGACGTCTGGGCAGTAACTTATAACAATCCCCCTGTAATAAACAATATCACAATCGAAAATGTACCAGAGATAAGTCTTGTCGGAGAATTTGCGACTGCGGATTCATTTTTTGAAGTTGATGTCATAGATAGTCATGCTTATATCGCAACTTCTGCCGGCTTAAAGATTGCTGATATAACCAACCCCGCAAGCCCGGTTTCAGCCGGTAATTATAATACTCCCGGATCAGCTCAGGGGGTTTATGTATCAGGAAACAATGCCTACATTGCGGGAAGTCTTTACGGCTTGTATATAATAGACATCAGCAATCCAAATGATCCTTCTCTCAGGGGATACTATGATACCCCGGGCATTGCAAGAGATGTATATGTCCAGGGGAATTATGCATATATAGCAGATTATGGTTCTTTACAGATAATTAATATAACCGATCCCGGCAATCCGATTTTTACCGGCAGCTATGCTGATGATGGTAATGCTTCTGGTATCTTTGTATCTGGTAGTTATGCGTATCTTGCGAGTAGTAGCTATGGATTACTGGTAATTGATGTTTCTAATCCAACATCTCCTCAATTTGCGGCTAATCGTAATATCGGCCCTCAGGCTTCAGGTATATATATCTCAGGCAATTATGCATATATAACTGATGCCGCAGGATTAAAAATATTTGATGTCACTTACCCTGCCAATCCTGTTTTAATAGGCAGCTATAACACGTCAAGCACGGCTTATCAGGTTTACGTATCCGGTTCATATGCCTATTTAACAGATAGCACAGGAGTAACTCTTATTGATATTTCAAATCCTTCAAATCCGGCCTTTAGAAACAGATACAATTTAACAACTCAAGGACGGGGCATTGATCTATCATCTGGTTATGTCTATGTGTCTAACGGCGTTGAGGGATTGAAAATATTTAATTTGCAGAATATAAACACGTTTATTGCTTCTACAGTTGCTATCGATCCGGATATAGCAACTACATGGGACGGGCTGCTGGAATATCGGTGGGACATAGATAATGATGGAGTTTGGGACACAAGTTTTTCATCAAATCCGGAAATAGATTTAGGAGTTATTACTGATCCGGTAACTGTGGTGTGTGAAGCAAAAGACAGGTTCCATGCTACGGATATCATGTCAGTGGTTTATGACCCATGCACTGACAATGATAATGACAATGATACATATTCCACGTCAGGGGGGAATTGCGGGCCGGTTGATTGCAATGACAGCGACGCTTCAATTAATCCCGGAGCAGCGGATGCCAACTGCAACGGTATAGATGAAAACTGTTCCGGCGCCGCAGATGAGGGTTATACCCCAACAGAAACTTCATGCGGCATCGGCGCATGCGCGGCAACAGGACAGAACGTCTGCCAGAGCGGAGTAATTGTGGACACCTGTGCGCCCGGAACTCCCGGTACAGAGATATGTAACAGTATAGATGACAATTGCAATGGGGAGACAGACGAGATATGTGTAATTATTACTACGCCGAGTCTGCCGGCAGGCACCAGAGGGGCTGCTTACAGCCAGACACTGACTGCAAGCAATGGACAGCCCCCTTACACATGGTCAATCGTTTCAGGAAGCCTGCCGCCCGGCGTATCACTAAGCAGCACGACCGGAGTAATATCAGGAACCCCTACGACAAGTAATACCTATTCATTTACTGTACATGTCCTGGAAACAAACGGGACTACGGCGACCAGGGACTTTTCAATCGGAATATACGAGCCGCTCGACATCATAACAATATTCCCTCCTTCAGGGGTGATCGGGACTGCATATGATTATACGTTGTGGGCAGGCGGCGGGCTGGCTCCTTATACCTGGTCAGTCCTCTCAGGGGACCTGCCTCCGGGATTAAGCATGGATTCATCAGGACGCATAACAGGAACACCTACAACAGTAGGCGCCTATTATTTTACCGCCCGGATCACAGACATAAATAATAATTCTACCGCCGAGCTTATCACTCTTGGAACATATGATCCGATAATTATCACAACACCGAATCTGTCACAGGGGACGCAAGGCGTCTATTACAGCCAGGCGCTTACCGCAACCGGAGGCAGGACCCCCTACACATGGTCAATTGCTTCAGGAAGCCAGCCGCTTCCGCCCGGATTGAGCCTTAACAGTTCTACGGGTGAAATATCAGGTATCCCGACTCAAACAGGCACATTTGGTTTTACAGTCAGGGTATGGGGCTCGCTGACTACAACAAAATACTTTTCGGTTGGGATATTCATTCCATGTCCTGACAGTGACGGTGACGGCTACGGAAGCGACGGCGGCAACCCTAACTGTCCAAATGGCACAGCTCAGGACTGTAACGACAGCAACGCTTTAATCAATCCCGGATCGGCTGATAACAATTGTAACGCTGTAGATGAGAACTGTTCAGGTTCAGCCGATGAAGGTTACGTCCCGACAGCAACAAGCTGCGGAGTCGGGGTATGTGCAACATCAGGCGAGAATGTTTGCCAGGGTGGTGTGATTGTGAATACCTGTACTCCCGGGAGCCCGACAGGCACTGATGACAACTGTAACGCCATGGACGAAAACTGCAATGGCACTGCTGATGAAAACTACGTCCCGACAACAACTTCCTGCGGCTTGGGCGTATGTATGGCTGCAGGACAGAATATCTGTCAGAGCGGAACAATTATTGATACCTGCGCACCGGGACTGCCGTCAACAGAGGTCTGCGATGGCGAGGACAATGATTGCAATGGGGTGATTGATGATGCAACTAATGTAGTAACGCCATTAGCCGGCTCCAACGGCAGTATAAGTCCGGACCTGCCCCAGAACATAAGTTGCGGCAACTCCATATCTTTCACGATTACCCCTGACGACGGATACAGTGTGGCTGACGTATTAGTGGATGGCGTATCCGCAGGAGCAGTGACGGGCTATACCTTCAGCAGCGTTACGGCTGATCACAACATCAGCGCAAGTTTTGTGATCAACCGGGTCCAGCCGTTGGACGTCTGGACAGACATCTACTCGGCATCGCCTAACAACACGAGCGCGACCAATCTGAATGTGGGAAGCTTTACCGTGGGCGGCGGTACAAACCGACTGCTTCTTGTCTCTGTGGTCATGGAGATCGGCACGGCCGCAAACCCAACGATCAGCGCGGCTTACGGCGGGACGGCATTGACGCAAATAGGGATCACCGCCAATACCCAGCGTGAGATCGTCTGGATGGGATATCTCAAGGATAGCCAGATAGGCAGCGGCTCCGGGACGCTGACCATTACCTACAGCGGCGCAACGGGCAATGCAAGCGCTTTGCATGTAAAGTGGGCGTCATACATCGGAGTGAACCAGACCTCGCCGGTTAATAGTTCTGCTGCGAGGAACGCTGCCTCTACCTCGGTCACTTTCGGCAGCGCAATCAACTTTGTAAATAACGGTTTGACAGTCGTTGTCTCCGGCAACGGCGGCGCGCCTGCCACGGGGACGCTTACTGCCACCCCTGCATTTACAGCGGGAACAGCCGCTACCACCAACGCGCAGACAAGCCGGACATTCACCACTGCCACTCACACTGCCAACGGAAGCTACACAAGTTCCACCACCGTAAGCTGGAGCGGGACGACATCCTCCAGGTCCGGGCTGGTGGTTGTTTCATTGTGGCCGGATAGTCCCAACCAGCCGCCCGTATTTACCGTCAATCCCGTCACTAAACCGGATGCCACGGTAAATGTCGCATATTCGGGACAGACCCTCTCCGGTTCTGCGACAGACCCGGAAGGCGATGCGATTACCTATTCCAAGGTCAGCGGACCTGCATGGCTTACTGTGGCGCCTGACGGCACGATGGGCGGCACGCCGACAGTCATAGCCAATGACAGTTTTGTGGTGCGCGCCACTGCCGGCGGCGGGACAGCGGAGGCAACTTTAAATATCGCGGTAGCATCTGCTTCAGCAGGAGTCGCTCAACTCAATGCCTGGACAAACATGTATTCGGGCGCGCCGAATGCCACGAGCCGGACTAATCTGAACGTAGGCAGTTTTACCGTGAGCAGCGGGACCAACCGTCTGCTCCTCGTCTCGATTGTCATGGAAGTGGGTACGGCCTCCAATCCTGCAATCAGCGCGGCCTACGGCGGGACGGCATTGACACAAATAGGGATTACCGCTAATACCCAGCGTGAGATAGTCTGGATGGGCTACCTGAAAGACGCCCAGATAGGCAGCGGATCAAAGACCCTGACAATCACATTCAGCGGTGCCTCAGGTAATGCAACGGGACTTCATGTAAAGTGGGCCTCGTTCACCGGGGTCAATCAGACCTCGCCGATCGCCGGCTCGTCCGCCCGCAGTGCGGGATCAACGAGTGTCACATTCAACGCCACGATCAACTATGTAAACAATGGTATGACAACTGTGGCGGCCGGCAACGGCGGCAGTTCTGCCGCAGGCTCTCTCTCAGCCACTCCGGCATTTACGGCGGGAACAGCCACAACGACCAACGGCCACACCAGCCGGACCTTCACCACTGCCAGACATACGGCAAACGGCAGTTACGCGGGTTCCACAGCCGTAAGCTGGAGCGGGACTACCAGCAACTGGTCAGGACTCGTGGTGGTTTCATTTCAGCCATAAACTCATATAAGCAAACAGAGAAGGGGTCAGGGGCTTGAAAGTGGAAAAAAGAACAGGCCAGGATATTTTCAAGCCCTGACCCCACGCCGTACTGTCCTGATAAAAGCTGACGGCAAGAGCCTTGAATACACCGAGATCAAATCAATTGAAAGACCCAAGAGAAGACGGATGGAATCAAGGGCACGGCGTGCAGTGGTCCCGAAGACTACTCATCCCTGGCGACAGGGCTTCAAGTCACGAAAATTAAAGCTGGCAAATGCAAATTAACAAACAGGACATTTCTACTTTGGCTTGACAACCAGAAAAAAACTTATTGACAAATTTAATTAATTTATTCATTATATCGGCAAAATCAGGACTTAATTGATCTTTTTATTGAACTTTGGGACATGCGTATCCCACATTTCTGAAGCAATCTCAAAAAAGTAAAGGAGCATATTATGAAGACTACTCTTTTTTGTATTGCCTTAATTTTCTTCATCAGCGGATGTCAAACGAGTTATATTCACCCGGATAAAAATGCCTATGATTTTGAGAGGGACAAAAATGAATGCGAGAAGATCGCAAAATATCTCGCGGCCGAGGCAGGCAAGCCGGACAATCCTTTTTTCATTGACAGTGAATGCCAGAGGTGCCTTGAAGTGAAATTCGGATGGAAACCCAAAAATTGACCAGTCCTTCGTGCCCGTTGACCGTGTCCGGTTTGTCTTTACGGACACGTTGACCGGTCACGATTCACGCTTACTGCTTTCTCATATTCTTAAAGGCGTTAATCAGCCCGTTAGTGGACGAGTCATGAGTCATTATCTCTCTGTCGTCCTGAAGTTCAGGCAGAATTTTATTTGCAAGCTGTTTGCCCAATTCCACCCCCCACTGGTCGAAGCTGAATATGTTCCAGATTACGCCCTGCACGAATATCTTGTGCTCATACATGGCGATGAGGCTGCCTAACGTCTTCGGCGTGATTTTTTTAATCAGGATTGAATTCGTCGGCTTATTGCCCTTAAAGATTTTAAACGGAGTGAGTCGCCGGACCTCTTCATCACTTTTCCCTGCCTTTCCTAACTCTTCCATCACTTCTTCACTTGTCTTCCCCTTCATCAGCGCCTCTGTCTGGGCAAAGAAATTCGACAGCAGGACCGCGTGATGGTCTCCGACCGGATTGTGGCTTATGGCGGGGGCTATAAAATCGCAGGGCACAAGCCTTGTCCCCTGGTGAATGAGCTGGTAGAAAGCGTGCTGCCCGTTGGTGCCGGGCTCTCCCCATATAACAGGGCCTGTCCGGTACGTGACTTCATGTCCGTCCCTCCCGGCGTACTTGCCGTTGCTTTCCATATTCCCCTGCTGTAAATACGCGGGAAAACGGTGCATGTACTGGTCATATGGGAGTATCGCCTCGGTCTCAGCTCCAAAAAAATTGTTGTACCATACCCCGATTAATGCAAGCTGAACCGGGACGTTCCTCTCAAAAGGCGCTTCCCTGAAATGCAGGTCCATGTCGTGGGCCCCTTCAAGGAGCTCGGTAAAATTTTCAAAGCCGATGGAGCAGGCTATGGAAAGACCGATTGCGGACCATAATGAATAACGGCCGCCGACCCAGTCCCAGAAGCGGAACATGTTTCCGGGGTCTATGCCGAATGCGGCGACTTCTTTTTCATTGGTAGAGACGGCGACGAAGTGGCGCTTTATATATGCTTCATGTTTCGCGGCATCCAGAAACCACTTCCTTGCCGTATGGGCGTTGGTCATGGTCTCCTGTGTGGTGAAGGTCTTTGATGCGATCATGAACAGCGTCGTCTCGGGAGATAGTCTTTTCAGTGTCTCCGTAATATGCGTCCCGTCGATGTTTGAGACAAAGTGCGCCTTCAGGTGGGGCTTGCAGTAGGGTTTCAGCGCCTCCGTGACCATCACGGGGCCGAGGTCCGATCCCCCGATCCCGATGTTTACTATATCGGTTATGGACTTTGCCGTGTACCCCTTCCATCCCCCGGAAATAATGCTGTCTGAAAAATATTCCATCTGCCTCAGGACAAAATTGACGTCAGGCATCACGTTCTTCCCATCGAGATAGATTGGTGTCTGCGAACGGTTTCTCAGGGCGACATGAAGCACGGCCCGGTCTTCGGTCTCGTTGATTTTGTCCCCGGTGAACATCTTCTCAATCCCGTCCTGAAGTTTGACTTCATCGGCAAGCTCAAGGAGCAGGGAAAGGGTCTCCTCATTGATTATGTTTTTTGAATAATCGACCAGTATATCGTCGAACTTAATGGATAACTTTAAGGCCCTTTCCGGGTCAGAAACAAACAAATCACGCATATGCGCGGACTTCATTACCTCATAATGTCCTTTCAGCTTCTTCCACGCCGATGTCTCAGCGGGGTTGATCTTTTCAAGCATAATGACCCTCCGTTATTAGACCTGTGGGCGCTATTTTACCACAAGTAGGGGCGAGGTTCACCCCGCCCCTACGTTGTACCCATGAGAATTATCCTCAAAATTATCCCTGTGAACATAGAATCCACCACCTAACCACAGAGGTCACAGAGAAAAGATTTATTTATCCGCAGATTACACAGATTTCACAGATTGAAAAATTATTTCTAAATACATCTGTGTTAATCAGTGTAATCTGTGGATTAATATTTATTTTTTTCCTCTGTGGTCTCTGTGGTTTGTCTTTTGATGGTGAATCCGGGGAACCTTCCAGCCTTTACCAATCAGAAGCGCTTGTGTTAGAATTTCGTCATGTAGATTTCATATCAAATACTGCTTTGATCTCTCGCCGGCCTATTCCTTTTCCAGTGTGAATTGCAGATCCAGAACAAATGCCGCTATAGCCGCGTGAAGGTTTGACAGTTGAATTGATTTTTGAACAAAGAGGACGATTATCGTGGATTATATTAAAGAGATAGAGAGAAGAAGGACATTTGCCATAATCAGCCATCCCGATGCGGGCAAGACCACCCTCACGGAAAAGCTGCTGCTTTTCGGAGGGGCCATTCAGGTCGCGGGGGCGGTCAAATCCAACAAAATAAGAAGGGACACCGCCTCCGATTTCATGGAGATAGAAAGGCAGAGGGGCATCTCAGTGGCCACGTCCGTAATGGGGTTCGATTACCGCGGCTTTCAGGTAAACCTGCTGGATACCCCCGGACACAAGGATTTCGCGGAGGACACTTACCGCACGCTCACCGCGGTAGACAGCGTGGTCCTGGTGATCGACTGCGTCAAAGGGGTCGAGCCTCAGACCGAAAGGCTTATGGAAGTCTGCAGGATGAGAAAGACCCCTGTCATTATCTTCGTAAACAAGATGGACCGGGAAGGGAAAAATCCGTTTGATCTGATCAATGAGCTTGAAGCCAAACTGAACATTACGGTGCGCCCCCTTAGCTGGCCCGTAAGCATGGGTTCGTCATTCAAGGGGGTCTACAACCTTTACGACAGGGGCCTCTATCTCTTTACTCCCGGCGGCAACACCCTGCCGGATGATGACGCGGTCGCGATAGACGATCTGGACGACCCTCTCGTGGACAAACTCCTGGGCGGCCACGCGTCTCAATTACGGGACGATACAGCGTTGATCGAGGGGGTCTGCGCGCCTTTTGAAAAGAGACAGTATCTTGACGGAAATGTGGCGCCCGTATTTTTCGGCAGCGCCATCAACAACTTCGGGGTGCGGGAACTGCTCGACACCTTTATCGCTATTGCCCCCGCTCCCGGGGCGCGGCCTGCCGATTTGCGCGCCGTGGCCCCGGATGAAAAAAGTTTCAGCGGCTTCGTGTTCAAGATACACGCCAACCTCGATCCTCGTCACAGAGACCGGATCGCCTTCCTGAGAATATGCTCCGGCAAATTCGAAAGAAACAAATTATATCATCACGTGAGACTTGGGAAGGCCCTGAGGTTCAGGAGCCCGGCGACCTTTATGGCGCAGGAAAAAATTCTTATCGACGAGGCTTATCCGGGTGACGTCATCGGACTTTACGATACGGGCAACTTCAAGATCGGCGATACCCTGACCGACGGCGAAAAATTGATGTTTCACGGCATCCCGAGCTTTTCTCCGGAGATATTCAAAGAGGTCATCAACACGGACCCGATGAAATCCAAGCAATTGGAGAAGGGCATTCAGCAGCTTACCGACGAGGGCGTGGCACAGCTCTTCACCCAGGACCAGGGCAACAGAAAGATAATCGGCACCGTCGGGGAGCTCCAGTTCGAGGTCATACAATACCGCCTGCTGCATGAGTACGGCGCTTCATGCCGCTTCAGCCCTCTTGATTATTTTAAGGCCTGCTGGATCACTTCCGAAGACAGGCAGAAAATAAAAGAGTTCAGCAAATACAGGACCGCCCGCCTTGCGCTCGATAAAGACGCTAACCTCGTCTTCTTTGCCGAATCCAAATGGAATTTACAGCGTTCAATCGATGAAAATCCGAAAATAAGTTTTCATTTCACCTCCGAATTCAAGACCGCAGCGAACACCGTAACTGCCTGAGTGCGTGCTTCACGCTTGAATTGGTTTGCAGGGGCACATGGAAAGAAACTTGCGGCAAGGACCTCCCGCCCCCGGTTCTTTTTAATCTTACAGGTCCCCGGATTTTTTATAAAAGTCGCAAAATACAATGAAGTGTTGCCGGTCAGCCGGTTTTCTGTTAAAGTTAAATCAGGAAATTTCTTATGAATCAATACTCAAATACCGGGGACAGGATTTTCCCGAGAAGCCCCGGCATCATAGGGCGGAGCGTACAGAACTGTCATCCGTCCAAAAGCATCGATACGGTCAACAGGATTCTGGACTCTTTCAGGAATGGAACAAAAAGCGCCGCCGAGTTCTGGATACAGATGGGCGGCAAGTTTATCTATATAAGATACTTTGCCGTGCGTGACGCGCAGGGAGCGTACAAGGGATGCCTGGAAGTAAGCCGGGACGTTACGGCAATCAGAGGGCTTGAAGGTGAAAAGAGGCTTCTGGATTGGGGATGAAGGGGATGAAGGGTCAGGCCTACACATTTTACAGGTTTGGTAAAATGTGTAGGCCTGACCCTCAGTCCCAGAGAGGTAATGTGTCGATAAAAGCTGAAACGAACGTGCAAACACAGCCGCAAGCTATACGGATTCGCGATCTGGTGATCGATCCGCCTCTTCTCCTTGCGCCGATGGCGGGCCTTACGCACAGCGCCCTCCGGCGGATTATGATCGACTTCGGCGGGGTCGGCCTGTTGTCTACCGAAATGCTCTCGGTAAAAAGCGTGCCCGTGGAAAATCCCCGCATCTCTCCGTACCTGATCAGGACCGAAAGGGAAAGCCCGCTTTCTTATCAGCTTCTGACTTCCAGTTACGAACAAATAGGCCGTGCCATTGATGCCCTTCACGCATTGAAGGCTGACGCTGTTGATCTGAACATGGGCTGCCCGTCTACAGCGGTCGGCAGGTTCGGCGCGGGCGTGAGGCTGATGGAGTGGCCGGATGAGGCCCGCCGCATAGTGGCCGAGGCCAGAAAACGCACTGCCTTGCCCCTGAGCGCGAAGATCCGTCTCGGCATCGAGGCCGACAGCGGGAAATTAAAGACGTTCTGTTCTATGCTCGAAGGCGAAGGCATAGATATGCTTACGGTGCACGCCAGGTTCAGGCATGAACCCTTTGCAAGAAACCCGCGGTGGTCATATATAGCCGAAATAAAGGAATACATTAAGATACCCGTTATTGCCAATGGAGGAATTTTCTCGGTAGAGGATGCGGAAGAATGTCTGAGAATATCCGGGGCCGACGGATTAATGCTCGGTCGGGGGGCGGTAACAAGACCCTGGCTCTTCCCGGAGATTGCGAGGACCGTATACGGCGTCGAAATCCCGAAGCGCGTGGTTTCGCTGCCGGATATTTACACGGCCTTTATCGAAGCCTTGAACGCGGATTATCGCCCCATCTACCGCTTGGGCAGGCTGAAGGCCTTTACCCACTACTTCGCCCGGAACTATCAATTCGGACACACTCTGGCATCCAGAGTCCAGTCAAGCAGCAGTATGGATGAAGCAGGGGAACGGGCCGGAACGTTTTTTGCGAACAGCAGTAAGGAGAGCATGGCCGCGACAGGGGCCGGAGTCATCGCAGGACATTAATCAGGAGTCAGTCAGTGAAAATACCGGCACATATTTACGAAGCACATAAACAAGAATTTCTTTGCAAAATCGACAGCAAAGATAAAACTGTTTCAGCTTATGCAACAGGAACTGTCTTGAAAAGCAATCAGCTCGTGACAGGCGACAAGGTCCTTTTAGAACAAAACGGCGACGAATATCAAATCACAGACCTCATTGACAGGACAAACGAAATCTTTCGAATGAATATTCGCGAGAGGAAGAAAAGAGTAACTGCCGCCAATTGTGAACTTGTGGTCATTGCCACAAGTGTTTCAAGACCGCCTTACAAGCAGGGAGTTATCGACAGATTTGCCACCAGATCTTTTCAGTGGGATGTGCCGGCGGTCGTTGTTTTCAATAAGATGGATGAATTTCAAAATGATTTTGATATCGACTTTGAGATGCGACGCTTTGAAAATATCGGGATCGAATGTTTCGAAGTTTCCGCAACGTATCCGGAAAATCCAGTTAGGTTCGGAAGGGGATCTTTCAAGGACCTCCGGAAAAGACTTATTAACACTCAATCGATAATTCTCGGCCAATCCGGCGTGGGAAAGAGCAGGTTGATCACCTCCCTTAGCGACAGGGAGATAAATTTAAGAAGCAGCGAGATCGGAAAGAGCGGTAAAGGGTCCCACTCTACGACCTGGTCGGAAGTGATTGACTGCGGCACCTTCAGGATTATAGATTCTCCCGGCATCCGGTCATTTTCACTGGATGATATTTCTCCGAAAGAGCTCATCAATTACTTTCCGGACCTTCATGCGATATCTCTGACCTGCCGGTTCAATAATTGCCGGCATGAATCGTCGACTAAGGGGTGCGCCTTTTACAGCGGGGAAACTGACTCTCAAAAAGCTGATATCATTAAATCCAGACTTTCGTCTTATATGAAAATCATGGAGGAAATCAGCAAAACTTCGGCATGGCAGAAGAGCAGATAAACCGTTCCAACTGCTTGAACTGTTCCAGCCGCTTGAGCCGAGATAACCGTTCCAACCGCTTGAACTGTTTCAACAGCTTGAGCCGTTTAACGGTTCAAGCTGTTGAAGCGGTTGAAGCTTTTTCAGAGATGTATAGTTGACTTGTCAAAGCCGTTAAATGGTAGAATTGATGAATCAGGTCAACATCACTTTCTTTATTCTGTTCCCCGTTAACAAAGAAGCGATGCTGGAAAAAGTATTATTTGTTAAACTTACAGAGGGGCAATAAACTTCCTGTAGATTCTAAGGTGCTTAAAAATCCGGGAGATGAATAGAAATAACGTTCAGCTTGAGCCGTTTAACGGTTCAAACGGTTCAAGCCGTTCAAGCGGTTGAAACCTTTCCAGAGAGGTCTCGGTTTGTTATCTCCGGGATGAAGACCTGCTATTAATAACAATAAAGTGAGGAGAATAAATGAGTTCGTTTAGATCAAATTCGCGGCGTGGGCAATCACGACCACCACAGCGTTCGAATGCGCCGGTGCGCAGGGTTGTTTCAGATGATGAGAAAAAGTTTCTTGCCGGTACGGCGGTAAACCCGCATACGCGCATTATTCTTGAGAAGGGAAGTGATGATTTGTCCGTCCGTGCGCTCGATCTTATTTGTCCGATAGGGATGGGACAGCGTGCTCTTATAGTAGCATCGCCCGGGTTGGGTAAAACGACATTTTTAAAGAACATCAGTAATGCGGTAACAACCGGGTATCCTGACATGAAAGTATATTGCCTGCTTGTTGATGAGCGTCCCGAAGAGGTGACTGATTTTACGCGCAGTGTGAAAGCCAAAGTATATTCCTCGTCTATGGACTATAGTCAGGAAAGTCATATCAAGGTTGTCGATACGGTCGTCGCAGAGGCTTTCAAGGAGGCTGCCGCGGGGCATAATGTGATGATATTGCTTGATTCACTTACGCGTCTGGCGCGGGTACATAATGCACAGCACAGAGGGACCGGGCGTACTATGTCCGGGGGAGTGGGCGCGGGGGCGCTTGAAGTGCCGCGTCGTATTTTTGGGGTTGCCCGCAATGTAGAGGGTCTGGGCTCTATAACAATCCTTGCGACGATCCTGGTCGATACAGGCAGCGCCATGGATAATGTTATATTTGAGGAGTTTAAAGGTACGGGGAATATGGAGCTGGTGCTCTCAAAAGAGCTGGCACAAAAGAGGGTCTTCCCGGCAATCGATGTGTTAAAGAGCGGTACGCGGCGCGCAGAGCTTTTGTTTGAACCGGAAGAGTACAGGCGCCTTGAATTATTACGCCGGGGCATGGCATCGATGAATAATAGCGTTGCCGCTATGGAAAATCTGATAGAGCTGCTTCAAAAATATCCGAGTAACAGCGAGCTGTTGGAATCATTTAAGGGTTAGTTAAGGCATTTCATGCCAAATCTTTAAATTCCTCTATTGTCAGTCCTGCATGGCGCAGAATAGCCTTTAAAGTTCCTTTGCGGAAGGAGCGGGGTCAGACTTGAATATTGAGATATTACATTCAATTTTTAAGTCTGACCCCGTTTTCCCCGTTTTCCCACCGCTG
>JACRHD010000036.1 GCA_016234115.1 Nitrospirota bacterium
GTTCAGGAGTCGGCGTTCAGCATCAGGTAGCTACGAAAACAGTCGGACCGAGCAGTTCCGGCAACAGCTACAACGCAGTAACTCCATAACCCTTTGACCGGGTTATACAAGAGGCAGGCGGGCAACCGCCTGCCTTTTTTTAACTGAAAAGACAATTTAATAGCGTCATGCCCGAGGTTCCCCCGACTAAGACCTTCGAGGGCAGGCTTAATCGGGCATCCACCCTTCGACAAGCACGGGGTGACAACCTTGTCATGGTGAGCCTGTCCAACCATGGATTCCCGCTTAGGGACTGCGCGGAATTACGTGCTATGTATGCAGCCAAAGGGGAGTAAGGGTAAGCAGCAGACTGTCAGCACCCTTAACATAAGGGGTATGAAATGCGTATAATAGACAACCCGTGAAACGATTAAAAATAGCGATTCTTTTTGTTCTGACTATTATTCTGACGTCTTGCCTCGCGGCGTGCTCGGAGAAAAAAGAGGCCGCGGACAAAAGATCAAAGGAAAACGGCGCGATCAGGAAAAGCTTTGTTATCGCCCTGCTTCCCAAACGTAATGTATTTGAGCAGAAGAAGCGTTACAAGCCGCTGGAAGAATATCTCTCCGGATTACTCCACATGGACGTCAGGACGAAGCTCCTGGACAGCTACGACGCTGTTTACGAAGAGATGCTGAACAATAAAGTAGACGCTGCCATCTTCGGGAGCCTCAGTTACTTAGTTACAGACTCCAGGATACCCCTGGTCCCTGTGGCAAGACCGCTTCTCGAGGACGGGACCTCGACTTACAGCGGTCTGATAATCGTCCATAAGGACAGCGGCATTACCGGCGACGTGAGGACCTGGAGGGGTAAGAGGATAGCCCTTGTGAATAAGTCCACGACCTCCGGATATGTTTACCCACGGTGGTATCTTTCCAGCCAGGGCATTGCTGATTTTGAGGGCCATTTCAGTAAAGTTATTTATGCCGGAAGCCATGACGCGGCCATCATCTCTCTTATTGAAAACGAGGCTGATATAGCAGGCGCAAGCAACGATGTATTCGATGATCTCGTCAAAAGGAACCAGATTATGAGGGAAAAACTCAAGGTCATTGCTGCCTCTCCCGGCGTCCCTCTGAACGTTATCGGGATGAAGCAGGACGCTGATTCCGAATTAACAGCCCGGTTAAAGAAGGCCCTCCTCGATATGGCCCAAACCGCTGAGGGAAGGGCTGCTCTCTCATCGTTTGGGGCCTCCGGTTTTATCGAGACGAAGAAGGCGGATTTCGGGCGACTCATCGTGATGCTCGATGACCTTGGGATAAGGCTGGAAGAATTCGCGCTCGACTCCATAGCCCGGAATAAAGGACCGGCGGCGCCGGGAAAGTCCGCGGAGAAATGAAAAAGAAGCTTATCCTCAGTCTTTGCCTCAAGACACTCATCTTTATCATAGCAGGCGTCTTTATCATGATAAACCTCAACGTCATCACATCCCGGCACGAGATGAAAGAGCACCAGGAGAAGATCATCAGCAGGTACGACAATATCCTTTATAACCTGAAGGGAGCCCAGGCGGAGCTTTACAGGCACCAGGCGGGATACAGCAGGGACATCAACAGCCTTGTGGATTACGTACTGCAGATTGAAGAGGGCCTCGCCCTGACGGCGAGTGACTATTCCGGACATATAAGCGATATGTCATGCAACAGTTGCCACGGGGCAAAAGGGAAGGTCGAGACCCTCAATAAGATGGTCCATGGGACCAGGGTCCTGCTGGCCGGATACAGGGAGAAGATCAGCCGGCTCATTACCATGAGAGATTTCGAGCACTCAAGACCTCTTGACATTGAAGCGGTAAAGGACGGCGACCGGATCATTGAAACGATGAATACTATCCGGCATGCGGCCCTGAAGATGAACGAGAGTATGGAAGAGACCCTTGTAGATTCGGTCAGGCGGGCCACATATTCAATCGCGACTGCCATTATTGTGAGCCTGCTGCTGTCGGTCCTCATAGTCTACGTCACCATTCAGTCGGTTACCGGTCCTGTCAAGTTGCTGGTGTCGGGCATTGAGAACGTGTCCTCCGGCAAATATGACTCGAAAGTAGCCGTCTCCTCAGACGACGAGATCGGGTTTCTTGCCCGGACCTTCAATGAAATGACGGACAGTCTGAACGCTATATCGCGGCAAAAAGAGGCGCTTATGAAAGAGCTTCAGGACCTCAACGCCGGCCTCGAGAACCGCGTTAAAGACGCCACCGAAGAGCTCAGGATTGCTCACGAAAACATGCTCAGGAGCGAGACTCTGTCTGCTGTCGGGACCTTTGCCTCCGGAGTGGCGCATGAGCTTGCGACCCCTCTTTCTTCGATAATAAGCTATTTTCAGATGATCAAAGGAAAAATGCCGGAGCATTTTGCGGAGGACGCCGACCTGATTGAAGGGGAGCTGCTTCGCTGCAGGGGCATTCTGCGGGACATGCTCAAATTTGCCCGCCTGCCCGAAAAAGACAGGACCATGACCGATGTCAATTCCATAATCCGCGACCTTCTGAACCTCGTGAAATACCAGACCGAATACAGGAAAGTACGGATCACCGAAAAACTGGCCCCCGGCCTTCCTGCCGTTATGGCTGTTTCAGGGCAGTTGAGGCAGGTCTTTATTAACCTCATCGTGAACGCGCTTCAGGCGATTGAAGGCGATGGAGAAATCAGCGTGGAGACCTCGGAGTCTGAGGACAAAGAGAAAATATTCATAAGCGTATCGGATAGCGGGAGCGGCATAACCGGGGACGAGGTCGGCAGAATATTCCAGCCCTTTTATACGACGAAAAAATCCGGGACAGGCCTGGGCCTTTCGATCAGTTATGGTATCATTAAGGCTCACGGCGGCGATATCGAGATAAAGAGCGGCAGTGGAAAAGGCACGACCTTTACGGTTACTCTGCCGACATAGGTCCTATCGGACTTATTAAGACTTTTTTTATGAACAGGCTTCTCATAATAGACGACGACGCGGTCTTTTGCGGAATGCTGACGAGGCATTTCAGGGACGAATACGGGGCCGTCGGTTTTTCCGATCCTAACGAGGCGGTAAAATATTTCAGAGAAAACAAGGTAGATGCGGTGCTGACCGATCTCAGCATGCCGGAGCTGGACGGGATGCAGGTCCTTGAGATAGTCAAGGCCGGTTCCGCCCTCACCGATGTGATCATCATGACCGCCTATGCGAAGGTCGAGACCGCCGTGGAGGCAATGAAGAAGGGGGCTTACGATTATATCCTCAAGCCCTTTGGGTTAGATGAGATTTCACTTCAGCTCAGGCGTCTTTTCGAGAAGAGGGCGCTCTCAGAGGAAAATACGGAGCTGAGAAAGTTCATAGGGCTTACATACCGACCCGTAAATATTATCGGGGAAAGTGAGGCCGCAAAGGACATCCGCAGGTTTGTCGACCGGGTAAGACAGACGGACTTCAACCTGCTTATTACCGGGGAGAGCGGCACGGGCAAGGAGCTCGTCGCGAGGGCCGTCCACTTCACCGGCAAGAGAAAGGACCGGAGACTGCTTTCCGTCCACTGCGCGTCCCTGCCGGAACCGCTCCTTGAAAGAGAGTTGTTCGGCTTTGAAAAAGGGGCCTTTCCCGATGCAAATGAGGTCCGGAGGGGGCTCTTTGAAGAAGCCGAGGGCGGCAGTGTCATCCTTCAAGGGATCGACGGTATGGGGTTGATGCTTCAGGCGAGACTCCTCACTGCTCTCGAAAACGGGACCGTCAGGAGGTCAGGCGGAGACAGGGACATCCCGTTTGACGCGGTAGTGATTGCCGTGTCCGACGCGGACCTGGGCAGGATGTCGCAGGACGGGGCATTCCGCAGGGACCTGTTTTACAGGCTCGATACGTTCTCTCTCAGGGTCCCTCCTTTGCGGGAGAGGACCGAGGACATTCGTCTCCTGTCGGAGCATTTCAGCAGTCAGTACAGCAGCGAATTCGGGCGGGGCGCAATGACCCTGACAAGGGAAGCCGTAGACGTCCTCAGGGGATATCACTGGCCCGGCAATGTGAGGGAACTGAAAGGGTTTTTAGCGAAAATATGTCTGCTTGAGCCTTCCGAAACCATCAGGCCGGAGCATATACTTAAGAGACTCGAACTTCCCAACCCGCTCGAACGGGTTTCCTCATTCCTCAACTCGGACAGGTCCCTTACGGACGTCGAAAAAAATCTGATCCGGGAGTCGCTCATAAAAGCCAATGGAAACAGGAGGGTGGCCGCCAGGCTGCTGAATATAAGCTACGATACCCTCAGATACCGGATGAAGAAGTTTGAGATAGAGGGAAAGTGAAGGGCAAGCTTCTCATAATCGAAGACGACAAGATATTCTGCTCAATGCTGCGGAGGCATTTTGAAGGGGAATACCGCATAGTCGCCTTCTCGGATCCCGGGGAAGCCGTCAAATTCCTGCGAAAAGACCGGGTTGACGTGGTCCTGACGGACCTGAACATGCCTGAGATAGACGGCCTGGAAATCCTGAATATAGTCAAGGCGGGGTCCTTCAATACCGACGTCGTAATCATGACCGCTTTCGGGAGGGTCGATACCGCGGTGGAAGCAATGAAGAAAGGGGCGTATGATTATATAGCCAAACCCTTTACCATGGATGAACTGTCTCTCCAGCTTGCGAATATATTTGATAAGAGAAGGCTTTTCGAGGAAAATATCAACCTCAGGAAGGTAGTGGAGACGACTTACCGGCCGGAAAACATCCTTGGCGAGAGTGACAGGATGAAGGAGGTCTACAGGTTCATCGAGCTCGTTTCAAAGATGGACGCCACGGCCCTTATTACGGGAGAGAGCGGCACCGGCAAGGAGCTTGTCGCAAGGGCCCTCCACTTCTCGGGTAAGAGAAAGGACAGGCGGTTCGTCTCTATCAACTGTTCGGCCATACCGGAAACACTCCTCGAATCAGAGCTCTTTGGTTACACCAAGGGTTCTTTTACAGGCGCAGGCTCAGACAAGCAGGGACTGTTTGAATACGCGGACGGCGGCACTCTTTTACTTGAT
Organism: Nitrospirota bacterium; assembly: GCA_016234115.1. Lineage (GTDB taxonomy): Bacteria > Nitrospirota > Thermodesulfovibrionia > UBA6902 > UBA6902 > SURF-23. The sequence goes on from JACRHD010000036.1 coordinate 5,039, forward strand.
GAGATAGCGGATGCGTCCCCTTCAATTCAGGCCAAGCTCCTCAGGGTCTTGCAGGAGCGGAGGTTAAGGCCCATCGGCAGCGGCAGCGAGGTGGCGGTCGACGTCAGGGTCATTTGCGCCACGAACAGGGACCTGAGGGAGATGATCGCGGAGGGTAAATTCAGGGAAGACCTTTTCTACCGGATAAATGTAGTCTCAGTCCACCTTCCCCCGCTGAGGGAGAGGAGGGAGGACATACCCCTTCTCCTGACGAGGTTCGTGAATAAAAGGAAGAAGATCGACCCGAGGGTCGATGCCATCCTCGCCCATTACAATTGGCCGGGGAACGTGAGGGAGCTGAAAAATCTTGTTGAGAAAGTCGTAACACTTTCTGATGCTGACACGATAGGCCCCGGGGACCTGCCGCAGGAGATGCTGAGTGTGCCCTGTCCTTTTGACGACAAGTTATCTTACGGGGCTGCGAAGAAGAAGGTCATCGATGATTTTAACCGGGCCATAATAAACAGAGTCCTCATAAGAAGTGACGGCAATGTCAGTAAGGCCGCTGAAGAACTGCAGCTCGACAGGGCCAACTTCCTGAGACTGATGCGGAAGTATCAGATATCGTCGAAAGAGTTTAAACAGCAGCAGGAATAGCTTTATTCCCCCTTTGAAAAAGGGGGGCAAGGGGGGATTTTGCAGAAAATATTCCTTCCCCGGTTCCAGTGATTTTACCGTAGTACCCCGCGCCTTTTACCGGTCAAGTCATACTAACTCTCCGATAATTCATGTAAAAGCTGGCCGTGTCATAAATGACATATCTATCAGTAATTTAACCGCCTGCGAATCATGTCCTGCGATGCCTGGATAGCCGATGCGTAACATGCTGATCTTGCGATGTTTTATTGATTCGATCATAATGGCAGGTCCCCTCGCGTGACTCGTGGCATACGTGAGGCTGCTCCCCCATTTTTCAATAAAAAATCATAATAACAAGGTATTAGATCATTTGGCACGACCTTTGCTTTATTCAGGTTACCCCCAAATATTCGAGTTAGTCTAATGGCAGACGCAAAAGGAGGTGTTGCAGAAATAAACTATGGGATTTTTTTTAAAAGATTCGGACTCAAACGGGGTCCTGTTAAGACAACTACTAATAAATTAAGGAGAAAGTAATATGAAACCTAAACATAATCTGCTA
>JACRHD010000037.1 GCA_016234115.1 Nitrospirota bacterium
AAAAGAAATATAACTCCGCTTCCGGGTTCCTTTACCTGTTTTCTGATCGGGATATTTTAATCCGAAGAGATTAACTTTTGGGTTGGCTTATTCTGATTAAATTGCGGTAGGGCGGGTTAGTTTAATTCAAAAGATAACACCTTCAAAGATAGCCAGCTTATTTTCTTCCATGTGTCCCCCCTTTTTTTTCGAGTAGCGGATGCTGTTCAGAGTAGGCAAAGTTGAAGCGCAAAGGAAAGTAATGGCGGAGGGGGTAGGATTCGAACCCACGGGACTTTCGTCCTACGGTTTTCAAGACCGTCGCCATCGACCACTCGGCCACCCCTCCTCGTTAGAGTCAAGAGTTATGAGTCAAGAGTCAAGTAAAAAAACATAACTCTTAACTCTTAACTCTTAACTCTATTTTGTCGGTTCCCATAAAATGTCTCAGGGCTTCGGGTATTATAACAGAACCGTCTTCCTGTTGAAAATTTTCGAGGATCGCGGCGAACGTCCTGCCTACAGCAAGCCCGGAGCCATTAAGGGTATGCACATATTCCGTGCCTTTTTTGCCTTTTCTCCTGAACCTGATGTCGGCCCTGCGCGCCTGGAAATCTTCGAAATTGGAGCATGAGGATATCTCCCTGTATTTCCCCTGGGCCGGGAACCAGACTTCCAGGTCATATGTCTTTGCGGCGGAAAAACCCATATCGCCGGTGCAGAGTGATATAACGCGGTACGGCAGGCCGAGCCTCTTCAACACTTCCTCGGCGTTATTCGTCAGGGCCTCAAGCTCGTTGTACGAATCTTCCGGCTTTGTAAATTTCACGAGCTCCACCTTGTTGAACTGGTGCTGGCGTATCAGCCCCCTCGTGTCCTTGCCGTATGAACCCGCCTCACGTCTGAAGCAGGGGGTGTAGGCCGTATAATAAATCGGCAGGGCTTCCTCATCGAGGATCTCCTGTCTGTGGATGTTCGTGACCGGTACTTCGGCTGTCGGTATCAACAGGAAGTTCCTTTCATCGGCTAATTTAAAGAGGTCTTCTTCAAACTTCGGCAGTTGTCCCGTGCCTGTCATGGAGTCCCTGTTTACAAGCAGGGGTGGGAATATCTCCGTGTAGCCGTGCTCCTTTGTGTGGAGGTTGAGCATGAAGTTAATCAGCGCCCTTTCGAGCCTGGCCCCGGGGCCTTTTAAAATAACAAAACGCGCGCCTGCAATCTTGGCGGCCCTGTCAAAGTCGAGTATCCCTAACGCCTCTCCGATGTCCCAGTGATTTTTGGGTCCGAATGTAAAAACAGGTTTATCGCCCCATGTCCGAACCTCGACATTTTCCGTCTCATCTTTTCCGGCTGGAACGGATTCATGGGGGACGTTTGGAATGACCATGATCTCCTGCATGCCCCTGTTCTCCAGCTCCCGCAGGGTCTCTTCTTTTGCAGTGATAAGGTCCGATACCGTTTTCGCCTCCGTTAGAATCCCCGAAGCGTCCTTGCCGTCTTTTTTCAGCCTGCCGACTTCCTGGGACAGCCTGTTTCTCTGCTGCCTCATTTCCTCGACATCCCTGAGCAGGTCTCTTCTTTATTTCTCAATTTCAAGAAACTTGCCAAGTATCTCAGTCCCCTGCCCTCTTTTACGCAGGGCATCCATTACCTTGTCCGTGTTTTCTCTGACGAATCTTATATCGAGCATGGTCGTCTGATTTATTCCTTTCGCGTATATAAGAGTAAGATAAAAGCGGCTAAAAATCAACATCGGACAACCTTTAAAAAGTAGTTAGTAGCAAGTAGTTAGTAGTTAAGGGATACGCTTTGGGAAACTTTACCTTAACTACTTACTACTAACTACTTGCTACTTAATCGTCACCCGCCCCTCTGAATCCGGCGCCCCTTCTACCTCATACTTGATCTTCAAAAACTTCTCAATCACCCAAAGGTTCGTAAGAAGGTGCTGCGTTATGCGCGATGTTGTAAAGACCGACTTTCCCCCGGCAAGGCCGAGATATATTACAATCTGGTCCGCAAGGTGAGGGTCAAGGCAGGCATGGGTATCATGATGGTCCTTAAAAGAAGTCGCGGCCTCCCTTCCCACTTTTTCAGCGGGTTTCCCCCGTTCTCCAAGGGAAGAAAAGCCTGACAAAGCATTTTCATATTCACCCCTGAGAAATACAAACGTCCCCTGCCCGAATGAGGGGACTTCAATCACGTCAATATTTGCGGCAAGTGGAGAAAAACTTTGCGCTGCCGAAGTCTGTTGTCTGACGGCGATATGCAAAGGAAGATTCGCCACCGCGGAATGTCCGTTTAAGGAAAGGAGGTCCCCTCTTGAAACAACTTCCATTCCCTTTACTTTCTCAGCGGGAAAGATTTTAAAATAAACCTCTCCGCCGCCTTTCGGATAAAAACCGTATTTGCTGATTGATGCTTCAACTTTTACTGCAAGCCTGTTCAGCATGGGGAGGAAGACCCCGGATATATAATCATACGGAGGGCTGAACGGCACATGCGTGCCTCCCTTGATCGTAACAGAAGAAGGCTTCTCCGCAAAAAGAAGCGGCGGGATGAGGGTTTGAACAACAAGTGAGACCGAACCGGCAGTCTTTATATCAAATATGTAGTTCCCCGGCTTTGTCTTTCCGGGAACAAACGTGAGCTCTGTCGAGTCCTTCACATTTCCTGTTACATCGGCGCCGCAGATTTCCGCTATCGCGTTGACGCCGGTCAAATGCTGCGGCATCAGGCCGGGTTTTTTTCTCGACTTCCTTATATTAAAGAGCCTCAGCGCAGAACCTGTTATACAGCTCAGACTCAGGGCTGTCCTTAAAATCTGGCCCCCGCCTTCGCCGAAGCTCCCGTCGATTTCGATGGTTTTCATATGCTATATGTTATCGAAGATATAATTGCTTAAGATGTTGTGAATATATTACCGTCATTCCCGAGGTCGTTATCGGGAATCCAGCGCCTTTAATCTGGATTCCCGCTTAAGGACTGCGGGAATGACGGCAGAGAACCCATTGCTACAGCATTCGTCATGAAACATTTCTGTTATAATAATACATCTTGTTCGTAAAACTGTTTTATAGGACCACCCTTGCTGCTATCATGTCCCTCTGCATACATTCTCACTCGATTGCCTTTACCGTAGAGATGCGGCCGGTGGAAGTGCTGCCGGGCGGGGTTTTTCTTCTTAAAGCACAGGTGGAAAACACCGCTTCCGTCAGCGCCGAATTTGCAGGTAAAAAAATAGATTTCCATAAGTATACGGGAAATCAGTTCATCGCATTAGTGCCTGTTGAAATTGATTTGCCTCCTGACAATTATCCTGTTACCATTATAGCAGGGGATGAAAAGGAAGTAGCTCATGTCACCGTAAGGACCCACAGGTTCCCGACAAAAAAAATGACCCTCCCTGAAGAAAAGGTGATATTGAGTCCCGAAGACCTGAAGCGCGCTGAGACAGAAGCCGCGCTTCTTGAAAGCGTATTGGCCCGTCAAGGCGCGCCGGCCTGGGAAGGGCGGTTCAGCCGGCCTACGGACACGGAGATGTCCGGGGAATTCGGCGTCGCGCGTATCATGAACGAGAAGAGGACGAGCATCCATAAAGGAACTGATTTCAGGGGGACCGAGGGGACCCCCGTGAAGGCAGTTAATTCCGGCTCGGTTGTATTGACCGAAGACTTCTTTTTCGGCGGGAACACTCTGATTATCGATCACGGCGCCGGACTTTATTCCATATACATGCACCTTTCGAAATTCAATGCGTCAAAGGGCGAGAGGGTGTCGAAGGAACAGGTGATAGGGCTCGTCGGCAGCACTGGACGAGCCACAGGGCCGCACCTGCATATGGGAGTTAGACTGTTAGGGGTCAGCGTAAATCCGGAGGCGCTGTTTAAGCTGGAATTGTAACATATAAGAAGGGTTCGAGGGTTCAAGGGGTTAGGCGTAGCTGCCCTCGAACCCTTGAACCCTAAACCCTTGTACTCCGAAAAATGAATAATAAAAATAAAATAATCTGTCTTACCGTCTTTGCCGTCGCGATGGCGTTTGTCGAATCGGCTGTTGTCGTCTATCTCCGGGCCATCTTTCATCCCGAAGGTTTCATATTCCCTCTGAAGGCCGTAACAGATGACAAGGTCCTCGTTGAGGTCTTCCGCGAGATTGCGACAATAGTGATGCTCGTGTCAGTAGCATTTCTTGCAGGAACAAAGCGGTGGGAACGGTTTGCGTATTTCATGCTGTCGTTCGGGGTGTGGGACATTTTCTATTATGTCTGGCTCAAGGTACTGCTCAACTGGCCTGCCTCTGTGCTTGAGTGGGACATCCTGTTCTTAATACCCCTTCCATGGATAGGTCCCGTGATCGCGCCTGTTTCGATTTCGGTCCTGATGATAGTCTTCAGCATTCTGATACTTCGAACTAATAACGGACATGACTTTACCCCTCCCCTGCTGTCACTCATACCCGCATCAGCAGGAATAATTCTCATCCTTTATTCCTTCATGTGCGATACCGGCGCGACACTGCACTGTCAGATGCCGGAGCCTTACCAGTATGAGCTTCTGATTATCGGCAATATCCTGTTTGCCGTAGCGTTTGGAACTGCTTACCGGAAAAGTAGAATGATTGCGTAACCCGTAGGGGCGACCCGCCGGGTCGCCCCTACAAAGTTCAGAAAAAACGTACTTCGGGCACAAAGGGGAGCCTGCGGAGGAATTTCTATACGACACCTAATAAAGAGTCAAGAGTCAGGAGTTAAGAGTCAAGAAAGGACAAAGATATGAATTGCGCAGAGGCAAAAATGTCAAAATGGTGTTTGTCGATTAGAGAAATTCCGTAGCAGGCTTCCCTTTGTGCCTGAAAAGATGTCACCTGAATTTGAAGATGTCCGAAAATAGAAAAGGGCCCCGCCGGTTGCCCGGACAGGGCCCTTCATGTTTAAATCTGTCTTAACGTACTAAAACTCCACCTTCTTGCTTACGGTCTTCCAGTCCGCCGTATCGCCTTCTTCGTAGTTGAATTTGTATGTGGCCTCAATCGTGGCTGACTTGGTATCTACTTTGAGAGGGACCACGAATGTGAGAGAATCGGTCTTCAGGGGCTCAAGTCCCAGATTGATATGCGTCATCGCAGTCAGGTCCCAGTCGTCAAAGCCCTCATAGCCGTCCTTGTTTGAAGGCAGGTGAAGGTCGAAGACTTCATAATTCTTTGTTTCTGAAAATAAAATCTTGCCATCCTGATCTTTTACGGTCACTTCCAGTGCCGCTTTCGGTATGAATACTCAGCCATGCGGCAGGTCGTGCGGACTGTTGTTTTTCAACTGAACATTCATGACGACAGCAGGCATCATTATGTTCTGCAGATGATCAAAATGACGGGTCGGCGTAGCGGTCAATGAAAGGTCGATCGCGGTCGCCGCAAACTCCTTTTCATAGATTCCGGGGAACCTGTGGCTCGCGCCGCCCTCGCCCTGCATATGGCATTCCTGGCAGGTCTTCTTTTCACCGTGGGCTATATAATGCTCCTGGTAAACCGACCACTGCGTCGGACATTCCTTGGAAGACATGCCCGGCGGACATCCGTGGTGGCAGGGCATACAGAATTCCGCTTTTTTCATGACGTCGGACTTAACAGTGTTAAAGCCTATTGCATCCTGGTGCGGCGGGTTCTTAGCGTCTCCAGGGCCGTAAATGGTCTTGGCATCCCACGCACCCATCGGCAGACCTCCGGGCGCTTTATTGCCGTGACAGGTAATGCAGTTGATATCGAGCTTTGAAAGCTCTTTCATTGCCGCATCTTTCTTTGCCGCGTCTTTTTCATCGGCGGCAGTCACTATCAATCCGGCAATCTGCTCCGCAAGCTGATCGGAGGCGTTCAAAAAGGCCGCCGGGGCGTGACACATAAGGCACATATCTCTCAGCATGGTCCTCGGTACACCCGGTTTTTTATTGCCGTCAATCCCTTTCAATATGAATGTCCTGAATGTCCTGAGGGAACGGGGATCGGTCACGGACTGCGCATGCCATGACTTGGACCAGTTCTCGTGAATGTCGGTATGGCAACCTGTACACTGGCTTGAATCCATTGATGAAGCCAGCTCATCAATCGTGTTGGCCTTTTCAGCGGACGCCGTCAACGGTATCGCCAATAAGGCCGCAAACAGAAGCATTACGACAAAATGTTTCATGAAACCCTCCTTTGCATTTTTCAAGTTTCTGCTTTGATATTTCAACGGATGACCCGGGGAATTATTTATACTGATATAAATCGGTCAACCATTATAATTTAAAGTGGTTATAAATTGTCAAGCAGAGCAAGAAATCCCGGATTCACCATAAAAAGACAAACCACGGAGACCGCAGAGGAAAAAAATAAATATTAATCCACAGATTACACTGATTAACACAGATGTATTTAGAAATATTGTTTCAATCTGTGTAATCTGTGAAATCTGCGGATAAATAAATCTTTTTTCTGGGACCTCTGTGGTTAGGTAGTGAATTTCAGGAAATACGGGGGAATGTTCAGGAAGGACAAACAGAGGGGCATAACCCCCCTGTTTGCATGGCTCTTTAGTGCTCCAGCGAATAACCTTTTTTGGACCAGTCGGCAAAGCCTTGCCGGTACCACATTACATTTTTATATCCGGCTTCCCTGGCCTTTTTTGCGGCATGATATGAATTCCATTCGTCAGGGCCGTCACTGAGGAATACTATTTTTGCGTCTCTATCGGCGGGAAGCGCAGCCGGGTCCAGTTTACCTGGAAGAGATGCCGCGCCCCGCAGATGCCCTTTGCCGTAATTCGATTCATTTCTTGTATCGAACACGTATACATCTTTCTGGCCCGCCAGACCTTCTACTTCATCGGCTATGACGATTTCCACGCCTTCGAGCTTGGCGGGGGTCGGCGCATTTTCAGCCCCTGCAACCGCTGCAACAGCCAGCACAATTGTCAGGACGAATATCTGCGAATAAAGTTTCTTCATTCTTATCCTGCTCCTTTTTTATTTGAGATAAATTTTGCTTCACGCAAAAAATGATATTACCCCTCACCTCCTTTGTAGTAGTTTTGTAGTTTTGATTATCGGCATCTTCATTGAATAACTTTAGAAAAAATTGTTACCCGGCAATGAGTTATGCTCTGCATATCGGAACCAGCCCCTATTGCCCGATGCGCCGCTATTACGCGGGCATACACATGGCGCTCCCGCTGTGGTAAAATGTTATGCGCGACCCGTAGTAAGTGATGAGCAGTTCCCTCATTGAGGGCGGTCTTTTCGTCGGGGATAAGACCCCAAGGCCGCCTTTGCGACTTCGCGGTCCATGTTTTTGGCTCCGGCCGGCTGGATACAAATGACGAGAACCATTCTGACGATTATATTGTTGATCATGCCCTTTACTTCGGCGGCGGAAGAAATTATTAAAAAGGGAGAAGTGCTTGACCTCGTCAGATGTATTGAAGTAGCGATGGCGAAGCAGCCCGGCATAATTGCCGCCGCGGGTACTGTTAAAGTAAACGAGAGCAGAGTCGGGCAGGCGGCCTCGAATTATTATCCGCAGATAGACTGGTCCTCGGGGTACAGCCGGTTGTCCCGCGCCTCCGACACAAGCCGCGCCTCGACGTTTTCTTCAGCGGACGACTCCGGTTCAGCCGATCAGTACACAAGCAGTGTGTCGCTCAGGCAGAATATCTTTGACTTCGGCAAGACTGAAGCCCAGGTACAGGCGCAGAATCTGACTGCCGGTTCATCCCGGGCCGACCTTGATAATATATCCGCCCAGGTCGTACTTAATGTGAAACAGGCATACTACGGGGTCCTTCAGGCAAAGAGGAACAGGGCTGTAGCGGATGAAACGGTAGAACAATTCCGGCTGCACCTTGAGCAGGCAAAGGGATTTTACGAAGCAGGCGCAAGGCCGAAATTCGATGTCACAAAGGCGCAGGTTGATTTAAGCAACGCCCGGCTGAGCATGGTCAGGGCGGAAAATGCCCTCAGGACCGCGGTAGCGGCGCTGAACAACGCGCTGGGAGTTCCCGAAGCCCCCGAATACGACCTTGAAGATAATCTTTCTTTTCAGGTATACGAAATAACCTTTGAAGACGCGATCGGGAAGGCATATGAGAACAGGCCCGACCTTGAATCCCTCATCCTGAGAAAGCGGGCGGCCCAAAGCTCAGTCACAGTCGCGGAGAAGGGGCACTACCCCGTATTGACCGGCAGCGCTTCCTATATCCGGTCCGGGGAGGATTTCCCGCTCGATGACGGCTGGAATGCCGGGATTACCTTATCGTTTCCCATTTTCAGCGGCTTCCTGACAAAGCACCAGGTGTTGGAGTCAAAGGCAAATGTGAGCATCCTGGGCGCAAATGAAGAGGCATTGAGACAAACTGTTTTTCTTGAAGTTAAACAGTCGTATCTGGACCTCAGGGAGGCTGAGGAGAGCATCCCTGCGGCAGAGCTTGTCGTGAAACAGGCTGAGGAAAACCTTGACCTTGCAACAGGCAGATATGCCGCAGGCGTGGGAAACCCCGTTGAGGTCACCGACGCGCAGGTGGCCCTGAGCAGCGCAAGGCTGACCTACATACAGGCGCTTTATGATTATAAAATCGCGCGTGCGAATATAGAGAAAGCAATGGGGGAAAGATGAAAAAGTTGATAGCCGGCATTATCCTGACGGCAGCGCTGGTCGCGGGGATATTGCTGTTGTCGGGAAACAGGGAAAAAGAGATAAAATACCTCACCGAAAAGGTCGGAAGAGGGGACATAGTTTCGTCTGTCACTGCCTCCGGCACGGTAAACGCGGTAACTACCGTCCTCGTGGGAACGCAGGTGTCCGGCACTGTAAAGCACATTTATGCGGACTTCAACTCGCCTGTCAAAAAAGGCCAGGTTATAGCGCAGATAGACCCTGCCTCGTTTGAGGCCCAGGTCGAACAGGCCGGGGCAAATCTTTTTTCCGCGAAGGCGAACCTGGAAAAGGCCGAGGCGGAACTTGTCAACGCCACCCGGACAAGGGACAGGAACAGGGAACTGTTCGCAAAAAATCTCATTGCAAAAAGCGAGCTCGACACCGCCGAGACCGCCTATGAAACGACCAGGGCGCAGGTAAATGTCTCAAAAGCGCAGGTCGCCCAGACAGGGGCCGCATTAAAGATAGCGGAGACAAACCTCAGGTACACCAGGATAGTCTCGCCCGTAGATGGAACGGTTATTTCAAGGACCGTGGACGTAGGCCAGACGGTCGCGGCAAGTTTTCAGACCCCGACGCTTTTTACCATCGCTCAGGACCTTACGAAGATGCAGATAGATACAAATGTGGACGAGGCGGACATAGGGAAAGTCAGGACCGGCCAGGATGTTGAATTCACGGTCGACGCATACCCTGACGTTACTTTTAAAGGCAATGTTTCACAGGTCAGAAACGCCCCCATAACCGTTCAGAATGTGGTCACTTATGATGTGGTGATACATATAGACAATCCGGTGGGCGAGAATGGCGGTTCGCCCCTTCTGAAGCCGGGTATGACCGCGAACGTTTCGATAATCCTGGCAATTAAAAAAGACGTCCTCAGGGCGCCTAATGCGGCATTACGGTTCAGCCCGTCAAGCAAAGGCAAGGCGCTGCAAAAGGGTCCCGGTGTATGGGTAACAGGGGAAAAGGAACCGAAGCGCGTCCCGGTGTCTCCAGGCATCAGCGACGGCACTTATACTGAAATCGTCACGGGCGAAATCAAAGAGGGACAGGAAGTAATAATCGACTACCTCACGAAACCAAATGATGTCAGACGCACAGGGCCGAGGATGTTTTGATATCTAAGGGTCAAGGGTCATGGGGCAAGGGTCATGTAGGGGCGGGGTTTAAACCCGCCCTGCATTAGAACCCTCAGACAATGAACCCTTTGGAACAGAATTATCATGAATACCCCTCTTATTGAGGCAAAGAATATCTCTAAGGTTTACCGGATCGGCGAAATTGACCTGACCGCGCTCAACGCCGTCTCGGCAACAATTGAGAAGGGCGAATTTGTGGCCGTCATGGGGCCTTCCGGCTCCGGCAAGTCGACCTTCATGAATATTCTCGGATGCCTTGACAAGCCAACAAGCGGTGAATACCTTCTCGAAGGCGCCGGTGTAGGCAAACTCGGGCGGGACGAGCTTGCCGGGATAAGAAACAGGAAAATAGGTTTTGTGTTTCAGGGCTTCTACCTCCTGTCGCGCATGTCGGCCGTTGAGAATGTCGAGCTCCCCATGCTCTATGACGGAATTCCTTTGAGGGAGAGAAGGGAAAAGGCATTGGAGATACTTAAAAGCGTCGGCCTTGATGGCCGGGAGAAACATCACCCCAACCAGCTTTCAGGCGGCCAGCAGCAAAGGGTCGCCATCGCGAGGGCGCTTGTCAATAACGCCTCCCTGGTCCTCGCGGACGAGCCCACCGGCAACCTCGATACAAAAACGGGCGCTGAAATAATGGACCTCTTTGTGAGACTTAACGCCGAATCCGGTATTACAATAATATTTGTTACGCATGAAGCCGATGTGGCCGCATACAGCAGAAGGATTATGAGGTTTCTGGATGGAAAGATCATCAGTGATGAGAAGAGGAACACATAAAAACGCCTGTTTTTGAATCATGCCTCCCGGGCCGCGATATTTGCGAATGTGAATAATCCGGGTCGATGTCCTTACTTCAAAAGCACATACACCGCGCCGAGCCCCCCATCGCACTGACGGGCCGTCACAAAGGCCACTATGTTCTTTCTGTAACGGCGTAAGAGCCATGTGACAAGGGACTGTTTCATCACAGGGCCGTTTACAGAGCGGAGCCCCCTGCCGTGGATAATCTTAATGCACCGGTAACCTTTCATCAGGGATTCCCTGAAGAAGTTCTCAACCTCTTTTTTCCCTTCTTCCACCACAATCCCGTGCAGGTCAAGACAATCCTGAACGGAGTACAGTCCCCTGTGCAGCTTTTTAATAATGTCTTCACCGTAATCCTTATTGACCCACTCAACATATTCCTGCGTGTCGGAAAGACTCACGGGTCTCCTTCCGTTTACGATTTCCTCAAGGGCCTTCACTGCGTCTTCGTCGCCGGACGAATTTTTAAACCGGCAGGGGAGGACCGTTTTTCTTTGAGAAACGGCAAGCTCCCGGAACTCCCTGATTTCCCGTACGTCCTGCATGGCATTGCGAAAGAGATCTTCATCGGGAATTAATTTTTCGCAGGCCTGAGCAGTGAGTTCCACTGCCCCTGCTTTCCGTACGGGCGGGGCTGCCGCGGCCGCCTTCTTCTTTGCCTGTAAAAGTTTCTTGAGTTCCCTGAAGGGTTGGTGTGAAAATTCTTCGGATGTGTTCTTCTTCGGATACATACTTCTCCCCCGAAGATTAATTATAACAGAAAGCCGGGCGCTAAAAGCAGCTCAGCACAAAGGGAAGGTCGGCGGAGGATTTCTATAATCGACAAACTCCATTTTGACATTTTTTCTTCTGCGCAATTCTTGTCTTTTATTGTTCTTAACTGTAGGGGCGACCCGGCGGGTCGCCCCTACGCCGGCCCTTGACTCTTTTTTAAAGGTGTCGTATACAAATCCCCCGCCGGCCTTCCCTTTGTGCTTCGGGATGCAGATCGAGTTCGCCTTAATTTAATATCCGGCTACAAATTTATCCCGCTAATATGTAAAATATGCTCATTGTGAAAGTCCACGTGCAAAACATAAATGACGCCGCGTTTACCTGTGATGCCCTGATTCTGCCGGTCCCCGAAGATAATGGCGCCGCTCTCTGCAAAGACGTCGACAAGCCCCTCGGCGGACTGATAAGCAGCGTGATTGCCTCAGGAGAATTTACAGGCAAGCATAATGAGACCTGCCTTCTTCACACAGCGGACAAGATAAAGCCCGAGCGGGTCCTGTTAATCGGGCTGGGAAAAAGAAAGAACCTAACGCGCGACAAGTTGAGGCAAGCCGGGGGAAAGGCAGTCTCATATCTCATTAATCTGAAAATGAAAGACCTTGCCGTATCCACCTCTGTAACTTCCTCTCCGGGACATTCTCCCCTGAGTTTTATCGAAGGCTGCCTGCTCGCAGACTACGGTTATATGAAATACAAAAAGGAAGAAAACCACAAAGGCCTCGAAAAAATCACGCTCCTCACAGGCGAAGATTTGAACGAACAGCTCAGGTGGACAGAGACGGTTGTGTCTGCCTCTCACCTTGCGCGGGACCTCGTCAACGCTCCTTCAAACGAGATGACGCCCTCCGCGCTTGTCAGGGTCGCCCGTTCATTAAAAAAGGCGTCGGTCAAAGTAATCGGCAGGAAAGAGGCGGAAAAGCTCGGGATGGGGGCCTACGTGGCTGTCGCGAAAGGCTCCAATGAACCACCCGCATTTATTGTCATAACTTATAAAGGCAAAAATACCAAACCCGTCGCGCTGGTCGGCAAATCCATCACCTTTGACAGCGGAGGGATTTCCCTTAAGCCGAGCGAAGGGATGGAGAAAATGAAATACGACATGGCGGGAGGCGCGGCCGTTCTCGGGATCATAAAAGCGGCTTCTGAAATGAAGATGCCCGTCCATCTGATCGGGATACTCCCGGCAGCGGAGAACCTCCCCGGCGGAAGCGCGTCGAAACCGGGTGATGTGGTAAAGGCCCTTGGCGGCAAGAGCATCGAGATCATAAGCACCGACGCGGAAGGCAGGCTTGCGGTGGCTGACGCGATTGACTATGCGAAGCGGTTCAGGCCTTCCGCGATAATCGATATCGCCACACTTACCGGGGCCTGCTCCATAGCCCTGGGTCATGAAGCCATGGCAATGATGGGCAATGACGAGGCGCTCATGGAGAAGATGAAAAAGGCCTCCGAGGAGACATCGGAGCGCGTCTGGCAGATGCCGATCTTTGAAGAATACAAGGATTATATAAAAAGCGATATCGCGGACATGAAGAACACCTCGGGCAGGTCGGGCTCTCTCGTTTCTTCAGCCTGCTTCCTCAGTGAATTCGCAGGCGATACCCCGTGGATACATCTCGATATCGCCGGCACCGCCTGGACCGATAAAGACAGGCCCTATATCCCCAAGGGGGCGACGGGGATAGGGGTAAGACTGCTGCTGAATTTTTTGAAGCAGCTCTGAGACAGGGAATATTAAAGTTGGGGGTCAAGCTACCTTCTGTTTTTCTTCTCTTGAAGAGACCGTCTTCAACTCGACCCGGCTTTCCGCAAGGATTTTCTCAGCGTCACTTTTGATTTTCTCAATATACTCCTTCGCCGTTAAATCCTTAACATCACTGTAGACCTTTTCTTTCCATTCCCATACTTCAATCAGAGACTTATCATACTTCCTCATCCGACACCTCCATAGGAGTAATTAACTCCAATCTCTTAGCATATCCTTCCTTCATGTTTATTCCATTTATCATTTCCATTTTCTTTAAGTTCGCCAGGTGTTTTAAATTCCAACTGATAAGAGCATCCATTTCAAAAAATGTTGCAATTGCCGCATGCATCGCATCCTCAATCTTGTTTGTAGGTAAGACTCCTTCCACAATATACCTCTGGGCAAGCCCCGCGATTTGCTCATTAACCATCAGTCTGACAGGACTGATCTCAGAGATTTTTTCCAAAAGCAGTTGCTTCTTGTCTTCACCGGCTTTGCCAATTTCTTCAATGACGATATCCGAAATAAATATCTCGTATTCACCCTGTCTAATTTTGTCAAAGAATGACATGGTTACATCCCTCTTTTCAGGAGCATCATTGGCAAAATAAAAGTTCCAAACCGATGTTTCCAAATAAAGTTGAGGTTTTTTCATATAGTTATATTATATCCCTTTCCTTTTTTATTGCGTCAATTTACGCTACTGTTGTAAATTTACGCCGTGTACCTGTCGCGGTCAAAGTTTAATCTTAATGATAGAACGATTTCAGCCAAATCTGAATATTGGAGCGTCGCAATCCAGCGTCGTTATGTAATGACATTCTCTTACCATACTAATTTGTCTTCTGGCCATTCCTCGTCAAAGCTTGAAAAGATAGCTGCATCCATAACACAGGGATAAATATCGCAAGCCTCACAAATTTTCTGGAATCCATCCAAAACAAAATTATAATAGTTTCCATCGGCTAACGCTCTTGCCGACAATTTCATGGGGAAATCGAAAATAGAAAGCCATTTAGTAATTCTGCTGTCAACTGGAATTTCAAATTTTGTGAGGCCAAGTGATTGCAACAGATTTCTGGATTGCTTAGGAAGTCAACTTCTTCTCCTATAGTCTTGCCTCTTCTCAATCGCCCAAAATCTGTTATCGTTTTTTCTACCAAAAATATGTCAACGGGATTTAGCCAGTGGCCTATTGCAAAAGGCCACTACGTTTTCATTGCATCATTATACAATACAAAAAAGACTGTTGGGTAGAAAAAAACAGCTTGCAGGTTCTTGAAAAGTAAGGAAGTCTACCCCGTCAGTATCCTCAGTATCTCCTGATACCTCTCAGAGGTCTTCTTTACTATATCCGGAGGAAGCTCCGGGCCGGGCGGGGTCTGGTCCCAGTCCAGGGTCAGCAGGTAGTCCCTGACGATCTGTTTGTCGAAGCTGTCCTGGCTCCTGCCGGGGGCGTAGTCCTTTATGCTCCAGAAGCGTGACGAGTCAGGGGTGAGCAGCTCGTCAATCAGTATTATTTCATTATTGAAAATGCCGAACTCCATTTTCGTATCGGCGATGATTATGCCTTTTTTCCCAGCATAGTCCCTGGCCCTGCCGTATATTCCAAGGGTCAGGTCCTGAAGCCTCCTCGCCGTCTCTCCGCCGACGATCTTCCCCATTTCATCAAAAGAGATATTGATGTCGTGCCCTGCCTCGGCTTTTGTGCTCGGGGTGAAAATCGGCTGTTCAATCTTCGAGGACTCGGGCATTCCCGCTGGAAGTTTGATGCCGCAAACAGTGCCGCTTTCCTGATAGGATTTCCATCCGCTTCCCGAAAGATAACCCCGGACTATGCATTCCACAGGCATGACACCGGCCTTTTTTACAAGGAGGCTTCTGCCTTCAAGCATGTCCCCGTACTTCTGAAGCCTGCGCGGAAAGTCCTTCACCTCGATTGCGATGATGTGATTACAGACGATTTCCTCCATCATCTTGAACCAGAATACGGATATGGCGGTGAGGACCTTCCCTTTGCCGGGGATGCCGTTGGGCAGCACCACGTCAAAAGCGGAGACCCTGTCCGTAACGACAAGCAGGAGCGAATCGCCGAGGTCATAAATGTCCCTGACCTTGCCGCGCCTCGGTGTCCCGATATCGGGCATTTCGGTATTGAGTATTACTTTTTCCATGACATGAAAATATACACTATCGCGGATGTTTTGGGTAGGGGCGACCCGCCGGGTAGCCCTACCCCGAGAGCGCCTCCCTCGTCATCCTCTCCGCTGTCGCAAACACCGCCTTCTTTTCTTCCACCGTCCTTGCCTCGATATAAAACCTCACCTTCGGTTCCGTGCCCGAAGGCCTTATCATGAGCCACGAGCCGTCGTCAAAGACGAGCTTGGTCCCATCGACCGTGATGACGTCCTTCACGGTCCTTTTATGTCCGTTAATGTATACCGGGGTCCCGACTTTATATTTTTCCCTGATGACCGAAAGCTTCTTCAGCAGGGGCGCCCCGGCAAGGGACCTCCCTACCTCAATGCCCGAGCGGTCGGGATAGTAGTGTCCGAATTCATTCATGATGTCGTTCAGATACCCGCCCAGGTTCTTTCCGGTGACCACCAACATTTCGAGGGCAAGGAGAACGCCGAACAGGGCGTCTTTTTCAAGCGTATGGTTATAACCGGATATGCCGTCCGATTCCTCAAAGCATACAATGGCCCTTTCCTCCGCGTTTTTCAACATGTACGGCCTGAAATTTTTGAAACCCACCCTGGTCTCCCGTACCGGGATACCGAGCCCTTCCGCAATGGCATTGACAAGATTGCTTGTCCCGACCGATTTTACGGCGACCCCGCTGAAGCCTTTATGCACATGAAGAAAATGCAGAGCCATCGCGCCGAAGTAGTTCATGGGAATTATGGTCTTTTCATCGGCGTGCCGGATACGGTCTCCGTCAGGGTCCATAATGACGCCGAGTTTGAATCGCGAGGGGCACTCTTTCAAGACCGCCTCAAGCCCCGCCATGTTTTTGTCCGAAGGCTCAGGAGCTACCCCGCCGAACAGATAGTCGTCTTCGGTCCTCAAATATTTTATCTTTCCGCTTTCACCTATTATCCTCTGAATGCTTCCTCTTGTCGCGCCGTGGACATTGTCTATACAGATAATGCAATCTCCGGAGCTGATGAAATCCCGGATCTTCTTTATATCCACGGTCCCTCTTTGTGTGATGTAATCGATGTACAGTTGCGTGAGATCGACCCGCTCGATCTTTTCAGGAGGAACAGCCTGAAGCGCCGGCCGGCCGGCCATCATGTTATTTGCTATTTCTTCTATCTTCTCAGTTATCTCAGAACCGGCAGGACCGCCGTCGGAGGGGTTGAATTTAAAGCCGCCGTAATTGGCCGGGTTGTGCGAAGGCGTGAGATTAATTGAGCAGGCAGCGTTAAGCATCTCGATCCCTGCTGAAAATTCAGGCGTGGCCGCCTCGCCCGCGTACCACGTCTTTATTCCTTCCCTCTGCAGAAGACCTATAACTTCCATCGCGAAATCCCTGCCGAGGAACCTGTTGTCGTGACCTACAATTACTCCTCTTCTTCTTATACCTTCAAAGTCCGATACCCCCAGCGCCTGCATAACGGCCGGGTCTTTCTCCCGGAACATCCTGATAATTGCAGAAGTTACTATACGCACATTGTTGAATGTAAAATCCGTGCCTATTTCCCCCCTCCATCCCGATGTGCCGAACACGATCACGGCAGGCGAGGTGTTTTCGCGGGCAAATTTCTCTATGACCGGCAGCAGGCCCCTGTTGCCGGAGACGTCGGACAATATCGCCTTCCAGCAGGAGGCGGCGTCAGAAAATTCCATTCATTCCTCCGGATTTCTTTAAGAATAAAATTAAAAAATGAAATATGAAAAGTCAAAATGACAGATTAAAAATCTAAGAAGCCGGTCTGCAAATATTTGATTTTCGACTCTCATTTCGCATTTTGATATTTAATATTTAATTTAAGTTATATATTATCATATGAAAATCCCAATATGAAAATCCTTATTTGTCATCAATGAAGCCGATAATGTAACATATTCCCCATGACAATCTCAGTCATCGGCGCAAGTACCTGCGATAAGGAAACATACGCTGTTGCTGAAGAGGTTGGAAGGCTTATCGCCGAACGCGGCGCTACACTCGTCACCGGCGGCCTCGGCGGGGTGATGGAGGCTGCCTGCAGAGGCGCAAAGGAAACGGGAGGGACGACGGTTGGAATTCTCCCCGGGACCGGTAAAGCAGACGCGAACCCGTTCGTCGATATTCCCATTATCACAGGAATGAGTCATGCGAGGAATATCATCGTTGTCCGTTCATCCGACGGTGTGATTGCCGTCGGGGGCGAATACGGGACGCTTTCGGAAATTGCAATTGCCCTGAAACTCGGAAAACCTGTGGTCGGCATCAAGACCTGGGAGAACATCACAGGAATCGTCAAAGCGGATACGGCGGTAGAAGCTGTGAGAAAAGTTTTTGAATTACTAATGAGTTCATAAGTAAAGACACATAAACTTAGAAAAAGCAGTTAACCACAGAGGCACGGAGGCACAGAGTTAAAAAATAAGAGAAAAGGCCAATATGAATCATTCACCTAAGTGATGAAGCAAAATTATTCGATAACCTCTTGTTTTCTCAGTGTCTCTGTGC
>JACRHD010000038.1 GCA_016234115.1 Nitrospirota bacterium
AAAAGAAATATAACTCCGCTTCCGGGTTCCTTTACCTGTTTTCTGATCGGGATATTTTAATCCGAAGAGATTAACTTTTGGGTTGGCTTATTCTGATTAAATTGCGGTAGGGCGGGTTAGTTTAATTCAAAAGATAACACCAATATGAATCATTCACCTAAGTGATGAAGCAAAATTATTCGATAACCTCTTGTTTTCTCAGTGTCTCTGTGCCTCTGTGGTAAATGAACTGCTGTTTTTAGGATAATAGTTTTATGAAATCTACATGCATTCGTCCATCTTCATCAATTAACATTTCAATATGAGAGGATGCCGATATTGCTGGGGACATGGTTGAATTTAAAAGGTTGGAAGCCTTTTGAATGAACGTTTTGAAATTATATCGGCATCCTCTTCTTGTCCGGATTCTAATGTAATCAGTCGACGAGGTTTTACCAAAAATAAATAAAAAAGGGTCATTCCGGAAAACCCGGAATAACCCTCGAATTATGCTGGCGTCCCCAAAGGGATTCGAACCCTTGTTACCGCCGTGAAAGGGCGATGTCCTAGGCCGGGCTAGACGATGGGGACAATGGTGAGCCGCGTTGGATTCGAACCAACGACCCACGCCTTAAAAGGGCGTTGCTCTACCAACTGAGCTAGCGGCCCTTTTTAAAAGGGCGACATCAGTAACCCGAATAATGAAGAGATAGTATAGCAAAACAGTAAAATAAAAAAAAAGCTATTTAAACGGATTGCGCAGGATTACGACTTCGTCTCTTCTCTGCCCTGTCGACACAATATCAATTTTAACGTTGAGTGATTCGCTGATGTAATCTATATACGCCCGCGCCTGCTTTGGAAGGTCTTTCAGCTTTTTCACTCCCTGCGTGCTGGTTTTCCAGCCTTTGACTTCTTTATAAACAGGTTTGCAGCCTTCCAGAATCATAGCGTCCTGCGGCATGTCGGTGAACCTGCAGGCAACGCCTTTTTTGCTGCATTCACACCGCTTGTACGGGTCTTCATAAGTATAGGCAACGCAAACCTTCAAGGTGTCAAGTTCATCAAGCACGTCCAGCTTTGTCAGGGCGATGCCTGTGAATCCGTTAATCCTGATGGCATGCTTCAGGCTGACGAAATCGAGCCATCCGCACCTTCTGGGCCTCCCGGTGGTAGCTCCGTACTCTCCGCCTTTGAGGCGTATTTCCTCTCCGAGCTTATCATTCAATTCCGTGGGGAAAGGGCCTCCTCCGACACGGGTCGTGTATGCCTTCATCACGCCGACAATCCCGTCTATCTTCCGGGGGCTCACGCCGAGACCTGTGCAGACCCCGCCGACCGATGAGTTTGAAGAAGTGACATAGGGATATGTCCCGTGGTCGATATCGAGCAGCGTCCCCTGTGCCCCTTCAAAAAGGACATTCTTGCCGCTGTCGATAAGCTTGTTCAGAAGCACGACGGTGTCCGTAATAAAAGGCGCGAGGTAGTCCGCGTATCTCATATATTCGGAATTCACTTTTTCCAGGCTCAGCTTCTTAT
Source organism: Nitrospirota bacterium (assembly GCA_016234115.1). Lineage (GTDB taxonomy): Bacteria > Nitrospirota > Thermodesulfovibrionia > UBA6902 > UBA6902 > SURF-23. The sequence goes on from JACRHD010000038.1 coordinate 1,519, forward strand.
TTTGAAACTTGTTTTCGAGCAGGAAATTGACATCCTTGATGTTCGCCTTCAGCTTCTCCCTGAACCGCCCGCCGTCCAGCAGATCCAACATCCGGAAGCCGGTCCTGGACATCTTGTCACAATACGCGGGACCGATACCCCTGCCTGTTGTGCCTATTTTCTTTTTGCCCATCGACTCTTCGTTCTTGCCGTCTAATAAGGTGTGATAGGGCATAATAACGTGCGAGCCGCCGCTGATAAAGAGGTTTTTGCCGACATAAACATTTCTCTTCCTGAGCCCTTCTATTTCTTCTATCAGCGCCTTCGGTTCAATGACCACCCCGTTTCCGATAATACAGGTCTTTCCCTTATGAAGTATCCCGGAGGGGATAACGTGAAGGACATATTTCTCGTCTTTAATTATTACGGTGTGCCCTGCGTTGTGTCCGCCCTGATAGCGCGCAACGACGCGGGCGTTTTCAGTGAGAAGGTCTACTATCTTGCCTTTTCCCTCATCGCCCCACTGGACGCCGACGACTACGATGTTAGACATTTCCAGCTCCTCTTGATTTTCGGTAGCAAGCAGTTAGTAGTTAAGGGGAAAAGTCTTGGGGCCTTTCCCTTTGCTACTGACCTACTACGCCCCTTTGCTGCTTTTTTCATACCGGCAGATGTATCCGTTTTACCGAAAGGACATTGGGGAGTTTTTTGATCTCGGCCATTATCTCCTTTGAGACTGGCGCATCAACGCTGACGACCGATATGGATTTTCCGCCCCGCTTTTCCCTGCCGAACTGCATCCGCGCTATGTTTATTTTATGTTTCGCAAGGACGGTCCCTATGCCGCCGATCACCCCGGGTTTGTCGTTATTTGAAAGCACGAGCATCTCGCCTTCAGGGACCACCTCAACCGGAAAATTATTTATTGCTATTATTCGGGGCTCTTTCTTTCCATAGAGGACCCCGGCCACCATGTTTTCCTTGGAGCCGGATTTTATCCTGATCACCATCATATTGTGATAATCGCCTGCGTCCTTTGTAGTGACTTCCTTGACCTCTATTCGTCTTTCTTTTGCGATCAGGGGAGCGTTAATGTAATTTACGGTTTCTTCAAGAATGGGGGTCAGGATACCTTTAAGCGCGGCAACATTGATCGGCTCCAGCAGAAGCCCTGCCACCTCACCTCTATATTCTATGATGATGCTTTCGATGCGCCCCTCAAAAAACTGCGACAGAAACCCTCCCATACTTTCCGCGAGATTAATGTACGGCTGCATGATCGGCAGAACGTCCGCTGAAACAGACGGGAAGTTGACCGCGTTTCGAATGGTCCCGTATAACAGATAATCCACTATCTGATGTGAAACGGCAATCGCCACGTTCTCCTGCGCGTCTTCCGTGGACGCGCCGAGATGCGGGGTGCAGATAAAATTATCAAGCTCAAGGAGGGGGGACCCGGTGGGCGGCTCTTTTTCGAATACATCGAGGGCGGCGGCAGCGACCTTGCCTGATTTCAGGGCCTCGTACAGGGCCTTTTCGTCAACAATGCCTCCGCGGGAGGCGTTAATGATCCTGACTCCTTTTTTCATCATGCCTATGGTCCTGGCATTTATCAGGTTCCTTGTCTCATCCGTCATCGGCACATGAATGCTTATAAAGTCCGATGACTTGATAAGTTCTTCAATATCCACTACAGAGACGCCGAGGGCCATTGCCTTCTCTTCACTCAAATAAGGATCGTACGTTATCACCTTCATGCCCATGCCCAGGGCAATCCTTGCCACATGGGCCCCGATATTTCCAAGTCCGATGATGCCGAGTGTCTTGTTGCACATCTCGACCCCCATGAACTTCTTCTTCTCCCACTTGCCGCTCTTCATCGAGGCGGTCGCCTGCGCTATCTGCCTTGACATGGAAAAGAGAAGCGCCACGGTATGCTCGGCGGTAGTGACAGTATTGCCTCCCGGGGTATTCATCACAACAATGCCGCGTTTTGTCGCGGCAACCTTGTCGACGTTATCGAGGCCTGAACCTGCCCTTCCTATGACTTTCAGGTTTCCGGCATGTTCGATAATGTCCGACGTCACCTTTGTTGCGCTCCTGACTACAAGCGCGTCATACTTGCCTATCTCCCTCTTGAGCTCATCAGGAGAAAGTCCGGTCTTTACATCTACAGTCAGGCCCGCCTTTTTCAGTAAGTCCACGCCCTTTTGCGATATATTGTCGCTTACCAGCACTTTGATTTCTTTTTTAACGGTCTCTTTCTTCATTCCGTCTTCTCTCTTTTTTCAAATGTTCTTCTTTTCAAACTCTTGCATAAATGCGATCAGCGCGTCCACTCCCTCTTCAGGCATGGCGTTATAGATGCTCGCCCGCATGCCTCCGACACTGCGGTGCCCTTTAAGGGCCGCCAGGCCCGCGGTCTTGGCCTGTTCGAGAAACCTGCCGTCGAGGTCCGGATTTTTCAGGGTAAACGGCACGTTCATCCATGAACGGCACGCGGGATCCACCGGATTACGGTACATATCCGATTTATCTATGAATGCATAGAGCTTTTCCGCCTTACGCTTATTGATCCCGGCCATGCCGGCAAGCCCGCCCTTATTCTTTATCCATTCAAACACCAGTCCCGCGATATACCAGGCATAAGTCGGCGGGGTATTGTACATCGAATTGTTCTCCGCATGCGTCTTGTAACTGAACATAAGCGGCGTGCCGGCGACTGCTTCACCGATAAGGTCCTCTCTTATTATCACGATAGTCAAGCCGGCCGGGCCGATGTTCTTCTGTGCGCCGGCATAGATGACGCCGAATTTTGAAACGTCAATCGGTCTTGACAGAATGGTTGAAGACATATCGGCAACCAACGGCACGCTGCCGGTTTCCGGAATAAAATGAAACTCGACCCCTCCGATTGTTTCATTAGGAGTATAGTGAACATATGCCGCGTCGGGATTATGTTTCCATTCGGATTGAGGAGGGACATTCATAAAATTGTCGGCTTCACTTGTAGCTGCTACGTTGACATTGCAGTAGCGCCTGGCTTCCGCAATCGCCTTTTTCGACCATTGCCCCGTATTAATATAATCCGCGCTCTTCTTTCCCCTTAACAGGTTCATAGGGACCATTGCAAACTGACTCGTGGCGCCGCCCTGGAGAAACAGCACTTTGTAATTGCCGGGAATATTCATTATCTCCCTCAGGTCCTTTTCAGCTTTTTCAGCAATGGAGACAAATTCCTTTCCCCGGTGGCTCATCTCCATAACAGACATGCCGCAGCCGTGCCAGTCCATCATCTCTGATGCGGCATGCTCAAGGACTTCTGCCGGCAGCATCGCGGGTCCTGCGCTGAAATTAAATATACGCGACATCGTTTCCTTTTATCCTGTAGTTAAATTTCTTGTGGAACGAGAGTGGATAATTATCATCAAGTTTTTTATTGCATCGCCGTGAATCCGTCGTTTAATACGGAAACACGAACTGCCTTTTTCATCTTATCAACTTTATTCACAACTACATCCCGTTAATCATTTCATTGACTTAAGGCTTATATCAAGAACGCTCCCGGCATGCACCGAATTGAATTTGCCAACTTTGAAGGGTATCATTTCAACGATATTTTGTCAAGGTCTGAGAGGATATCATTCACAAGATGCCAACGCATGTTTCTCATTAATTATTATGATGTTTAATTCCTTAATCAACAATACCAACAATCTTACTACTTCCGTTAAGATAAAATATAAAAGAATAATAAAGAGAAAGACATATAAAATGTTAAGAAGATTTCTTTTCATGAAATACTTTGATTAATTATTCAGGATATGATAGAGTCTTGCGTCCCATGATAAACTCTCAATCAGCAGTCAAACAGGCCAATATGGCTATCGACAACATTTTCAGGACCAACCTCGGTGTAAAGAAAAAAGAGAAAGTCCTTGTCTTCACCGACGGTCATAACAGTAAATTAAAAAAAATCGCAAAAGACATTGAAGCAGCCGGAAGGAAATTCACTGATCGAATTGGTTATGTTGAATATCATCCTACCGGAGGTCATGGGGTCGAGCCGCCCGAAGAGGTGTGGAGAGAGGCATTCGGAGAGGATATTTATGTCGAGTTGAAGCGAAATAAATTTATCAAACCGCTGCTTGCCAAAAAGACGTCGCAATCACAGAACAGCAAGATAGAGAAAATAATCAGTGCGCATAGAAAAGGAGCGGTCGATGCCGTAATCGCGCTTTCATATTATTCAACCAGCCACACGAAATTCAGGGATCTATTAAACAGACTTTGCAGGGTCAGATATGCAAGTATGCCCCTTTTTGACAGGGAAATGCTTGAAGGGGCGATGATGGTCAACTATAAAAAAATGTTTGAAAGGACTACAAATATCGCGAGGGCGGTGAATAAATGTGAGGGTATGGAAATAGAAACTCCCAATGGGACGTTTCTCACTTTTTCAAAGAAAAATCGCGAGGCCAAAGCAGACACGGGCATTATCACCAGACCGTCTTCATTCAGCAATCTTCCGGCCGGAGAGGTCTTTCTCGCGCCCCTGGAGGGGACTGCGAGCGGAAGGCTTGTGATCGAGTGGGCCCCGACAAGAAGGCTGAAAAAACCGGTGACGCTTACCGTTGTAAGCGGGATGGTAACAGAGGTGGAAGGGAAAGAAGCGTTCGCAGGATATCTGAAAGAAAAGCTTTCCGAGAGCAGGGACAATGGAAACATCGCAGAGCTCGGAATAGGCACTAATGACAAGGCTTCACGACCGGACAATATACTGGAATCCGAGAAGATATTCGGGACCGTGCACGTGGCGCTCGGGGACAACAGCACATTCGGCGGCAAAGTGAGGACGCCCTTTCACCAGGACTTTGTTTTTTTCAATCCTACAGTGAGGCTTGTTTACAGGACAGGGAAGAGGAAAACTCTTATTAAAAACGGCAGGCATATCCGCATTGCTCCTTAGCCCGGATTATTCATAAAGTCCGGGAGGTATGATTCAAAAACATGTAGCAGTAAACCTTATCCGGAATTTTCGCGTGGCGTAAAAAGTACACTCTGTAATAGCAATAACTTAAAGAGCGAAAAGTCCTGACAAATAATCTCTTTGCTTTTCAAGATGTTTTTGATGCATGCCTCCCGCAGTACGATATTTGTGAATAATCCGGTCAGCCCGAATTGGTCACAGCTTCAGGAGTAAGGAGGGTGAGTGATCTGCCGGAGATTTTACGGGTAGTCCCTGAGTGTTCTGGTCTTCACTTCAGTCAGTAACAGGTCGATTTCCTTATTTATCCGCCGTACTTGAGACATTGTGTTTTGAAAATAGCGATACCGCTTTGCCTCTTTCAGGATAAGGGGAGTATCCGACTTTTTGATCATCACAATCTTTCTCCTGCCGTTTTTATTCACCGACAATGCTGAGAAAGGCCCATGAAGCTTACCCTCAGCGCATTTACAGTTCTTTTTCCCGCATCTCCGGAAAACATCGTGAGACGACCCCAGTACCATAGGCTTTCCATGGACAAGACTAAACATATATCCGGTCCTTTGTTTATTTAACCGTGATATTTTTTTGATGATAGCCCGGATGTCGCAATGTTTTTTCATGGCAATCTTATATAGATTATAATAAATAACATATAAGAAAACAATCATGAACTATTAACCCGGATTATTCATAAACTCCGGGAGGTATGATTCAAGGGCATGTTGATGCAATCCCTTGGCCGGAATTCTGGCGTTCTGTAATAAGTGCACTCTGTGAAAGCAATAATTTAAAGAGCTAAAACGAACTGACAACCCGGATTCACCATCAAAAGACAAACCACAGAGGCCACAGAGGAAAAAAATAAATATCAATCCACAGATTACACTGATTAACGCAGATGTATTTAGAAATATTTTTTCAATCTGTGAAATCTGTATAATCTGCGGATAAATAAATCTTTTCTCTGTGCCCTCCGTGGTTAGGTGGTGGATTCTGGACAAGTAATCATATTGCTTTCAAGATGTTTTTGAATCATGCCTTCTACGGTAAGATATTTGTGAATAATCCGGGGTAAATGTTTCCATCACCTGATGACAAAAAGAAATCCGGATGGTTTATATATGTTCCACGTGGAACATAGCTTCGTGCGGGATATTGAGCCGTGACCTGGATTCACCATCAAGAGAACAAACCACAGAGGAAAAAAATAAATATCAATCCACAGATTACACTGATTAACGCAGATGTATTTAGAAATATTTTTTCAATCT
>JACRHD010000039.1 GCA_016234115.1 Nitrospirota bacterium
ATACTTAAAGGACTGCCCGGCAGCAATGCATTAACGCCCAATGCAATTGTCACATATTCTGCAATCTTAAACAACCAGTTCGCCGTCTTTTCCTTCTTGTTATAATGTTCCATTCCCTGTCCCCCCAAAAAGATTTCATGACTAAATATTAGCAGAAATAAGGGAAAACTTCAAAATGAAAATGGGGAGGAAGTATCCATTCAGTTACAAGTTATAACACACCCCTGCGCCCCTCTCAAGAGGGGACTAAAGACAAGGTCCCCTCCTGGGAGGGGTAGGGGGGTGGGTTTCTTTCCGGCACAAAGATACACCCTATAACTTAATGGCTACTGGAGGAATTTTGACAAAGGGGGATTTTGAAGACAAATAATTTATTGATAAAATCTCCCCTAACCCCTGCTTAAGGCACCTACTGTTGGTCTTCGTCAAAGAGGGGGAAAGAAAAAAAGGGGCGTCCCGATAATTCGGGACGCCCCTTTGGAACAGCGTGTTTACGAACAGTTAGAACTTGAGGATAACGCCGTGTCTGACCCTGTACGGATTGTCGGACGCGGTGTTAGTGCCGGCAGTTGCTGTCCCGAGATCATATGCCTCACCGGCAAACAGCATACCTGCCTCTACGAAATAGGCCAGGTTTGTGTCGATCTCATATTCTGCCTTGGCGTCAATTTCGAAGCCGAGGCTTTTTGAGGTTGCGTCGGTCCCATCAGCATTTAGGGCGCTGTTCAAATTAACAGCCTTTACCGCTCTGAGAAGGTATGCGTCAGCGGAGACCTTCAGGGCGTCCATCGGCTTGGCAGTCACGCCTACGTTGAAGAACATCGTGTTTTCCAAACCTGTATTCTTCGCTCTTGAGGCAGCCGGAACAGTGTACTCATAGATAAACGTGTAGTTCTGCTGGTCGCTGAGGAAGGTGTTAAAGGATTTGTCTTTGGTATCGGAAGTTTCGTCACCGCTGCCATAAGCAGCCTTGGCCCTTGCGGTCACGGGACCGAGAGGGGCTTCTGCGCCGAGCATAAAGGCCGCGCCGGAGGATTTCTCTTCATCGCCGGCTGCATCTCTGCCTTTCTTACCGAACTGTTTTTCGACATCGACCTTTACCTTAACGACTTTCAGGTCAGCATCAGCCCTGAGTCCGAGATTGTAGAAACGCTGGCCGTTGTCGTGAGTGTCTTTGTCACGAGTGCGAAGATTGGTCAGGTCCCCTCCCACGCTGATACCGGCAACCGGCATCTCGAAACCGAGTATATAAGCGTCGGTGTCATCGTTTTCCGGTGTGTCGTTCTCATCAAGTTTCAAAGTGGTAAGCGATACCTCGCCGTCACCCACTGCTGCCCAGAGTACGATTCCGTCATCGCCGAATTTGGAATGGTCAAAGAAGAGGTTATTGCCGAGGGCTGCAAGGAGATGTCCTGCCTTGATGCCTGTAAGCATGCCGAGGCCTTTGCCCTGGTGAGCAATGTATGCCTGGCGGATAGATAATGCTCCAGTCTTGGTGTTACTGCTATTACCCCAAACGACGGTATCCTTTGAATTGCTGGTAGTAGACACATCCTCTCCGGATTCAAGCTCGATAAAGCCAAAGGTATTTGCCGATGTGTTTGCCTTCAGGCTTAATCTTGCCCTCTGATCATAATACTGGCTTGTTTCATTCGTATTGCTTGAATCGAAGTCAGCATCCTTGGTAACATTACCTCTTACCCTTAATTCTCCGCCTAACTCAATTGAGGCCTTTTTGGCTTTTACGAGAGACGGGGTGTATTCAGTGGTCGGCGACTGGTGCAGCGCGAAGGATGTTACGGCAAATGCCAGAACAACCAGTACGCTTAATAATGCTACTACATACTTTTTCATTTACTCCTCCTTTTAGGGTTTTTGTTTTTAAGATGACTTTTATGCTAAAAATCCCATCCCGTTTCTTCAGGATGAAGGACAGTTATTTTCTCTCTTACTACCACCCCCCTTTTAAACAAAATTCAACATTCAAGATTCAAAATTCGACACAAAATACATTATAAAATCAAAATTCAAATCGCGCGTCCCGTTTCAGTCAAGGTAAATTTATACCACTGTGACGAAAAATTGTCAAGATAATTTTCTTTATATTTAATTCAAAGAACAAAATGAAACACTATATATTTAGCAAATCCCATGCTAAGAATAGAGTCAAGAGTCAAGAGTCAAGAGTCAAGAAGGAAAAATTAAAAAAATTAAAGGATTACAATTATTTTTTTTTTGATACTTGACTCATAGCTCATAACTCATAACTCTAAGCTGTGGTGTTCATACAATTATGTTGATGCAAAAAGGACACTCTTTTAGAGTCATGAGTCATAAGTCAAGAGGTAAGAGTCAAGTGAAAAGATCAAATCCTGCGCTTGATTGAATTAATTAGGCTGTTGAGCATTTTATTTATTGCCACCGATTCCAACTCTAATTCGTTATAAACATCGGCGTCTAAATACAGCAAATCTTTTGAGAGAAGCAGGAAATAACGGACTTCTTCTAATGACCCTCTTGATTGATAGAGGAATTGCATGAATTCCTTCGGTGTCTTGCGAGCATGCCCTTCAACAATATTTGCCGGTACAGAATATGCGGCCCTTTTCAACTGATCTGACAGAGCATATCTTTCTTTAACTGGAAATTTGGCGACCACCTGATAAATACTAAGGACTAATTCGTGAGCCTTTTCCCATACTTTCAACTTCTTCCAATACATAAACTGTCCCCTCTTTCTTTTTCATGATTCTTAACTCATAACTCTTAACTCTTGACTCTAATATTGTCCCCTCTTTCTAACCGGGCAGCCACAGAGGGCTGCCCCTACATAACTCTTAACTCTTGACTCTTAACTCTATATCTTCTCCACGTCTGCCGCATCTATCGTCAGCGCTACCCCCTGGCGCAGGACGTCGACGGAAAGGACGAGGATGTGCTTGTCCAGCTTTTCGACAAGTATCCCTTCGACCCCGCTTAACGGACCTTTGATGATCCGCACTTTTTGTCCTTCATTCAGATATGGATAAGGATCGAGGGCGCCGCTGTTTTCCACCAGTTTTTTCAGGGATATGATCTGTTCCTCGGGGATAGGCGTGGGCTCTCCCGGTATCGCGCATATCAGCCTTACGACCCCCCTCACCTTTAAGACACTCAACAAGCTCTGCGAATCTCTTGCGATATGCACAAAAAGATAGCCCGGGAAGAGGGGGAAGGCAATCAGTTTCTTTCTGTCCTTCCATTTCCTGAGCCGCTCCACTGACGGAAGGAAGGCTTCCAGGCCCTTCTGTTTCAGCTTATCATACACCTGAAACTCATGGCGCGACCGCGTATGGATGGCGTACCAGTTTGCCTGTAAGTTGTCGTTTGTTATATCCATTTTTCATATAACCACGGAGACACTGAGGCACAGAGCCAAGTGAGAAGTGAGAAGTTGGAAGTAAGAAGTTGGTTCGCAAAGAGATAAGAAAACTGACAAACTTCCTACTTCTTATTTCTCACTTCCCACTTCTATTTTTCTCCGTGACTCTGTGTCTCTGTGGTTAGTCTGTAACCTTATAAACCAGATCGTTCTTCCTGACGAAATCCGTTATCTTGATCCCTACTATATACCCCTTCGCTGCTTTTTCCACCTTCTGATGCTTTAATTCCATAGAGTCAATGCGTTGTTCGAAATCCGTTGTGCGACCTATGATATGAATGTTATCACCGAACTTAAGGTTGTCAACGACTTCAACAGATGCAACGCCGATTCTTCCATAATATTTAATTATCCTGCCGGCAAGGGTCTCCACATTATTACTGAAAACCACAGAGGCACTGAGACACGGAGACACGGAGAAAGAAGTTGAGAAGATATGATGTTATGAAGATGGGAAAAAACCAAAAAACACCCTGACTCAACCTCTCATCTTCTCAACTTCTTATTTTCTCTCCGTGCCTCCGTGTCTCTGTGGTTAAAGATCAGATGTTACGCGTTGCCCTGAGGCGCGGCTTCCTGACCCTTTTCCTTATGAAGCTCCGTTATGCTGGTGACCTTTATCCCCGCCGCCTGAAGGGCTTTCTGTATATCCACGGCCTTCGCGTCCTGAACTTTCAACATATAGTTGATGTCCATATGTCCTCCTTTAAAATTAGTAAATTCGAAATCCGAAGCACGAAATTCGAAACAAATTCAAAATTCAAATGACAGATTATTCACTCTTGCGCAATATTGCGCCGAATATATTCATAAGCTCTGTAGCTTCAGATACTAACTTATTTCTTTCATTTTCCTTTTCCGGTTCGTCTTGAGTGTCAACCAATTTCAGCCAGTATCTGCTCTCTTTAGCTTCCTTACGTGAAATCTTTACTCTCATAAGAAAATCTTTTTTACTTAATGCTTCATTCGCCTCTATGTAGTTCGCTCCAACAGATCCGGACGCTTTTACCAGTTGTTTACTATCCTCAATATTTCCAAGAGTCATTCTCAATTTTTTTACAAACTCTCTTATTCTCTTTGCAAACTCAAAGGTACGATTTTCCAAATCATACTGTTTTGAATTTTGTATTTCGGTCATTCGAATTTGTTTCGTATTTCGAGTTTCGTATTTCGGATTTAAGCATTGTATCAACCTGCTACACTCTAAATCAAGTGATTACCTAAATAAATCTGAAAGCGGAATGACTGTAATCTCCTTATTATCCTTCAGCGTCTTTCGCAGAAACTCAATTGTATTTTTCCTCGGATGGGAGAGCAGGATCGCATGACCTTTTTCGTTTGCGAGCTGAAGAAGTTTCTTCCACTGTGCCTCTATTTCGGCGGGGGCGTCTTTGTCATCCAGAAACAGGTCCCGGCTCAGCGCCTTCACTCCCTGCGCTTTCGCAAGGTCATATCCCTTCGATTCCGGAGCGGTCCGGCTGTCAAGGAAAAAGAGCCTCCTTCTTTTCAGCTCGGCAATCACTACCTGCATGGCGCGCTCATCCTGTGTAAAAACGGAGCCCATGTGATTGCTCACTCCAAGCGCGTGCGGCACGGAACGGATGTCTTTATCGAGGGTCCCGGCAATCTCCCCATCGGTCATCCACGTATAAAGGCCTCCCTCCCCAAGTTTATGAGAAGGCGCCGCTTCCATGGGGATGTGGGCGATGACCTCATGTCCGAGTTTGTGACCTTCCATCGCAATCCATGAGGAATAAGGCTGTCGCGGCAGAATGGAAAGGGTCAGCGGGGCCTTTATTTCAAAAACCGCAGCAGCGGCGGTCTTGCCCGGCCCCAGGTCGTCTATTATAATTGCTACCCTCGGCCTTGAAACAGGGGCCCTGGGTTTTTCAACGGATTTTGTTGTCCGGGAGGGCGCTTTCGGCTTTTTTTCCCTTCCGAATTCTTCGTATAGGGAGAAGAGCGCGATGATGATAAAAAAAAGTATCAGCAGGTAGTGATGTTTTCCGGCCTTTGATCTCATCGGTCCATGTCGAACACTTCAACTCCCTGAGGCACTGTAAACGTAAAAAGTGAATCTTCGGGCCCGGTGTTTGTTTTGATATCCGCCAACTCAATAGTAATTACGTTGCCGTACGTATCGATTACCTTCAGCGTCTTCAAGGGAAAATTCTTTGAGGCGGTCCTGATTATTACTTCCTGCATGGACCCCATTCGTCGCTTGGGCTTCAGATCGAGCGTGTCCCGGTCCGTCAGAGTTATGTCAAAATCAGACCTGAGATTTTCCAGCCCGCTTAGTAAAGTAATCGGCGCCTGGCTGTATGCCTCTTTGCTGAACCTGCTTTTTATTGCCTGTTTCTGCGACCTCTTGTAAATCCACATGTCTTCGCCCTTTATAAAGACCTTCTCGTCCCGGGGACTTTTGTATTCCCACATAATGCCGGAGGGTTTTTTTATATAAAATGTCCCCGCATAAGTCTCTGTTTTCTCAAGGTCCTTAAGATAGCTTGTCTGCGTGAAAGAGCCCTTCAGGTCATGAATTGAGGACAGCCTTTTCTGAACGTCGTTGACAACGTCATCGACAGCAGCCGCGTGAAGAGAGTTAAAGAGTGAAGAGTCAAGAGTTAAGACTATAAAAATAAAAAAAATGAAAAAACTTTGAACTCTTGACTCTTCTTTTATTGTTTCTTCCACAATATCTCCCTTGGTTTTCCAGCTTCCCCGGGGGGGCCGACCACGCCTTCTTCTTCAAGCATCTCCATTATCCTGGCGGCCCTGTTATAGCCGATCTTCATCCTGCGCTGGATGTACGAAATCGAGGCCTGTCCCGCAGACAGTACGATGTCGCGGGCCTGAAGGTAAAGCTCGTCCTTGTCGTCCTCGAGACGTGACACTTCCTGTGATCCTTCGGATATGGTTTCAAATAATGTATAATCCGGACCCGCCTGCGCTTTTATGAAATCCACGACGCCCCTGATTTCCTCCTCACTCACGTACGCGCCGTGGATCCTTTTCAGCTTCTTGCCGGGGCTGACAAAGAGCATATCGCCTTTGCCCAGGAGTTGGTCCGCGCCGTATGTATCGAGGATGATCCGGGAGTCCAGTTTTGAGGAGACCTGGAAAGATATCCTTGAAGGGAAGTTGGCCTTGATTATGCCCGTGATGACGTCCACGGACGGTCTCTGTGTAGCAAGGATAAGGTGTATGCCGGCAGCCCGCGCCATTTGCGCCAGACGGGCAATGGAGTCTTCGACTTCATGCCCTGAGGCAAACATCAGGTCCGCAAGCTCGTCAATGAATATGACGATATAGGGAAGAGGCTCTCTTTCTATTACAGTATTACCCTCCTCTTTAATTTTGAATTTTGAATCTTGAATTTTGAATTTATCGTTATATGCTTCGATGTTTCTGGCCCCGCTTTCGGCAAGCAGCCTGTACCTCCGTTCCATCTCGAACACCAGCATCTTCAGCGCGTTTGACGCTTCTTTGGGAAGCGTGATGACCGGCATCAAAAGATGCGGTATCTCCGAATAGGCGGAAAGTTCGAGCATCTTCGGATCGATCATCAGCATCTTGACCTCTTTGGGCTTTGCCCTGTATAAAAGGCTCAGAACGATGCTGTTCATCCCTACGCTTTTTCCCGAGCCTGTGGCCCCCGCTATAAGGAGATGGGGCATTTTACTCAGGTCCGCCATGACAGGAGTGCCGAAGATGTCTTTTCCGAGGGCAAGGGTCAATTTGGAGTGACTTTTCCTGAACACGTCCGAGACTATCAGGTCCTTTAAAAAAACATCTTCCCGTTCCGGGTTCGGCACTTCGATGCCCAGCGTCGACCTTCCGTGAATCGGAGAAATACGGATGCTGTTTGCCTTCATCGCCATCGCAAGGTCGTCCGAAAGGGACATGACTTTGTTGATCTTGATGCCCGGCGCGGGCTCGAACTCAAACATCGTTACTACCGGGCCGGGAGACACATAAGTTACTTTACCTTCAATGGAATAATCCTGGAGCTTTTTCTCCAGCAGCCCGGACTGCTGAAGCAGATCTTCTTTAGAGGGTCTCCATTTTGACGCAGAGGGGTCTTTCAAAAGATCTACGCCGGGGAGAACGTAATCGCCGGCCTGCTCCGCGCGCTTTGCGGGTGATTTATGCGGCCTTATCTTTACCTCAAGCGGCTCAAGCGGCAGAGGCTCCTGTATGGCAGGCGCATCCGGCCATTCCGCCGCTTCGGCTATTACAGTTTCTTTTTCAGGCGGTCCTTTTGCCGCTGTTTCTTCTTTAATCAGCGGCCCTTCTTTCTGTTCCTCTTTTACTTTCGCCCTGTCTTTTGCCATCAGTATCTTGCTTTTCGCATTTCTCGCCAGATCGGCCACCGAGAACTGAATGATGTACATCAGGCAAACAAGCGTCAACGTGGCAAAGAGCAGAAGCGACCCGATAGATGAAATGATCCTGTAAGTGAACTCAGTGATTATTATCCCCGCGGCCCCTCCGGAATGACTGCCGAAAAGCATGGTAAAAAGGGAGGCCGTCGAGATTGTCAGAATGACCAGTGTGCCGGCAAATAAATAGGGCCTCTGCGGCAACGTCCTGCCCAGGACCTTTCTTATTCCGTAAAACAGAAGGACGGCCGGTATTATGTAAGATGAAAAACCGAGCCCCTGCAGAAAAATATCAGAGACATTTGCCCCAAAGCGGCCGAGCAGATTTTTTAATTCATAAGTGTTATGCGTGAAAACGGATTGGTCCCACGGATTGTGGCTGAAGAGACTGATGCTAATAACAAGCCCCGCGAGTATCGCCAGGATGCCGATAATCTCATCCTTTATCCTGCTGCCTTTTTCTTCCATCCTGGCATAGATTCTAACATTTTAGCCGCCTCAGTGGGTATATTTCCTGATAAAAAAATGAATAACCACAGAGGACACGGAGACACGGAGAACAAATAAAAAGAATTTATCCACAGATTGCACAGATGAGCATAGATTTTTTTTGATATTATTTTTTTAATCCGTGTAATCTGTGAAATCTGTGGACAAAAGTTGTTTTTCTCTGCGTCCTCTGTGGTTAAGAGCCCTTTACATATAATAAAAAAGCACGGCAACCCCGAAGACGACCCTGTATACGGCGAAGGAATCAAAGGTATGTCTCGTGACAAATCCGATGAATGCCCTGATGACAAACAGGGCCGAGAAAAAAGAGACAACGAAGCCGACGGCGAAGACAGGTAAATCCCCCGCAGTCAATCCGTGAAGGCTCTTTAACAGGTCGTAAGAGGTGGCGGCGAACATGGTGGGTATCGCAAGGAAAAAGGAAAATTCCGTAGCGGCCTTTCTCTCCAGGCCGAAGCACATGGCGCCCATAATTGTCGCGCCTGCCCTTGAGACCCCGGGGAAAAGCGAAAGGGTCTGCGCCATGCCTATGCCGAAGGCCTGCTTGAAGGAGACATCATCGACGTCCTTTACAACTGATTTTTTTATGACCCTTTCAATAACGAATATGGCTATGCCGCCCCCGATGAGGGCAAAGGCGACGGTCACGGGATTAAATAAATGACGTTTTATAAAAGAATGCGTGAGGAGTCCGAAGAACACCGCGGGAAGGAATGCTATCAGGAGGTTCAGCAGGAAGCGGTTTGTCTTTTCCGTGCCGATGCCTCTGAAAGAGGACGACACCTTTTCACGATACATCCATACCACGGCAAGTATCGCGCCAAGCTGTATAAATACCTCAAAGGTCTTTGCTGTCTCACTGGTAAAGCCCAGCACGTCGCCCGCGAGGATGAGATGGCCTGTGGAAGATACGGGTAAAAACTCGGTAATGCCTTCAACCACACCGAGGATTATGGCCTTGCTTACGTCACTGAACATTCATGCATTGTAACAGTTTACGGTTTTCTGTTTCCAGTCAGTTTGAACCACAGAGGCACTGAGACACAGAGAAAAGCAACTTTCATCCACAGATTTCGCAGATTACACAGATTTAAAGAACAATCTCAATAGAAATCTGTGTTCATCTGTGTAATCTGTGGATGATTTTATTTTAATTCTTCTCCGTGCCTCTGTGTCTCTGCGGTTTTTTTTACTCCTTCATCCCCGATTCTTTCATGATCCCGGAAAGCTCCTCGTCATCCGCGGACACATCGGGCAGGATCAGATGGCCGTCCGAGTCCTTTTTCAGACTTGTAATGCCGGGATGCAATTTTTCAAGCTGTTTCAGCTCCAGGACCTGGCTTCTTACCGTTGCAAGGAGCCGCCTGTTTTCTTCTTCAAGATTGAATTTCTCCACGGCCGAGCGGATGGAGAGCTTCAATTCGATATCATCCCAGGGTTTTGTGAAAAACCTGTATATCTCCCCGCTGTTGACCGCGCTCATGGCCGCCTGAATGCTCGCATACCCCGTCAGCATAATCCTGACGGTTTCAGGCAGCATATTCTTTGCCGTCGCCAACAGTTCGGTCCCCGTCATTCCCGGCATCTTTTCATCCGATATGATGAGTTTGATCCTGTGCTCCTTCAGCACCTCGATCGCCGCCGCCCCGCTGTTCGCCGTAAATATAACATACGGCTCGTCCAGCAGAGACCTCCTGATGGCGGATATTACATCAGGATCGTCATCGACTATCAATATGGAATTTTCCATTTTATCCTCCCGCTAACTTAAATATACTTAATAACCACGGAGACACTGAGACACAGAGTTAAGTGAGAAGTTGGACCGAGATAAAAAAACTGACAAACTTCCTACTTCCTATTTCTCACTTCCCACTTATTATTTTTTCTCCGTGCCTCCGTGTCTCTGTGGTAAATCAAGCTTTTCATTCATCACGCTGCTCTATCGCCTTTGAAGAACCGCACAGGGGACAGATGTTCCATTCTTTTTCAAGAGGGATCATGCAGCGTCTGCAGAAGTCCTGTTTGAAGGACCCGCAGAAAGGACAAAAGGCAAATTTCGCGTCAATGGTCCTCCGGCATTTGTTGCACACCCGTTCATGTCTTGTCTGCGGCCCGATTACCCGCACAATCTCGTCGAGTGTCGTCGCGCCGATTTTTACCTTCTGCATCCCGTCTTCAATCAGCGTCCTCATGCCGCCTGCGCGGGCCATCCCCATCAGCTCCGATTCCTTGTAGCCGCCGCTGATGAGATGCCTGAAGTCGTCATTCATGGTAAATATCTCGAAAATGCCTGTCCTTCCGAGATATCCCGTATTATTACATTTCTCGCAGCCCTTGCCGTAGAAGACCTTTTCGAGCGTATCTTCGTTTACTTTCAGCAGTTGCAGGAGCTCTTTTTCAGGCCGTTTTTCGGTCTTGCAGTATTTACAGGCGGTCCTTACAAGCCTCTGCGCGAGGAGACCCTCGATAGCGGAGGCGATAAGATAAGGCTTTACTCCCATATCGATAAGACGGGTTAAGGAAGCGATGGAATTATTTGTATGCAGGGTCGATAAGACCATGTGGCCGGTCAGGGCCGCCTTGAAGGCCACGTCCGCGGTCTCCATGTCTCTGATCTCGCCGACGAGGATGACGTCCGGGTCCTGGCGGAGAGTGGCGCGGAGGACGGACGCGAAAGAAAGGCCTATCTTTTCCAGGACGAACACCTGGTTGGCCTCTTCCAGAAAATATTCGACTGGGTCCTCGATGGTCTCGAAATTCTTCGTGCTCTCGCGCATGGCGTTCAATATCGAATAGAGCATGGTCGTCTTTCCGCTGCCTGTCGGGCCGGCTGAAATTATCATCCCCTGCGGTTTCTTCAAAACGGTGAAGACCTTCAGCAGGTCGTCCGGCAGCACGCCGAGCTCGTCTAATTTCCTGATCGCGGCGCTCTTGTCGAGTATCCTCATGACTACCTTTTCCCCGCTTATCGTGGGCATCGTGGAGACCCGGATATCGACGATCCTCGTGCCTGATTTGACCGTTATCCTGCCGTCCTGGGGCCTGCGACGTTCTGAAATGTCCATCCTGGCCAATATCTTTATCCTCGATATAGTGGCCAGGTGCAGGTCCGAAGGTATCCTGATCTTGGTGCGCAGCATGCCGTCTATACGGTATCTGATAATGGTGTACTTGGTCTTGGGTTCAATGTGGATATCGCTTGCCCTGTAACGGACCGCCTCGGAGATTATCGCGTTGACTATGCGTATTATGGGGGGGACTTCAGAGGTGCCTATCAGCTCCTGGAGATTGACGTCAGGGTCTTCCTCGTCGATGATGATATCGATTTCATCCAGCGGCTCGATCTCTGAGACGTCTTCCATATTTTCCGGCAGGTCCATGTCCCGTTCCCCGTAAGCGTTCTTCAGATGGGCCAGTATCCTTGAGCTTCCGGCTATGAGCGGCGCCACCTTCAGACCTGTCATAAAGGTGATGTTGTCGCACTTGAATATGTCCGAGGGGTCCGCCATCGCCACCCGGATCTGTTTATTGTCGACCAGGATAGGGATGAGCCGGTTTCTTTCACAGAAATCCCTCGGCAGGAATTTCACCACGTTCGGCGACAGGTTCAACTCCCCGAGATCGACGCATTCTACGTTTAAATGGTTCTGCATGGCCTTGACTATCGCGGGTTCAGTCGCCAAACCGAGCCTGACAATCGTTTCTGAGATGAACTCGTCTTTATTCTTCTCCCTCATCGTCCTGTCAAGGTCCTGCCTGCTTATAACGCCCGACTTTACGAGGATGCTTCCCATGGCCCCGCGGCTTTCATTTACGATGGAGCAGTAATTTTTGATCTTCTGTTCCTGGTTTTTTGTTATTTCCTTCAGTCTTTTGTTTTCCTGCAGGAGCGTATACTGCTGAAGGGCCAGGCTGACTGTGAGCCTGAGGTCTTCGTCACCCCACGGCTTTGTGATGAATTTATAAACCGCCCCTTCGTTGACGGCGCCCATGATCGTCTGGATATCGGCATGTCCCGTAAGCATGATCCTGATGGTTGCGGGCCATTGCTGCTTGATCATCTTGAGCAGTTGAGAGCCCGTCATTCCGGGCATTCTGTAGTCCGAAATGACGAGATGGATTTTGTCCCTCGCCATGACCGAGAGGGCCTCTTCCGCGTTTTTGGCCAGATGGATATTGTAATTCTCATCGAGGAACACCCTCTTGAGCGCGCGGAGCACCCCCTCTTCATCGTCGACAAACAGAAGGCTGAAGCTGTCCCTCGCAGTAAGGGTCTCGTCCGCCTTTTCATTCACAGGAGTAACAAGGGCGCTGTCCCGGGTCGCTTCAGAGGTTTTAAACAGTCCGGCGTATTTAGACATGGATCACTTTCAATTCTCCACAGATTCCGCAGAATTCACAGAAAAAAAAGGAAGACATAAATCCCTTCCTGAAAATAATCTGTGTCAATCTGTGTAATCTGTGGCTCATACTCATCATTCTTCTTTTTTGATCTGTGGTTTCTGTTTTGTATTCACCGGCAGTGTGATGATGAACGTCGCGCCCTCTCCGGCCCTGCTTTCAACGTTGACGGTCCCTCCGTAGGACGTGACGATTTCATGCGTGACGTTGAGTCCCATACCGGTCCCTTTGCCGACCTCCTTGGTCGTGAAAAACGGATCGAAAATGCGGTTTATTATTTTTTCCGGGATGCCGGGGCCGTTGTCTGAAAAAAGTATTATGATATGATCATCAACGCAACGTGTCTCGATGACCAGTTTAAGGCCCTCTTTCCCGGTCTGCAGTGAATTCAGGATGATATTGAAGAAGGCCTGGCATATGCCGGCCGGGTCGCAGGTAAACGGCGGCAGGGGCCGGTAGTCCCTTACGACCCCCGCGTCACCGGGTATCTCGTGGGCGAGGACGCTGAGGGTCCTGTCGATTTCAGCATTTATATCGGCGTCGGCTTTATGCGTTTCATCAATATGTGAGAACCCCCTGAGGTCGGACACGATCTTCTTTACCCTCTCCGCCCCGCCGATGCTCTCCCTGATAAGGTCGTCCACATCGGACAGCACATGATCGAGTTTATATTGCAGCCACTTCCGGTTTGCCGCTTCCCTGTCTGCGTCGGACACCTCGGTTTTTGAAAGGGTGTCCCGGAAGAAGGCCAGCATTTCTTTCATCTTTGCCGAGTACTGCTTCAAGGTATTTATATTGCTGAGTATGTAGCCGAGGGGATTGTTTATTTCATGCGCTATCCCGGCGGCAAGCTGTCCGATGGAGACGATCTTCTCCTGATGCAGGAGTTTGGCGTGGGCCTGTTTAAGCTCTTCATTGCGACGGCTGACCTGTCTTTCAAGGTTTTCCGCAAGGTCGCGGTATTTGATCTCCGACTCCTTCAGCATGTTGCATGTCTGAAGGAGCTCTTCATAGGAGCGGTTGATTACCGTCCTGTGAGTTTCCGTGGCAAGCAGCGACCGGTGATTGCTTTTTAAGACAATATTGAGGGCATCATACGCCGCTTCACCGACGGCCTTCAGGACCGGTCCGTTCGCGCCGTCTCCCTTTATGACCACGTATCCGGCAATCTCGCCTTCAAGGTAGAAGGGTTTTTTTATATTGAATACGTGTCCGTCAGGGGAAGGTCCGAAATGACATAAAATCTCACCCTCCGCGTCTTCCACCGCGCCGTATGAAGCCCCCGCTTTTGCGGCGTTTTGCAGAAGCTGCATGGCGTCGGCCTCCCTGAGCACGTCCTTCAGCTTTACATCGGACCCTATGATATATTCATTGTCCATGCAACCGGGTCCTCCCTGTCAATGTCCGCACAAATGTATTCTCGTCCAGACCGTGTTTTTCGGAAAGGTGATATCTTTTATCTATACTGGAATAAGTCAGCCCGGCAAGTTTTTCGAAGGTCTCCACTATGCCCCCTCCTTCGACTGCCGAGGCCATGAATACAGGGACACCCGTAGGCCCCCATGTTTTCTTTATATCCGCCTCGGCAACGATATTATTCAGATCACGCTTGTTAAACTGGACCACAAGCGGGACCTTCTCTATATCAAGACCGACAAAGCGGAGGTTTTCCTCGAGGTTCCTGAAGCTCTCGAAATTATTTGTCTCCTCGGACAACTGCGAGTCCGCGATGAACACGACCCCGTCAGCCCTCTGCAGAACGGCCTTCCTCGTCGCATCGTGCTTTACCTGGCCCGGGACGGTAAATACCTTCAATTTGATTTTAAGTCCGCTCGGCGCGACGAGGAAGAACGGGAGCAGGTCGAAGAAGATCGTCCTGTCGTCCTTCGTATCAAGGACGGTAAGGTCTCCTTTGCCCTCACTGTCCAATAAATCATAGAGGCGCAGCAGGTTCGTGGTCTTGCCCGAAAGGGCCGGGCCGTAGTAAACCAGCTTGAGGACCATTTTATTCTCTAATTCGTCGTATTCAATCATTAATTTACTTAAAGGGTCCAAGGGGTCGAGGGGCCAAGTGGTCAAGTAAAAATAAATCTTTAAACCTTGAACCCTCGGACCCTAAACCCTTGGACCCTGTCTTTTTCATTTCTTCACCACCACAAAGATCCCCGACTTGGAAGGGTCGAGGTCATAATACCGCCTCAGGGACAGGATGCTTTTGAAATTCAGGACAGAGCCCCTTGTCAGCAGCACGAGACCTGTCCCGCTCTTTACGTCCCTCGAAAGGACCATCCCTTCCTTTAAATCGTTTACGCCTAACTCCGCTTCAAACAGGGCCCTGTGCTTTGTCAGCAGTTTTGCGTAAACGGACCTGACCTGCGCCTCGAGGTAGGGCAATATCTGAGAATCAAACCTCGTCCCGAGCCAGTTCCTCAATTTATCAATGGCCGCTTCAACGGTATTTTCCGGGTCCTTCTTTATTGTCTTGTCCATGAAATCGGCGACAGCGATAATCCTGGCCCCAAGCGGTATTTTGCCGGCGGAGAGCCCGTCCGGAAAGCCAAACCCGTTGAACCATTCGTGATGATGCCGGATCAGAACGCCCGCGGCCCTCAGGTCTTCTATGGAGTCGATTGCGGCCTGGCCGCGCACGGGATGCTGCATATATTCATTCCTCTCCTCTTTGTCCATCTCGTCGATCTCTCTCGTGATCAGGGCGTCGGGAATGCCGATCTTCCCTATATCGTGTAGGAGCGCGGCGGCCGTGACGGTCTCTATTTCTTTGTCCGGGAGGTCCATGGCCCTCGCTATTTTTACGGAGAGCTCCGCGACGTTTTTTGAATGGTTCGCGGTCTTTCTGTCCCTGAGCTCTACAAGGCCCGAAAAGGCGATGATCGAATTTTTGAAATTGCTCTTCAGGCCCTCGTTCAGTTTTTCGAGCTCTTTGTTCTTGTCCTGGATCTCGATAGTCTGCTCCTGCACAAAATGCTCGAGCTGCGAATTCCACTTCTTCAGCTCCTCATTCTGCCGGTTTACGATCTCCTGCAGCCTCCTGTTTTCTTTTATGAGAGAATATCTTTTTACGGCGTCGGCTATGACCTGCAAGAGGTCTTCGTCGTTCCAGGGTTTAGTAATGTACCGGTAAGCGCCGCCTTTGTTTATGGCGTCGGCAACGGCACTGATATCGGCGTATCCCGTAAGCAGAATCCTTATTGCGTCAGGCGCCAGCTCCTTTGCCTTTTCAAGGAATTCCGCGCCCTTCATGCCGGGCATCCTCTGGTCCGATACGATGAGACCGATACCCTGATTGTTCTTCAGTATCTCTACGGCCTCCTCTCCCGAATTCGCGGAGATCACTACATAGTCTTCGTCCATGAACAGCCGTCTGAGCGCCTGAAGCACGTTGGTTTCGTCATCGACGAAGAGGATCGCCACCGGGGAGCCGGACGTTATTTCATGGGCAATTTCCATTTCCTTCCTCCCTGTCGAAAACGAGGATGACCCCTTCCTGCCCGGAATTTTTCATATGCACTCCCTTTACGCGGAAGGTGTCTCCGTTTTCGGATATCCGCAAGCAGAGGGCCCCGTTTTCAGCGACGTATTCAATGCAGCAATTGATCTTTTCAGACAGCGAACCCCTCCTGTCCGTCCCCAGGACGCCGCCGTTTGCGCCGCTGAAAAGTTCCGCCCCCAGCCTGTTGCACTGCACGATCTGCCCATCCGGGTCTATGCCGATAACGGCAACGGGCAGCGAGTCGAGGATATTCTGTGAGCATGTGAGTATCCTGTTCTGCATCGACAGGTCAGAGGTCCTGCGGGCGACGAGTGTTTCGAGATTATCGTTGATCTTTTGAAGCTCCCTGTTCTTTTCCTCCAGCTCTCTTGTGAGTTGAATGTTCTTCTGCCTGATAAGATAGCGGTCCAGGGCGTTGGCTATGGCCACCTTCAGTTCGTCGTCATTCCACGGCTTGGGGATGAATTTGTAGATATGCCCGAGGTTTATCGCCTCGATGATGGCGACCGTGTCCGCGTATCCGGACAGCACGATCCGTATCGTATCTGGCCGGCTCCTGTAGACCTTCCTGAGAAAATCCACGCCGTTCATCCCGGGCATCCTGTAATCCGATATGATGATATGGACGGGGTCAGCGCGCCCTAATATTTCGAGGCCCTCTTCCCCGGAGGTCGCCGTGAGGATGTCGTAATCGGCGTCGAGAAATATCCTCTTTAACGACCGGAGGACGTTCTCTTCATCGTCCACGCATAGAATCCTTATCTGCTCATCCATAGTCATTTTTCTTCCACAACAGGGATCCTTACAGTAAAAGTAGTGCCCTTTCCGACCTCGCTTTCCACTGAAATATCCCCGTTGTGTTTTTTAACGATGTCATATGTGATGCTGAGACCCAGCCCGGTGCCCTTGCCTACTTCCTTTGTCGTATAAAAGGGCTCGAAGATCCTGCCTATTTTGTCTTCAGCTATGCCGGCGCCCGTGTCCGAGATCGAGACCTTGATCGAGCCGTCGCCGTTGCAGGTCTTTATTTTGATCTCGCCCTGTTTTTCAATGGCCTGAGAGGCATTGATGAGGAGGTTCACAAAGACCTGGTTCAACTGCAGCGGATAGCATTTTGTATGCGGGAGGGCGCCGTATTCCTTTGTCACGGTCGCCTTGTATTTCAGCTCGTTCCAGACGATATTAAGCGTGCTCTCGATGCACTCGTTGATGTCCGCATATTTGTATTCGGCCTCATCCACGCGCGAGAAGCTCTTGAGGTTCTGGACAATCTTCTTTACCCTGTCCGCCCCGTCGAGGGACTCCTTTATCAATTGCTCCAGGTCCGAAAGGATGTAATCGATCTTGAGTCCCTTCCGCAGCTCCGCCAGTTTCCCGGAGGCCTCCGCCGAATGGAGGGACCCCATCATTTCGCTCTGGGCGCCTATGAATTCGGTAAGCCTGCTCATATACTTTCCGAGCGTCCCGAGATTGCTCGAGATGAAGCCCATGGGGTTGTTTATCTCGTGGGCCACGCCTGCCGCTAATTGGCCGATGGAGGCCATTTTTTCCCTTTGCAGCAACTGGGCCTGTGTGGCCTTGAGCTCCGCGTATGCCTTCTCCGTCTCCCTGTTTTTCACCTCAAGCACGTGCATCATATTGTTGAACTGCTCTCCTATCTGGTAAATGGGGTCCGACATCGCCCCCGTGAATACGCAGCACTTTGAGCAACTGCCGTACTTTTGCGCAAAGGCCCCCTGCACCTTGCCCCCGCAAAAGGTGCCGGCTATCTGCCAGCAGCGGGTCGCCCCTTTGCCGAAACAGGGACAATCTTTCTTTGTGCAGCCTTTGACCTCGTAGCATTTCCTGAGATTGGGATTGAAGGTCGCCGCTTTGTAGTCTTTCCGGAGCGTAACATTCTGGATCAGAGAGGATATCTGGTCCAGCGCTATCCGGAGGTCCTCCCTGTCCCTGTCGATCCTTTTGGTGGTCTCTTCCAGTTTTTCAGTAACGAGCTTTATCTCCGAGGTATCGTGAAGGGTTATTACCGCCCCTGAATAGCCGACGTCCTTGGACGTGAAAGGGTATGAGTTTATCACATACCATTTGCCGGTCGCCTTTTGAAAGATCTCAATCCCTCCGGTGTAAAATGTGTTGCTTTCCATCCCCTGTTCAAGCAATACGTCTTCCCAGCTCCTGCCTATGATGTCCTGATAGGGCATTTTAAAAGTTTCCGAGACTGTCCTGTTGACGCGCCTTATCTTTTCATCATCGCCCGTAATCATTATCATGTCCCCAAGGCAGTCCATGGTCTTCTCCCATTCCCTCTTGCCCTGTTCCACCTTATCGAAGAGCGCGTGCAGCTCCTCGTGTTCCTTGACGAGCATATGCTGGTTTTCAAGCAGCGTCCACTCTGCCGTCTTTCTCTCCGTTATGTCCTCACCCGAACTCAAGACGCCTGTTATATTCCCGTTGCCGTCTGTCGGGATGGTATTTCGCCAGGCTATCATCCTTTCCTCTCCCGTCCCTGTCACAACAGGGTTCTCATAATTATCCATGAGAGGTATCTCCCCGCCCATCGCCTTCCTGAAAGCGGTCCTGATTTCGCCCCTGAGCCTCTCGGGTATGAAGTTGTCGAACCAGTTTTTGCCGACTATTTCACGCGCTTCAAGGCCCAGGATTTCACACCCCTTTTTATTTATCAGGGTGACTCTTCCATCCGTATCGAGCGCCAAAAGCATGACCCCCGCAACATTGAGGTAATGCTGCGCCATGTCCCTTTCCTCCCTCAGACCTTCCAGCGCATTTCTGTAATCGGTATTGTCCCTGGCGACAACAAGTATATCGCCCGTCTCTCCGTTACCGACTTTCAGGGGGGAAGCGGCCAGGACCACGGGGACCTCTTCTCCGTCTTTGGTCCGGTAGAAGGTCTCTATGTCCCATATACTTCCTTCTTCATAATGCATCTTTACATTTTCGCAGTGGCCTTCTTTGCCGGCGCATATCATATCGTATGGTTTGCCGATCAGAAATTCCCGGCCGTACCCGAGCAGCCGGGCAGCCGCCCTGCTGGCCATTTTAATATTCAGGTTACGGTCAACAATAAAGACGGCATCGACCATTGAATCGATCATCGTGCTCAGATATTCGACAGATAACTCTGTTACTCCCGGATATTTCATCTTTCTATTTTGTTTTCATGGCCGCAGCTTACCGCTCCTGAAGAATACAAACGCGCATTCACTTGAGCGGATAAGCCGCGAGATTTACCAATAACCTGTTTCTCATACGTATCCTGGCAGCCAGTCAACCGCTTGCCATATTCACTTAGTTAATTCGGATTTATCAGGGTGAAGCTTAAGGTGATTATACAGGCAGAGGGCAAGGAGCCCGCTTATGACGGCAGCCTTACGATATTGAACCAGTAGTCGGTCAGGGTCTTCATCACTTCCACCAGTCCTTCAAAGGCCACCGGCTTTGTGATATATGAATTGACCCCGAGATTGTAGGTGCGGTATATGTCTTCTTCAGCAGACGACGTCGTCAGAACGACGACCGGTATCTGTCTCAGCTCCGTATCTTCCTTGATTTCCCTGAGGACCTCGCGACCATCTTTTTTGGGCATGTTCAGATCCAGAAGGATCAGACCGGGACGCGGGGCGTTGCCGTTGCCGGAGTATTCGCCGCGGAAATACAGATAATCCAGCAGCTCTTCCCCGTCCTTCACAAAGCGTATAGGGTTGAGAAGCCTGGCCTCTTTCAGGGCCTCTTCGGCCATCAAACGGTCATCCTCGTCGTCGTCGGCCATCAGAATGGTTATGGACCTTGGATCATTATGCATCTTCTGTTCTCTCCTCTATATATTACCTGGAATGTGCAAAAGCAAAGCGGCGCAGTTGTCATTCCCGCAGTCAGTAAGCGGGCATGACGAATACCGTACTGCATATATATTTATTGATGAACTCATTACTATGACTTTTGAGCGGTTTCCCAGACCCTGTTTAACACGGAAGACACCAGTCCGCGTCCCTTTTTTTCTCCCGTTAATAACTTCAATATCTCCTCAACCGGCACAGGGCGGCTGAACAGGAAGCCCTGGATCTCATCACAGCCCTGTTCGCTCAGGAAGACCAGTTGATGTCTTGTCTCCACTCCCTCGGCCACGACCTTCAATTTCAGGCTGTGGGCCATGGAGATGATGGCCTTTGAGATGGCAGCGTCATCGGGATTGGTGTTTACGTCCTTTATGAAGGAGCGGTCTATCTTTATGGCGTGCAGGGGAAACCGCTTGAGATAGCTCAGGGAAGAATAGCCGGTGCCGAAATCATCTATGCTCAGCCGCAGTCCCAGCTTTGAGAGCTCATATAATGTCGTAAATACCGCGTCCGAGTTGTGCATGAGGGTGCTTTCTGTTATTTCGAGGATTATATCTTTGGGTCGGGTATCCGTGTCCTCCATGACCTTCTTTATCGTATTCGCAAAGTTTTTCTGCTGGAACTGCTGGCTCGAAATATTGATCGATACCGGTATATGCGGAAAACCGGCGGCATGCCATTCTTTTCTCTGTGTGCAGGCGGTATGCAATATCCAGTTGCTCATGGGAATGATCAGACCCGTCTCTTCCGCTATCGGGATGAATTCCCCCGGAGGTATCAGTTTATTGCCGGCCTGCCGCCATCGTATGAGCGCTTCGAGCCCGACTATTTCTCCCGTTTTCATGTCCAATTGCGGCTGATAATAAAGGACGAACTCCTCCCGTTCCAGGGCCTTGCGCAGGTGGTTCTCCATGGTAAGCCTCTCGAGTGCGGAGGCGTTCATGGACTGCCTGTAATACTGGTAGTTCTTTTTCCCTTCGGACTTTGCGTGATACATCGCGGCGTCGGCGTTTTTAAGAAGACTGTCCGCGTCAATTCCGTCATGCGGATATATGGCTATGCCTATACTTGCGCTGACATATAATTCATAGGCGCCTAAAGTAAACTGCGGCGACAGCGCGTCGAGGATCCGCTGGGCGACCCTGGCGGCGTCCTCGGGCCTGCTGATTTCACAAAGTATTATTGTAAATTCATCGCCGCCGAGTCTGGCGACGGTGTCCGAGGGATCGTCGGGCCCGTGTTTTGTAAGGGAGTCGCCTTTCCGCATGCAGCGTCTGAGGCGCTCCGCTACTTTTTTCAGGAGATCGTCGCCCATATGATGACCGAAGGTATCATTGATGCGCTTGAAATTATCGAGATCGAGAAACAACATGGCCGCCAGCCTGTCGTGCCTTTCGGCAAGCGCTATCGCCTGGGTCAGGCGGTCATTGAACAAAAGGCGGTTCGGGAGAGTGGTCAGGATGTCATAGTACGCCATTCTGTAGATATCATCCTCGGACCTCTTTCTCTCAATGGAGTACCTGATGGAGCGGTCAAGCAGCGGGGCGTTGATTTGTCCCTTTACCAGATAATCGGCGGCGCCCGATCTCATGGCCTGAACATCCAGGCCCTTGTCCGCCTGTCCCGTCAGAATGATAATCGGCGCCCGGCACCCTTTTTCAGACGCCTCGCGCAGCAGCTCCAGGCCCGAGCGCTCGCCGAGATGGAAATCAACCAGGTATATATCGTGGTTTTTCCCGTCGATTGCTTCGAGGGCCTTGTCGTAAGTCGTGACCCAGGTCAATTCGTAGCGCGTGCCCTCTATCTCGGAAATCAGGTCGCGGGTCATGATATAATCGTCTTCATCGTCGTCGACCAGCAATATTTTTACAACTTTGTTGTCCATGCGGCCTTACCGTCTTTACCGGGATAGCGGCGAATTCCTCAGCCGGCGTAGCTTTTTATCGGAAGAAAGCCTGTGCTTCTTTAATAAAGAAAGAGTTAAGAGTCACGAGGTAAGAAGGAAATGCTATAAGTTCCACCGCATACTCATAACTCATAACTCTTCTCATCAGATGGCCTCATTCGACTTTTTTACCGGCAGTGTCACGGTAAACGCGGCCCCCTCGCCGGGTATACCCTTTGCGGTAATAGCCCCCCCGTGCCTCTCGACGATCTTTTTGCAGACAGAAAGACCGATGCCGGTCCCTTCATACTCCTGCCGGCCGTGAAGTCTCTGGAACACTCCGAAGATACGTTCTGAGTATTTGTCGTCAAAGCCTATGCCGTTGTCCTCTACGATTATCCTGCAGCGTTCGGCGTCCGTCACAAGGGCACTCGTTTCATCCTGATTATTCTGCACGCAGGTCCCGGAGACCCTGACCACGGGCGGCCGGCCTTTTTTGCCGAATTTGAGGGCGTTGCTGATCAGGTTCTGGAACAACTGCCTCATCTGGACCGGATCGGCCTCAACGGCGGGCAGGTCTCCGACTTCAACGCTCCCTCCTGTTTGTTCAATGCGCACCTCGAGATCGGCCATCACCTCCCTGACTACCCTCGACAGATCAACAGTTATAAACGGCTGGGCCTTTGTAATGACCCGTGAAAACGCCAATAATCCGTTAATGAGCTCCTGCATCCTCTTTGCGGCATTCATCATCCTCTCAAGGTAATCGCGTCCCTTCTCGTCAAAGGCCTCCGCATAATTGGCTTTCAGACGCCCTCCAAAGGCCGTTACTTTTCTCAACGGCTCCTGGAGGTCATGCGAGGCGATATAGACAAATTCACGCAAATCATTATTGCTTATCTTGAGCTTTTCCGCGAACATTATCATTTCCATTTCGGCGCGCTTGCTTTCGTTGATGTCTATTGCATACTCGATTATCTCAGCTACATCGCCTTTCTCATCGAGGATCGGATGAGCGTGGATTCTGTAGTACAGCGTATTATCATCCTTATCGTGATGCAGGCATTCCACGATCATCGGCGCCCTGGTTTCCTTTACCGCCTGGATGGCGCACTTGCCTTCATGCCCCAGGCAGGGTATGCCGGTTTTTTCAGCGATCTCGTAGCAGGGCCTGTTTTTATATACCTCCGACCCCGAGGCCGCCGAATTGGCCAGTTTCACGGAGAAGTCCGAGGCATTGATTACAAGCATGGGATAGGGAATGGAGTTGACGACGTGATTGAGAAATGCGATTTGATGCTCACACTCGCTCAGAGAGCCGGTATTCGGCTTTATCGGTGTTTTGACGGCGGTCATTGCTATACTAAAAATTCGGCATAATGAATTTAAACCTTAAGGGAAAAAGACAGGGTCAAGGGGCATGGGGCAAGGGTAAAGAGCCAGGTCGTGGTTTTTCCTTGACCCTTGCCCCCTGACCCTTGACCCTTCATTTATGGTTGTTGAAATGAAAACAGGAGCTTCAGGTTTCTGATTTCATCTTTGATGCCCTTTACTTCCCTGAAGACACTGTCCCAATATGTCCGCACCTGATAGGGCGCCTCTGCAGGGGCAGGTCTTAAAACTGTTCCTGCCGGAAGGCTTACCGTTACCGCGCCGTCGATATCCGTTCTGAAAAGTCTCACGCCCGCGTCCGTATACCGGTCAACGGTCTCCTTATGCGGATGGCCGTATAAATTATTCTTTCCGACACTCATAACGGCAATCCGGGGACCGACCGCCTTCAAAAAGGCCGGGGAGCTCGACGTCCTGCCGCCGTGATGGGGGACCTTGATGACATTGCTTTTCAGCCATTCCCCTAATGACGCCAGGTCCGTTTCCGCCTCGGCCTCGATGTCCCCGGTAAAAAGGAAGGCGGCCTTGCCCGACTCAATTTTCAAAACCAGTGACGCGCTGTTTTCATCGGAGAACACGCCGTGGTCGGAACCTGAAAAGAAATCATCATATGGATGGAGCGCGTAAATCCCATAGCTTTCAGATATAAGGGCGTCCCCACGCCTGATGACCCTGCCGGGTATCTTCATTGCCTCCATCTTGCTGAAAAATTCCAGGGACTCACCGGTCTTTCTGCCGTTGAGCCAGATCTGCCCGACCCTGAAATTATCCATGAGGTAGATAAGGCCCCCGTAATGATCGGGGTGCGGGTGCGTTGATACGATATAGTCGATGCCTTTTATCCCCCGGGACCACAAATACGGCGCAATGACGTCTCTCCCCATATCCGGCTGCCGCGTCCCCCCGTCGATCAACATTGTTTTGTTGTCGGGCAGGCGTATAAATGCCGCGTCTCCCTGTCCGACATCCAGGAAGGTAACGCTTAAACCACCGCGGGAAAAATAAGGGGTCAGCAGGTAAACGGATACGACAAGGACAAAGGGAATGAATCGCGCTGCCTGCCGGCCCCCGGACTCCGGCCCCCGGACTCTAATATGTTTTAAGGCAAATATCAGTGAAAGATAATACAGCGTTATCATAATAAACGACGGATTGGGGACGTGGGAATTCGCGAAGGGGATTTTCGAAAGGGACTTTATCAACCATAAGGTGAAAAGTGTGAGCGCGTCCGTTATCCTGCCTAACGGCATGGCGGGCATGTCGAATAACAGCGCGATGAAAGACGAGAAGAAACCGAGGGGGAGGATTATAAAGCAGACAAGAGGCGTCACCATCAGATTGGCAACAGGAGAGATCAGGGGAAATTGCTTGAATGAAAGGGCGACAAGGGGCGCAACACCAAGCACGGCGGCAACAGTCATCCGCGTCCCGCTTATTGCCTTCTGAAATATCGACGCCGGCAGCCCGCCCTGTCTGTGCCCTGTGCCCTGCGCCCTGCGCTCCTTTTCCCGCTGCGCGGCATATCCGATGGAAATTACCGCTATAAACGACAACTGAAATGAAAGATCAAAGAGCGCCCCCGGCTGCCACAGGAGAATAATGAAGGCGGCGATTGCAAGGGAATTCAGCCACCGGTCTCTTCTCCCTGAAAAAAGCGCAAGCATATAAATGGAGATCATGATCAGGGAACGTACGGCAGGCGTGCTCATGCCGGATATGAAAGCGTAAAGGACCAATACGGGCAAAGAGGTCAAAACGGCAATTTGAGAAGGGGTCACATACTGGGTCATGCGGGTGAGCATTTCTTCCGGCAGGGCCTTCACGACGGCCTTGACGGCAGTGAAAATAATAAACGCGAGCAGCCCGAAGTGGGCGCCTGATATGCTGAGGAGATGCGCGAGGCCCGTCACGCTGAAGGCGTCCCTGATTTCCCGGCTTATTCCGGCAGTGAGTCCGGGAATCATCGCTTTGTGCAGCGCCGCGCTGTCAGGTGAAAGGGTGTTGTCCATGACATTGCCGAGTCGCCGGCGCGTGTCCATCAGCAGGGCCGTCAAACTGTATTTCCCCGTCATAATTTGAAGCCTGTCGGCATGTCCGAGCGCGACAATTCCGTCCTTCATCAGGTCGTATGAATAAACGCCGGGATTATGAAGGACGCGGGGGCCGTGTAATTTCACTTCAGCGCGGACCCTGTCGCCGCCGGCGGGAAAAAGGTCTTTACCGGCAATGTCTTTCAGCGGCAGGTAAAGCCTGATCCTGCCGGGGACATGTTTCCCGTCTATCGAGACACTGTCAAGAGTGAACCGGAGGTTGCCGTCCGACGCCTCCGGGACGTCGATGATATCGCCTTCCACAACCGGCTTCGTATTGCGCAATTCCACCCCGGGGAGTGTCACATGACGGGTGAAGCCGTAAAAGATACCGGCCGCAGCGATACAGATAAAAAGAGCGGTCTTCTTTATGTCCCTGCTCCGGATAAAAATACCGAAGCCTGCCGATATAAAGCCGGCAATGATCGAAAGCGGGAAAAAGCGGTAGAAGTGAAATCCGAGAATCCCCGCTATGAAAGCAATTGCAGTCAAGATCATGATGTTTTGATTACGCGTTACGAGCCTGAATAACTCCTTAAGCCGTCACCCCAGGAACCTTTGTTCTATATTATACACACGTCTGTATCTTGTATCTTGCGACCCGCATCCTGTATTCTGTTAGTAATAATGACGGCAGAAGGACCCCTTAAAATCATCTCCGTAGCAGGAGCGCACAGCGGAGTCGGGAAGACTTCTCTGTGTTCAATACTGCTTAAGGACCTGAAGGGGTACGGGGCGATCAAGTTCACAAAGACGGCCCTTTATACTTCTGTTGTGGACGATGAGAGGGTTCTCTGCGAGCCGGGCAAGGACACACAGGTCTACCTTGAATCCGGGGCCGAAAGGGTCGTCTGGGTGCAGAGCCCTGGTGGGGATGAGCTTGAAGAGGCCCTGGATATAGCGTTGACGCGAATGGCCGGTCTTAAGGGTGTTGTAATTGAAGGCAACAGCCCGCTCAGGTTTTTGAGACCCGATCTGGCGATATTTCTCGTTCAGGAAGAAGGCCGGACCAAACCTTCGGCTGAGGCCGCAGGCGGAAGGGCCGATATCATAATAATTAATTCTGAAAAAGAGATTAAGGATACGATGCTTTCAGCCGAAATATTACAGAAAGGCGCAAAAGTTTTCAGGATTAACGCGGTCGGTAAAAAAGGGGAAATTGACAAATTCCTCGCCTATGTCAGAGAATATATAAAATTCGCAGAGTAGGGCAACCCTTCAGGGTCGCTTTTGCAAGGCTGAAGCCTCGCCCTGCGTTTTCTGTGTTATACCAATTATTGTAAGGAGCCGGAACATTGCAGATTGAGACAAATGTCCTTCTTTTTGAATTTGCGCTGACCTTTTACCTGCTTGCCACAATCTCCGGCGTAATCGAGATTTTCAGGGGAAAGAAAGACACATCCAGGGCGGCCCTGTATCTGGCGATAACCGGTTTTGTCTTTCATACCGCGAATATCATAGTGAGGTATATTGAGGGCGGGCACATTCCCGTAACCAACATGCATGAGGCGACCTCTTTCCTGTCGTGGAGCGTGCTCGTGCTTTTTTTCTTTCATGAATTCAAATATAAACTCAAGCTCCTCAGCTCTTTCATCATGCCGATTGTCTTTCTCATCATGTTCTCTTCCTCTGTTTTCCCGAGGGAGATAAAGGCGTTAAGCCCGGCCCTTCAGAGCTACTGGTTCGGGATACACGTAATTCTCGCATTTCTGGGAGACGCCGCCTTTGCGATGGCATGCGGTATCGGCGTGATGTATCTTGTTCAGGAGAGAAATGTTAAATCAAAACACCTCAGCAGGCTCTTCCAGAAGCTGCCGAGTCTTCAGACCCTCGATGAGATAAATTACCATCTGATAACGCTGGGTTTTCCGCTGTTGACCCTCGCAATGATATCGGGGGTGGTATGGGCGAATTCTGCGTGGGGGTCTTACTGGAGATGGGACCCCAAGGAAGTATGGTCTTTGATAACCTGGCTTATTTATGCCCTGGTGCTTCACCTGAGGCTGACTGTAGGATGGAGCGGCAAAAAGGCGGCCATCCTCTCAATCGCCGGGTTTTTAGTAGTTATATTCGCGTTCTTCGGTGTAACGCTTATTTTGAAAGGAAGCCATGTCTTTCCCTAAGGGTTCAAGGGTCCAAGGGTGCAAGGGTTCAAGGGGAAAGACTTTTGCCGTTACCCTCGAACCCTCGAACCCTCGAACCCTCGGACCCTTGTATTTGTTATGAACATCCTGGTAATCGGACTGAACCACAAGACAGCGCCAATAGAAGTGAGAGAAAAGGTCGCTTTTGCCGGGCCTAAACTTCAGGAGGCGATCCATATGCTGAAGGGTTCCGGGGCCGTGAAAGAGAGCATCATCCTTTCCACATGCAACAGGGTCGAGATATACGCGGGCGTAAGCGACGTCGATTCAGGCGTTGAAAACGTAAAAGGCTTCATCTCCGAGTTTCATAAGGTAAAGAGAGACTTGCTGGACAAATCGCTTTACATCCATAAAGGCACCGACGCGATAAGGCATATGTACCGCGTGGCGTCAAGCCTCGACTCAATGGTGGTGGGCGAACCGCAGATACTGGGCCAGTTGAAAGACGCCTTTGACGCGGCATTGAAGAACAGGTCCACAGGCGTCATTCTCAATAAACTGATGAGGAAGTCCGTCTCGGTTGCAAAGCGCATCCGGACGGAAACGAGGATCGCGGAAAGCGCGGTGAGCATCAGCTTTGCCGCCGTAGAGCTCGCAAAAAAGATATTTGACGACCTGTCCACAAAGTCTTTTATGCTTATCGGCGCGGGAGAGATGGCGGAGCTGGCTGCCCGGCATCTGATAAACAGCGGGGTGAAAGGCGTTTATATTACCAACCGCACAATCGCAAGGGCGGAGGAGCTTGCCCTGGAGTTCCACGGCACGGTCGTGCCTTTCGAGAATTTTGTCCGGGAGCTGATACATACCGACATCGTAATCTGCTCGACGGGCGCGCCCAACTATATACTGCTCAGAGAACAGGTGCAGAAGTTAATGAAGGAGCGGAAGCAGAGGCAGGTGTTTATCATCGATATCTCGGTGCCGCGCAATATCGATCCGCAGATTAACGAGATCGACAACGTTTACCTGTACGATGTGGACAGCCTTCAGGGGATTGTGGACACGAATATTCAGGAAAGGGCCAGGGAGGCCGAAAAG
Source organism: Nitrospirota bacterium (assembly GCA_016234115.1). Taxonomy (GTDB): domain Bacteria; phylum Nitrospirota; class Thermodesulfovibrionia; order UBA6902; family UBA6902; genus SURF-23. The sequence continues at coordinate 28,632 of JACRHD010000039.1, forward strand.
GCGGAACAGATTGTGGATGAAGAGATCGGCTCGTTCCTGAAATGGCAGGACTCCCTGACTGCCACCTCGACCATCGTGGCCTTGCGCAACAAGGCGGAGGAGATAAGAAAGTCGGAGCTGGAAAAGGTCCTCAAAAAACTCGGCCCGATGGAAGAGGAAAAGATAAAAGCAATTGAGTACCTGACCGCATCCATCGTCAACAAGCTCATACATCCTCCCACTGTCGCGCTTAAGGCGGCCAATGACGACAAGGAAGAGATGCTGGACGTCGTGCAAAAATTATTTCAACTGGACATAGAGAAAGGGAAAAATGAAGAAACATAAAATAATCATCGCGACACGGGGGAGCAAGCTCGCCCTCTGGCAGGCGGAATGGGTAAAGGCGCAGCTTGAAAAAAACAATGAGGACATCGAGGTCGAGCTGAAAAAAATCAAGACGACCGGAGACAAGATACTTGACGTGCCGCTTGCCAAGGTCGGCGGCAAGGGACTATTCGTGAAGGAAATCGAAGACACCCTTCTTAACAAAAAGGCGGACCTCGCGGTGCACAGTATGAAAGATGTTCCGACAGAATTGCCCGAAGGCCTTCATCTGTCGGCCATCTGCAAAAGGGAAGACCCGAGGGACGCGTTTATAACGGCAATTTCAAATTTCAAATTTCAAATTTCAAATTTTAAAAGTCTGCCGAAGGGCGCTCATGTCGGCACCAGCAGTTTAAGAAGGATTTGTCAGCTCTTGAATAAAAGGCCCGACCTCAGGATTACCCAGCTCCGGGGGAATCTCGATACCCGCCTGAGGAAGCTCGATGAAGGACAGTTCGATGCGATCATCCTGGCGGCGGCAGGGGTAAAGAGACTCGGCCTTGAAAAAAGAATTACTGAAATCTTCCCGTCCTCAATGAGTCTTCCGGCCATAGGACAGGGCGCTGTAGGCATTGAATGCAGAGTCAATGATGAGTTGATAAACAAACTTCTGAAGAAGCTGAACCACAAACCGACCTCCGTTTGCGTCAGGGCTGAGCGCGCCTTCCTGAAGAAGCTGGAAGGCGGCTGCCAGGTCCCGATCGGGGCTTATGCGAGAATAGAAAAGACAGGGGCAAGGGGCAAGGGGCAAGGGGCAGGGAAAACCTCGTCGCTGATAATCAATGGGCTTGTGGGGAGCCTGGACGGAAAGACACTGATTAAAGGTTCCAGAAGGGGAAAACCCGAAGACGCGGAGCTTCTCGGGACAAAACTAGCCGAGGCGCTGCTTTCAAAAGGCGCGGGTGAAATACTTGCCGAGGTCTACGGCAAAGGACACGCGACTTATTCAGGGATCCAGCCGTAATTAAGCGGCAAGTAGTCAGTAGTAAGTGGTTAAGGGGAAATGTGTTAAAGCATATCCCTTAACTGCTTACTACTCGCGACTAACTACATATTTGCTCTTTCCTGTATTTTGGAAGCTTCCCCGAAATCAATCCCTTATTTAACATGGTAGCGCCCTCATTTACCGGGGGCGGCCTTTTCGTCGGGGATAAACCCCGACGCTACAGTAAGTTGCGAAGATCTGCGGTTTAATACAATTGCAATCTTCTTCCCCTGTGATTTGCAGCCGGCTCCCTCGGGTGATATTATTTTATTAAACAATCACTCTGTTGAAAGGAGAAAAGAAGATGAAAATGATTCACCTGATGATAATATTAATGATTTTTCCCTTACATGTATTTGCGCTCGAGGAAGCCGGGACTCAGGAGGCATATACGGCTGCTGTCGGCGCTGACGGTGTGCAGCGGGCTGAAATAACGGGAGGAGAATATTTCTTCAGGCCTTCCCATATCATCGTGAAAAAGGATGTCCCGGTTGAAGTGAGCGTGAAGAAAGAATCCGGCATAGTTCCTCATAATCTTGTAATCAGCGCTCCTGAAGCGGGAATGGATATAAAGGAGTCGATGAGCTCAGAGACGAAGGCCGTCAGGTTTACTCCCACAAAGGCCGGTAAGTATCCCTTTTACTGTGACAAGAAACTTCCGTTTGCCAAAAGCCACAGGGAAAAGGGCATGGAAGGCATCTTAGAAGTGACGGAATAAAGTGTCATAATAGCTTACAGTTTGCGGCTATAATGCGTAAAAATTCAGGTAATTTTACACTTTTGGCGGATAATAAAAAATACAAACTGCAATTAATCAACAAGTTACACTTTGGCACGAGGTTTGCGTCTAAAATAAAAGATAAGACTTGCGTATACTATATGTAAGCGCTGATGCCATGAACGAAGCCGATAACAGCCAGAGGACCCTTAAGGACAGGAGAAAGTGTCCCACTCCTGTCATAAGCAGGTATACTTTTTGGGGCGGCAGAAGAAAGACCATACGCAGGGAATCCGAAAAAAAAACGAGCTACTTTGTGGATATCTACAGCACGAGGCTGCTGGTCGCCGTGCTGGTCCTTTTGTCGCTGAGCTGCGTGGATGCGTTTTTGACCCTTTCCCTGATAGAAAAAGGCCGCGTTGTGGAAGCCAATCCGATCATGGCTTTTTTCCTTGATCTCGGGGTCTTCCACTTTTCCATGGTGAAATTTGTCATCACTGCGATTGCCCTGATTGTGCTCTGTCTTTTCAAAAACGTAAATATCACGCGGATAGCCCTGCCGGTTGCAATAAAGATATATCTTGCTGTTATCATATACGAAATATATCTTTACATGATTTGATTTCAGCAACTTCCGACCTTCTGATGATAATCCGGAGAGAGACATGAGAATGTTCCTGGTTTATTTCTTTTCTGTTTATGGGCTTGTCCATCTCTATGCCTTCTTCAGAATAAAGACCGCCCTGTCAGCGGGCTTGCAGGGCAGCATTCTATTGGCCGCTTTCATGGCCCTTATGATCTTTGCCCCGTTCATCGTCAATTTTTCTGAAAGGCATGGTTACGAATTCTTCGCCAGGTTTATGTCTTATGCCGGTTATCTGTGGATGGGGTGGCTGTTCCTGTTTTTTTCCTCCTCGCTCGCGATAGACGTTTGCCGGTTTGTCTTATACGCCGCCGGCCTCGTTCTGCAGAGAGACCTGTCGGCATTGACGCCTTCGGCAAGGCTGTCATTCATCGTCCCTGTATTGTTTTCGGTTGCGGCAAGCGTATATGGATATTTTGAGGCGAACAATATCCGCACTGAACACATAACGATCAGGACCTCTAAACTCCCTGACAATATCGGCAGATTGAAGATCGTCCAGATTTCTGATGTGCACCTGGGGCTGATTGTCAGGGAAGAGAAACTGAAGAAGATCATAGACCGGATTAAAGGGGCGGACCCCGATATCCTGGTATCGACCGGCGACCTCGTGGACGGTCTTATTAACGGGCTTGAGGGACTCTCTGAACCGTTGAATGCACTTGCTCCGAAATACGGGAAATTCGCAATAACGGGAAATCATGAATTCTACGCGGGGATGAACCAGGCGCTGAGTTTTACGAGGAAAGCCGGGTTTCAGGTCCTGCGCGGAGAAGGGATTACCGTGGAGGGAATAATTAATATCGCCGGTGTGGACGACCCTGCAGGGGACATCTACGGCCGTTCAAAAAAAGTCTCCGAAAAGGCATTGCTCTCGGGGTTCGACAATGGAAAATTTGTCCTCCTGCTTAAGCACAGACCGCTTCCGGATAAAGAGTCCTTCGGTCTCTTTGACCTTCAGCTTTCCGGCCATACCCACAAGGGCCAGATATTTCCTTTCAGCCTTGTCACTAAATTGTATTATCCGGCCCACGCGGGGTTGTTAGGCCTTCCCGGCAAATCGGTCCTTTACGTAAGCCGCGGCACAGGCACATGGGGCCCGCCGGTCCGCTTCCTGTCGCCGCCCGAGGTGACGGTGATCGAATTGATTAATGAGCGGGAGTGATACAATTAACCCGGATAATTCAATCGGGGGGTCAGGCCTACACATTTTACTAAATTGTAAATTGTGTAGGCCTGACCCCCCCTCGTGTTAAAATATCTGAATGTCCAGACATGAGCTCATAATTGAAGGGGCCAGACAGAACAACCTCGGCAATATAAGCCTCAGGCTGCCCCACAATAAATTTATTACTATAACGGGCGTGTCAGGCTCGGGGAAGTCATCTCTTGCCTTCGACACTATCTTTGCGGAAGGCCAGTGGAGGTTTATAGAATCCCTTTCCACATACGCCCGTCTGTTTCTTGAAAAGCTCGACCGTCCCGATGTCGATTCCATAAGGAACATCAGGCCCGCGATAGCGCTTGAACAGAAGAATCCCGTCAAGACCTCCCGCTCGACGGTCGGCACCTCCACCGAAATTTACGATTACCTCAGACTCCTTTACGCTAAGATCGCCCAGCCGCACTGTCCGAAATGCGGAAAGATGCTAAAGGCATGGTCGCCTTCTTCGGCGGCAAAAGCGCTTATAGAGAAACATGCCGGAGAAAAGGCGTTGATACTTTTTGATTCCGAAGAATCCCCTGAGGGTCTGAGGCAGAAGGGGTTTCACCGGATATGGGTAAATGGAGAGGTAAAGGCTATTGCACCGGCCGGCGATTTCTCGAAATTCCGTACGGGCGAGGTCACCTCGCCCCTACTTTCTGTTGTCCTTGACAGGCTTGTCATCAAGGATGAACCCCGGCTGGCGGATTCAGTCGAGACCGCATGGGAACATGGAAACCGGACCATGAAAGTACAGATCATCCGCCAAACCCCGGGGAAAAATGAACTCCTCAGGTTCAGCGCCGAATTGAAATGCCCGGACTGCAATATCGAAGTCACGAAGCCGCAGCCGCTGCTTTTTTCCTTCAACCATCCCCTTGGCGCGTGTCCGGTGTGCAAGGGATTCGGAAACATGCTTGAATACTCCGAGGACTGCCTTGTCCCGGACAAGGACCTGACCCTTGAACAGGGGGCGATAGAGCCGTGGAGCAAACCGTCGAACAGATGGTGGTACAGGCAGTTCGCCAAGGCCGCAAAGAAGCACGGTGTCAAACTTAATGTCCCGTACAGGGAGCTTCCCGACAAGGCGAAGGAGCTGATATTCAAGGGGGGCGAGGGTTTCTACGGCATGAACGAGTTCTTTGAATATCTTGAGAGCAGGCGGTACAAGCTTCATGTCCGCGTGTTTTTAAGCCGGTACAGAAAGGCCGCGACCTGCGGTCACTGCAAGGGAATGAGGCTCAGTCCCGAGGCCCTCGCGTTTACCATCGGCGGCCTGAATATCGCACAGCTCACGGACATGTCGATCACGCAGATGAACGGATATTTCTCAGGGCTTGCCCTGACGGATTACGAGCGGGAGATTACGGTGGAGATACTCAGACAGGTCAACCTCAAACTGGGGTTCCTGCTGCGAGTGGGGATAGGCTATCTCACGCTCAACAGAGAGGTAAAGACACTTTCCGGCGGTGAATCTCAGAGGATAAACCTTGCCAATCAGCTCTCGTCAAGGCTTACAGGGACGCTCTATGTCCTGGACGAGCCGACGGTGGGGCTTCACCCGAGAGATGTAAGCCGGATCGCTGAAATCCTCAAAGAACTTGCCGAAGCCGGCAATACGGTCATTGTCGTGGAGCATGACAGGGCCATCATAGATTCTTCCGACTGGATAGTGGAGCTGGGTCCCGGCGGGGGAAGCAGCGGGGGAAAGGTGCTTTTTTCAGGCTGGAAGAAAGACTTTCTGAATACAGACACTCTCACCGCGGAGTATCTCAAAGACATCAGGTCGATACCGGTCCCCCCGGTCAGGAGAAGAGTTACGGGGAAGAAGATTACCGTCCGCGACGCTCACGGCAACAACCTCAAGCGCCTAAACGTCTCCATACCCCTTAAGACCCTTACGTGCATGACCGGCGTCTCCGGCTCCGGCAAGAGCACCATTGTGGAAGACACAATTTACAGGGCGCTGGCGCGCTTTTTCAAAACGGATTTTGAATCCCCACTGCCTTTCGGGTCCATTGAAGGGACCGGGTATATAAAGGGAGTCAGGATAATCGACCAGCATCCCATCGGCAAGAGCCCGAGGTCCAATCCCATTACATACATAAAGGCCTTTGACCATATCAGGAAGATATTTGCGGAACAGCCCCGGTCCAAAACCCTCGGTTACACCCCAGGGCATTTTTCGTTCAATACCGAGGGGGGCCGCTGCGGGGCCTGTGAGGGGGCCGGGTTTCAGAAGCTCGAGATGTACTTTTTCGAAGACCTCTACATCACCTGTGAAGAATGCGGCGGCAGCAGGTATAAGCCCGACATTCTCACTGTGACGTATAACGGAAAGAACATCTACGAGGTCCTCGATATGACCGTGGATGAGGCGTCGCATTTCTTCAGGATGGTCCCTGCCCTGACAAATAAATTAAAATTGATGTCTTCAGTGGGACTCGGGTACCTGAGGCTCGGCCAGGCCGCAACCACGCTTTCCGGGGGCGAGGCGCAGCGCCTGAAGGTCTGCGAGGAATTAGGGGTCCTCAACAGGAGGGATTATCTGTATATACTCGATGAGCCGACAGTCGGGCTGCACTCCCATGATATCAGAAAATTGCTCGAGGTCCTCAATGAGCTTGTGGACGCGGGAAACACCGTCCTTCTGGTCGAGCACAACCTCGATGTAATTAAATGCGCCGACTGGATCATAGACATCGGGCCGGAAGGGGGCGACGGAGGCGGATACCTTGTGGCAGAAGGGACGCCGGAGGATGTCGCAGCGGTGGAGGGGTCTCATACGGGGAGATTCTTGAGGGAGTATCTTTAGAATTCCCTATCCAACTTGTCCTTCCCATTTTGTTCTGTTCCCATTTTGTTCTTGAAAACCCGCAACTTGATACTTATAATAACGGCAATACATGGGATGTGGCTTAACTGCTGGTCCCCATTTATTGACGCGCCCGGCATAATTGAAATTTTTCAGGAACGATTTTTGAGATTGCCCAAATTCAGAAAGGGGGAGATATGAAGCCTTTAAGAATGATTTCTTTGCTGGCGGTCATTTCATCTCTGGTTATCGCATGCGGCGGCGGAGGCGGTGAAAAGGGCCAGGGCCTCGATGCCGGAGAGGAAGCCGGCATTTCATATTCAGGAATAACTGCGCAGGCCGTAATAACATCGTCCAATGCCGAGGAAATTTCGATGACGGCATTTGAAGGGAGCGAAACGGCGATCGGCGACAGGAATACCGTACAGAAGAGTTCGTCCGGTCTTCAGGCACAGGCGCAAAAAGATATCGACCCCTCGCGTCCCCGCGCGCTGATCATATCCCAGACTCTTGAAAGATCATTTCAGGATGCAGATATACTCCCGAAATCCGGCGCGGCCGCATCAGGCGCGATGGAACACGACAGCATAACTATCAACGGTGACTGCGGCGGCAGTATGGAACAGTCAATTAATTATGATCCGGAAACAGGCGAAATAAACGGCACGACAAATTTCAGCGCATACTGCAGTAACGGCGTAACTGTTACCGGCAACACGAATATGTCAGGCAGGTACGATATCAATGATCCGGCCGGCTACCAGGTGGTAACAGTCAATTTTAATGACCTGAACACGTCCTATGAAGGGGAGACTTCCGTCAGCAGAGGGAGTATTACTTATGATTACACGGCGTCTCCGGATGCCGCAGAGATGAATATGCTGATAAGCTGCTCCTGTTCGGGAAAGGTGTACAACTATGAAAACTTCGGTATGACTTTTTCTGCAGGAGAGGACTCTACCGGACAATATCTGGAATTTACCTTGTCCGGACGTTTCTATGACCCGGCATACGGCTACGTGGATGCGTCAACTGTCAGGCCTTTCCGCATTTATGCCGGCGCGGGTTGGCCGTTTACGGGTCTCCTTGTGGTTTCAGGCTCCGGCAACAGCAAGGCCAAATTGGAAATGGTTTCCAGAGCGTCATATCGCATTTACTCCGACGAAGACGGCGACGGGTCGTTTGATACGGTCCGGGATTAGCCCCGGCAGGGCGTCCCGGTTTCCCGGGTTTTTCTCCCAGGCGTTTATATCCTCCGCATACAGAAGGTCCCGGACAGAAAATTCCCTGCCCAGGTCCTTCAATACCCCTCGTAATCCCTGAGTGAAATCAGCACGGGCGACCTCCCGGTCACTTGACGATGACCTTATGTCCCGTAAGATGAAGTATCAATACGATCAGCAATATTATTATGAGAACGGCTATTACGGCCCCGAGGCCGTCGTCTCCTCCTGCCCTCAGGTCATCCAACTGCTGAGCATAAGCGTGAAGCTGCTGGTCGCTCATGATTGCCAGCCTTTCCTTTACCTCATCGGCGCTGAACCCCAGGTCTTGAAGTCTCTGGCTTACAAGCTTTGACTCAAGAAAGGCCCGTATCTTTCCAAGATCGGATTGCCTCTGTACGTCAGACAGGACTATCGCCTGGGAAGGGCTGAAGGCCCCCTCCGCTCGAGGGACGACGGAGATAACGAACAGCGCGAACACAAGGTACCATGCTAAAGATTTTCTAATCATATTCTGCTCCTTTCCTTTTGTTTATAAAAAATTATAGTCCAAAAAAATAAAAAGTAAAGGGAGCGGAACCGCGCCGGTCAAATCCTTCGTGATTATTTTGTGACTGAGACTTGCCATAGGGGGCTCGATTTGAGGTATTAAGAAATTGCTCCGGTTGTCCGAAAAGTTAGGACAGAGGAGATTAAGTAATAAAGCGATATACCCACAGCAGGCGTTCGACAGCGGCTTTGACTGTGGCCGTTTTTGCGGTCATACTCGCTTTTGCAGCGCTTATTGCGGCTTTGAAGGCGCTTAAACAGAAAGATGAAGAGAAATATGCAAATATGGCTGTCCCTTACGTGGAAATATTTCAGGATGCTTCGTTTGAGTCTAACGGGAAGTGGTACGGGCTTTGCGGGAAAAATTCAGTCCATTCTGTTGAGGATTTCCGGCGAATCGTTTCAGAAGATCCCCTTCTGACGAGGCATTTTGCAGATTTCAGATGGGAAAATGTACGGACCGGCAAATTGGATAATGCCGTGCCTGCATACGTGAATTTCAGAAAAGACGGTTTGATATTCCGTAAAGAAAGGCCAATCAGACTCCCGGCAGGGGACGGATATATTACTGACGGTAACATAACGTTGCGCACCCATTGTTGTAATGATTACGTAGCGGCGCCTCCCATACAGGAATCATCAGGCCCGCCCATCGAAATATCGTCAGCGCCGCCTGCTCAATCAGCGGCAGGCCCCCCGGTTCAAATGTCCGTGAGCCCTCCGGCACAGATGTCTTCGCCGCCTCCTGCCAGACTACAGCGCGTGGAGGCGCCTCCGATTAAATCCTCGAAACCCGTCTTTTTTACAGGAATAGTCAAGCCATTTCAGAAACGTTCCCGGAACCTCGTGCCTACGCCTGTTCCTGAGCCGGGAACAGTCCTGCTGCTTGGAATGGGGATTTCAGCGGCGGCGGCAGCGAATTATTTTATAAGCAGGGGCAAAAAGTAATGATTAAGGCCGCGTCGACATTCTTTTTTTTTATTCTGTACGGCGTGTCTCATGCCGGACCGGCCAAGACCCCGGCCGGCTCAATAGGTTTCGAAAATACCGGGGCGTATTATTCAAACTGTTTATCTTCCAAAGAGATGGAACTTTTTAAACTGATAAATGAATATCGGATTAAAAACGGGCTGCCGCCAGTTCGGGTCTCAAGATCGTTGTCAACCGTTGCGCGTATACATGCTGCGGATTTAAGTGTTAATAAACCTCATGAACTCGTAGATTTTGACGGTTCAGCCTGCACCCTGCACAGTTGGTCTGATAAAGGAAACTGGTCTTCGGGTTGTTATACTGACGACAACCGTCACGCGGAGATAATGTGGAACAAGCCGAGGGAAATTACCTGTAATTTATACACAGGCAACGGCTATGAAAATGCATACCTTACTACGTTGAAAGAGGTCTCGGCCGCAAGGGTTTTCGAAAGCTGGAAAAACAGCCCTTCTCATAATTCACTTATCCTTGAACTCGGCGTCTGGAAAAATATCAATTGGCCTGCAATGGGGATTGGGGTATATGAAAATACTGCGACCGTATGGTTCGGTGACATAGAAGACCCAATCGGAGATGTTGAGCCGTGCGGGAATCAGTCGCCGGGGGGCTGACGTCGGAGGGATGTATGATAAAGCAAATACAACTATGTAAAAAGTTTTTCTTGATTGTGTCGACACTGTCCATAGCGACCTGCTTCACGTTGGACGGGGATGCGATTTCCGCAGGAGGTGAAATATCCGCTGAAACCCTTGCCCTGCAAAAGGAAGAACCTAAACCGGGCAAATGCCTTAGTGATGCGGAGGCTGATCTTGCGCGGCTTATTAACGAATACAGGAAGCAGCATAACCTTTCCGAAGTCCCTGTAATGGAGACGCTCTACCTGACGGCGAAGTGGCATGTCATAGACCTGTCGCTCCATGAGCCTCACAAAGGCAAAAAAGATCCGCTCGGAAAGAAATGCGACCTCCGTAGCTGGTCGGATAAAGGCGCGGGCAGGGGCAACTGGAAGCCGGTTTGTTATACATCCGACCATGCGCATGCGCTGGATATTCTTGAAAAACCGGCGGAGATAGCAGGTTACAAAGGCAACGCTTATGAAAACGTGTACTGGACGTCCGCTCCTTTAACGCCCGAAATGGTGCTCAGGGCCTGGCAGAACAGGCCGGGCGAAAGAGGACTGATCATAGAAGAGGAGAACTGGCAGGACAGTAATTGGGCCGCAATGGGAGTCGCCATCTTTGAAAACTCCGCCTCCGTATGGTTCGGCAGCGAGAAAGATAATTCGGGATTAATGCAGCGCTGCAAAGAATCCCCCTGATCGGGGTAATTCCAGGCACGCCACAACTATCAGGATAGAGTTATAATGCAAGAAACTCCAAACTACGGGGTCTCTTCCCTCTCCACTATCCACCTTACCGCGTCGGTCAAATCCTTCGCGACATAAGAGGCGCATGTATCTTCCGGAGGTGTGGCCGACAGCAGGACGCCTGTCGCTCCTATTTTCCACGCGAGCTTCACGTCCAGTTCCTTGTCGCCCATCATATACGAGGCCTTCATATTTATTTTGTGCCTGAGCCTTGCCGTCAGCGGCATAAGGGGCTCGGGCTTTCTGCAGGGGCAGCGTTCGTCGGGATGGTGGGGACAGTAGTAAAAGGCATCTATGCCCAGCTCCTTTTGAAGGTGCGCGTTTAACTCGATGACGAATTTCTCTTCGATGATCCCCCTCGCTATCCCCGACTGGTTTGTGATGCCGATGAGTTTAAAGCCCGTGTCTTTGAGCTTTAACATGCTTTCTCTGGAATCAGAGAAGATAACGAGATTGTCGAAGGTGTTCAGGTAATTTTTGTCTTCAATTACAGTCCCGTCCCTGTCAAGAAAGACGGCCTTCTCACGAGGGAGGATTGCCTTCAGGGCGTCAAATACATCCTCAACGGTTATTTCCGTCATACACCGCAGATCTCCGTCCGGGCACTCCCTTTTCATGCATGGAGAGCAGGGGAGGTCTTTAGTGATGATTTTGTGCCCCTCTCCAAAGGGGCCCGTCGAGGTCTTATCAGTAGAGCCGAATATGGCGACAACAGGCACAAGAAGCGCTGAGGCAATATGCATCGGACCCGAATCATTGGTTACGAAGGCGTCGCACTCGGCAATCAAGGCGGCAAGCTGCCTGAGGTTTGTCTTGCCGGCCATGTTTAAGACACGCGTTTCGCGTTTCGCGTTTCGCGTTTGGTGCAGGGGCAATTCATGAATTGCCCCTACGGAAGCTACAATCTCATTCGCGATCCCGGCCTCGGCTTCGCTGCCGACAATTATGACGCTGCCGTCAAGTTCATTTATTATCCCGGCGATCAATGCAGCAAATCTTTCCGGAGGCCATCTTTTTGCGGAACCATAAGTCGCGCCTGGATTAATCCCGATCAGTAATTTTGAATTTTGAATTTTGAATTTTGAATTAATAACGTCTCTTGCCCACTGTCTTTCTTCATCCGTGAGCCATATGAACGGCCGGACTTCTTTTGTCTCGATGCCGGCCGCCTTCAGAAGATTCAGATAATAATAAACCTGATGCATCGGGAGGATATCTTTACTTAAAGGTATTGCCTTTGTTAAAAGAAGACCCCTGCCGTCCCTGCTGTATCCGATCCTTTCGGGGACCCCGGCAAGCCGCGCAATGAGCGCCGCGTCAAAGGCGTTTTGAAAAAGGATGGCGGCATCGAATTTCTTTTTCCGCAACTCTCCCGCGAGTTTCAGCTTCCCGCCGATGCCTTTATGAGTGTCCTCATAGAGGATAATTTCATCGATATCCGGGTTGTTCAGAAAAATTTCCGAGACCCACGGTTTGACGAGCAGGCTTATGCGGGCCTCCGGAAAAGCCTTACGCACCGCCCTGATCGAGGGAAGGGTAAGGACCGCGTCGCCGATCCAGTTCACCCCCCGGATGAGAATATTTTTAACGTCATGTGACATCGAGTAATAGTTTACCCGGATTTGCGGCATTAATCCAAGAGGAGGGAGAATAAAGGGTCCAGGGTTCGGGGTCCAGGGTCCAAGGGCCTGATGACTTGGCCCCTGGCTACCGGCCCCTGGACCCTGTCTTTATATCACATTGATGACCGTGCGGGCGAACGCGAGCCTCCTGCGGGTTATATCATGCTGGAATTCAACCACAACAGGAAATACTCCCGGCTTTGTCGGCCTGATTATCAGCTCGATGCGTCTGGCCACGGTGAGAATAAAGGGCTCCCCGGCGGCAATGATGAAGGGCCGCGAATACTTCCCGAAGGGAGGCACTCCGAAGGGCCTGCCGTCAAAGGCAATGGCTTCAGCATCGATGCCGATTGTATACCGCTGTATGGTATATCCCGAATGGAGGAGCCGGAGGAGTATAGTCTGGCCGACCTTTGCGTTGATGGCGACCCCCGGGTCCATGATCGGGGTATCGTCGTCCACCCTCGCCACCCCGTTGATTACGAAGATGTCCGGCCTGAAATCGTTCAGGAAACCATTCTGGGTAAAGTGCGCCGGGTTTACCGGATCCTCGGGATCGCATTTCTGCATGAAGGCATCGTGATTGTTCTCAAGCTCGAAATGCCACCGCGAGTCTATCTCATCGACGACGAGGATTCCTTCCACATCGTAAGGGATGATATGGTCCGGCGGATTGAATCCCGCGACGAACCCCTTCCCCTGGGGAGGGTCTATCAGGAGCAGGCCGTAAAGTCCCATCTCAAAATGCAGGGTCGTATTTTTGTGACAATGGTAAAAATAGGTGCCGGACTGAGCGGCCAGCCACTGATAGGTAAAGTTGCCCGTCACTTCAAAAGAGTGCTTTCCAACTCCGTCGTTCATCGGTGTGGGCTCGATGCCGTGCCAGTGGATAGTATGAGTGTTGACCCTGGAGCCTACCCGTACGTGGACAACATCGCCTTCGCGCACCCGTATTGTCGGGGACGGAAAGACCTGACCTCCCACCGGATCATCAGGGTCTTCAATTACCCACATCGGCACAGTGCTCCCGTCCGGCAGCGGATGCTTGATGGTTACCAGCAGATTCCTGGCTAATGTAACTGTCGGGGCCACCGGGTCGGGCGGAGGGCCCCCGTGCGTGGGCGGACATACATGTTTATGGAAAGCGGCTTTTTCATCCTCTTCTATTTGTCTTCTGCGTACTTCGCGAATTGTCATTTTGCCTCCTTTATATCGGCATCATTCTAAAACCACAGAGACACGGAGGCACGGAGGATTCAAGGATAAAAACATGAAAATTGTAAATTTCAAATTATAACTTTCCAATCTTCAATGTAATATTTTCTCTGTGTCTCCGTGTCTCTGTGGTTAAAAGCAAATATTTATTCCTTCTAATTCCTTTAATGCCCGGACGGAAAGTCGACTCCGTCCAGATCACCCGTGATTTCCCAATGGGTCACCATTCCCTGCGGATAGTTGCCGCCTGCCGCGGTCTGAGACAGCTCATCATGGCCGTGCATCGGGTACGCCAGCGGCGCTTGCGGGACCCCTCCCAGCACCATCCCCATCTCATTTCTGATCAGTTCACGCAGAGGCACGTTCGGATCTCCGGGTATGTCGGGCGGCCTCATAAAAGGCAGGAGCCAGTCCACCCGGTCCATCGGGAACACGGAATAGGTATCGACCATGTGAGCGTCTTCCCTTGACTGTCCATTAATTGCCGTAACATATACGTGATTGCCGTGGATGTGCGGAGAGTGGACGTTGACGTCCGCGTTAACAATGCGGATCAGGTGCGGTTGTCCTATCCTGCCCGAGGGCACGGTTTTGTGATTATGAGAAGCGAAGGCCCCGGACTCGCCGTTGATCGTAAAATAGCGGGGCAGATACCCGTTTATAAACTTTTCGGGATCGATGGCATTGCCTACCATCGCCATCTGGTTGAATTTCGGGTCCACAGAGCTGAACAGCCATACCGTGGAGCGCTCAGGTATCCATGGCTCGCCCGGAAAATGCGCTGAGTTCCCGAGATCGTTGAAGAGGTCCCTGACTGCCGGGGTCGGATCAGTGTAAGGATTTGTGCTCAGATCGTGCGGTAAAATAACCATTGCCCCATGAAGGCCCAAATTCCGGTTTACCGGGGCGTTCAGTGAGTCGAAATAAAGGTACGTTCCTGCGGCCGGGGCTGTAAATGTGAGCATTTTACTTTCACCCGGCGTAAGAGGCCCGCTGTCTACAACTCCAGGAATGATGAAGGAGTGGTCCTCGTCAAGGGTGTTAGTAACAGACAGGGTGACCGTGTCCCGCTCCTGAGCGCTGATAGTCGGCCCCGGGAACCTCGGTCCTTTTGCGGGGTTTTCAAAAAGCCACATGTAAACCGCTGTACCGTCCACCATCTCCACCAGCGCCTCGCTTATATTAAGAGTCAATGTTGAAAGCCGGTGAGAATGATGCGTAGGTTGCTGACGCATCGATTGCGGTATGCAGCCATCGATAGTGATAGCCGCAGCGCCCACTGCCGCGTATTTGAGAAAATCCCTTCTATTCATTTTCCCTCCTTCAAATTGGCCATGGATTAGCGAAGATTTTTATGACACGAATAAGTCACAAGTAGAAAGCCTTCCAGACGGACTTTTTTCGAATCCGCCCCTTCCCGCTCAAATCCGAGGACGAATTCCATGGAGCATATTGTCATAGCTCAATTTCATCACAAAAAAGAATATTGTCAATAGGGTACCCCTCAGTTATGTGGATAACGCTGTCTGAGCGAACTCATAGAACTGTCATGCCCGAGGTCCCCCCGACTAAGGCCTTCGAGGGCAGGCTTAATCGGGCATCCATGGATCCGTGCAAGGGTGGATTCCCGCTTACTGACTGCGGGAATGACAGCTTGGGTAGTTATTATTTGTATCCGCATAAGTGAGGGGTTGCCCAATTGCAGGTTTTCTTCTTGCTTTGCGCACCAGCATGTGGTATATGAACAAAAAGCATATATGCTTTGTCATGTAATTTGGCTTGACACGTTTCATATCAATTGATATTATAGGATTCATAGAAGGTAGAATTTTTATCTCCGAAAGAAGGAAGACACATGACTGCGACAACGCAAGATTATTACGACGTACTCGGCGTGAAAAAGGACGCCTCACAGGAAGACATCAAGAAGACTTATCGCAAGCTCGCGCGAAAGTTTCATCCTGACCTGAACCCGGGAGATAAAGGCGCTGAAAAGAAGTTCAAGGAGATAAATGAGGCATACGAGATCCTGAGCGACGCGAAAAAAAGGGCTGAGTATGACCAGTTCGGGAAGGCCGCCGCGGAAGGCGGCCCCCATGGCTTTGAGGGGTTCAGGTCGCCGGGCTTTGATTTCGGTTATGGAGGCGCTGAAGACATATTCGCGGATTTGTTCCGGGGTTTCAGGCATGAAGACATCCCGGAAAACGGCCCGGACCTCGTTACGTCGCTCGATATATCTCTTGAAGACGCGTATAAAGGCCTGTCAAGACCGGTGACCCTGACAAGGGATGCCGCATGCAAGACCTGTTCGGGGACAGGGGCGGAAGATTTCAAGACGTGTTCACAATGTAAGGGCGCGGGAACTTTAAAGCAGAGCAGGGGCGCCTTCAGAGTCAGCCAGGCATGTCCGACGTGCAACGGCAGCGGACGCACTGCGACCCGTGTCTGCGGGGCCTGCGGCGGCAAGGGCAGTCGCAAGGTCACAGAAACCATAAAAATAAAGATACCGCCCGGCGCTGAAACCGGCAGCAGAATAAAATTGAAGGGCATGGGAGGCGCAGGCGCAAGAGGCAGGCGGCCGGGCGATTTATACATCGAATTAACAGTAGAGCCGCACCCGTTATTTAAAAGAGAAGGCAATGATTTATACACGGAGGTCCCTGTCACCTTTCCCGACGCCGTGCTCGGAGGCAAGATACAGGTGCCGACGCTTGAGGGCGCCGTTACCATGACCCTCCCCCCGGGGACCGACAGCGGCAAGAAATTCAGGCTGAAAGGCAAGGGCATCCCGGACAGGAAAACGGGGACAAAGGGAGATGAGTATGCCGTAATCAAGATAGTCGTTCCCAAGACCCTGAGCGCAAAGGCAAGGGAGGCGTTGCATGAGCTTGAGAAGGCGTACAGGAATTAATAAGGTGCAATGAGAAATGAGTAGTAGTTTGTAGCAAGTAGTTGGTAGTTAAGGGATACGCTTTTTGAAATTTTTCCCTTAACTACTTACTACTAACTACTTGCTACCTATTTTTAGAGATCATTATGGAAGATAAAAAACGTCCTTTATTCATGATCGGCGTCGTCTGTGAGATGTTCCATATACATCCTCAGACGCTGCGCCTTTATGAAAGAGAAGGTTTCCTGCATCCGACGAGGGTCGGGGGGGCAAGATTGTATTCGCAGGAAGACCTGGAACGGATAAGGACCATACTGAGCCTGACAAAGAATTTAGGAGTAAACAGGGCAGGGGTGGACATTATTCTCAGAATGAAACGGAGAATGGACGCCCTCCACAGGGAGATGGAAGGAATGATGGATTATCTTGAAAACGATATGCGAAAGGAATTTCAGAAGAGAATAAAAGAGGCGTTGAGGGAAATGGAGGATTAGAAATGAGAACAGACAAATTTACCATAAAAAGCCGGGAAGCGATCCAGAAGGCCCAGGAGCTTGCCCAGCAAAAGGGCAACCAGCAGGTAGATACGGCTCATCTGCTTCATGTCCTGCTTGAAGAGGGTATCGCGCTTGAAATCATAAAGTCCCTCGGGGGCGACACGGTCAGAATCATAAGAGAGGTTGAGGCGGAAATAGGGAAGGCGCCGAAGGTGCTGGGGCCTTCTGCCGTAGGACAGCTTTTTATAACCCAGGAGTTGAAGAATGTTTTTGAGAGCGCGTCACAGGAAGCGGAACATCTCCAGGATGAGTACGTGAGCGTGGAGCATCTGCTGCTGGGCATAATGAAGACCAAAAACCCCTCCGAGAGAATTCTAAAAAAGCATGGCGTCACCGACGATAAGGTCCTCGCCGCGATGCGTGAGATAAGGGGGACGCAGAGGGTCACGGACGAGTCGCCTGAAGACAAATACCAGGCGCTGAAGAAATACGCGCGCGATTTAACGGACCTTGCTAAAAAGGGAAAGCTGGACCCTGTAATCGGCAGGGACGAGGAGATCAGAAGGATAATCCAGGTCCTTTCGAGAAGGACCAAAAACAACCCCGTTGTAATCGGGGAACCGGGGGTAGGCAAAACAGCCATTGCCGAGGGCCTTGCCCTGAGGATTACATCCGGAGACGTCCCCCAGGGCCTCAAAGACAAGCGAGTTGTCGCGCTCGATATGGGGTCGCTCGTGGCCGGGGCGAAATTCAGGGGGGAATTTGAAGAACGGCTCAAGGCCGTCCTCAAGGAAGTTGAAGCCGCCCAGGGCAATGTAATACTTTTTATCGACGAGCTTCACACGGTTGTAGGGGCCGGCGCGGCGGAAGGGGCCATAGATGCGTCAAACATGCTCAAGCCCGCGCTTGCAAGGGGAGAACTCAGATGCATCGGCGCTACCACGCTTTCCGAATACAGGAAATACATTGAAAAAGACCCTGCCCTTGAAAGGAGGTTCCAGCCCGTATTCATCAAAGAGCCCTCGGTGGAGGACACCATATCCATACTGAGGGGACTGAAAGAGCGCTACGAGGTACATCACGGGGTAAAGATAAAGGACTCCGCGCTCGTGGCCGCGGCGGTATTGAGCAACAGGTATATAGCGGACAGGTTCCTTCCCGACAAGGCGATTGATCTTATCGATGAGTCGGCGTCGCGGCTTAAGATGGAAATTGACAGCATGCCTACGGAGCTCGACGAGCTTGAGCGTAAATTGCGTCAGTATGAGATCGAAAGGCAGGCCGTGATGAAAGAAAAAGATGAGGCTTCGAAGGAAAGGCTCCACAACCTTAATGAAGAGATTGCCGGACTTTCCGGGAAACGTGACGTCCTGACGGCGCAGTGGAGAAGGGAAAAAGAGGCGATAGGGAGGATAAGCTCCGTCAAGGAGGAACTCGAACGGGCCCGCATCGACGCTGAAAAGGCGGAAAGGGAAGGCGACCTCAACAGGGCCGCTGAACTGAAATACGGCACACTCCTTGCCCTGCAGAAGAGGCTGGAGGAGGAAAATAAACGACTCCTCGAACAAAGCAAAAACAGGATGCTGAAGGAGGAGGTTGACGAAGAAGACGTGGCGGAGATCGTCTCCAAATGGACGGGGATACCGGTCAGCAGGATGCTTGAAGGAGAGATCGAAAAACTGCTGAAGATGGAGCAGAGGCTTAAGCTCCGGGTGGTAGGCCAGGATGAGGCGATAAAGGCGGTCTCCGACGCGGTACGGAGGTCCCGCGCGGGCATACAGGACCCGAACAGGCCGATCGGCTCTTTTATCTTCCTCGGCCCCACCGGCGTCGGAAAGACCGAACTGGCCCGCGCCCTTGCGGAATTCCTCTTTGACGCCGAAGAAGCGATGGTAAGGATAGACATGTCCGAATATCAGGAGCGTCATACTGTATCGAGGCTTATCGGGGCGCCTCCGGGTTATGTAGGGTATGAAGAGGGGGGACAATTGACAGAGGCGATAAAGAGAAGGCCTTACGCGGTAATCCTTTTTGATGAGGTGGAAAAGGCCCACCCCGAGGTATTCAACGTGCTGTTGCAGTTGCTTGATGACGGAAGGCTTACGGACGGCCACGGCAGGACCGTCGATTTCAGAAACACCGTAGTCATCCTGACTTCAAACATAGGGGGCCGGCACATACAGGATATGCTGACGGAATGGACGAATGAATCCCAGATACGGAAAGGCGTAATGGAGGACCTGAAGAAATATTTCAGGCCCGAATTCCTCAACAGGGTGGATGAGATAATAATATTCCACGCGCTGACAAGAGAGCTGCTCATGAATATCGTCGATATCCAGATCAGGAGGATGAAGCGGTACCTTAAGGAAAAGAATATAAACATCGTCCTGACCGACAGGGCAAAGGCGTATCTCGCTGAAATCGGCTTCGACCAGGTCTACGGGGCCCGCCCGCTCAAAAGGGCCATCCAAAAGGAGGTCCTGACTCCGCTTGCAACAAAGCTTCTTGACGGCACCTTCAGGGCCGGGGACGTCGTGGAAGTGGACATGGAAGGCAACGAGATGGTTTTCATGCGCAGGGTCGAGGCGGAGATGGAAGCGTAGCTGACAATTTCAGGTGCAGGCGGTTACAAGATTATCACATCTCCATTAAAGCCGACGCCTTAGCTTGTACTGCTTGAGCGATTTTTGTCTTCCATTCAGGAGCATGTAAGTCTTGGCGAAGTGTGCTGCACGTATCAAGTAAGTCCCTGATAGCCGCAACACGCACATTGCGAGACGTGAACATAGCTTCAAAGAATGCCTTAAATTGTGCGAGGGTGAAAGGAATTATGTCCAAGCGCATTCGAGTGTCGTCGCGAGTATACCAGACACCTATGCGAAAGGTTTCGGCTGTGTTACTATCAATCCGGTTGGCAAGGAACATCCCGTAAACAGGTTTATCATATTGAATCGCCAGTTCTGCCACATGCCGTCTAACAGGCTCCCCTTCTGCAGCCTCCTGACGGGAACTTTCTGTCAAGGTTACTTCTACCACAACCACAAAGTCCTCGAATTCGAAGATAAGGTCTGGGCCATTGCCCGGAGCTGTGCCCACCGGTAGAAACTCGTGATCAATCTTAAAACGTCTCGCAGTATAGGGCTTATTCACAAGGCTGTCTATAGCGAGAAACGCCCGCCACAAGATCCATTCGAAATACGCCGGTGCTTCTGTTTGCGGAATTGTTATGGAGTCGTCATTACCACGTACAGGCCTACAGCGTGGATTTATAAGCAAGTCCATATATTGTAAAATCTCGATCCACTCCTGTGCCTGTCGTTCAGCATATTCGTCTTCATTTAGTTCTGCCAAAGTATGCTCTATCTCGTGACGGAGCACGGCAATATCCGCCGGCGTATGCACAGGTCTATCAGCAATTGTGTAGGAAATGCCACGTCGGTTAATTTGCGACACCAAGTCATTAAGCACTACTATAGCGGCATCCCTGTTGTCAGTAGGTAAGGCTGCACCCTTACAGATGGTAATCAGAATCGACCGGTCACTATCTGGTATGCTGGTATCCGCTAATAGTTGCTCTACGAAGACCTTCTTCTCAGCAACAACAGAAATGCCCCGCCCCTTGCTTTGCACAAGACCTGTGGCTTTCAAGTAGCGAAGGTTTGTGTCTGCGTAATCCTTGAAAGTGCCAGCCACGTATTTATGTTCGCCTGCGGCGGCGTTAAGGGCGGTTTGGTCAAATCGTCGTTTATTCGTAGAGTGCATCCGATCAGACCTGAACGCCAATATGCTACTTACCACCTCGTTAAGCGGATTGTCCGATGACGTCATCTGGACATACAAGCCCATCTCAAGGAAGTTTAACGTAGTATCGCCAGTATGTCGCTCAAGATCCATCATAAGTGCCAATGTATGCCGCAAAGGGGAAAAGACTCTGAATGTGTAACCTCGTTCCAGGGCCGACGGTATGTAATAGGCGGCAAGCGACCGGAGAAAGCATTCCTGCATGCCGGGCACATTATCGGCATCAATTAATCTACGTCCGTTAGGTGTAATGGTGAACGGCTCCCCAATCTCATTTTGCGGTATGCCTTCACGAGCCGGAACTTCGGGGTAAATAAACCCCAACTGGCTTAATGCCGCGCGCCATTTCCGCCCGAGGTCTGACACATTAGCATCAGGACGAACGATATTCACTACGCCACTATTGTGCAATACCCAAGCAAATGCTATTTCATTTTCTCTGCCCTTGATGCGCCCGCCAAGAGGGGAATTCGCCAGCGCAATTAGTCCATCACGAAGCCGGAACGGACTGCGAACGGTCGTGTTCCCAAGGTACCATGGTCTCATTACGTAACTACCACCGCTCGTTTAGATGCAGCATATTAGTATCCAACAAAAAGGTATTCTTTAACTTTATTATTGTTATCTCCTACCTTGTGCCCATGTGTACCAAATGAGTACTTGTAGTCCACTGGAACCACCTCAACAGTGTCCTTGTATTTGCTCATAATCGAGATTATTTCATCCTGCGTGGGCTGGCTGTTTGATGAATATGACACAAGGAGCACGTTATTCCGGAATCTTCTGAATAGGTGATCAAAGGCATTAGACGCTCCCTTGCGTGTAGAAAACGGGGTCGGATAACTCTTAAACTTCTTAGTGGTTGTGTGCTGTTGGATGTCCAACCCTTCCCAGTCTCTCGCAAGCCCTTCAACAAAGTGATAACGTCTTACATACTCGTTGTCTGACAATGGACTGTAATATGGCGGGTCAATGTAGACAAGACACCCTTCCAGCGTTTGAATATCTAAAGCATCGCCGTGCCGTGCCTTGTTTTCTTGTCCGTTGTCGAAGATAGCGCTGTTAATAACTTCCACAGCTTCAAGAAATTGATCCCTTAGTGATATGCGAATGTCGCGTCTGCCATCGTCGTAACGGTGACCTGTGTAGGTGAAAATTCCACGTGGTCTCTTCTTGGTGCAGGCACGGATAATTGCAGTCAAGGCAATTGCACGCTTGTACGGGTTGCGCAGTGCCCAAATATTCATACGTAGGGTATCAATTAATTGATTATCTTCGTCGCTAAAATATAGCCCTCTAAAGGTGGTGTCTACAAAACGGTCAGAATGCCGTCGTGGTTCCAGTAACCTCAAGGCGTCAGCATGAGATAACGTGACATTGTTGTTCTCAATCATGGCTTTGGCAAATATCGCCGACATCGCCATATAATCATTTGAAATGACCGCCTTCCCCTTCGCCTTGAACATATAGCCGACTACGCCAGAGCCCGAGAACAAATCAATAGCGGTACGATACTTGAAGTGAGATGCTACACTCCAGATTTCTTTTAACAATTTGTTTTTTGAACCCATGAAACGGGTTGAGGGATATCTCAAAGCTTGTTCCGGTAAAGGGTCCGGAACTATTTTCAGGTTTAACCGAACCTTTGGCTTTATGTCCACAATTACATCTTCACCAACTCGACCATTACCATTACAGCTTATATGACGCTTTGTATTAACTATGTCCCTTTTAAAGTGACCATAGAGATCATGAACGAGCTGATGATTTGAATTTGTCAGGATGACGTAGCACCCTAAGTTATGCAGTCTATTAATTTCAACGGCAAGATCTCTGTGGTCTTCTTCATAAAACTGCTCTCTCGTGTAGCGCTTGAAGTCTGAATATTCCGAAATAGGCAAATACGGGGGATCGAGAAATACGAAATCACCTGGCAGGGCATGGTCTCTTAATACATTTTTATAATCGCCGCATACAATATTGGCTGTCTGCAACAGAGCAGATGCAGCAATTAGATGATCCTCATCAATAATGAGGGGGTTTTTATAACGTCCATATGGTGTATTGAACTGACCTTGACGATTCACGCGGTAAAGACCATTGAAACAAGTGCGATTCAAATAGATTGTCCTCGCAGCAGCCTCTTCTGGAGAAAGCTTTGTCCAGTCCTGTGATCTAATCTTGTAATATGATTCCTCAGTGTTTTTGTGTTTTTTCAGACCGGCGATAACGCCTTTTACGTTCATGGCCACAGTTTTATAAAGACTAATAAGTTCAGGATTGCTGTCGGCTACAATTGCATTAGCTGGACGCACGGCAAAAAAAAGAGCGCCACCACCTAAAAAAGGTTCAATGAAGCGACCGTAGTGTTTAGGTATTTTAGGCAACAGCTCTTTTAACAACTGGGACTTGCCGCCAGCCCATTTCAATACGGGTTTTATGCTTGATTTGGATGCAATTGCAATTTGTTCTTTAGGTAAAGTATTCATTTTAAGTTCTTGTCTCAATCAATGATACTGATGTGAATTAGGGATGTTATCATATAAATCGTTCGGAAAGCCGTATTCATTAATAAATTGGATGATGTAAGGGAGAGTCTTCTCTTCTTGTTCAGTTAAAGAAAATTGTATAACAAGAGCCATTAATTTTACCCAAAATTTACCCTAAATTTATCATCTATATGGAAGACCTGTCAATAAGAAAATTCTATTCTGCAATGGCAACCATCGCATATTAACTACTATGTAATTGTAATCTTCATCCCCAAACTCATGCTTCCTCAAATGGCGCAATACGTACTATTCAGTTTTATTTTATTTAAGTGCTATAATAACGCCGGGACTGGTTGAAGCGACAATCAAATCGCTCAAATACATCAAATATAATTAATTTCATGACAACTCTTGAACCAGAACGGTTTAGATTAGAGGATACCACTGTTTGGTCTTTTCCTGATAGAGGCGTATGGGTATCTCATAATCCTTCCTATCGTGGAAACTGGGCTCCTCAAGTTCCCCGTAATTTAATCTTACGATATTCAAAACCTGGTGATTTAGTTCTGGATCAAATGTGTGGCAGCGGTACAACCCTTATTGAATGTAAACTCACTGGAAGAAACGCCATAGGGTATGACATTAATCCACGATCAATTGAATTATGTAAAAAAAATCTAAACTTTACATCAGATGTAAAAGAAACCTCAATTCAAATTCATAACGGCGATGCCAGAGATTTATATAACCTATCAAATAATACAGTTGATTTAATTGCTACTCACCCTCCTTATATAGACATCATTAAATACAGCAATGGGGAAATTTATGGGGATTTATCGAATATCAATAACATTGATAATTTTTGTAAAGAAATTAATGCGGTGGCATCAGAATGCTTTAGAGTCTTGAAACCAAGTAAATATTGCGGAATTCTCATTGGCGATACAAGGAGAAGAAAATACTACATTCCGCTGGCATATAAGGTTATGCAGGAATTCCTTAATGCAGGCTTCAAATTAAAAGAGGATATTATTAAATGCCAATGGAATTGTAAATCAACACCATATTGGAGAACTAAAATAACTCAATATAACTTCCTGCTTATTATGCACGAGCATTTATTTGTCTTTGAAAAGCCTGACGGGTAGTCACGGCAGGTTTTCGTCTATCTTGAATTGCATCTTACCTTACGCCGGTATGGAAATCAGTTTTTCGCGGGATAATTCGGCAGCATGAGAAATGGTTTTTGCATGTAATGAGAGAGAATCTTAAAACTCTTTTACCGGTTCACGGCCTCAACAGCATAAGGGACAACCACCATGTTTTCCTTCCCGTTAAATTGACTTAGAATTGTAAATGCCTTATTATTCTTTCCATCATGG
Organism: Nitrospirota bacterium; assembly: GCA_016234115.1. Taxonomy (GTDB): domain Bacteria; phylum Nitrospirota; class Thermodesulfovibrionia; order UBA6902; family UBA6902; genus SURF-23. The sequence goes on from JACRHD010000039.1 coordinate 53,396, forward strand.
CCCCTTCCGTAATAACTGTGGATTTCCTCGTAATAGGAGGTGGAGTCGCCGGGCTGAGAGCGGCTATTGAACTTGCCACGAGAGGCAGCGTGCTGGTCCTTACAAAGGACAAACAGACTGAAAGCAGCACGGAATACGCCCAGGGCGGGGTCGCGGTCGCGTTAAGCGATGAAGATGAAGTCGGCATTCATTATGAAGATACGATAAAGGCCGGCGATGGTCTTTGCAGGGAGAATGCCGTAAAAATTCTCGTTGAAGAGGGACCTGAACTTATTCTTGAGCTGATATCGTGGGGGGCGGAATTCGACAAAGAGGGGAGCAAACTCTCCTTTACAAGAGAAGCGGCCCATTCCCGCAAAAGGATCCTCCATTCCCGCGGCGATGCGACCGGAAAAGAAATTGAGCGCGCCCTGATCCAGAAGGCGCGGACATATCCTTCCATATCAAGATACGACTTCGCATTTACTCTTGATCTGATCACGGACGGCAACAGATGCATCGGCGCTACCGTGCTCAGGGGAAATTCAATCATCAATATCTTTGCAAAGGCCGTGGTCCTGGCAACCGGGGGGGCGGGCCAGGTTTATTCAAGGACCACGAACCCTATGATAGCGACCGGCGACGGACTGGCGATTGCGTACAGGGCCGGCGCGTTGATTACCGATATGGAATTTGTCCAGTTTCACCCTACGACCCTGTATTCTCCCGGCGCTCCGCCTTTCCTTCTCAGCGAGGCCATGAGAGGGGAAGGGGCTTTATTAGCGAATATCTCCGGCGAGAGATTCATGCCTCAGTATCATGAGATGGCTGAGCTTGCGCCGCGGGACGCTGTGACAAGGGCAATGGTCTCGGAAATGGTTAAGACAAATTCCAGGCATGTGTATCTGGTTCTTACCCACCTCGACAAGGATTTTATTAAAAAGCGGTTCCCCCTTATTTATGCCACGTGCCTGCAATATGACATCGATATTACCGAAGACGCCGTCCCGGTTTCACCGGCGGCCCATTATTTCATGGGGGGCGTTTATACGAACGTCGACGGTGAGACCGGCATCAAAGGGCTGTTCGCGGCAGGCGAGGTGGCCTGCACCGGGGTGCACGGCGCCAACCGTCTTGCGTCAAACAGCCTGCTTGAAGGGCTCGTATACGGCGCGCGGGCGGGGAGAAGGGCGGCAAGTTATATTGAGGAAGGAAATGTAAATACGACTTCTGCCGTTCACGCTCAAAATTCTGCTGCAGATTCTCCGGCCCCGGCTTTTGACCTTGCAAAAACTCGGAGCAAGATGAGGCAGTTAATGTGGAACAAGACGGGGATCATACGATGCGGCGAATCCCTCTCCATAGCCAAAAAATGGCTCGACAGGAAACAGTTCATCATGGAAATGTCCTGTCAGAACAGAAGGGAATTTGAATTGAAAAATATGCTGACCGTTGCGCACCTGATCACAGAGGCCGCCCTGTTCAGGAAAGGGAGCGTGGGTGCGCACTTTCGAACTGATTTCAGGGAAAGGGGCGAGGGCTGGAAGAAGCATACCATTTGCCGGAAAGGGAAGGAAGTTGCGTGGAGTGATTAAATTGCGGTTAAGATATTTATATGCGCAAAGGGGAGCCTGCTGCGGAATTTCTATAATCGACAAACACCATTTTACATTTTTGCTTCTGCGCAATTCTTGTCTTTTTCCTGTTCTTAACTCTTTACTCTTAACTCTTGACTCTTTTTTAAAGGTGTCGTATAGAAATTCCTCCGCAGCCTCCCCTTTGCGCTTTTGCATGCTATCCCTTGACCCTTGCCCCCTGACCCTTGACCCTCCCCATAAGGTAATATATGCGCAAGGCTAAAATAGTCTGTACCATAGGACCGGCAAGCAGCTCAAAGGCAATTATCAACCGGATGATAGCGGCGGGCATGGACGTCGCGAGGCTTAATTTTTCGCACGGGACGCATGAGTCGCACAAGAAGGCCTTCGATACCATCCGTTCAGGCGCGCGCAGGCATAACTCTCCCGTCGCCGTCCTGCAGGACATCAAAGGTCTGAAAATAAGAACAGGGATGATCGGCGGCGGCCCGGTATACATCAAAGAGGGGGCCTCGCTGACGCTGACCTCAAAGAATATTTCAGGCGACGGCAAACAGATACAGGTGCAGTATCCCCGCCTCGTTAAAGACCTGGATATCGGCAATATCGTCCTTATAGACGACGGACTGATCCGGTTGAAAGTGACCGGCAAAGAAAAAGACGGGCTGATCACGAGGGTCATTGAGGGAGGACTTCTGAAGGAGAAGAAAGGCGTTAATTTCCCCGGTGTCAGGATTTCAGCTCCCGCCTTTACAAAGAAGGACGCGGCGGACATTGCCTTCGGGGTCCGTCTGGGAATCGATTATATCGCCCTTTCTTTTGTCCGCTCGCGGGAAGATATTCTGAAGGTAAAGGACAGGCTGAAAAGGGAAAAGGCGGCCGTCCCGGTAATTGCAAAGATTGAAAACAGGCAGGCCGTTGAAAACATAGATGATATCATCGACGTCGCAGACGGTATTATGGTTGCCCGCGGCGACCTCGGGGTTGAATTCCCCCCTGAAGAAGTCCCCATGATTCAGAAGGTCCTTATACAAAAGTGCAACCTGGCGATGAAGCCCGTAATAACCGCCACCCAGATGCTGGAGTCCATGACCGAGCATTCACGCCCCACGCGCGCTGAGGCCGCGGATGTGGCCAACGCGGTGCTTGACGGGACAGACGCCCTCATGCTTTCCGGAGAGACCGCGGCCGGGAAATACCCGGTCGAGGCGGTTGAAATGATGGATCGGATAATCAGGTTTACAGAGAGTAACGTGGGGGCCGGCCCTGCCGCTGATATCGTGTCTGAAAATTTTGCCCAGGCCATAGCCGAGGCCGCATGCTCCACTGCGATGGATATCCGGGCAAAGACGATAGTCGCTTTCAGCAGGAGCGGCTTTACCGCCCTTCTCGTGTCAAAGTTCAGGCCGTCCGTTCCGGTCACCGGATTTACCGAAACAGAGGATGTGCGCAGGAGGATGAACCTTTACCGCGGGGTAACGCCGCACGTCATGAAATTCCCCGGCAATACCGATGAAATGATATCCGCATCGGAGAAGGCGCTGCTTCAAAAAGGCCTCGTGAAAAAAGGGGACACCATCGCGATAATCGCGACATCCCCATTCGCCCTGGGCGGCAAGAGCAATATCATGAAGCTGCACAGGGTGGGGATAACATAAAATCCTTCTCCCCGGCCTATTTCTTCTCTATTGTCTCCGGCGCGTAAAAAGACTTCATCCGGTACGCCTTGTCGAAATACTCCTTTGCGAGGTCCAACTTTTTCATCTTGTAATACGCGTAGCCGATGAAATAGTAGGTCTGGGGATCGGGGTTTTTCTCAACTTCCTCTTTCATGATCCTGACCGCTTCGTCCATGTCCCCCCGGAAATAATGTGAATACGCCTTTTCCATCGGCGTCTTCTGCGCCCAGCAGAGTGAAACCGACAGCAACAGGATTACTAAAACCATAGCAACAAGTCTCATATCATCCTCCTTTTAAGTCAGAAACTGTAATTAACCACAGAGGCACTGAGACACAGAGATTGAGCAGGGTATTTCCCCTAACCTCCTGACTCTTAACCCTATACTTTATTTGTCTTCCTCCGTGTCTCTGTGGTTTAAATTCAATCGACCTCATGATCGTCGCTCTCCGTATCCGCGTACTCCGGTTTTTTCTTTTTCACGGCCTCCCTGTGTGCCCTTGTCGAATATCCTCTCGGGACGGTCCCTTCCCTGAAAAATTCGATCATTTTTTCAGAATCACCGGTTGCGAGGAGCCCCGTCAGGGGGTCGATTACGGCAGTGACTATACCTTCGGGCACCGGAAATGTGTCGTGCGTGTCATGGTCAACAGTCGCCTCTTTCATAAATTCAATCCATACAGGAAGGGCGGCTCTTGCCCCCGTCTCCTTGGCCCCCAGCGGGCGCATATTATCAAACCCCACCCATACACCCGCTGCAAGATCAGGAGTATAACCGACGAACCAGGCGTCCCTGTAATCGTTTGTCGTGCCCGTCTTCCCCGCAACAGGTCGTTGCAGCGCCCTTGCGCGTTTGGCAGTGCCGTATTTCACGACGTCCTCAAGCATGGACGTTGCAAGAAACGCCGTCTGGGGGCTTATGGCCATGACCCCGTTGGGTTCGTTATTTTCAACGACGTTTCCATCGGAGTCGACAACATACTTGACGGCTATGGGGTCCATTCTCATGCCCCCCTGGGCAAAGACACAGAACGCCGACGTCAGCTCAAGGGGCGTGACGCTTAAACTCCCTAACGCGAGAGACAGGTTGTAAGGCAGTTCGCCGTGTATGCCGAGCGTGTTGGCAAAGTTGATGGCCTTCCGGACGCCGACCTCTTCAAGGAGTTTGATCGTGACAATATTCCTTGAGAACGCCAGCGCCTCTCTCAGCCTCGTCGGGCCGTGATATTTCCTGTCATAATTTTCCGGCCTCCATTCCCCGAACTGTTCGGTCGAGTAGCTTATGGGTTCGTCTTCGATAACGCTTGCCGGGGTATAGCCGTTATCCATCGCAGCGGCATAAATTATCGGTTTAAAGGCGGAACCCGCCTGCCTCTTTGCGAAGACGGCCCTGTTGAATTCGCTCTTGCCGAAATCAAAACCGCCGACTATCGCCCTGATATAGCCGGTTGAAGGCTCGACGGCGATGACTGCGCCCTGCACCAAAGGGTCTTGCTCAAGCGTAAATACAGGCTCACTGCCGTATATGCTTTTGACCTTCACCCTTACTGTATCGCCTGATTTCAGGATATCGGAAAGTCCGAAATTTCTGTATTCCCCGATCACCTTCCCGTTTGCGTCGATCACTTTTTTCGCCCACAGCGTGTCCTGCAGGAATATCCTCCCTGTGTATCCCCTTGCCTTGACCGCTGCAAAGGTATCGGAAGAAGTAAGGACCACGGCGGTCATAAAATCGCCCTCTCTCATAACCACTTTCCCCGCGGGTTTTTCATCACCCGAATCCGCTTTCAGGTCCACATCCTTATGCCCTACAGGCCCCCTGTACCCCTGCCTCTTGTCCACTTCCCTCAGCCCGTTTTGAAGCGCGGAGACCGCAAGTGCCTGCATTTTTCTGTTCATAGCCGTATACACCTTCAGCCCGCCCCTGTAGACCGTTTCCACTCCGTATTTGTCCTCGAGATACTGTCTGACATATTCAAGGAAGTAATTTTGCGTGTACATCTCTGAACGCATGCTGGAGAGGTGGAGCGGCTGTTTGTAAGCTTTATCCTCTTCCTCCTTTGATATATAACCTTCCTCCTGCATCCTCTTCAGGACGACACGCTGCCTCTCCTTTGCTTTATCGAGATCGTTATACGGGGAATACTTGTTTGGGGCCTTGACAAGACCGCTCAGGAGCGCGGCCTCCGCAAGCGACACATCGGAAACTGATTTGCCGAAATAAGCGCGCGCCGCCATCTCAATGCCGTATGCGCCGTGCCCGAAATAGACCCTGTTGAAATAGAGCTCGAGTATTTCTTCCTTACTGAGATTTTTTTCAAGCCTGAAGGCGAGTATGGCTTCTTTCAGCTTTCTTGAGACGGTCTTTTCCGGAGACAGGAAGATGACCTTTGCGAGCTGCTGCGTTATGGTGCTCGCGCCTTCTTTTATCCTGCCGGCAAGCGCATCCTTGAACACCGCCCTTACAATGGCTATATAATCCACTCCCTTATGCTGCCAGAACCTTGAATCCTCAACGGCTATGATGGCCCTTATCAGGTCCTCGGGGATCTTGCCGACGGGGACATATATGCCCTTTTCGACCTTGAACTCTCCCACAAGGGTATCGTCGTCGGCGTAGACCTTCGTCCCGTTTGCAGGGACGTAACCCTTGATCTCCTCTATGTTCGGCACGCCCTTAACGAGGGCGAAGTATCCGCCTGTTGCCGCGCCGAGGACCAGGACGAGCAGGAACATTAATAATTTTACGATAAACCCTTTCATGTCAAATTGATTATAGATAGCGTTCAGCCGGGCTGTCAATCAATTGAATCACAGAGTTTAGAGTCTGGAGTTTGGAGTTTAGAAAAAAATCTTCCATGCTTTTCACTAAACTCCGGACTCTATGCTCTAAACTCTAATTCCCGTATCCTTCTTATCCTTTCCAGCACAGGCGGGTGGGAATAGTGGAACAAGGCATAAAGCGGATGGGGGTGAAGGTTTGAGAGGTTGTCCTTTGAAAGCTTGACGAGGGCGCTGATCATGCTTGAGGCCCTGCCGGTCAGCTCATAGGAATACCTGTCGGCCTCGTCCTCATGCCTTCTGGAAAAGTAATTGAATACCGGGCTGAACGGGAAGGACACGATAGAGCCGATAAAGCCCAGTAGGAGCGCCTTTGCAAAGAATGAACTTTTTTCAATGTGAAACAGGTCTATAAGAAAATCACCCTGCATAAGCCGGAAGGCAATATAAATTGTGATCAGGGCGACCGTTTCGGAAACAACTATCATTTTCAGCAGGTGCTTTTTTTCCCAGTGCCCCGCCTCGTGGGCGAGGATTGAGAGTATCTCGTCACGGTCCATTTTTTCAAGGAGGGTATCATAAAGTACAATCCTTTTCACCTTCCCTATGCCGGTGAAATATGCATTGGTATGTTTTGTGCGCCTGGAGGCGTCAACCTTGAAGACCCTGCTTACCTTTATCCCCGCCTTGCCCATGAGCGCCCGAATGCCCCCCACGAGTTCTTCATCGTCGATCGGGGCAAACTTGTGAAAAAGCGGTTCTATCACATACGGAGAAATGTACATCATGAAAATACTGAAGACGAGAAAGAAACACCATACCCATAGCCACCAGAGGTCCGGGCTTTTAAGGACGATAAACAGTCCCGCCGCTATCAGCAGACTCGTGAGGACCGTGGAGACGATCAGGGACTTTGCCGTGTCCGCCAGCCATAACCTGAAGGTCATGGTGTTGAAGCCGTATCTGTTCTCTATTTTGAATGTGCCGTAAAGATTGAAGGGTATGTGTATGACGGTCTCCGCGTAAGTCAGCAGCAGGAAAAATACAAGGCCCGTGAGGATAAAAGGAAGCTCGAGCGAGACGACCCAGGAATTATAGAAGTTCAGCAGCGCGAATATGAAAACAAGAAAAACCGCATTGTTGAATACGGAAGAGACAAAATCAAACTTTGTATGTTCAACATTATAACTCAGCGACCTGTTCAATAATTCCCGGTCAATGTGCCCTTCAAATTCCGCAGGGACGTCGGAGCCGTGTTTTTTTATATGAGAAAGGTTCAGGTAGTCGAGCCAGTAGCCGAAGGCGACTACTGAAAGATACGCGATGAGAATGACGGAAGGACTTAAACTGTCGCAAAATAACACTTGAGATATTCTCCTTCGGTAAAGGGGGCCAGCACGACGTGGTCTATGCCGTGGGTATATGTTTCCAGAAACCTGAGAGACTTTCTTGTCCTTCCTCCCGCTTCGGTAAGGAGGTAGCGAAAATCCTGCAGGGACAGATGGGCCGAACAGGAGCAGGTAGCCAGTGTCCCGTCTGCAGGCAATATCCTGAGCGCCGCTTCATTGATCCCCCTGTACCCCGTCAGGCCTTCCTTTTTCTTCCTCCGGTCCTTGATAAAGGCAGGGGGGTCGAGGACGATCACGCTGAATTGCCCTGCCGGCGCGTTCTTCAGGTAATTCTTCGCATCGTCGCAGATAAATTCGCACTTGCCCGAATCAAGCTTGTTCAGCTCGATATTCTCCCTTGCGAGCTCCAGGGCGGATGAGGACGCATCGACGCTCGTGACCGTTTGCGCCCCTGCTGCAAGGGCATAGACCGAGAACCCGCCCGTATAACAAAAACAGTTCAGGACCGCTTTGTCCTTTGTATATTTGCCGAGGGCCCGCCGTTTGTCGCGCTGGTCCAGATAGAAACCCGTCTTTTGCCCCTGCCTGATGTCCACAAGAAAGTTGAAACCATTCTCTCTTATGGTCGCCAGGTCGGGCACGGTCCCGTACAGAAGCCCCGACCTGGATGCCATCCCCTCGGTCTTACGGTAGGCCGCCTCCGATTTCTCGTATATGCCGGCGGGTCTTATTACCTCTATCAATGCATTGATAATGGCGTCCTTCCACAATTCAATTCCGCGCGTATGGCACTGGATGACCAGATAATCTCCATACTTGTCCGCGATGAATCCGGGCAGGAAATCATTTTCTCCGTTGATCAAACGGTACGCGTCTGTTGACGGACTTTCTACGTAGTTCTTCCTGATTTCATAAGCCCTCCTGATACGCCGGGCGAAGAAATCCCCGTCGATTTTTTCATCTTCCTCATACCCCCATATCCTCACCGCGATCTGTGAATAAGAATTAAAATAGCCGCTTGCAAGGTAGCCGGCGCCTGTACTTTCCAATTTCACCGGAGCGCCGGGCTCCAGGCTGTCGGGGACGGTTTCAAGCGCCTGTGAAAAGACCCAGGGATGGCGGTTTATGACAGGGCCCGTCTTCTGTTTCCTGACTTTAAGGACAAGCATGATTGATTTAATTTACTCCAAGAAGGATTTAAAAAACCACCATCCATAGTTGCGGTATAATTATTGTAGGCGCTATTTACAGGCACTTTAACCTAAAAAAGGCAATCAGCCACAGAGGCTTAAAGCGCCTACTGTTGGCTGTGGCCCAACTGCTTTTTTCAGGATGAACGGTCCTGCTCTGCCCGGCGGCAAGCGTTATCGTCACCGGTCCGAATAATTCACCTGTGGCGGGATAACGGTTTCCATTTGGAAATTCAACGTATGTCCAGTATTTGAAGGTCTGTGAAGAAGAGGAGCTGTTTGTAACTCTTACCTTGTACCCGAGTGTGCCGCCCCGAGGGACTGTGGCTGAATCAGGGAGGAGGGCCACAGTTACATCCGGGGCCTGACAGTCGGCGTCAACTGCATCGGTGGAGCCGTCACAGTCATTGTCCCATGTGTCACTGCACGTTGCATTGCCGTATGGACCCTCAGTCCCGGGCGGTCCGGCGTTGCAGGTATCAACGGGGGAGCCGAATTTATATTGGATAAATCCCGGTCAGAGCTGCTTTTACCCTATCATCCGGCGCCCTCAGCCTTTTGCCCCGCCAAAGCGTCAGGACAACCCCTGCGCCTTTTACACATGAATGCGAATGGATGATTTAATCATAACGCGCTTTACATGGTTTTTGTCAAGAAAATTCGTTAGTTGCGCAGTTGCGCAAGTATGCGGATCCGTCGCTGGTGCAATAAAAATATCGGGGCAGCTTACAGTATTTTCGGGCCCCTTTGAGATAAGGCCCAAAACAAAGGAAGGGGCCATTACTTATTCATCAGCTTCTTCACGTTGGGAAACGAGTCGATATTGGTATGCGGGATAAAAAGCCCGGAGATATATTCATTCATGAATATGTGTGAGACTGAAAGTTCGAGGTAGGTCATTTTCCTGGCGACCTCTTCCGCCTCTTCGCGGAGCTTCCGGGAAAGCAGGCATAGATAAGCCCCTGTGACGGAGGTGTTGCCGAGGTATTCAAACCTCTCCTTCGGCAGATCCGGGAGCATGCCGATCATTATCGCCTTTTCTATGTCGAGAAACCTGCCGAAGCCGCCTGCGATATAAACTTTCTGCACATCATTGAATGTAAAGCCTACTTCCTTCAGGATCGTGGAGAAGCCGGCGTATATAGCGGCCTTGGCCCTGACAATGTTTTCTATGTCCGGCTCGGCAAGCACGATGTCGCCGCCGATGCCGGGATAAACGACAAACTCCGGCCCGTTTTCTCCTTCCCTGACCCTGTTTGAAATTTCCCTTTGGAGTTTCCCCTTCTGGTCGATGATCCCGGTGAGAAACATCTCCGCAATCGCGTCGATCATCCCCGAACCGCATATGCCCACGGGCACGGTGCCGTCATCGCCTATCACTTTTATTTCAACCTCAAGGGTTTCACGGTTGATCTTCACGCCCTCAATGGCCCCGTCGGTGGCCCGCATGCCGCATTTAATCCCGCTCCCCTCAAAACACGGACCGGCGGAGCACGCCGCCGATGCGAGCCATTCGGAATTCCCGATCACTATCTCTCCGTTCGTCCCTATATCGATGAAGATGCTCAACTCATGCTTCCTGTAAATCTGCGCGGCCAGCACTCCTGAGACAATATCTCCGCCCACGTAACTTGCAACGCACGGGAAGACGTATACAGGGATGTTCGGGTCCGCCTTGATGCCGAGTTCCCCGGCATATGACAGAGGGAATGTATTGGCCGTGGGGATATACGGCTCCTCCCTTATCGCTGAAGGGTCCAGACCTAAAAACAGGTGCGTCATAGTCGTATTGCCCGCGACGACAAAACAATCAATGGAGTCCATGTCCACATGATGGTTCCTCCTGATTATCGTGAGCAGGTTGTTGATGTCCGAAAGTACCGCGGCATTCAGTTCTCTCAATTTATTATGCTCGGTGGCATGAACGATCCTCGTGATGACGTCGTCGCCGAAGCGTATCTGGGAATTGTAGGTGGAGGCGACGTCGATGAGGTTGCCGTTTGTCAGATCGATCAGGAATACGACAACGGTCGTCGTGCCGATATCGACCGCCACGCCGTACCGGGGTATTTTTTTGTATCCTGATTTAATGCAAATGATCTCTTCACAGTCTTCGGTGTGAATGGTGCAGAGCGTTATCTCCCAGTTCTCTTTCCTTATTGTCTTTGCAAGCCCGGGCATGAACCTGAAAGGGACCCTGAGGCACGCCATGCCCTGTGCAAAGAGCTCGCGCTTCAGCCTCTCAAGGTCGCTGATATTGTCGTCGATAGTCGGCGGCGGAAGATTAAGCACCACCCTGCCGGTCAGGGGCCTCATCGGGGCGCCGGTAGAATGCAGGAGCGCCAGAAGGTCTTTGGCCTTCCCTGTGACTACCTTGCCCTCGACGGTGAGCATGGATTCCTTCGGTATGTCTATCAGCAGGTCGCCGGAAGGGAAGGTCTTGCAGGCAAGGGCGTATCCCCTGCCCAGTTCTTCTTTGGAGAGCTTTATCTTCGACAGGCTTTCCGCCGGGCCTGATTTGACGATGACCTTGCATTTTCCGCAGGTCCCTTTTCCTCCGCAGGAGGACGTGAGGTAGATGCCGGCCTGTTTCAGCGCCTCCAATACGGAAGCGCCGGACGGGCAGGCTATCTTTTTACCGGTGGTAAGTGTAATTTCCATATGAATCGCCTGTCATCAAGGGTCTCATTTACTGATTGTAAAGCCGTCATTCCCGCGGGCTGTTGAGCGGGAATCCAGTAAATCAAGGCTGGATTCCGGCTTAAGGACCGCCGGAATGACAGACAAAATATAATTTATGGCCAAAATTATTTATTCAGTTCCTTCGCCGCATCCACCGCATGATAAGTGAGAATGAGGTCCGCCCCGGCGCGTTTCATCGAGGTAAGTATCTCCAGCACAACCCTCATCTCATCTATCCACCCCATCTTTGCCGCGGCCTTCACCATCGAATATTCCCCGCTCACATTATAAGCCGCAACAGGCAGGTCGAATGTGTCTTTCACATCCGAGATTATATCCATATACGCTAAAGCCGGTTTTACCATAACGATGTCCGCTCCCTCCTCAATGTCAAGCGCGACTTCCTTTATCGCCTCTCTCCTGTTTGCCGGGTCCATCTGGTATGAACGCCTGTCGCCGAAAGAGGGCGTCGATTCCGCGGCCTCCCTGAAGGGTGAATAAAATGCGGACGCGTATTTTGCGGCGTAGCTCATTATGGGTATGTTCTCAAAACCGTTTGCATCGAGGATGCTCCTGATGGCCATAATACGCCCGTCCATCATGTCCGAGGGCGCGACCATGTCGGCGCCCGCCTTGACGTGCGATAACGCCTCTTTCGCCAGGAGCTCGAGAGTGGGGTCATTTAATATCTGTCCCTTTTTGATGACCCCGCAGTGGCCGTGGCTCATGTATTCGCACATGCAGACATCGGTGATTACAACCAGCTCGGGGACCTTGTCTTTGATCGCCCTTATGGCCCGCTGAACAACGCCTTTCGGGTTATACGCCTCCGTGCCTTTTTCATCCTTATGCTCCGGGATGCCGAAAAGGATGACGGCCGGGACCCCGAGTTTGTATGCGCCCTGCGCCTCTTTCACAATCTCATCCACCGACATCTGGAAACAGCCGGGCATGGAAGATATTTTCTTTCTCACCCCTTTGCCTTCAACGACAAAGAGGGGATATATGAAATCGTCGGGGGTGATGTGCGTCTCCCTCACCATGTTTCTGATTATTCTGTTAAGTCTCAGCCTTCGCGGCCTGTGAATCGGGAAAGACATTTTCGGTCTCCTTTCAGGGGGCATATTAAATTGAAGACCGGAAATGTAAAATTTGAAATTTACAATCTTCAATCTTCAATTTTGGTCTCTGTGTATCAAAGTTCAGGTTGATCCAAAATTACAATAAGTATATCAAAAAGTTGTATATTTAGCCGGGCAAAATTATGCTTCCCTCTCTCAAAATTCTTGGCGGATCGACGGTGACATCCACAATTGTAGAGGGCTTCCCTCCCGGGGTCCTCCCGCCGTCGATAATCAGGTCAATGTCGCCTCCGAAATAATCCGCGACGGAAGCCGCGTCCACAGCAGGGGGGCTGCCGGAAGGGTTCGCGCTTGTCGAGGTGACCGGGACCTTTAACGCCGCTGCCAGATAAAGCGCGACGCTCATGCCGGGGACCCTCACGGCCACTTTACCCTGACCACCCGTCAGTAATATGGGGACATTGTCTTTCGCTTCAAACAGGATGGTCAAAGGTCCGGGCCAGAACCTCTTGATTAGTTTTCGGGCAGGGGTCGGGACACGCCTGACGATTGATTCAAGCACGGTCATATCGCCGACAATGACCGGCAGGGGTTTGTCAGCCGGTCTCCGCTTAAGTTCAAACAGTCTTCTTGCCGCGCATTCATCCAGGGCAGCGACCCCGAGGGCATAAAAGCTTTCCGTGGGGTAAGCAACGATGCCCCCGCTGTTGAGAATTTCGGACGCTTTTTCAAAAATATCTTCCGCGCTTGTCCCGGTAAAAGACAGAATCAGCATGGCTAATTTTAACACATCAAAATTTTCCACTTGTAATTTTATTACGATTTCTGGTATTTATCTATATCACAAAAACAGAGTTAAGAGTTAAGAGTCAGGTTGGAATTCATAATATAGTCGTCACTCTTGACTCTTGTATCTAAATTAAGGAGGTTTCATGAAAAAAGTCGCAAGGCTGCTGATTGTATTATTGTCGCTGACGGTTTTGTGGGGGTGTGAGCTGGCGCTGATAGGTCTGGGGGCCGGCGTCGGAATAGGGACTTACAAATTCATCGAAGGAGAGCTTGCCAGGCAATACCCGGTTGAATATAACAAGGCGTGGGACGTTACAAACACAGCGCTCTCAAACCTCCAGATCAGCGTTGCGGGCAGTTTGAATGAGGGTGTAAAAGGGGACATTGAAGGCATCAGGAAGGACGGCGTAAAGGTCTACGTGTCATTGAAGGACATGGGGCAGAAGGTCACACACATCGGGGTAAGGGTCGGCACCTTCGGAAACCGCGTTGAAGCCGAACGGATACACGACGAGATCGTGACGGTGGCCGGGATTTAACACATTATACCGGCAGGATTATTTGTCATTCCCGAATTTCTTTATCGGGCATCCATGTTTCGGCAGAGCTTGCCATGAGTTTATCGAAGGGTGGATTCCCGCATACTGACTGCCAACCGTAGGTGCTTTAGGCACGGGAATGACGGTAATCTGAAGTCAGCTTCTCCAGCGAAGCGGATATATTTTTAAAGACGGCGCTGAGTCCTTTTTTTCTGACGGCCTCAAGCGCCTCTTTTGAAGCAAGGGATTTCAGGAATATTTCCCTCTTTTCAGGGTCCGCGATTTTCTTCGCGGCCTTCCCGCGGGCCTCTTTCACAAATTTCAGGTACTTCGCAAACTCAGGCCCATAAAGTTTCTCAATCTCTTTCCTGATCGCCTTTGATATTGCGGGACTCGCGCCTTCCGTGGATATGGCGACGGTCAGGGCGCCCCGGCTGATGATCGAGGGGGCGATAAAGTTGCCTTCCGAAGGCGTGTCGACAACATTGACAAGATGTCTTGCATGGCGCGCCGCTTCCGTATTTGTCCGGACAGAGGACGTGGCCGCGACTACGAGGAACGCTTCCCCGAGGTCCCCGCGTCTGTAGTTTCTTTCAATGAGTGAAATCTTCCCGGCGTCCGCGAGCTTTTTCAGGCCGGCCGTTATCACCGGACTTATCACTTTCACGACGGCGCCCGCCCTGATCAGTGTGCGCGCCTTCCTCTCAGCCACCCGGCCGCCTCCTACGACGACCGCGGCCCTGTCTTTCAGATTGAGAAAGGCCGGATAATATTTCACATTACTGTTTCAGAGATGCGATGACCTCTTTTGCATCTATGGAATATTTTATTGTGGGGAACTTCCCGATGAGGATTGACAGCGTATCGATGGCCTGCTCTTTCCTGCCGAGGTTTTTATAGGAAAGCCCGAGATAATAAAGCGTCCCGGCCTCCTGCACGGAATCAGGGTAATCTTTCAGCAGGCCGTCAAAGCGCCGGGCCGCCGCCTCATAAGACCCCTTTTTAAAGTAGAAAGATCCGACGTAAAATTCAAACTCCGCCAAGACGCGCTGACACGCCTTTATCCTTTCCTCGGTCACTTCCATATGGGGGTTCCTCGGATAATTTTTCCGGAGCTTCTCGAACTCCCTCAGGGACCTCTGTGCGACCGAGTAACTTATATCGGCAGTCTTTATCTGCCTGAAGAAGCTCATGGCGAGTTTATATTGAGCATATGACGCGTACTTGCCGGCCGGATATGTTTCGAGATGGGATTCGTACTCCGCGACGGCCTCTTCAAATGATTCTTCCTCGAAATAGGTGTCTGCGATACGGAGACGGGCCAGTGCTGAATATTGCTGCGCCTCGTCGCCGCCCCTGATTTCTCCAAGGACCTTGCGGGCCTCTTCATAATTACCCTGGCTTATAAGGTCCTCAGCCTTCTGAAAGGCCGCCGCAGGTTCAAGGGACGTATCCCTGATGTCCTTGCCGGCGCAGGCAAAAATAAAGACCGATACCGTAAGGAAAAGGACGATTTTTTTCACGGGTGCGTTTCCATGGAACATTTCATAAATAACAGCCTCTCCTGTTGCGGATTGAATCATTTTATATTATGGCTTCATTTTTATCAAACGGGCTTTGAATTTATCCGGCCTATTTGTTATAGTATTTAGCCTGAGGAATTTCAGTGAGGAAGGCATGGAGTTTCGGGCGGGTAGCTCAGTTGGGAGAGCACAGCCCTTACAAGGCTGGGGTCACAGGTTCGAGCCCTGTTCCGCCTACCATGATTTTGCCGAAGGCAAAATCAGAGTTAAGAGTTAAGAGTCACGAGTCAAGAACTCGGACCGGGAATTTTTTTAACTCTTGACTCCTGACTCTTAACTCTAAAATGGGGTGGTAGTTCAGCTGGTTAGAACGCCGGCCTGTCACGTCGGAGGTCGCGGGTTCGAGCCCCGTCCACCCCGCCATTTTTCTTTTTTTGGACAGTTGATCTCAGCCTCGCTCATCGTAAGTATATACAAGTCTTGGTCTGTTTAAGCCGAAGGATTTCGACGTTTTCTAATATCCTTGTGCAGACAGTTTTCTCCATGGAATTATTTTTACTTTCCCTCTTACCATCTCCTGCTCTCCACCGTAAACAAGCAAGGCCGGGAGAGCGCTTTTGCCCGATAATTCGCTCCACTTCTCTGTAAGCGTTTAATTAACCGCATCTACCGCTATGCCGGCCATCCGTGTCATTCTATTTTGAAATAATCGAAAGGAGGCACGGCGATGGAAAGAGAACCCGGCAAATGTATGAACTGGAGTCAAAGATTTTTGAAAAGGCCGGAGATGGTAAGGGACTATTCCACGAAACAATGTCAAAAGAAGAAGTGCAGCAGGCAATAGATCACAATTACTGCGGTCTTACCGAAGACCAAAAGCTGGCCGTAGAACATATCCTGACAAGCAGGGACTTTGTTACCGGCGTTCAGGGGTCGGCAGGGACCGGAAAGACCACGATGCTCAGGGCGGTAAACAACGAGGCCGTTAATCATGGAATCACTGTGCGGGGACTGGCATTTACCTGGAAAGCCGCCGATGAGCTTCAGGGAGGCTCGGGGATAGAGTCCGGGACCCGGCTTATATATAAGGATTATCCTGAAGTCAATGAGCCCATCATCCTGCGCGATGATCTTTCACTGACATATATAGATAAAGCTGAAAGGGACTTTATAAAGATGATAGATATGCTTTATGAGAGATCAGAAGAAAAAAACAGAAGAGGTGACAAGTGGAATGATTATGGGGATGTATGACTCTTCAGATGTCATATGAGATAAAACAGTTTTGACGGCAGTAACAGATAAAAATATATTATCCGGCTATTACAACAAGGCTTCTGATATTTCTGATATAATTGTTCTCAGTATTTTCAGGCCTTGTTGGTCCCGAATATGGAAGGGGGTGTACAATGCTTGGGACTATACAGGCGAAAAGATTCCAGTATCTACTGGATGTCGTTTACCGTAGACGGCAGGATGTTCAGGCAAAGCACAGGGACCGATAACAGGAAACTTGCTGAGGCCATCCTCGGGAAAGTAAAGACTCAGATCATCGAGGGCAAATGGTTCGACAAAGCAGTCGAATCGCAGATAACATTCAGGGAGCTTACTAAGCGTTAAATGGAAAGGTATCAGAAACAGAGAGATCCGGTCAGTAAAAAGCATTTGCTGCCGGCATTCGGCGACATGCTGCTGGGCAAAATCGGGATCGATGATGTTGAAGATTACATCAACATGCGACTGACCGGCGGCGCTAAGCCATCCACTGTATACAAGGAATTTGCCCTTGGCAGGCGGATGTTCAATGTTGCGCGAAGAAAGTGGCAGAAGGAGTTCGGGGTAACTTTAAATCCCTTTGCCGATGCAGGCTTCCCCTCGTTCAATAATGAGAGAGACAGGTGGCTGTCATTAGAAGAAGAGGAATCTCTCATCAAGGCTGCCAGCCCTGAGTGGGTAAAAGACATTATCATCTTTGCCATTCACACCGGCTGCAGAAGGGGGGAGATACTTGATATCAATGTTAAGGAAAATGTGGATATGGTCAGGCATGTTATAACAGTCCAGGCAACCAAAGGCGGCAACAGGAAAATGATTCCGATGTCTGAGAAGCTCTTTGAAATGCTGACCGGAAGGCTTAAAGTGGTCAGTATCTCCGGCAGACTGTTCGATATCAAGGTAGTGACCCTGAAAGACGGCTTTTGCCGCGCAGTGGAAAAGGCGGGCCTTGGAGACCTCCACTTTCACGACCTTCGCCACACGTTCGGCACCCGGCTGGTGCAGATGGGAGTCGATCTGTACCGCGTTCAGAAGTTGATGGGGCATAAAAGCATAAGGATGACGGAGAGGTACGCGCACCATTGTCCGGAGTCTCTGAAATCGGCCGCTGATGCCCTTGACGGTTACTATTTTCACGATTTCTTCACGTTCAATAAACCAGGTACTTGCCCGGACATGAAAAAATCCTTTAAAATCAATCATGGGAGTGTATAGGGTTCTGGTGTCCCTCCCGGACTTCAAATCCGGTGTTGCCTGCCACAAGTGGGCATGGTGGGTTCGATTCCCACACGCTCCCGCCAATTTGTTGTTTAATATCAATGAGTTGACTCATTCAGACCCGCCCAAAAACCGTGAACAAACCGTGAACAGAATGATTCTAAATTGGTAGTCATTAGAATATTATGAAGGTTATCACGATCAAAGAATTGTCGGAATTTTTTTTAAGTCAAAGAAAAGACTTTGATGATGTTATGAACTGGGTTAAATCGTGCAAGAAAGAACCGCAAGCTTCTCATTTCTTTTTTCCAGTAATTTTTTGAAATGTTTCCGTCCATTCCTTCCATGCAAGATCGAAATCCGGAAGCTCATTCAGCATAGGACCCAAGCGGTCCCGCCAAGCGTTCTTATTCCATTCCTTGAGGTTGGCGGATGTCAGCCCCGCGATGTCAGGTTTAATTCCCCTGACGCTGCATTTTTCCTGGAATATGGGTAATAAATCTTTCCACGCGAAACGTTCCTCTGAGCGGCTCAGCATATACCAGAGATCGTATAAATCCCTTGGACGAGGCCATTTCTTTTGCTGTTGAAGAAGGGACCGCAGTTTCTCTGCAACAATTTCTTTCTTAGAATATGAGTGTACTTTGAAATGAGAGAGGTCGGAATATTGAGGCTTGATAGAACAGATAACCGGCTTTTCAAGGATCGGCTCGTCGAAAGTTAAATGTACTTTGACTTGAGGCAGTCCCCGCCTGCGGAGACCTCCCCGGCTGTATTCAACCGGAATCTCTATTTGGAAGTCTCCCGGTATAGTAAGTGGCTCTTTCACTGTCAGCCTGATTCCTGACTCGCTTTGGATCTTGTCAGCGGCTTTCTTAAGTAATTGCAGGGAAATGTCCAGATTATCGCCTCCGGGTTTACAACTGAAATCAATATCTTCAGAAAATCTGTACCCTTTGTAATAACAGTGTCTGAGACAAGTCCCGCCCTTAAAGACCCATCCATGCTTTGTCATTCCTGCATGCACCAGTCCTGACAGGAGCCACAGGATTACATAATCCTTTTCCGTCTGATCAAAACGGAGACCTTCTTCTTCAGCCACTCGGTGAAGCTCCGCAGTCGTGATCATGTCTTAATCTCCGTATTAATTAGAAGTCCCCATCGACGATTGAATTTCCCTTTACGCGGTAGAGTGGGATCAAGAGGGGAGAATCCCGGCGCAAGAGCAACTGCCTTCCGGAGCTTTTCGATATCTCCTAATCCAAGTGCTTCCATCAAAAAACCGAGACGCTTGGCGACGGCACTGTTTCCGATCTTGACCGCATACTTTCTAAGCTTGGTTTCGTCGAGCTGTTTCCATATGGCTGGAAGTGCCTTAGCGATTTCATCAACTCCACCAACGTATTGTGGAAGATCCAGTCCATCTACGATTGTCTTCTCCCTGTCTGTAACCATAAAGGGCATTTCATCAATCCAGTCTTTTACTACACCGAAGAACTTTACAGGCCTCAAAGCGACAATCCTGTAGTTCGTTCCAAGCACCTCACCGGGATGCCGGCGCACAGGATGGTCGGTGGCTACAAACACGGTCCTGGGAAGCTGTTCAGTCATGCCGTGATGATTAAGTGCAGACCAGTACGCAATAGCTGCAGGTGATACCAGTTCCATCGCTACTATAAACTCATGTAGTTGGGGAGTCCGGCTTTCACCTGATGAGAGCGGGATTACGGCAAAACGTCCACGTCTTATGCGTCTAATCCAGCCTTTTCGCTGAAGGCGTTCAAGGAATTTCTGGGTTGAGTCTTCACCCTTGTACTTCAGTATGTCCTGCGTTTCTCCGGTAGTGAACGTAGTCTTTCCACTCATCTTGGCCAAAAATCTGGATTCAGATTTTCCAAGCGGACCGCGTGTTATATTTTGTGCGCCTTTTACGGGCTCATTATGACCGGTTACGGCATGCATAATATAACTTATAGAATAAGCCGTTATAAGTCAAGCTGTTGATCCAATGCCTAAAAAGGTATATATACCATTTTAGGTATTGGCTTATTGTATAATTACAGAGGTAAATGAATAGGTGTTAGTGCCGTTCAAAATGATGCCAAAAGCGCCGGAGGTGGCTCCAGTCCGGAAATGATGCGGACGCAGGTGTGCGTTGCACAGTAAGTTTGAGCACAGTCTGCCCCGTTGCTGTAAGATCATTTAATGTAGTTGTCCTG
>JACRHD010000005.1 GCA_016234115.1 Nitrospirota bacterium
GTTCTCATCCGCTGTTCCATTACAGTTCTCGTCAGCACCATTACAGTTATCGTCTGCGCCAGTCGGGCTTCCCGCTACGCATGAATCCACAACAGCTCCGGCTTCGCATGACGTTGAGCCTGCTGATGCGCAAGACCCAACTCCGCAGCTCGTTGCTGCAGGTGCATAGTTCTCATCCGCTGTTCCATTGCAGTTCTCGTCAGTACCATTACAGTCGTTGTCCGTGCCGGAAGGTGTTCCCGCAACGCATGAATCCACAACAGCTCCGGCTTCGCATGACGTTGAGCCTGTTGATGCGCAAGACCCAACTCCACAGCTCGTTGCTGCAGGTGCATAGTTCTCATCCGCTGTTCCATTGCAGTTCTCGTCAGCACCATTACAGTCGTTGTCCGTGCCGGAAGGTGTTCCCGCAACGCATGAATCCACAACAGCTCCGGCATCGCATGACGTTGAGCCCGTTGATGCGCAAGACCCAACTCCGCAGCTCGTTGCTGCAGGTGCATAGTTCTCATCCGCTGCTCCATTGCAGTTCTCGTCAGCACCATTACAGTCGTTGTCCGTGCCGGAAGGTGTTCCCGCAACGCATGAATCCACTACCGCTCCGGCTTCGCATGACGTCGAGCCCGTTGATGCGCACGCCCCTACTCCGCACGTCGTTGTTGTTGCAGCATAATCCTCATCTGTCATCCCATCGCAGTCATCATCAGCTCCGTTACATTCCGAATCATCCACCGCCGGAGTTCCCGACACGCAGGTGTCCTGAATTTGTCCATTTATGCAAGCAAGCTGCCCCACTGCGCTGCACGGCCCGATTCCGCAGCTTGTCGGGACAGGCGCGTAACCTTCATCCATCGTATCCGAACAGTTTTCATCTATACCGTTACAATTGTTGTCCGAAGCGGACGGATTAACGTCTGCATTCCCATCGTCGCAGTCGCCTGAGGTCTGAGTCAATTCAGCGGCGACTTTGTAGTATAAAGGCCTTGAGCACTGCGCTAATGAATTTCCGTTGGAATACCCGTCGTCGTCAGCATCCTGATACCAGACCTGATTCGGGTGTTCAAAAGGATCACTGGGATTGCAGTCCGTATTATCAGTTACATACCCTGCCGACTGAGAACAAGCCTGTATTGTGTTACCCGGATCGCCATAGCCGTCACCATCAAGGTCCGCATAGTATGTAAAAGAGTAGCAATATCCGAATTTCTGTATACGGCTATTATTTGTGTCCGCAACATATACGCCGCCGACGTTGTCTACGGCTAATGAAGACGGCATGTTGAACTGCCCGTCTCCGCCCCCCATGATGCCCCACTTTGACAGAAATCCCAGGTTGCCGTCAAACTTCTGTATGCGATCATTTTCTCTGTCTGCAACATAAATATTCCCCGAGCTGTCCACTGCTATTCCGTTGGGGTAATTGAATTGTCCATCGCCGGTCCCCGACGCGCCCCACATCGTTATAAAAACCCCGTTGCCGCTGAACTTCTGTACACAATGATTACCATTATCCGTCACATAAATATTACCTGCGTCGTCCACTGCTATTCCGCTCGGGTATTTGAAATGACTGACACCGCTTCCCCAAACGCCCCACGCGGTCACAAACACACCATTGGCATCAAACTTCTGTATGCGATGATTTTCAGTGTCCGCCACATAAACATACCCTGCGCCGTCCACGGCTATTCCACCGGGCTCTTCGAACTGTCCCTCTCCGCTGCCCTCACTGCCCCACTTTGTGATATACACTCCGTCGCCGTCAAACTTCTGTATCCGGTTATTATCAGTGTCTGCGACATACACATACCCCAGGCTGTCCACCGCAACTCCCCGGGGGTGACTGAATTGTCCGTTTCCGCTTCCGCAATTGCCCCACTTAGTTATAAAAAAACCAAAGCTGTCAAACTTCTGTATGCGACTATTATCAGTATCTGCGACATAAATATATCCTGAACCGTCTGCGGCCACCCCGCCCGGGTATTTGAACTGACCGTCCCCGGATCCGTACGTGCCCCATTTGTCTAAAAATCCCCCGTCGAAGTCAAACTTCTGTATCCGGTTATTATACGTATCAGTAACATAAGCATTTCCGGAGCCGTCCACCGCTATACCGTACGGATACTGGAACTGTCCGTCTCCGCTCCCCAAACCACCCCACTTTGTCTGATACACCCCGGAGCTCGTAAACTTCTGTATTCGATGGTTATACGTGTCCGCAACGTATACATTCCCTGAGCCGTCAACTGTCACTCCCCGAGGAGAGTACAACTGTCCATTGCCGTTTCCATTGCCGCCCCACTTTGTTATGAAGGCCCCATTGCCCGTAAATTTCACTACGCGATTATTGTCGGCATCCGCAACATATACATTCCCCGATTCGTCCACTGCGACCCCGCGTGGATGTTTGAACTGGGTGTTTCCGCTTCCGGAACTGCCCCATGCGGTTATGAACGCACCGTTGCTTGTAAACTTCTGTATGCGATGATTATCAGAGTCCGCAACATAAACATTTCCCGAACTGTCCACCGCTACTCCGCTGGGGTATTTAAATTTTTCAGTCCCGCCGCCCCAACTGCCCCACTTGGCCAGAAAATTCCCGCTGCTGTCGAACTTCTGTATGCGATGATTATCAGAGTCCGCAACATAAACATTCCCCGAAGTGTCCACCGCTATTCCGCTGGGCCAGATAAACTGTCCGTCTCCGCTCCCATAGGCGCCTATTCTCAACTCCGAAGCGGGATCGTTCGGGTCGATCCTGACAATTTGATCATTTATGGGATCAGTGACCCATAGGAAACCGTCAGGGGCCACAGCGACTCCCCGCGGTTTAATAAACGACGGCTCATCAGGTATCTTCCACTCAAATGACGGAGGGTCCTCACCCCAAACGACACCCGCCGCGCCGATTACACACAAAAGCAGCACAAACAAAAGAGACAGAGTTCCGAACAAGGATTTCTTCAGCATTGATATGTCCTCCCGATTTAGGTTTTATAAAAAAATATTTATAATAAATTGAAGATTATTGCGCCCAGCCTACCTTGAGACAGCCTTGAAAAAATGAAGACACAGGGCAGATGCGCCTTAATATCAAAGACGCATAATATGCACTGCTCTTTTCATTAATTAATTACTTCAGCCGCATCCCGATGATAATATTCATTACCTGAAGTAATTCCTGCAAAGGTAAAGATTTCTTTTCATAAGCATGCATTTAACATGCCGGATTTAATGTCCTATCGACAGTAAACGATTAAGTTTGTTCCACTATTGAAAGAAAATAAGGACAACAGAGCGGGCTCGGGATAAATTTACTTTTATAGTCCAATCCCCCGAGGCATTAAATTAATTATTTTTTCATGAAGTTAAGCCGATATTCGCTTTACACGACTCAGAGTGCGGACTATCGCAAGATGACTTATAAAGTTATAAAAATAATTTGTTAATTTGTCCTTATCGGCAGATACGTTCTACTCCGGATGGATAATATCCTGAAGAAAAACCGGTCAAATTTCCGGGACCGGTCCGTAAAAAAACCAACCTTTGAAACCCCTCGACTTTGCCCCTTCGGACCTTATAAACTCGCTTGATAACTATTGGATTAAAAATTTGTTTAAGTGCTATACTACCACTTAATTTTTTCAGGGGAGATACTTTTGACCGGAATAAAGGCCTTTGCAAAGAAAACATCGGGGATCGGAATTCTTCTTACTGCTTTGTTTCTGCTCATCTCATCGCTGTCGGCATGTATCTCTGACGTTTCGGCAGAGGACGGCCCGATCATTAATGCCCTCGAAATAAGGGGGACCAGAAGGGTCGATAGTGAAACGGCGGCTGTCCGGATAAAAAGCAGGACCGGCGAGCCGTTCTCGAAGATCACAGTCCAGGAAGATATAAAACGATTGTACGCCTTCGGTTATTTTGACGATATCAGTGTTGAAATAGAACCATTCGAAGGCGGCGTCAGGCTCATATTTATCATTACGGAAAAACCCCTTATCAACAGTGTGGATTTTCAGGGGAACGAGGAATATGAGGCCAAGGACCTCAGAGAAAAAATAGCCATAAACGCCGGCGCAATCGCCAGTCTTCCGCTTATATCCGATAACGCGGAAAAACTCGTCTCCTACTACCAGTCCGAGGGTTACTGGCTCGTAAGCGTGCTTCCCGTCATCAGAGAAGTTTCAAAAGATTCCGTTGCGCTCACCTACCAGATCACGGAGGGGCCGAAGGTCGTGATCAAGGACATCATTATAGAAGGCAACAAAGCAGTCTCCAGAAGAGAAATAATGAAGGCCATGAAGACCAAAGAGAGGGGCCTCTTCTCTTTCATTACCGGCTCGGGCATCTACCAGAGAGACCAGATCAGGGCGGACCTTGAAAACATCAAGGAGGTGTACCAGAATAAGGGCTTTCTTTATGCCGCCGTTTCAGAGCCGGAGCTGTCCCTCAGCCCGGACAGAAAAAAGCTCTCCTTGAAAATCTCCGTGTCCGAAGGAGACCAGTATAAGATAGGCGGGCTCAGGCTCAGCGGCAATAAGGCCTTCCCCGACGACCGGATATACAAGGACCTCAAGATCGTTTCAGGTCAGATATTCGACAGGAGCGCTTTAAGGGCGGACATCGACAGGGTGCTGGACCTTTACATGGACAACGGATATGCCCAGGCAGACATCAATCCGCTTATCGATATAAATACCGGGGACAAAGTTGCAAACATCACTCTTTCAGTTACCGAAGGTGAAATATTCAGGGTCGGCAGGATAGACGTCTCCGGCAACACAAAGACCAGAGACAAGGTGGTGCGACGGGAAATGAGACTCGACGAGGGCGACGTATTCAGCAGGAAACTCCTGAAGAGAAGTTATCAGAGGCTGGGCAACCTCAATTATTTCGAGACAGTCGATATCTCCCCGTCACCGCGCATCAAGGAAAAACTTATGGACCTCGACGTAAAGATCAAGGAAAAAATGACGGGCATGCTCAGCGTAGGCGGCGGGTACAGCTCAGTGGACAAATTCATGGTCATGGGCGAAGTGACCCAGGGGAACCTCTTCGGGAAAGGCTACGCCCTGAAACTGAAAGCGGACCTGAGCTCCAGGAGGACGAATTACAACATCTCCCTGAGGGACCCGTGGTTCATGGACAAACCGCTGTCTGCCACAGTCGGTCTCTTCAGGGAAACATTCGAATATCCCGATTATGACAAGAAGTCGGCGGGAGGTCTCATAGGCCTGGGTAAAGAGTTTACGGAATATGTCAGCGGCAATGTAACGTATAACCTCGAATCCGTGGAAATCACGGATGTCTCCGACAGCGCCTCTACGCTGATTAAAGAACAGGTAGGCAAAAAGCTTACGAGCAGCATAAGTCCGTCCATCTCGATGGATACGCGCGACAGTTATCTGGACCCGACTTCCGGCTACCGGCACGCCCTGTATACGACGTTCGCAGGGCTGGGCGGCGACAATTATTTTGCGAAAGGGCTGGTCGACTCGGTATGGTATTTCCCCTTTAAATGGCGCACCACTTTCGACGTTCGCGGGCGTCTCGGCTATGCGGACGGATTTGCGGGAAGAGAGCTTCCCCTTTATGAAAGGTTTTGCGTCGGCGGAATCAGCACCATCAGGGGCATCGGGTTCTGCGAAGCAGGGCCGATTGACGAGCAGGGTGAAAAGATCGGCGGTAATTATGAGATGATCTTCAATACGGAATATATCTTCCCCATCATAGATGATATACATCTGAAAGGGGTCGTCTTTTTCGATTACGGCAGCGCCTTTGACAAGAATGAAAAGTTCTCCATGGACAAAATGAGACAGACAGCTGGGTTCGGCTTCCGGTGGATGTCCCCCTTCGGTCCTCTAAGGCTTGAAATGGGATTCAACCTGGACCCGAAGGAAAATGAGGACAGCAGTAAACTGGAATTCTCCATAGGGGGGTTCTTTTAATAACAGTAGCGAGTAGTCAGTAGCAGGTAGTTAAGGAAAAATAATTAATTAATCGGGAGCGTCCTTTCCCCTTAACTACTTACTACTTGCTACTAACTACATAAAATAAAAGGAGGCTGTATGAAAAAAATTCTGATGATATTTGCCGCTGTGCTCCTGTTTGCGCTGGGCGCGCAGGCGGCGGAGGTGAAAATCGGGTATGTCGATCTGAACAAGGCCCTGAATGAATCCGATGAAGGGAAGAAGGCGGTAAAGACCCTTGAAGAGTTGTTCAAGACCAAGCAGACCGTCATCGAGGAAAAGCGCATGGAGCTCACTAAATTGACTGAGGACCTCCAGAAGCAGTCTTCTATCCTCAACCAGGACGCTATAAAAGAAAAACAGGACGAGAGGGAAAGGCTCGGAAGAGACTTCCAGAGGATGGTAAAAGACGCGGAAGAGGAGGTCGACAAAAAGAGGTCCGCTTTCATGGAGCGCATCCTGAAAGACCTTTCTGAAATCGTCAACAAGACAGGGGAAGAGGAAGGCTATACCGCGATATTTGAAAGGGTCCAGGGCGGCATCATCTATATGCCTGAAAAACTCGACATTACCGTCAGTATCATAAAGAAATACAACGAAGCCTCCAAGGGCGATACTAAGACGGAAAAGAAGACGGAGAAAAAATAATCAACCACAGAGGCACGGAGTACAATAAAAAATAATCCACAGATTACGCAGATTGACACAGATTATTAAGAAAAATCTCTTGTTATTTTTTTGCGTTATGAAATCTGCGAAATCTGTGGATAAAAAAAATCTTTTCTCTGTGATCTCTGTGGCTTAAATATTCTATGAAACTCAAAGAACTTGCGAACATCATCGGCGGAAAAATTTGCGGGGACCCGGATGTTGAGATAAAGGGGGCGGCCGGCATCAAAGAGGCAAAGGAAGGAGACATTACTTTCCTTGCTGAAAAGAAATACCTGAATGATCTCCCTGGTTCAAAGGCCTCGGCGGTAATCGCAAAGGATGAAATAACCGGGTTGTCCGCGAGTCTGCTGATCGCCGACAACCCCTATTTTGTTTTCGCAAAGGCGCTGAAAGCGCTTTACGGAAGACCCCGTGTTGCCCCGGGAATAAGCGACAGGGCCGATGTCTGCGCTGATGCGGTCTTCGGGGAAGGAGTAACCGTCTACCCCGGCGCGTACGTCGGCAGCGGCGTCGTGATAGGCGCCCGGACCGTGATCTGCCCCGGTGTTTTCATCGGCGACGGTTCTTCGGTCGGGGATGACTCCCTGATTTATCCTAACGTTACAATCAGGGAAAATGTAAGGATCGGCAATAAAGTGATAATCCACCCGGGGGCCGTCATCGGCTCCGACGGCTTCGGATATGTATTTGAACAGGGCGCGCATTACAAAATACCCCAGGTGGGCGGAGTTATAATCGAAGACGATGTGGAGATCGGCGCAAACGTCACAATCGACAGGGCGACAACTGGAAATACCATAATAGGGGCCGGGACAAAAATAGACAACCTTGTCCAGATAGCCCATAATGTCAGGACCGGCAAAAATTGTATAATAGTCTCTCAGGTCGGCGTCAGCGGAAGCGTTGAAATGGGAGACGGCGTCGTGCTTGCGGGCCAGGCCGGGGTAAGGGACCACGTCAAGATCGGCAGCGGCGTCACGGTGGCCGCTAAAGCAGGCATTACGGATGACGTGCCTGCGGGTCAGATATATTCAGGGATGCCCGCTATCCCTCACAAGACCTGGCTCCGGGCGCAGAGTGTCTTTGCAAAACTGCCGGAATATATAAAACGCCTGCAGGAGCTTGAGAGGAAGATGAAAACGAGTGAAGAAGGAGTGAAGGAGTGATGAAGTGATGGAGTGATGGAGTAACCTCTTTCACTTCTTCACTTCATCACTTATAAAAGGAGGAATTTTACAATGCTTGACTGTCGTGAAATCCAGAAAATCCTGCCTCACCGGTTCCCGTTTCTACTGATCGACAGGGTCACCGACATACAGCCCCGAAAAAAAGCCCTCGGACTGAAGAATGTAACGATCAATGAGCCGTTTTTCCAGGGCCACTTTCCTGATTACCCGATAATGCCCGGCGTATTGATCGTTGAGGCAATGGCGCAGGTCGCCGGGATATTGGCCTCCACCTCCGGCGCAAAAGGGAACATCGTATATTTCATGAGTATTGAAAAGGCAAAGTTCAGGAAACCTGTCGTGCCCGGAGATCAGCTCCGCTTTGAGGTCAATGTCCTTCAGCAGAGAAATAATGTCTGGAAATTCTCCGCTGAGGCGCGTGTTGACGACAAACTTGTGGCAGAGGCCGAATTCACGGCAATGGTGTCGGGAGGGGAGCTCAATAATGGCTAAACCTAAGATTCATACTACAGCAATCGTAGCACCGGGCGCAAAACTCTCCGACGGAGTTGAGATAGGACCTTACAGCATCGTGGGGGAGCGCGTCAAGATCGGCAGGAACACAAAGATAGGCTCGCACGTCATAGTTGAAGAAAGCGAGATCGGACAAAACTGCAGCGTGTACCCGTTTTCCACAATCGGTCTTCCCCCCCAGGACCTGAAGTATGCCGGAGAAAAGACAAAAGTCAGAATAGGAGACAACAACATCCTGAGGGAGTACATCAACATCCACCGCGCCTCCGTCGGCGGCGAAGGCGTGACATCGATAGGCAGCGACAACTTTCTCATGGCCTATGTCCATATTGCCCACGACTGCAAGATCGGCAACAACGTCATAATGGCAAACGCGACCACACTGGCGGGGCATGTGGTGGTGGAAGATTATGTCTTTATCGGCGGGCTCGTCGCCGTGCATCAGTTTGCCAGGATAGGGGCCTATTCCATGATAGGCGGCTTCAGCGCCATCCCTCAGGACATCCCTCCCTATACCACAGCCGCAGGCGAAAGGGCGAGGCTTTACGGGTTAAATACCGTCGGTCTGAAGAGGCGTAATTTTTCTGATGCGGCAATCGGAGACCTGAAGAAGGCGTACAAAATACTCTTTCGCAGCAAGCTCACGCTCAGGGAGGCAATCGAGAAGGTAAAACATGACCTGGGTTCATCGGAAGAAATCAAAAACCTCATTGAATTCATAGAAAAGAACAAAAGGGGAGTATGCCGCTAAAGGCCGGGGTCAGGGGTCAGGGGTTAGGGGTCGGCGAAGAACAAACCAAACCCCAATCCCTGGTCCCTGATCCCCCTGTTATCGCGGTCATTGCAGGCATGGGAGCGCTGCCGGTCGCCCTGGCGGCAGAGGCCAGAAAAATGGGCTACAGGGTCACGGGCATAGCGCTTCGGCCCCTTGCCGACGACTCCCTCAGGTCCTTTGCGGATGACTTTCATGAAATCGGCATCGGCAGCTTCGGGGGGCTGATAAAGCTGCTCGGGAAATTATCCATCAGGGACGCGGTGATGGCCGGAAAAGTCCCCAAAGAACTTCTTTACAAACACAGGATCATCCCCGACCTGAAGGCGGTTAAGCTGCTTTTTTCACTGAAGGACCAGTCTGACGACACCATAATGAAGGCCGTAGTGGATGAGCTTGAGAAAAACGGAGTTAAAATCCACGAGACCACGTTGTTCACTCAGGGCCTGCTCGCCCCGGAGGGAGTGATGACGCCGAAAAAACCGACGAAGGAGCAGCAGCAGGATATCGAATTCGGCTATGAGATCGCAAAAAGAATCGGCGGGCTGGACATAGGTCAGACGGTGGTGGTGAAGGACAAGGCTGTGATGGCGGTTGAAGCCATCGAAGGAACGGATGAGGCCGTCAAACGGGGCGGCGCCCTGGCCGGAAAGGAAGCAGTTGTCATAAAGGTGAGCAAACCGGAACAGGACCGGCGTTTCGACGTGCCGGTTGTCGGCGCAAACACCCTCCATTCCATGAAGAGCGTCGGGGCGAAGGTGCTGGCCCTGGAAGCGGAGAAGTGCATTATCCTGGACAGGGAGAATTTCATCAAGACGGCAGGCGAAATGGGAATCGTCGTCGTCGGGGTGAAAGAATTGAACCGCTAAGGCGCAAAGGACGCGAAGGATAATGAATAGAAATAATATACAATTAATTTTTTCTTTGCGCTCTTTGCGCCTTCGCGGTAAAAAATATGATTAACGTCGCCGTCATAGGGGTCGGCTCCATCGGCAAGCACCATGCAAGGATCTTCTCCGGCATGGAAGGCGTGAGGCTTGCCGCCATTGTCGACGCGGACCTGCAGAGGGCGGAGGAATTCGCCGGCAAGTATCACTGCGACGCGTTTAAGGACCATCGGAAAATTATGGACTCAGTGGATGCGGTCAGCATCGCCGTGCCCACGACCTTTCATTTTTATGTGGCTATGGATTTTCTCCGGAATCACAAGCACGTCCTCGTCGAAAAGCCGATCACCTCGACTGTCGCAGAGGCGGACGCCCTTATAAAAGAGGCCGGGGAAAGGGGCCTCATCCTCCAGGTAGGGCACCTTGAGAGATTCAACGCGGGGGTCTCCCTGATAAGCGGCATGGTGGACCGTCCGCAGTTTATAGAGTCGCAGCGCCTGTCTCCTTTTCTGGGCAGGGGCATTGATGTGGACGTGACTCTTGACTTAATGATACATGACATAGATATAATATTAAGTTTGGTTGGTTCCGGCATTACGGACATCCGGGCCACGGGCGCAAAAGTCCTGACGGAAAACATAGATGTCGCCCACGCGTGGATTGAATTCAAAAACGGCTGCATTGCCGAGGCGACGTCAAGCCGGATAGCGAATGAAAAGGTGCGGCAACTGAAGGTATTTCAGCACGATAAATTTCTGAATCTCGATTACCAGAAACAGGAGCTGACCTGTGTTGCCAGGCTTGACGGGAGCATCGAAAAGGACGTCCGAAAGCCGGAGGAAAAAGAGCCGTTAAAAGAACAGCTCATTTCGTTTATAGAATGTATCAGGGCCGGGACCAGGCCGGTCGTTTCGGGACGTGAAGGCATGGAGGCGCTGAAGGTGGCGCTGAGAATTTCGGAGCTGGTCAATCAAACGCTTAAAGGAACATCTGATTAGACACCGGGATAAGATAAGAAGATGAGAGGTTGAGTCAAGGTTTTCGGGACTCATCTTCAAAACTTCATGACTTCTCAACTTCTTTTTCATTATTACAGTCGTTCTTAAACGAATAAACGGGAGCATATGATAAACATTACACAGAATAAAACGGCCATACCCATGCTTGATATCAAGGCCCAGCACGAGCCGCTTAAAGAGGAGATCAAGCAGGCATTGAAAGACATCCTGGACAGCGGCCAGTTCATACTCGGGCCCAACGTCAGGTCCTTTGAACAGGAGACGGCTGCATACTTCCGCGTCGATAATGCCGCGGCCCTCGCTTCCGGCACCGACGCCCTCTATCTCTGTCTCAGGGCGCTGGACATTAAAGAGGGGGATGAGGTAATCACAACGCCTTTTACTTTTATAGCGACGGCCGAGGCGATTGCATATGTCAATGCGACCCCTGTTTTTACGGACATCGACAGGTATTCGTTGAATATGGACGTCTCGAAGATTGAAGAAAAGATCACGCCGAAGACCAGGGCCATCGTCGTGGTCCACCTGTTCGGCAGGCCGGCGGACATGGACGAGATCATGGAACTCGCCCGTAAACATAATCTCAAAGTAATAGAAGACTGCGCCCAGTCATTCGGCGCGCTGTATAAAGACAGGCGGGCGGGCAGTATCGGCGATGCCGGCTGTTTCAGTTTTTACCCAAGCAAAAATCTTGGCGCTTACGGCGACGGCGGCATGATGATTACCGGCAATAGAGACGTATGTGAAAAAGTAAAACTCCTCAGGAACCACGGGACCGTGGCCCCCTACCGTCACAGCTTCATCGGCTACAACAGCAGACTCGACGAGATCCAGGCCGCGATCCTCAGAATAAAATTAAAACACATAGAAGAATATAACCGGAAGCGAAGGGACCTCGCCCGCATCTATACCTCCGTTCTCGGCGACGTTGTTCAATGTCCGGCGGAGACGTCCGACCGGACCCATGTTTATCACCAGTATACCATCAGGGTGCCGGCGAGAGAAAAGGTCTCCGCAGCCCTGAAGGACAACAATGTCTCATCAGTAGTCTACTATCCGACGCCTCTTCATCTGCAGGAGGCATTTCACTATCTCGGGTACAGGAAAGGCGACCTCCCGGAAAGCGAAGCCGCGGCGGACGAAGTCCTTTCAATACCGGTCTATCCCGAGCTCGAGCCGGAGAAGGCCGAATTCATTGCCGGCATAATCCTCAAAACCGTCAGGGATTAACAGCTCCGCGTAACACCTTTTGTTGCAGAGCGCATGAAACATATGTTTCATGTATGTTTCATGTGAAACATTGCAACGTTTCATCTTTGTTCCAAGTCTCTATCACGGCCACCCCTAAATAACACAAAATCAACTAATTATGATATTGGACCATCCTGGCACGTTAATTGATATTTAACATTCGTTAACAAAGCGGATTTCACAAATAAATCATTTAAAAAGAATAGAGGTAATCACATGGAAGAAAAAAAGAAGAGAATGGCTATCATAGCCTCAAAAGGCACCCTCGACATGGCCATGCCGCCGCTGTTCCTGGCATCCACTGCCGCGGCCATGGATGTAGAAACCGCGATATTTTTCACCTTTTACGGCGTCGACCTTGTAAATAAAAAGAAGTACGCGTCTCTGCAGGTCGCGCCTATAGCAAACCCGGCCATGCCGTCGCCCGTCCCTTTTCCGAATATACTCGGCGTACTGCCGGGAATGACCGCCATGGCGACGATGATGATGAAGGGCATGATGAAGAAAATCAACTGGCCTACAGTGCCGGAGCTCATCGACATGTGCAGGGAGTCGGGGGTGAAGATGATAGCCTGTTCCCCCACGCTCGAAATGACCGGAGTTAAAAAGGAGGACCTTGTAGAGGGAGTGACCGTGGCAGGGGCCGCGGAGTTCCTGAATTTCGCGCTCGATGCGGACATAACCCTGTTCATTTAAGTTTAGAGATCACAGAATAATATGTTTATCCGCAGATTCCACAGAGTAACGCATATTTATTTGATTAGATATTTCTTAATCTGAGTAATCTGTGTAATCTGTGGATTCTTTATCTGTAAATAACCGTAAGGAGGAAACGAAATGGACGCAAATAAAACGCTGGACTGCAAGGGGCTTAATTGTCCCATGCCGATTGTAAAGACAAAGAAGGCGCTCGAAACAATGAACACTGGAGAGGTATTGAGAATTGAGGCCACCGACAAGGGCTCAAAATCGGACATGGCCGCTTTTTCGAGCAGGACAGGTAACGAGTTGATCGAAGTTAAAGAGGAAGGCAGTACTTTTGTATATTTCATCAGGAAGAAATAGGGCGTGATCAATCCGGACGAACTTTCCGCCTGCGCGGGAATAACATTTCTGAACAAAAAGGAGGCAACTAAATGAAGCAGAAGTATTTGAAGGTCTTCAGGAGTATCTTTGTAAGTTCCTTCGTCATTATAGCAATGCTGTGCCTGGCGGGGCCCGGATATGCGACGAACGGGTATTTTGCGCACGGCTACAGCGCGAAAAACAAGGCCCTGGCAGGGGCCGGGACCGCCCTGCCGCTTGATTCCCTCGCAGCAGCGACCAATCCGGCTGGAATGGTCTTTGTCGGCAATCGTGTGGACCTGGGGTTGTCTTTGTTTAACCCGAACAGAGAATATACTGTCGTGGGCACCCAGTCTCCGGCACCCGCTTTCGGCCTGGCCCCCGGCACAGTAGAGAGCGATTCAAAATGGTTCCTGATACCGTCTCTGGGCGCCAACCGGATGATGACCGATGATTACTCGTTAGGCGTATCCATTTTCGGCAACGGCGGCATGAATACGGATTATGATACCGGCACGTTTAATTACGTAAATACCTCGCTTCCCCAGGAAACTGGAGTCGACCTTATGCAGCTCTTTATCGTGCCGACCTATGCAAGGAAGATAACCTCCAAACACGGGTTCGGCGTCAGCCCGGTCCTCGCATACCAGTCATTCAAGGTAGACGGGCTTGGGATCCTGGGTGCGCAGGGATTCTCAGGTAATTCATCCAAACTCACCAATAACGGTCATGACCACTCTTTCGGTTACGGGGCCAGGATAGGATATCTGGGTGAAATACTGCCTGATCTCTACCTGGGAGCGTCTTACCAGACAGAAATCAATATGAGCAGGTTTAAGGACTACGAAGGATTATTTGCCGAGCAGGGCGAATTTGACATTCCGCAGAATTGGTCTGCCGGTATCGCATACAGCCCCATGACTTCCCTTACCCTCGCCTTTGACGTACAGAAGATTTATTACAGCGAGGTTGCATCAGTGGGAAACACCCTGCAACCTAACCTCACCGCGAGCCGCCTCGGTGAAGATTCAGGCGCCGGATTCGGATGGGAAGACATGACGGTCTACAAATTGGGCGTACAATGGCAGAGCGACGATGAATGGACGTGGCGCGCGGGCTACTCATACGGAGAGCAGCCTATCCGTGACAGTGAAGTGCTTTTAAACATCCTGGCGCCCGGAGTCATCGAACAGCATGTGACAGCCGGCGTGACAAAGACAATCGGCGGGAATCAGGAGGTGACTTTTACCGCCATGCATGCTCTCTCAAATGACGTAAGCGGCCCCAACCCCCTCGATCCGGCCCAGACCATCGAGCTCAAAATGGACCAGTGGGAATTTACCGCCGGCTACGCGTGGAAGTTTTGATGCAGTAATTGAATCATAAAAAACCACAGAGAACACAGAGACACTGAGAATCAAGAAATTGCGATCTGTAAATTTCAAATTTTAAATTCCCAATCTTCAATTTAAAATATTTCTCCGTGATCTCTGTGTCCTCTGTGGTGATGTCTTTCCTGCCCTTCGGGTTATTTCTTAAACAGGTCGTCTCTTGATATGACGGGGTTTGTGAGCTCATTTATTACTATCGGGCCTTTCGGTGTTTCCTTCACAGACTTGTCTTTTTCAATTACGGACGTAACGGCGGTAGTCTCTTTCTTCTTTTTCGAATAGAAGGTAACAGGAGACCACTCTTCGCGTTTGATCACCGCGCCCCAGTTCCTGACGACAGGCCCCGTCTCTTGCTTCGCCGGGACATTAAGACCTTGACTGTCTGCACGGTCCGCCTTCTCTTCATCCCCGGCCTTGACCGCGTTCATCCCCGTCTTTATTAATGAAAGGTTCTCCTCAAACTTGTTTACCATGACGGCGCCTTCATCTTTGTCTTCATCCGGGACCGGATTTGCCCCGGCCTTATCATCGCCTTTATCTTCCAATAACGCCACCGGCTCAAGAGAGGGTTTGAGAATAAAACTGATGCGCCTGTTCCTCGCATCCGAGGGGTCCCCGGCAATAAGGGGGTCTTTATCGGCGAATCCCGACACGCGCTCAATCCTTGCGGAGCTGATTCCGTTCGCCTCAAGCTCTCTTCTGGCCGACGACGCGCGCTCCGTGGAAAGTTCCCAGTTACTGTAATCGCTTCCGGCGTATTTCAGCGCGTCAGTATGACCTTCAATCGCAATCCTGTTCGGTAGGCCCTTAATATTTCCGGAAATCACGCGGAGGATTTCCCTTGCTTTCGGGGTCAATCTGTTGACGCCCCGCTCAAACATTAAACTGCCGTCTTTGTCGGTCATCTGGATGCGCACTCCTCCCTCGACGGTGTCTATTATTACCTGATCTTTGGCGTCTCCCAATTGTTTCATCAACCCCGCCTTGAGCTCTTCTTCCATTACTTTCATATTGTACGCGGTCGTCGTAAGCATTTCGCGCACTGTCTTCTGACTGGCCTCTCCTGCCTCGTTAAAGATTTCACTTGATTTGTCCATAAAAGACGTGCCGCCCTGATCGTAGATGCTGAAATGCTTGAAGTAAGTGGAGAGCCTCGCCCTCTTCTCCTCGGACGTCATATTCAAAAGCCACATCAGCAGAAAAAATGCCATCATGGCCGTCACGAAATCGGCATAAGCGACCTTCCAGGCGCCTCCATGGTGCCCCCCCGCAACTTTTTTAACTCTCTTGACTACTATTGATTTGGGGTTGCTCATTTTCTCATGGCTTCTTCAAGCTCGCTAAACCCGGGTTTTGCATCTGAAGGAATAACACGTCTTGCATACTCAACAGCTATTTGGGGTGCTGCGCCTCCGACAAAGTACACGAGCGCAATCTTGATTACCAGGAAAATGACCATGTCGTCATTAGCGATGTGCTCGAGATGCGTCCCTACCGGACCCACAAATCCGTAACTCAACAAAACCCCGAGAAATGTTCCGACAAGCGCTGCTCCGATACTGTGTCCCAGCACTTCCGGAGGCTCAGAGATTTTTGCCATTGTAAGAACGACGCCGAGAACTGCTGCGACAATGCCGAGTGCAGGCAGGCCGTCTGAAATCTTGTTGACACTGTGGGCCGGTATCAGGGCTTCGTGATGATGCGAATCCATTTCAAGCTCCATTATGCTTTCAAGCTCAAAGGAAGAGACATTTGCAGAGATGATGACTTTGAGATTATCGCATATGAAGCCGACGACATGATGATTTTTGAGAACACCCGGATACTTGCTGAATATGGGGCTTGCAGCGGGATTTTCAATATCAGCTTCAATCGCGATAAGGCCCTCTTTTCTCATCTTTGTAAATATTGCATACAGGACTCCGAGGATCTCAAGAAAGTCACCTTTGCTCGCGCTCTTGGCGGAAAAAATCTTCATGACATTTTTCAGGACCATACCTACCACTTTTGAGGGAGACGAGATCAGGAACGCGCCGACCGCAGCTCCGCCGATAATGAGAAGCTCAATCGGTTGAAAAAGAAGATGGATATTTCCATGCTCCAGAAT
Organism: Nitrospirota bacterium; assembly: GCA_016234115.1. Lineage (GTDB taxonomy): Bacteria > Nitrospirota > Thermodesulfovibrionia > UBA6902 > UBA6902 > SURF-23. Next base: position 16,840 of record JACRHD010000005.1, read on the forward strand.
ATAGCCACCTATAACAGATCCAAGGACAACAACTGCTCCGATTATTACAAACATAGCTTACACTTCCTGTTGGTTTTTACTTTTTTGCATAGTTTCTTGCACTTACGCGTTTTCCACACTGGATTTACTATTAACTATCGGTAAAGATAATGGTAAACTTTAACCGTGCCTGGCGCCGGAAAAAAGCATGGTCGGAATGGTTGACTCTTTTGCGAAGTGGGCAGGGTCTCTTGATTATTATTCAGCATTTATTTATCTTAATTGTCTAAGACTGATGGAAGTTTCAGCGACAGGACATTTCTGTGCTCCTTTGCTGGGGACTTATTCATGAAACCGGAGTCCGGTATGGATTGCAGGATTGAGACCAACAAGCGAAATTGTAATTGCACATATGAACCGTGCAGCAGGAAACACAAATGCTGTGAATGCCTTCATTATCACAGAAAGAATAATGAACTGCCGGCCTGTTTCTTCAGCAAAGAACAGGAACGCACGTACGATCGTTCGATCGGCAATTTTATAAGATTAAACAGATAGCTGTCAGCAGTCGGCTATCAGCGGTCAGGAAAAATCTTTTTCAGTTGATCGCTGACTGCTTCAATTAGCCGGAGTGGTGGAATGGCAGACGCGGTGGACTCAAAATCCACTGGAGGCAACTCCGTGGGGGTTCAAGTCCCCCCTCCGGCATTTTTAATTCACAAGTATCTTCAAGGAGGCCCAAGCGCCGCCTCCGGCGCCATATAAAAGCGATTTGCATTAGTTACGCGCCGGACGGGTCTTTCCGGCAGGCAGGGTCTTTTTTATCAAATGCGCCGCGCAGAACATATGTTCTTCCCCTGCAGCCGCCTTTGCAGTCATCGACTACGGCGCATTTCCGGCATTCCTGCGGGGGCAAAGAAAGCTCTGTCCTTATCTGTCGTCTTTCACAGGATGAATAAATCTCTTTCAGGGTCCCCGTCCTGAGGCTGCCCATTGAATGAGGCAGCAGCGGACACGGAGTTACGTCAAGGGCCGGGGATATATAAATCATCGTGAATGCGCCGTTACAGCCCATTCCCTCCGGACGATCTTTATTAAAGCAGACCTTCCACAATAACGGGTCGTGAATCATCATCTTCAGTCCCTGCAGCGACATACTTTTTAACGCGCGGGAAAGCCGGTCGACTTCTTCAGGCCCGGGACAATACATATCATTTTCGCCGTTCCGTTGTATCGGGAATTCAAGCTCGGTTATCCGCTTATTAATACAGCAGGAAATAACAGCGGGGATTTCGTGAAAATTCCTGTTGCTTACCGGAAATGAAACGCCGCCCGCTAAACTGTCCGCGACGGCTTGAAGCCTGTCTGCGGAATCCGTCTCAGTGAAGATCGATATCTTACGGTCCCGCAATATCTTTATGGCCGCGCTTTCAAGGGCATCATGCCTTACAGTCAATCTGGTCCTTATATTCGTCACGGCCAATTTCTCCGCGATACTTGTCACAACAGCGCTCACCGGCACGGAAAGGTCCCTGAGATTAAGGACAAATATTTTGCTCTTTATCAGTTCATCGCAGACCTTTGAAACAGCAGCGTCATCATACCCGGATGGATGTATGTCCCAGTAGACAATGAAGGGGTCGATCAGATTATCAGGGTTCATGCCGCCAGCAGTGCGGATCAGGGTTGTTTATATCGCCGGTAAGGGCAATCGCCCTGGCAGTGCAGCCGCCGAGACAGTCCTCATAATGGCCGCATGCGGCGCACTTGCCTTTGGGGGTCTTGTTTCTCATCTTCATCAGCAGGGGAGAATTTTTCCAGAGGTCCTTTAAGTCGTCCTTTATAATACTGCCTATCACCAACGGGATAAACCCGCAGGGCGTTATATCGCCGTTTGCCTTGATGTTCAGTGAAAGCTTTCCGCAGACGCTTCCCCGGACCATGGAACCATTTTTGCCGAGGCCCAACAGCGCGATGATGGGATCGTCAAGAGAGATGTCCAGTCCTTCCGTTTTCTGTTTCGCGTCAAGCGCCCTGATATAAAACTCCTTCCACTCATCAGCGCTCAGATCCAGCATGTCTTTATTGGAATAGCCGAGTCCCGAACATTTGAAGTTGTGAAAATTAAGATGTTTCACTTTATGCTCAACGGCAAATTCAATCAACGCGTCGATGTCTTTATGATTGATCCTGCAGATGACCGACGATATGGAAGTCTCAAGCCCCGCGTCATTCAGACAGGCAAGCGCCCTCACGGCCTTTGCGTGACTGCCGCCGGTCCCTCTGAAATTATCGTGCGTTTCGGCCCGGCGGCTGTCAATGCTGATCCCCACTTTTGAAAAGCCGCTCTCTTTCAATTCCGCCGCCCTCGCGCCGTCTATTAAGGACCCGTTGCTGTTCATCGAGACCACCAATCCGTTCCTCGAAGCAAAACGGGATATCTCCATCAGGTCTTTTCTCAGCAGCGGCTCTCCGCCGCCGAAATTGATCGACAGCACGCCGGCCTTTACGACGCTCTCTATGCATTTAAAAACCACCTGTATATCGAGTTCGTCAAAAGGGTCCGTCCGGCTGTAGCAGTGGCCGCATTTGAAATTACATTTGTTCGTGACCGCCCAGTTGATCGTCAGCGGAGCGGCGGGAAGAAAGTCATTCATATCTGACATACCCTTTTTCTTTCAGCTCGGACAGAAATGCCTCCGCATCTCTCTTCAGCGTCTCGGGCCCGACATCGAATGTCCCGGCAAGATCGGACACAATTTCATCAAGGGTCCTGCCTTCGCACCTTTTCCATATCTCCGTTGCAAGTACGTTGAGCGAGAGCATCATTGAGTTGTGGTATAAAACGGACGTGCCGATCCCTTCGACGTCTTCTCCCTTTTGCAGTCCTTCATATGCCCGCGCCCTGTATTCGTCCTCCTCACGCCACATGACGTCGGCGTTTCTGAATATCTTCATCAGTCCCCCTGAGATGTCAGGGAGGCAATGACAAGATCGTCCCCCGACGCGTTGCGGATTCCGTGCTCTGCGAGCGGGGGCACAATCACGATTTTGCCGTGCTCGACCACCTGCGACTCCCCTGCTGTCGTGAATTCACCCTTGCCCTCCATAATCATCCAGATATGATTTCCGTGATGGGTATGGGTCGTTATTTCCTGTCCGGGTTTCATGCATATAATGTTTATCTTGGAATGCTTGTCCGACCATATTGTTTCCATGTGGCGCTTTTCATCGCTGAATTTCTTGAGCTTATGGATGTCCAGTATCAAACTCTTGTTCTTCATAAGTCCCTCCGGTTATGTTACCGATTATCCCCCTTTGAAAAAGAGGGGATAAAGCTGCTCTCGTACTGAATGGTTACCATTATTTTATCATTCTGTAATAATTTTCGAGTATTTCCGATGTCCGGTTGAAAAAATAAAAGGCCGCGGACACGGGGAGTTCGTCCGCATGTTCGACAGAGCCTGAAAATGTCACCCCGAATCTCGAAGACAAGCTGTTGGCCCCGGTCCGCTGCCTGCCGGCCGCGATCAACAGTCCCTTCCCGTTATGTGAAAACCCGGATATTGTTTCCAGCTCGACGTCGGAGAAGAGTCCCCCGGCCCCGCCCTCCCCGAAAAGTATCCATAGCTGAGAGTATTGCGCAAGCAACTCGCGCGACAACACGGGGGTCTCTTTTCTGTCCGTCACCTTCACTTTAAACCCGTCCTCCTTCTCCAGACCGTCAAGCGCGCCCTGACTGAAGGCCCCCGAATTACCCGCCGTGTTGTAAATCAATATATCCATCATGCCTTCCGGCCCGCTGTTTTCTTCGAGCCGGGCCGCGATATTTCTTATGTATCTGCGGTTGTCATATTTGTCGGCGAGGAACCTGCCGGGACCGGAATCAAAAACAATGCCTCCATGTCCTTCCACCGAATTATCATAAGTAGCGATGGTCCCTTTTCCTCCGGGGTCCATAACGATCTTCACGTGTCTGTCGTCATGCGCCTTCGTAATAATCGCCGAGCTCCCTCCGGACACCGACCTAACGCCCCGCAAAACAGGATTGCCGGTATCCGTATACGGAGCGAACACCAGGTTCTGAAAAGACCAGGCAATGACAATCGTCCCGACAATACAGATGATCATATATAAAAAGAACACCCTCTTTCTGAAGATCGTCCAGAACATTACCATGGTAGGCATGGCCGTCACCGGACCTCCGATAAGGAAGGCGAGTCCGGCCCCTCCGTTCATGGTGCCGTCAAGGGCGCTTTTAATATGATAAAGAATGCTCGAGGCGCTGATCTGATGCAGAAATATGGGGACCGACCCCATCGTCACCCATATAATGCCGAACTTGTTTTCCTGGTTGAAAAACCTGTAAATCCATTCGTACGGCATGTATCTCTGCACAATAAGGCCTGAAGCAACTCCGATGAGGACATACTTGCCGACCAGCCAGAGCATCTCGGATGATTTTGCAAGAAAGATGAGGAACATATTACCCGTTTTGGCCGCTACCCTGTTGCCGAATTTCTCTCTGCAATTGCATCTCAGGCGGTCGTCGGGATAATTCTCGTCATGGAAATCGCCTCTGGGGACGGCGCCCTCAATGAATATGGTTTCCGTCTGAAAACCCCTGTTCCTGACAAGATGAGTAAGGACCCCCGCAAATATCCCCATCAGCAACGCAGCAAGGGTCCGTATCACGGTCCATTCCGGGCCGAGGTCGCTCAGCGTGATCAGATACGTTGTCGGGCTCATCAGCGGGGAAGTAACAAGAAGCGCCATGACCGGCGCAAGCGGCAGGCCGGCAAACAACAGACTCACCGCGGTCGTCAAAGTGCCGCAGGCGCAGAGGGGGGTCAATATCCCTGTCAGAGACGCCAAAAAAATACTGAGGAAACCGTACCGGTCGAGGGTCCGTCTGAGCCTGATCGCCAGCTTGTATGTTCGTATGAAGCCTGCTAAAAGTATCCCGATCATGAAATACGGCAATATGTCCTTCAACTCTGCAAGCAACCCATGTTCGCTGAAGAACATATCCCGTATTTCATGTCCGAGTACAAGAGGAAACGGTTTTTGCGACAACCCGGGGCTTACGGCCTGACCGGTAGGACCGTAAACCCACACATGCCATGCTATAAGCAGAAAAGACGCAAATACCATAAACAGCAGCATCCTGTTGGCCCCCCTGTGGGGCGCTCCGTGGACCCTGCACCCGTTATTTTCTTTGCGATTTTCCACTCGGACCCTCGATTCCTCGAACCCTTGCTTTTCAGTCCAGGCCGGTCTGATATTCAGGCGCAAGCCCTTTGTCTCTTTCGCGAAAGAGCAGACCCGTTATGACCAGGAAGACAATACCTGTCAGTACGGCAATCTTCCCTGGGAAAGGGACTTCCGCTGCAGTAGCAGCAAGCCCCCAGTTCTGTACAAGGGCCCCGCCGACAAGCATGCCCATTACCGTTGCGCCCGCGTCGGTGTCGCCCTGGCCCGAAAGCACCAATTGTCTGAACGGGCATCCCTTGATAAGGACAGAGCCGAACCCGACAAGACCCATGCCGAGCACGTCCCATAAATAACTTTCAGATGGCCCCGCCTGTACAGGCATATCGACCGAGAATTGCCCGGTGAGCAGATTCGCCGCCAGCGCCGTAAGAAAGAAAGAGCCGATCGCCGTCAAAAGTCCCGTTGACTTCGGACATCCCCGGACCTCTCCCGGTCCCCATAAAAACAATCTCGCCAGCCCCCCGGTAATACAAAAGCCCGATATCTGGGCGAAAGACCCGATAAGCAGTCCGAATAACAAAGACATCCACACAGGCGCGTGGAGAGCCGCGGGACCCTTTACGCTTGTGTGTATGAACGGGACCTGAAACAACAGCAGCATGAAAAGTGCGAGCATGAAAACCGGCATGATAAAACCGTTTGCTCGCGGCGCGTCCGAGGGCCGTCCGAGCCTGAAACCTCCTTCGAGGAATTTCAGACCCGTCCACACGCCGGCCGCAAGCCCTGTTACGCCGCTTACAGCGGAAAAATCCCCCGCAGACAACCGCAGGACCAATTTTATCGGACAGCCTATAAACACCGAGCACCCGATGATAAGCAGGATGCCGATAAAAAATCTCAGAAGCGGGGAGCCGCCCGAAGTCGTCCTGAATTCTCCTGTGGCAAGAGAGGTAAAAAAAGAACCCAGTACAAATGCGATTATCTCCGGCCTGATGTACTGCATCCTTATATCGTCATGCAGTCCGATTGCGCCGGCTATATTTCTCATGAAGCATGAGACGCATATACCGGTGTCGGCAGGATTTCCGGCGTAGGAAAGCAGGACCGCCCCGACGCCGAGAACGCCTCCGGCAATTATAAACTTCATCTTACCCACAGGACGCCGCCAGTTTTTTAATAAGATAGCGCGTGTTCTTTTTCGCCGTCTTCATATAGGGGTCATCCGGTCTGTTCGACAGGGTCTCATTTATTTTCAATTTTGCTTCTTCGACGGCAATCTTTATCTTGCGCCCCTGAAAGAGAGACGTCTTTTTGTCCAGGTAATCAGGGTTCAGGTCAACGGCTTCTCTATACTCATAAACAGCGCCCACGGCGTCCTGCCTCCGCATCATTACATCGCCCATAAGCATATGAAGCTCTCCGTCATAAGGATATTTTCCGGTCAATTCTTTTATCAGGGCCTCGGCCTTCTGAATATTGTTCGCCTCTATCAGTCTTTTGAGTGTCCTGGTTTCCTCTTCCGCGAGGCCGCCTGCGGCGGTCGTGTTCCCCGGGCGGGTCGATGAACGCTTGATATTTTTTTCGGGACCACTGCGATATTCAGCGCTGACAACGGCAAGAGCGGCAATAAATATCAGGATAAAGACAATAGATAATTTGTCCAGCTTATCCATAGGCAATATTATATCAATTTTGATTTGATTTGTTGTCCTTCCACTGCCGGCCCGGATTATTCTAAACTCCGGGAGTACGATACTTGTGAATAGTCCGGGTTAATACTTCTGATACGGCGGCATATTGGTGCGTCTGGCCATATCGCGCACAATATCGTAATCCTCGTCTTTTACGTCATGAAAACCGTCAAGCCCGGCCCTTGCAAGCACCCTCACTGTTTCTCCGTCTATTTCTACCGTGTCTTCCTTTTTTAGGCCGAGCAGGGCCTTCTTGAGCTTGTGAGCGAGCGGATCGTCGGTCCTTTGCGCGGCCCCAAAAGTGCAGTAGGGGACCGGTTCTCCTTCCGCTATTATTCTGAAATCCTCGCGGTCGATCTTTCCCTCCCCGATCATCTTCTCAAAATCAAGCATCTGAAACGCTCCCGCGTCATATTTGCCGTAGAGGACGCCGTAGATGACTTTTTCATGTTTATATGTCCCGGTCGGTATCGTGTAGGACGACAGGTCCTCTTCAGGGCTTAGGCCGCCCCGGACCATCAGGTCATATTGCTGCAGGTATCCTGTCGGCGCAAGCATGGGCCCGAAAACCATGCTCTTCCCTTTCAGGTCCTTTATCCTGGTGATCCCGCTGTCTTTCCTTGTTACAATCGCCCCGTTTGATCTCGGGCCGAGGGCCCCCTGCTCATCCGCCGTCAAGGCCCTCACACCGTGATACCGGTTTAAGATTATATAGAGAAGAGAATTCGTATGGGTAAAATCCAGTCCGTCTACTTCCTTTGTAAAGTTGGTGGTATCAATAGCAACCGCCTCCATTTTAATACTTAGTTTCCTTCCGAGATAATCCGTTAAAGGTCTGAACCTGTAAAGCGTCTCTTCTTCACTATTGCAGATCATGTAACCGATTCTGTAGGTCTTCTCATCTTTGCCGACAGACGGGGCCGGCCGGCATGAGACGAGACTGATGAACAGTCCGATAAACAGCAGCGGTTTAATAAATCTCAATGAGGCCCTTCCTTCCGGTCATGCGCGTACTTTCCCGAATAAATATAATACGCCGCCTAAAGCGACCATGCAGAACCCGAGATAAACAACAGGCGTGCCCTGGTCCCTCGTTATCTGCAGACCGACAAAGGGGTTCCTGTAAGGGTCCCTGCCGGTTGAGGTGTGAAAAAATTTCTGCCCTTCCCATTCGAGCGGGCTGTTCACTTCCGTCCTGCCTTCGGACACTATTGAGCCGTTCCTTGAAAACGCCAGGTCCACCCAGGTCCTTTTTACTACAGGGTCCACGTACGCCACAAGCCTGAACCCGAAGGGGAAATCAGCAGGCAATTCCATCACACCTGCGGTGTCCGCATGTCCGATGAGGGTGTTCCCGCTGAAGACGCTGAGTTTCAGGCTTTGCGATCTCATATCAAACGCGTCTGCCCGTATCCGGTAATTTTCAAGGTCGAAACTCCCGCCGGTCTCAAGCACATAGAGCCCGGACTTTTCCCCGTCTCTGAGCACGCCGACCTTTACAGGCACGGGATAATATTCTTCGTGTAATCGTTTGACCGTCATATCCATCGTCAGGGGAACATCTTTTTTCATGTCCCACCTGTAGACTGTATCGACCGTTTCGCCTTCATAGACGTTTACCGTGGCAACGTATCCGAAGGCGCCGAGCCCCCCGCCGACAAAAGATACGATTACGCCCGCGTGCATTATCACGACCGGCACGGCGAGGGTCTTTATCCTTCGCAGAGTGCACAGGACAAGGTTGACAACCAGCAGCGCAAACAGCCCCCTTATAATCTGCCATACCCAGGGCGGGGCCGCTTCGGAAAAAGTCGTGACTGTCAGCGCCGGGCAAAGTACGATAAGAAGCGCTGTTATTAATTCTTTCGATGAAAGAAAATCGTATAGCCATTTTCTACCTTTTTCAGGCATTTCACAATTCTATAACAACATCTTTACTAAGGTTCATGATGGTTGCTTAGAGTTCATCACTATGATGCACGGCACGTCATTCCCGCAGTCCTCAGGCGGGAATCTATTTTAAGGAAGTGGATGCCCGATTAAGGACCCCCCATTACGACATTCGAGGGCAGGCTTCGGGCACGACGACCATTGACGTGTCTTTACATATGAACTCATTGGTATAAGACATTAAATCAGTTTCTTTTTCTTTAAAAAATTCTTTGCGGCCTTACCTGCCTGCCCGTCCGCCTTGACCGCTTTGGTCATCTCACGAAAACTCTTGTCCGCCGCAATATCCGAAAGCTTGTTGATAAGCCTCGGAAGCGCGGGGAAATTAATCAGCACGTGCCCGGTTATCACGGGGGCGTAATAATATTGTCCTGCGCCGTCTTCCGTTTTCACCGCCCCAAAGGGCTTCAGCCATATCAGGTCCATCCTGTCCCTGAATTCTTTCCTCGACAGATCATAAGCCTTTACATTGTCCCCGTTGTCCGGCATGTTCAGGATCTTCAGCGCGCGTCCGGTGTCTTCAACGACCATGCCGAGCTCATCCCTTTTTACCGCCTCGTAAATCTGCCCTGAATCACCGTAGACCCTGATGTTGACGGTCATGCCAGTCCTTTCATTTATCAGCACCGACACCAGTTCCGCGAGAAGATTTTCATTGACCGAATTCAGGATGCCTATGTTGAGGACCTTCCCGACACAGGCGTATGAAGGGCCGGTAAAAAGCAGAAATGCAATGAGCAGGCTAATTATTATTCTTTTCATCCGTCTTATTCTCCCCGGCGACAATGTCAAAACCGGCCTTGTCCGCCTCCACATTCAATTCCTTATAAACGCTGTGACCCTGAGGCGGGAACATGCCGGCATATCCGATCGAATATTTCCCCTTCGGAAGAAACAGGCTGTAACGACCATCCCTGTCCGTCCACGCGGAGATGAAGTCGGGCAATTTATCGGAACTGCGGGATGGGTCCTCTCCTTTTCTGTTTGCAGTCACATAATACGACCGCGCCGCAGGACCGCCCTGCCCGTCCAGGACACGTCCCTCGATCTTAAAATAATCGTCTCTCGTCTTTTTCGCCAGACGCGCCGCGTCCCTGAGGTCCGCCACCGTAAAATCCGTCAAAAGCTCCCCTCCGGCTGCGAGCTCGATTTCAACCGGCCCGCCTGAATGCCGGTCTCCGGGCATAAGGGGCCCGTATTTCCCGCCCTTTCTCTCTCTGGCCACGGCCTGATATTTTCCGGCCGGAACAGTCATCCTGAAATTGCCGCCCGCGTCCGTCCGCGCCGATATGAAATCGGCAGGCCGTCTTGTATCGGAGGAATTATAAAGAAATATTCCGGCCCCCTTAACGGCCTTGCCTTCAACATCAAAGACCCGTCCCCTGAATACCGCTGTCTCGAGCGCAAAGACTTTCTGGACACCGCACAACTGGAGCGCCGCAATCGCAATAATTATAATTACCTTATTCATCTTTCATATCCACAGGCGCTTTCAGGTACGGCTCATAGAGGACCCTGCCGATTCCCGGCTCGTCATGTCCGTCAAAGATCGTATCGGCGGGATTTGTTCCGCACCACCAGTTCTCACGCGCGTCTATGTCCTCGGTGTTGAAATCGCCGACCCTTACGTTGTAATTACTGTTGGAGCAGATATTATTTCTGCTGATAGTCAATCCGCTCCCTTTTTCCCTGACAAATATGCCGACTTCGTTGTTTACTATAACATTTTCCTCTATCACGGCGGTCCCGAAATGGGCCCGGATCCCTACCCTGTTTTCCCTGAAGGATGAACGTCTGACCTCGACGGGTCCGCTCCTGAAGCGTATGCCGCCTTCGTTGCCGGTGAACCGGCAGTCTGAAATTCCAAGACCGGTAAAATGACTGTGCAGGGCCCACGTCGCATGTCTGAAATCACAGAATGAAAATTCGCTCCCGTCCGCGTGCTCAAGTAATATCTCGTCCCACAGGCCGTCTTCAGTCCCGGCCCCGGAAATAAATTCTATTCTCCTGTCCGCTGTTCCGACCGCGTGTATCCTCCCTCCCGAAACCTTCAGACCCGCGCCTTTTGAGAAGGAGATCCTCGATGCAGGGGCGATCTCGAGCACGGCCCCGAAGAAATCGACCCGTTCCCTCAATGCAATATCTCCATGCCATGTAATGTCGGCAAAAACTTCCTGCGCCGGCCATATGAACGTCAAGGGTCTTTCCTTTGCCGGAGCATATAAAACCCTGCCCTTTTGAGGGTCGTCTTCCCCGTCATAAAGCGCTGCGCCCGGCTCTTTTACGCCCCACCAGTTTGCAGGGGCGGAAATATCGGAGACGCCTTCGTTCTCTATCGCGTAAAGACCGTTGCGCTCGATGTTGTTTCCTGTGATGATACCGCTGAAGGACCGGATGCCGAGGCCCCTTTCGCCGTTTTCGGAAATAATATTGTCTTTCAATACCGCCCCCGCGTCTTGCAGACTGAAGCCGTTCAGCCCGTTGCCCTGGACAAAATTCCCGCTGACCTCGATATTATCGACCCCTTTAAGCGATATGCCCGATTCATAGTTGTTCACGACCACATTATTGCTGAACCTGCCGTGAAAGGCGTCGCTGACCACCAGCCCGGACCTGCCGCAGCCGATGGTATTTCCGTCAGCGACTGTAACGCCTTCCCTGATCTTGAACCCGTAATCGGCGCTGCCTGAAATTATGTTGCGTCGCGCGGTCAATTCCGCGCGGAAGAAGTTTACGCCGTTTATATTACTGAATATATAATTCCCGGTGATGACGACCTTTGAGTCCCGGCCCCTTATTCCGTTTGTGTTGCCGTAGATATGGCTGTCGCGCACCTCGACCGCGGATTCCTGAAATTGCATGCCGATGTAATTGTTTCTCAGGACCGTTTCGTTTACCATGACATTTGAGAAATGGAAGTGCAGCCCCCTGTATGCGTCCTCCACCTGGCAGAACTCCACAAGATTTTGCGCCCCGTCGCTGTTCATGATATTGATGGAATCCCAGTCCCCGGACCTTTTCTGTTTCTCGGCGGACCTGAAGATGACCGGATTTTCCATTGTGCCTTTGGCGATGAGAATACCCTGCAGCAGGATGCCGTTTTCACCCAGGCCGTCTCCGTCCGTGTCCCTGCGTTTGAATTCCACAACCGTCCCTGGCGTAATTATCAGCCTGGAGTCCTCCGGGACCCTTATTAATCCGTCGACCGTGATCCTGCCGCGCCAGACCGTATCGCCCGACAGGACTTCATCGCCATATGATTTGACGGCCTCCGTATACTGCGCCTTATATTCCCTGATAATTTCAGCGGGCGGCCTCCCGCATGAGGCGTGATGTTTTATAAGCATCTCTTTTATTTCAGGCCCGGCCGGCGCGGGCCTCAAAACCAGCCTGCTTCCTTCGTCAAAGATGTTCAGGTCCCTCTTTCTGTTGTCCGCCATCATGCCGCCCCTGTTGTTTATCTTTGCGCCTGAAAAAGAAGATACGCCGTATTCGTTCTCCGTGACTTTCGTATTTACCATAGTGACCGTCGTCTGCCCGCCCCAGGCCGTGAGACCGTGCCGGTTATGTTTCAGGAGCGAGTCCCTTATTTCAAGCGACCCCCCGACAATGTAAATGCCGGTTTCCGCGTTGTGGATGCCGCATGACCTTATGACTGCGGACCCGCCGTTAATAATTATCCCGGCCCATGCTTCTTTATTATTATCTCCTTTGATCCGAAAGACCACGGGCGCTTCATCCGTCCCTTGTACTTCAAGCCTCCCCCTTATCATTATCTCGGTCGTATGCGAAATATATTCAGCCTCGCTCTTCGTCCTGTCGGAAGGCAGGACGTCCACCGTCGTTCCGGACAAAACAGTAAGTGTAACGCCTTCAGGCACAAAGACATCGTCATTTACGGTAATCTCTCCCTTCCAGACAGTGTCTCCTGTTATGGTTTCAGCCCGGCTTATTGATGGAAGAAACGCGGAAAAAAAGGTCAACAGAACAATCGGAAAAAGCCTGGTCTTCACTGAACGCATAGGTGTATATTTTAAGGCAACAATAAGCAAAAGGTAAATAAAAAGCCGCTGAAGACCGGCATTGTGACCTCCGACGGCCCGGCGACAGTCAGTGGTCCTTAGCCCGGATTATCATTCATAAAAAAACTCCGGGAGGTATGATTCAAAAACATATTGCTGCAATCCCCTGGCCGGAATTTTCGCGTGCTGAAAAAAGTACACTCTGTAAATGCAATAACTTAAAGAGCGAAAAGTCCTGACAAATAATCTCATTGCTTTGAAGATGTTTTTGAATCATGCCTCCCGGAGTACTATAATTAATTGTGAATAATCCGGCTCAGATAAATCTTACCGGTTCAGCAAGGATGAACAGCAGCCCTCCCTACTATTTTTGGGGGAACATATTTGATTTTTTTCATACTGCACCTCCTTTCGTCCCGCCACAAACCAGTGACGGGTATAGTTATGGTTTCTTTTTCTGTTCCTGCTGATTTTCCCTGGCCGCACCTGCTTCCGGCTGTCGTCCGCCGGGTCCCTTCTCCATGTGTCTGATCACTTTTATATCGACATTGCCGGTCAACTCGCCCGTCTTCACGGTCACGGGCGCAGGCATTTCTTCCCCATACCCCCCCATTATCGCGCCGGGGACCGGAGGCCCGCCGCCGTAAACATCCCTCACTCTCAAATAATATCTGCCGCCCCTGTCGACGGTGATGATGTATTTACCGTCTTTTCCGGTCTTATAAGAAGTAAACGGAGGTATACCGGTCATCGTCTCAGTGTAGTACGCAAATACTATCGCCCCCTCGACCGGACTGCCTGCCATGTCATGGACCGTTCCCGATATGCCGGTAGCGTCCTCCGGGACCCTGCGCTTGTAAGGGACGGCGTCAGCAATTACGCCGATATTCAATTCCTTGTCTTTCTCAATGAGATACTGCCGCGGATTTCCCGCTTTGTCTTCGCTGATGATAAAATAATCTCCGTCCTGAGGGGGGCCCGCTTTGTCGCCTGATACCCTTTTAATCGCCCCGAGGTAATACCTGCCCACGGGAAGCATGGTGCGGAACCTGCCCTCCGCGTCGATCCCGTCTACCCCGTCCGGGACCCTGAAGTATTTGTCGAGAGAAGGCGGCGGGCCGGTTTGGGCGTCGAAGAAAGCGATCATGCCGTTTGACATCGGACCTCCGCCCTTGATCATCATACGACCGGAGATCCAGCCTGTTTCCACTTCCGAATGAGAGTAAATTGCGGTAAATATTATTATCAGAAACGACAGCAGGACGGCCTTTTTAATCATGTTACCCCCTCTCCCTTATGCCCGCGCCCTTTGCGGGGGCGACGAAATACGGTTTATAAATTACGCTTCCCAAAGAGTCATCCTCGCGCGCGTCATATATGGTATCGATGATGTCCCCGTCATCAGCGCTGCCCCACCAGTTGTCATTCAGTAAAATATCATACCCCTGCCTCTCACCCAGCCTGTAATTATAGTCCGTATTGGACTGGATATTGTTCGACATGACGATAAATTGTCTTCCCGCGACGGTCTCTTTCTTATCGAACGTGAAGGAGAAGTCCGTTACATTCTGGTTTGAGGGCGCAAGGAAAATGCCCACACTGTTGTTTCTGATGTTGTTGTATTTTATTTCAACAGGCTCCTCTACCCTTGTATGCCTTATGCCGTACTGATTGCCGGAAATATCATTGTGGTCGACGAGAAGCTCGGCCCTGCCGAACCGTATGCCTTCCTGGTTTTTTGTGAAGACCGAATCGCTGATTACGGCCTTTGAAAAATGCGCCTGCACCCCGGTAAACGCGTATTCAAACACACAGCGCCTGATAACGCTCTCCTCACCCGAGGCGAATAAAAGGATGTAGGACCAGTCCATCGTTTCAGGCCTTTCTTCACCGGACGTAAATGTGATTGCCCTGCCGGGGGCCCCTTCAGCCGCCAACCGTCCGCTGACCGTTATCATGGCGTCTCCCACGCCGTCGCCGTTTCTGTCTTTCTTCCTGAATTTGACCGTCGTGCCGGGACTGATCGCAAGTGTCGCCGCCCGCGCGACATGAACGGTCCCGTCGATTATTATCTCCCCTTCCCATACGGTGTCTTTGTCTATGACGACATCTCCACTGTAAATATGGTTGCGGACCGGCTCTGCTGCCTGCCCCTTGCCCCTTGCCCCCTGCCCCTCGACTTTCTCCCCCATCACCCTGCTTACCGCGATGTTCACGTCTTTGAGAGGACCTTCCTCTACCGCGACAAGGTGATTTGCATTGCCCTCATAAAGACCATAGTTTTCTCCCCTGACGGGCGCTTCACCGATACGTTCTCTCGCGACGACATAATATGTTCCGCTTCCCGCGTTATCGATCAGGTAATGTCCGCTGTCGTCAGTCCTGACCATATGATCAGGCATGGTCCTGATAAAATGCATCTGGAACATTTCATTCGGTCTTGCCCTGTACATCATCACGTAAATGTCCTTCACTGGCGCCCCCTGCAGATCGGTCACTCTGCCCTGCACCCTGTTGACGTCTCCGGTTTCTTCAGGCCTGTTTTCCCTGAACCTCACGCCGTCTGCAGTGGATTTTTTTACGAGAACGGCTGAATAGGCCTTCTCGCCCAAGAAGGCCTTCAGATCGTCTTTCGGGTAACACGGGATATCGGTCCATACCCCTTTCGCATCCGTTATCGTAACGGGATTGGCCGCAAAATAACAGAACAGGTCTCCCTTTTCAAGAGGCCTCAAGCCGCCGTTCATTCTTTTCCTCGCGATAATGACGTAGTCCCCCGGCTCAGGTCCCATTTTAAATGTCCCGTCTTCGTCCGTCGTGCCGGTAAGATACCCCATGCCCTTGAAAACAGGGGCCGCGGCCCAGGGTCCGGAATTACCCGGCAGCGGATAAATTGAGACCTGCGCGCCCCTGACCGGAGAACCTTTAAAAGTCACTCTGCCGGCAAGCCCGGAAGGTGACGCTTCAGTCTTTTTGGCGGCGGTTTCGGAAACCGCCATAAAAGGTATCCACAGGTCGTTCTCCTCGATCCTGACGGGATTGGCGCCGTGATAAGAGAAATGGTCTTTTCCGTCGCTCTTACCCGAAGCGGTCATATAATAAGTCCCCGGAGGCAATTCGATTTTGTAAAATCCTTTCTTTTCCCCTGCCTCGGAAACACGAGCTGAGGCGCCCCTGAGGTCATTGAACGAGGCGGAGGCATACACCTTTGCGTCTTCAATAAGTCCGTTTTCCGAAAGCACAACGCCCTCGACAACGGCTGAAAGAGAAATTAACGGAGAGAAAAATATCACAAGCAGGACAGATGTTAAATAAAGCTTCAGTTTCATGACGCGATTTAAGCCGTTCGGGCGGCCTGAACTGCCTGAACGGTCCCTTCCGTTAATTGCACGTCCCGTCTCCCTGCTGATACGCCGGTGTCGTCACCTGCGCCTCGTTGCTGTATGACGACCTGTCCTGACCCTTGAATGTCCTGACCCTGTATGTATACGTCTTCTCAGGTTCGATACTCATGGTGTCCGTATAAGTTACCACGTCCTGCCCGACCGTTGCTATCTTGACAAATTTACCGTTCCATATCTGCACTTCTATTTCATATCCGTCTTCGTTATTCGCATTGTCGATCCAGTCGAGTCTTATTATCATTGAATTAAGCGTCGTGGCCGTCAGTCCGGTCGGATGCCCCGCGAAGGTCACGTCGCAGTATTCATTGCCATATCCGGTGTCCCAACCGCATGCAGCCGTCTTGTACGCCCTCACCCTGTAACAATACGTTGTCTCAGGGGCGACCGTCGTATCGCTGTACGCAGTGAGATTTGAATCTACCGTCGTTATCTCCGCGTAATCGCCGCAACCTGCCCCCGCGCATCTCTCTATCCTGAATCCCGTCTCATCAGTTGTGTTGTCGGTCCATGAAAGGTCTGTTTGATTGTCCGTAACGGCAGTTGCCGTAAAGCTGCCGGGCGCCGGGCTTGTCGCAGTCGCCTCAGCGGCCGTGCTGCCGTAATCCGAATACCACGACGGAGAGGTCTTGTACGCCCTGACCCTGTAACTATAACTCGTCGAGTTGCATACGGAACTGTCCTGATATGCAACCGCGTTTGCCCCTGCTGTGGCTATCTCCGCAAAGTCGCCGCAGTCCGCGCCGGAGCACCTCTCTATCCTGAATCCCGTCTCGCTCACCGTATTGTCCGTCCACGCAAGGTTTATCTGCGTAGTATTGATTGCCGACGCGGCAAGACCTGAAGGCGGTGTAATCGTAGTGGCTGCCGAAGAGACGCTGCTGACCTCTTCCCATGAGCAGGTCGCGGTTTTGTATGCCCGTACTCTGTAGTTATAGGTGGTTGCAGGGCTCAGTCCGGCATTGTTGTAAGTCGTCACCCCGGCCGCGAGGCTCGCTATCTGGATAAAGTTTGTACAGCCCGCGCCTGCGCATCTGTCGACTTTAAAGCCTGTCTCATCTGTTGTATTGTCGGACCATGAGAGGTTTATCTGCACCTCGGATATTCTCGTTGTTACAAGAAGGTCCGGCGCTGAAGGCGTCGCTGTCACCGCAGACGCGGTATCGCTGTAGCCCGAGTCCCATTCTCCTGTTTTGTATGCCTTTATTCTGTAGCCGTAGCTTGTCGAATTGCAGACAGAGGCGTCCTGATATGTGGTCACGTTTGCGCCTACGGAAGATATTTCCGTAAAGCTGCCGCAGCCCGGACCCGAGCATCTTTCAATCCTGAATCCTGTCTCAGAGCCCGTGGTGTCCGTCCAGGAAAGGTTTATCAGTGTTGTGCCCACCGCTGCAGAGGCAAACCCTGAAGGTGGAATAACGGCCGTAGTCTCCGTCCCTGTATTGCTGTAATCCGTGTTCCAGCCGCATGAGGCCGTCTTGTATGCCCTGACACGGTAGCTGAAAGTCTGTCCGATAGCGAGCCCCGTATCGCTGTACGCGGTGGTGTTTGCGGCAAGGGTGGTTATTTCCGCAAAGTCGCTGCAGCCCGCTCCCGCGCATCTTTCCACCTTAAAGCCCGTCTCATCCGTTGCAGTATCAGTCCAGGCAAGGGCAACGAATACGTCGCCTGCCGTTGTTGAAAGCGCCGGTGCGGCTGCTATGCCGGGGGTGGTTGCCGAGGCCTCGTTGCCGGGCTGTGTCTCCCATGTGACGTCATATGTGAAGCAGGAAGAGGGTTCTTCCGTCCCGGCAGATACGGAGGGCTCGATGGAGGCATATCCCTGCACGGTGACAAACTGTATGTTTGCCTGATGGGAATATTGTACGAAGGCCACGCGCATGACGGCATCGTTGTAAGCCGATGACTCTTTCACGAGCGTCCAGTCCGCGTATGCCCCGCCTTTTACGTAGTATCTGGCCCCCGGCGCTTTAAGTTCTATTTTCATTTCATAGGCCGTGCTTGCAGAATATGCGCCCGTACCGCCCGTGCCGGAGCCTTTTTCATAGGTTGTCAGGTAGTAGTTGTTCCAGTATAGTCCATGGACCAGTTGGTTGTAATTGGCGCTGGAGACCTGGTTGAGCTCCCATCCCGTCATGAAGTGATTGTTGCCGGATGTATCGGCAGGGATTGTGAGTCTCGCATATAGCATCTTGCCGGAGGTCCTGGCAATTGTCTGGTTGGATATAAGGGCCTTTGTCCAACTGTCGCTTACGTCATTCAATATCAGGCCGTCGCTTTGTGAAATAGAGTTGTCAGGGTCTATTTCCGTCCATTTGGCCGTGTTGATTGTCGTACCGCTGAAGTTGTCGAAGAATTCAAAGACGGCGCTGCCGTCGCTTGCGCCTGCGGCTGCAGGATTGCCGTAATACATATGGATATTATTGTTCACTCCTGTCCTGAGCCATACCGTTGCCGAAACACCGTCCGTTTTGCTCTCGAGCCAGTAAGGCAGTTCAGAGAAGGAAGTTCCGTCATAAAAGCGTATGTCGTCAAAATCCGCCTGCATATCGGGATCGTATGTAATGATCATCTTCGTCTGATAATCAGACTGGAAATCGGTTATCATCAGGGGGGCGCGCCTTGTCCAGCAGCCGCCGCCTCCGTTGGACAGCCCCTCGTTGACGGCCTTCACATGGTAGTTGTACGTCGTTGCATCGCAGGCTGATGTGTCTGAATATGCTACTGCGTTGCGTGCGGCTTTTGAGAGTTCCGTAAAGTCGCTGCAGCCCTGGCCCGTGCACCTCTCTATCTTGAAGCCGGTCTCCGAGCCTGTGTTGTCCGTCCATGAAAGGTCTATCTGTGTTGTGCCGACCGCGGTTGCCGTCAGTCCGCCCGGAGGAGGGACTGTAGTTGTGGCGACTGTGGCCGTGTTGCTGTATCCGGTGTTCCAGCCGCCGTTACAGGTTGCGTTCTTATAGGCCCTTACGCGGTAATTATACGTCGTCGAGGGCATCAGGCCCGTGTCATTGTATGTGGTCGTGTTTGCCGCAACTGTTGTTACCTCCGTAAAGTCGCCGCAGCCCGGACCCGCGCATCTCTCTATCCTGAAACCGGTCTCATCGGTTGTGGGCCCTGTCCAGGTCAATGTTATCCTGACCTCGGTCGCTCCTGAGGCTGCAAGACCGCTCGGGGCCGACGGGGCGCCTGTTGTCGCTGATGTCGTATTGCTGTAGCCTGAATCCCATTCTCCCGTCTTATAAGCCCTTACTCTGTAGTTATAGCTCGTGGAGCTGCATACTGTGGTGTCCTGGTATGTGACTGCATTTGCCGCAACCGTGTCTATCTCCGTGAAGTCGGAACAGCCTGCGCCGCCGCACCTCTCTATCTTAAAGCCTGTCTCGCTTACTGTCCTGTCCGTCCAGGAAAGGTTTATCTGCGTAGTATTGGCTGTAGAGTCGCTGAGCCCTGAGGGCGCCGACACGCTCGTAGTCGCAGAGGCCGCGCCTCCTGTAGTTTCCCATGGACATGCCGCGGTCTTGTATGCCCTCACACGGTAAGTAAAGCTTGTTGCAGGGGCAAGCCCGCTGTCGCTGTACGTAGTGGTGTTTGCCGCAAGCGAGGCTATCTCTGCAAAGTCGGCGCAGCCTGCGCCTGTGCATCTGTCTACTTTAAAACCGGTTTCATCTGGTATGGTGTCCGTCCATGAAAGGTTGATCTGTGCTTCCGAGATCCTCGTTGCCGTGAAAGTGCCGGGGGCGCCGGGAGTTGAAGTTGCCGCCTGGGCCTGGCTGCCGTAGCCTGTACTCCACCTGCCCGTCCTATATGCTTCCACCCTGTAGCTGTAACTTGTGGAACCGCAGACAGAGGCGTCCTGATAGGATGTAGTATTTGCCCCTGCGACGGCTATTTCCGCAAAGTCGCTGCAGCCTGCCCCTGCGCATCTCTCTATCTTGAACCCGTCCTCTCCAGTCGTATTGTCCGACCATGAAAGGTCTATCTGTGTCGTGTCTGCTGCCGAGGCCGTCAATCCCGACGGCGCCGGGGGCGCAAATGTGGCCGAGCCTTGTTCCGTCCACAGCGAGGTCTCTCCGTTGTTTTTGAAGGCACGGACACGGTAGCAGTATTCCGCCCCTATGCCGAGCAGCGTGTCTGTGAATGAAGTCTCGTTTGCCGAGGCCGCGTATATTAAACTCCAGGGCTCTGACGACGAGCATAAGCCGGTCTTTCTCTCTATGTGAAAGCCGTCCTCCGATAATGAATTGTCCGACCACGAAAGGACGACCTCGTCATATGACGGCGCCGTTGTCAGCGGCGCCGAAGGTTGAAGCATATTGTTTGTTATCTTAAATACTACATAGTCGGCATTGCCGCTCGCATTTACGGTATATCCTCCCGCAAATGCCTCTCCGATGCTATTTACCGTTATTGCCGCTGCGCCGTCATTTGCATTTGCGACGCCGTTGTAGACGCTGCCGCCGAGGAATGTGCCTTCCGCGCCGTACTGCACTGATATGATGTCGGAGTTGGAGCCGTTGTCCGTATCGCCCGCTATATGAACGTTGCCCGACAGGTCCATCGCCGTTGCCACTGCAACATCATTGCTGCCGGGTCTGTCGACCGTCCTCTCCCACAGGACGTTACCGTCCGGGTCGTATCTGATTATGTGCAAGTCTTTATTGCCTGCCGAGGTGAGCACTGTGCCTGAAACCACGACTGCATTATTTATTGTGTCCGCGGCTACTCCCGCTGCTTCATCGAATCCGTTTGCGGTCCCGTCTTTGGTGCGCACCCATGTCCTCGCGCCGGTTGCGCCGTCGTATTTGATTGTAAGAAAGTCCTCGTTGCCTGACGCGGTCACTGCAAGACCGGTTACATAAGCGTTTCCGGAATTGTCCACTGCAATGGCCCTGGAATAGTCGTTCCCGCTGCCTGCGCCGCCGTAGACGTCCGACCAGATAACGGCCCCGGTCCCGCCGTTGTACTTTGCCGTGAAGTAGTCGTAGTCCGCTCCGTTGTATGTGTAACCTGCCACAAAGATGTCTCCTGAGGCGTCAAAGGCCACTGCCGAGGGATAGTCATGACCCATTACTCCGCCGTCATACGGCGCGGCCGCCCACGCGCGGCTGCCGTCATTGAGATATTTCACTACATAGATATCGTCGTTCCAGTCGGCGTTCCTGCCGTATCCGACTACCACGTAATTGTCCGCCCCGTCTTTGGACACGTCTACTACGCTCGAACGGTCATCGTCTCCCGCCGGGCCGTTGTACTGGTCGTGCCAGTCCTCCGGCGGCCCTGTCGAAGGATATCTTATGCTGTATATGTCGTTGGTGTTTCCGCTTGATTGAGCGCTGTAAAGATATGAATATCCGGACACAAGCACGGCATTGCCGCCGTCAACCATGATTGTCTCTGCTATATCAAGGTCATTCTGATCGCTGTCGTATCTCGCGCCCCACAATACGCTGTTGTCTTCCCTGTTGAGCTTAAGGGTGTAATAATCAAGCTGACCCGTGGACGAGAAGCTGTATCCCGTTGCAACCGGGTGATTGTCGGGACCGTTTGATATATCGGTGACATAATCGTCGCCGCTGCCTGCGCCGTTGTATATGTGACTCCACACAGGCGGCGTGTATGTATAAACGGTCGTTACCGAATATGTCTCGTTGCTGTAATGGGAATCTCCTTCGGTTGAGTTGTATGACCTCACTCTGTAATAGTATTTTGTGTCGGGGTCCAGTCCGGTATCGTTGTAAACGGACGCGCCCGCTCCTGTTTCGGCTATCTGGGCGTAGACGCCGGGTTCTCCGATTTTCCTCTCTATCCTGAATCCGTCCTCGTTTGTAGAGTTGTCCGTCCATGAGAGGTCTATCTGCGAGTTGGAGATTGTCGCCGCCGTAAGTCCCGTAGGGGGATTCAACAGTCCCGGGTCGTACTTGATTGCGTAATAGTCGTAGTCCGATGCCCCGGCTGTCCATACGTCCGTCCAGCCGGCGATTACCGGCTGTCCGGATGACGTTAAGCGGATACCGATTGCCCTGTCGTCTCTGCCGGCGGGGCCGTCATAGCTTTTTTGCCACAGAAGCGTGCCGTTGTCTTTGGTGTATTTTAGGGTCACAAAATTATAATCGGCCCCTGCGTCGTCATATGTGTCGCCGCCGATGAAGATATCGCCGGATTCGTCTACTGCCAGGGAGACCGCCCTGTCGTTGTTTCCGTTTAATGAATTGAAGATACGGCCCCACCGCAGTACGCCTGTGCCTCCATCGTACTTTGCCGTGTAGATGTTATCGGCCCCGGTAAGAGTATATGTAAAACCGGTTATGAAGACGTCTCCGAAAGAGTCCACAAATACTGCCGCCGGTTCATCATTGTAGCCGCCGTCGTAGGTCATGCTCCAGAGTATGTCCCCGGCCGGAGCGCCGTATTTAACAGTGTAAATATCTTTAGATGAGCCGTTATAGTCCGTCCCGGTCACTATGACGTTTCCGGACGCATCCATGTCCACTGCCCTGCCTTTTTCATTGCCGGAAACCGCATGCTGCTTCTGCCAGACAGGCGTGCAGTCAAAGTTGTACTTGATAGTCAGACCATCAAAGTCATGGGCGCTGTTCTCGGACTCGCCTGTTACTGCTATGCCGTCGATGCCGGACGTTATTGAAATTATCCTGTCATGGCCGTTTGCCGCGCCGTTGAAGCTCCTCTGGCATATCGGCGTACCGTCGGGATTCGGACCGCCGGGACCGTATTTTATCAGCATGATATCGTCCGCCCCGTTTGCGCCCTGTGAGTTTCCGGCCACATAAATACTGTTCACGCCGTCTATTGCCACGGATGTCGCGTAGTCGTTGCCGTTGATCGCCGCGTTGAACGTGTGCTGCCACAACACCGTGCCGTCGCTGCCTCTGTATTTTATTGTGTGAAAGTCATAGCTCGTGCCGTTCCATACATACCCGGTCACGATCACGTTGTCATCGGAGTCAAGCGCCACAGCCGTAGCATGGTCGTCTCCCCCGGCCTTGTCATATGTCCTGCTCCATAATACCCCGCTTCCGTCGGGGGCTATCTTGACTGTGAAGTAATCATCGTTTCCCGACTGGTCCGTATACCCGGTAATGATTGTATTTCCACTCGTATCCACGACCGTCGCCTCTGCTTCCTGTTTGCCCGCGGCCGGAGTTGCTCCGTACTGCCAGATAACGTCCCCCCCGGCGCTGTAAGCTCCCGGCGCAAAGGCAAAGAGACTTAGAAGCGCCAGAATAAAATTTAAAATTTGAAATTTGAAATTTGAAATCTTCATTCCACTACCATTCCGTCACATTGTTCCATTTCTGATTGTCGGGCCAGCCGCTTGAGCCGTTGGCGGCGGCAGCGCCGTGACACATTGATGTGCTGTACTGGCTGAACCCGTCGTCCCACCAGCCGTACGGGAACCTCCCGTAACGGTTTTCGTATGACCATGAGACGTCGTAAGGATATGGAAGTCCGCCGGACGCCACCCTGCCCCTGTGCTTATAGTCAAGACAATTCGTTTGAAGCAGTCTCGGCAAGCCCGAGTTATGGGGCTGATGGCACTTGGAGCATGGATATGAATGCTCACTATTGGCCCCCCAGCCCTTTACTGCCTCGTGTACCCTGTCAAGGCCCCTGAAGGCGGTGTTCTTGTTCGTGCTGTCCGTAAGATTGGCCTTCGGATGGCATTTCAGGCACAGCCCCGCGAACTTGCCGTCATCCTCATTTATCCTGCCGTATGTGCCGTCAGGGACGTTGGCTTTATTGCTTAAGTCAACTGTGTTAAAAGTATTTCTGTCCGTCTTCCACGCGCCTGCGGGCTGGGGATCGGCCTTCTGACCGTAAGGTTTGACGTACGCGTCGCTCCATGTATTGTAATAGTTATAAAATCCGCTCTTGGCCGAGTAGCCGTCTTTGTCCATCGGGGTAACGTCTTCCCTGTAAGGCGATGTCAGCCACGTGCCTTTAAGAAGAGGCACCGCATATTGCTGATCGCTTCCAAGACTCGGGCTTACTCCGTGAGGGTCATGACACGGCGTGCAGAGACCGTTGATTGCGCCCTGGGCCTCATCCCCTGTTGCCGGCGTACCGTCCAGGCCCTTCAACGCGGATGACGCCTTTAAGTGGCCTCCGAGTATTGCCTTGCCCGACCTGTATGAATAGCGGGCCGTAGAGCCCTTGGCGCCGGCGCCGAATCGCGAGGTATCTTTGTATCCCTTTATCGCCTCTGACGCGCCGAACGTGGAATTGTAGCCCCACGGCTTTGTGCCGGAGGCTGCTGTTTCATGACAGTCAAAGCATTGGCCCGCCCCTGCGTTATACGGGTTTACCCCCGCCGTATTCGCCGCTGCCGTGTACGTCATGCCATAGCCGCCTTTGCCCGCCTGCGTCTCTTTGAGGTTTGCCCCGTTATTGGTCCCGTTGAATGTCTTATAGCTTGACGTCACGCCCTGGGCCTTTGAACCATGTGAACTGTGACAGTCGAAACACTGAACACTCTGACTGCCGTTTCTGGTGTCGGGTATGGTCCCGTCCAGACCCGTTGCCGCGTCCCATCCTCCCTGATTGGCTGTTGCGTTGCCGTGCGCCGAGAACGCCTTGGTGACGGTGTCCTTCTTCGATGCATTCGGATAAGTTGCAGACGAATATTTGCCCCAGGCAGTCGTGCCTGTCTGGGAATATCTGGCCGCGATGCTTGTCCTGTCCCAGGCATACTGCCTCGGCGTCTTGCAGTCGCCGTTGTCGGGGTCTGCTATATTGAAAGGAGTTGTCTCGTTGTTCTGGTCGCTGTGGCAGCCGAGGCAATGCTGCGTGACCCTGGCGACCTCTGTCCGTTCATCTGCAGTGCCTACTTTATTTGCAGTAAAGGTGACCGCCGTTTCTCCCTCGACATAGGCGGACGGTCTTACGCCCGCCCCCCAGAGAACAAGATCGGCAGAAGCGTTTTTGACGGATGTATGGGTCTTGTAGTTATATCCCGAGTGATAGTTTACATCAATAAGCCCTATGTCCGTCGCTTCCCAGTGACACGCGTAGCAGTGCTTGTTTGTCAGGGTCACGCCCTGTACGTGGTGCGAGTTGGACTTCAACTGGCCTACAATGTCCATGCGGTTGTTGATCACTCCGTTATGGCATTTTGTGCAGTCCCTCGGCAGTCCGAATCCGGTATGCCTCGGGACCGGCTTGTTCAGATGACAGGTGTTGCACGCCTTGCCGGAAGCATGGCTGTCGCTGAATTTGTGCTCGTGGCATGAGGTGCAAATCCTTCCGGAGTTATGACCGTCTCCGTAATCATACCTGTAGTGCTGTCTTGCTTCCGAATGACAGACGTTGCATATGCCGTTATACGGAGCGGACACCCTTGCGTAATCCAGTCCGCTCTGCTTTCTCGTGAAAACGACGTCGCGTCTTGAAACGGGCACTCCGAAGGCGCCGTCCGTTTCCGTCGCGACCTTGTTCTGTATCATGTAAATGTTTGTATCGCCGTGAGGGTCGTGGCAGTCCCAGCAGAACTTGCCGCCTTTCCACACGCCGTTGTTTTCATATGCGGCATAGTGCTTGTAGCCGAAATGCGTCGAGGTCGCCTTGGCCTGTACGGCGCTGATATGACCGGTGCCCGGGTCATAGCCTAACTGATACTGTGTCCCCGTATGGCACTGGTTGCATCTGTTGTTGCTGTCGTCGTCATGACAGATAAGACAAACTCCCATCATCACATATTGGTTCTGTATGTCCGTCTTCTGCGCCGCCGTCCACAGCCCTGCGCCGGTGTTATGCCTTTGCGCGTCAGTCGCGTGACATACGTTCACGCAGGAGGTCTGTCCATCGGCGTATCCCGTATGGTCCTGAGAGAAAGGAGGGTCCGTGATGGCGCTTAACTGGGGAGCGAGGGAAAAGGTGGAATTGTGGCAGTTCATGCACTCGCCGTCGAGTCCTTCCATATGGCAGTAAACGCATTCTTTCTCAAAGCGCCTGTTGAAATGATCGTGTTTCTTCAGTCTGAACGGGTTTGAAGCGTCTTTATGCAGTATGTTGTTATCATGACAGTACCAGCATGGGTTGCCGGGGAAATCGGCAGGGGGATTGCCGGAGGCATAGTTTCCCGAGGCCGCCGGCCTGCCGTGCCCGCTCGTGGTCCATTCGGTCATATTGATCCTGGCGCGGGCGCCGTTGAAGTTTGCAAAATCATCCACGTCGGCCTCTGTGGTCCCATGGCAGGTATAACATAAAATCAGACCGTCCACGGAATCGCCCCACTGGGGGTCCGTCCCTGAGTGGCAAGCCGTATTGGAACACTTCTTTTCGGCCTGATTGTAGGTGCCTCCCTCCTTGAAATATATGTCCTTTATTTTGTTTACATGATAAGCAGGGTTTATATGATTGACTTCATCCATGCTCCCCGATGGAAGGCTGTCGATATGGCAGTCGGTGCATGTGCCGTTTACAATAGTGTTAGCATGACAGTTGTCGCAGGGAAAGTTAGTGAGCAGATGCCTCATATGAGTATTTGCCCTCTCGGTGCCCGCCCCGGTATTCGTGTACATCGGCATGGCCGCCTTCCATTCGTTGCCCGGAGACCATCCGGTCCTTCCATCCGTATGACAGGTAGGGCAACTGCCTTGAGAATGTCCATGACAGGTATTACATTTTGCGCGCCCTTGCGTCCATGCAAACGGCCTCACCTCGGGATTAACGGTAGTGCCGTCGCTATGGCAGTAGACGTTGCTGCAGGTTTTTGTATTCGGATCATATGAAGGATCAGGGTTGCCGGTGATCTTCCACAACGATGCCATCGCGATGTCCTTATTTTCATTTACATGTTTTGCGTAATCCTTGATGTTGCTCGACGCGTCTACTGTCGAGTCGTGGCAGTAGTAACATGGAAACCTCCGCACCCACTGGCTGCTTACAAGCCGGTTATGCCCGTTTGACTGCATTTCGAGGGCTTCAATCCCCGTCCTTCCGTTGTGGCAGGAATCGCACTGCATGGAAGACATATCCGTCCATTTTACTGCAACATTAGGCGCCCCGCCCTGTGCGTTGCTGTGACAGTATGTGCTTGCGCATGATTTTATGCCGCCGTCAAATATGCCGCCGGCCGCAAATACGACGTCCTTGACATTGTTGGCGTGATAGGATTGGTTCTTAATCCCGCTGCTGCCTACGGCCGTTTGATAATGACAGTTTTCACAGGGAAACGAGTACGTTGCTTCGTGTGTATGCCTGCGATGCTTGCCGCCCAGGTCGCTCAGGGAGCCGCCGCCGTCGTGACAGGACGCGCAGGTAACAGAGCCGTCCCACCTGGGCGCCGTGTCTTTGCCGCCTCCCCAGATTGTGCCGTCAGGAAGCCGCCCGTGACAGTATATGTTGCTGCACGTGTTGCCGCCTGAATTGGAAACCGTCGTATTTTGCCCGCTGCCGACATAATTGACGCCGGACTGCCCGTCATAACCGCCGCCGACGTATGAAAACACGCTGAATCCGATATCAACGGCGTGATTGACGCTGTCAGGCATCGAATAACCGTTATGACACGTCAAGCATGAAAGTCCGAGGTCGACCGCATGCTTTTGATGCTTTCCGGCAAGCGTCGAACCCGTGGCATCCGTGCCCTGGACAAGGTCGGATGCTATTAAAGGCGCGCCGGTCTGCCCTGATGCCCCGTGGCAAACGTTACACGCGCCGCCGAATGGGAGAAACCCATCTTTATGAGAATGGCATGCTGTGCAATTGGACGCGTTATTATGGCCCTTATTCGACTGGGCGCTTGTGTCATGCCTGTGATAATTCGTGGCGGTGTGGCAAACCTCGCAGACCTTTGTTGACGACGTATGGTTCTCGGAGTCATCGCCCATTGCGTATGGGGCGTTCCCCTGGGCGCCCGTGAGATATCTGAAATCGACTGTGCCGCCCGGAAGTGTCCCGCCCGGCGCTGTAATGTTTTCTTTTATGAGATATATATTCTTTGTGGCATGAAAGGTATGACACGTTTCACAGACAAACTCCCCGTATCGGCCTCCTGCAACGCCCCATCCGTTGCTGCCCGCCCATTTCCGGGAGGTCCATACGCCCCCGCCGGATGCGCATGCCGTCTTCGTCTTATATGCGTTATTGGAGCATGAGCCTGCGATTTCAGAGCTGTGCATCTTGATCGCGTTGCCCCAGTTGTTCTGCTCATACCCAGCCTCTCCCGGAGAGGGAGTATTCGCGTTCGTCCTGTGGCAGCCTTCGCAGATTTCTCCGGGAAGACGCCTGAGCAGATTCCCGTCTCCTGCATTTGTCACCGCTTCAGAAGTAACGATAAGGGGAAAAAGGAATAGGGATATGCAAAGCGAAAGCAGCAACGCAGGGTTGCGATATTTCTTGTATTTCTCTGACATGGTTAATCCACAGTCAATGAATCAGTACAAAGTATTACACCTCTATGCCCCTGCCGCCTGAGACCGAAACGAGCCTGGTCCCTCTTCCTGATGCGGAGCAGCCGCGCAGGTGAGGCCGGTTTCAGGATCGATCATCAGTCCCGTTCATGATCGGTATAGACCCATTATGGTTGACAGTATCGTTCTGCCCCACGCGTGTCCAAGTATGGGGTCAGGACCAATAAATACTCAACAGGAAGACTATTTAAGAAACTTGCTCCATCCTTGTCAGGCATGCATTTTAGCATAAAAAAATATATCTTGCGATGAACAAATGATTTTTTCGTCGCAATTATTGTGCCACTTATAATGTCTTGGTTTGCAATTTTCAGGCATGGGCGCACTCCGCAAGAGTTACCGGTAAGCACATGCTTGCCGTTGCCGGGGAACTGGGAATCCGAAAAAACATGATAAATTATTATGGTTATATCCATACCAATAAACTTAACGATAAGATGTTTATTGGTGTTATTTCAGTATTGTTAAACGAGGCATGAATATAAAACCGGGTTTGGGCAGCAGGCCTTTTCAGGAAATATTATATTAACGATCTTGTCCGGTATTGGTGATATTACCAAGGCGAAAAGCCTTTCCCGTCTGATGACGCAATATTGCTCCCCTTACAACATCCTGATAATTAAGTCAAAAGTCCTTCTTCAATCCCTGCGGCTGATTTTACGCAGTAAATATGTGTTTATGCCGGTCGGAAGATGTCGGAGTTCAGGGGGTCTCTATCCCCAGTGACTTTATCTTCCTGTGCAGGTTGCTCCTCTCGATCTCCAGCTCTTCCGCGGTCTTGGAGACATTGTAGCTGTTCTCCTGGAGCTTCTTCAGGATAAAATCTTTCTCAAACTGGTCGCGGGCCTCCCTTAATGTCCTGAACGAGGAATAATCGGTTTTCACGGACTTGAAGGAGGGGACCTCTCTGGCGTCGATGGTGTCCGATGGGTTCATAATGACAAAGCGCTCAATGGTGTTCTTCAGCTCCCTGACATTGCCGGGCCAGTCATAGTTTATAAGCGACTCCATTGTCGCCCTGCTCATCTTCTTTGTCTTCTGTCCGTACTGACGGGCAAATATATTCAGGAAATGGTCTACCAGCAAGGGGATATCGTCCTTTCTCTCCCTGAGGGGAGGGACGTGTAAGGGAATGACGTTCAGCCTGAAATACAGGTCCTCCCTGAAACTCGCCTTTTTGATCTCTTCTTCAAGGTCCTTGTTCGTGGCGGCGATTATCCGCACGTCCACCTTTATTTTTTTACTGCCGCCGACCTTCTGGAATTCCTGCGTTTCGAGGACCCTCAACAGCTTCGCCTGTGCGGCAAGCGACATGTCGCCTATTTCATCGAGGAAAAGTGTGCCTTCGTCGGCCAGCTCGAACTTTCCCTTCTTGGATTCAAACGCCCCTGTAAAGGAGCCCTTTTCATGACCGAATAGCTCGCTTTCAATAAGCTCGTGAGGAATAGCGGCGCAGTTTACTTCGATAAAGCTTTTCTCTTTCCTGTCGCTCGAGCTGTGCAGCGCCCTCGCAACAAGCTCCTTTCCGGTCCCGCTTTCGCCGAAGATGACGACCCTTCCCTGGGATATGGCTGCCTTTCTGATTTTGTCTTCCAGTTCTGTTATCTTCGGGTTTGTGCCCACGATCTCCCACTGGCGCGAGAAAGTCGTCTTCAGCTCGATGTTTTCTTTTTCGAGATTCTGTTTTTCAACCGCCCTCCGGACTATAATCACGACCTTCTCGAGCGAGAGGGGTTTTTCCAGGAAGTCATAAGCCCCGAGCCTGGTGGCATGGACCGCCGTCTCTATGTTGCTGTGGCCGGAGATCATAATCACGCAGACATTGGCGTTCTTTTCACGGATGCCTTTTAATGTCTCGAGGCCGTCTATTCCCGGCAGCCATACGTCAAGCAGGACGACATCCGGAGAAGTCCCGGTGATATACTCCAGGGCCTTCTCGCCCGAAGAAGCTGTAAGCACTTCATGCCCTTCGTCTTCGAGGATGCCGCTGAGGGCATCGAGGATGCTCTCTTCGTCGTCAACGACGAGTATTGTTGCTTTTGATGGTTTCGGCATAACTCTCCTGATTAAGAAACTATTAAATTATACATTACAGAGGATTCATTTAACACAGGCAGGAGCTCGTCATTCCCGTGCCTAAAGCACCTACTGTTGGCAGTCAGTAAGCGGGAATCCAGAGACAATTAAAAGAACTGGATGCCCGATTAAGAACTTCGGGCATGACGCTGATTTATGTGTCTTTACTTATGAGCTCCATAGTAACTCATTTCTGTCCCGCCGGCAGTTCTATAATAAACCGGGTCCCCTTGGGCTCATTGTCCTGCACCCTTATATATCCCCTGTGTTTTGAAATAATGCTGTTGACGATGGCGAGGCCCAGTCCGGTGCCCTCCTTCTTTGTCGAGAAATACGGGAAAAATAATTTGTCCTTGTCCTCTTCCTTTATCCCAGTCCCTTCGTCGATTATCTCTATCCTTATGAGTTCCAGCGCAGGGTTGTAAGAGGCGTTTAACCATATCTTTGCGGTATGCGCCTGGATGGCGTTGTCCATGAGATTTATAAGCGCCATCTTGATCTGCTGCCTGTCGATCTCGATTTCCGGGAGGTCTCCGTTCATGGAAGGGATTATCTCGATGTCCTTGACATTGCTGTAGAGCTCCACGACTTCATCCATCAACGACTTTATATGCGCGGGTCCGAGGTTTATCCTTGGCATCTTGCCGAACCGCGAAAATTCGTCCACAAGCGACCGGAGGCTGTCCACTTCCTGGACGATGGTCTTTGTCGACCTCATGAGCACGTCTCCGAAATCCCCGGCCTTTTCGTTCCATTTCTTCATCAGCCTCTCGGCGGAGAGCCTGATCGGGGTAAGGGGGTTTTTGATTTCATGGGCGATCCGCTTTGCGACCTCCTGCCATGCAAGCGCGCGCTGCGCCATGATCACCTCAGTGAGATTATCGAACACGACAAGGGTCCCGACAAACCTGCTTTCAGCGTCCTGGATGATTGTAATATATACCCTCAAATCCAGCGGCCTGCCGTTTATGTAGATATGAAGTTCCTTCTCCACGAACCCATGGCCCCTTTCGGCAAGATGTTTGACCATCGAGTTGAGCTCGTCCGACTTAAGCCTTCCCAAAAGCTCCCTGTAGCTCCTCCCTTCCACGGCGCTTCTTTCAATTCCCAGCATGATGCAGGCTGCGTTGTTGAGAGTTATTATCTTTCCGGAGCGGTCGGAAAATATGACGCCCGTATTTATGCTCTCAATAATGGCCTCCATACCCAGCCTCCGGCGGTCCGATTCCTGATAAGCCTTTTCAAGGGATTGTTTTCCGTCATGCAGGTCGTCCAGCATTTTATTGAAGGAATCGATCAACAGACCGATCTCATCGTCTCTTTTGAGCGCGATCCTGAAATCAAGATCGCCCTGAGCCACGGTCTTCGTGGCCTCGGCAAGCGACTGAATGGGCACCGTTATGCTTTTTGCAATCCTGAGCGATATCCACAGGGCGAGGAAGATGACCAGGAGGGTCGCGACGGTAAGCAGCAGGAAATACAGGAAACGTATGGGTGTCTGCTGTGTTTTGACCTGTACATACTCATTGAAGGCCTTCTGGATGGTCTCCATTTTTATAACGATGTCACGGGGAATCATGGTCTCTACCACAACAGCGCCTGCGACCCTGTTCCCTTCCATGACGGGGTGTGCCGCCCTTATCGTATCTCCTTTGTCGTCGGAAAGCACATCCGAGGAGGGAATGCCCCTGAAGACTTCATTGATGAAATCAGAACCGTCGGATTCGGCAAGGAAATGACTCCGGTATGAGCCGGTCTCTTCAGACGGATAGGGTTTGCGGTCCAGGAGGTCCCTGTTCGCCGCAAGCAGTCTTGAATAATTCATCGCGTGCTGTCTTTCCTTGGCATACAAAGTCGAGGCTATGTCCATTGAATCGTGTATGGGCTTCTGCACTTCCAGAGAGAACCACGTGTTTATCGAGTTGTTGATCAACTGGTTTGACAGGATAAAGAGAAGGACCGACGGTATGAACACCAGTCCCAGAAAGGCGGTGACGAGTCTGGTCCTGAATTTCGAGCCGAGGGCCTTCCTTCTTTTCTCGGTATATATGCCGACGAGGTTTCTGCTGACAAAAAAGATGAGCAGCAGAAGGTACAGGACCACATTTACTATAATGAAGATGAAACCGATCTTCATGATGAGGGAGCCGTGCTCAATCCCGAAAGAGCTGACCACGATCCCCGTAATGACTATCGCTGCGACGCTGAGTGCCAGAAGGCCCAATAATATTTTCAGATTTTTCATTTGTGGATTGGTCCGACCTCAAACGGCGGTGATTCCTTTGCAAGGCTCATTTCCACCTCGGGGACGAGGTGCATAAGGAAGCCTATTAGGGGAAGCTGCTCCATACTTCTGGATTCGACGACGACTCTGATATAATAATGACTCGGGTCCAGCTCCCTGACATTGGCAAGGTTGACGGCGGCGACGGTAAAAATCCGGTCTTTCAGCGAGATAAAATCAGTGAAATTCTTCCCGGTCCGCGTTGTCCCGTCAAATGATGACAGACTGTACTGGTCCCTGAGGTTGTCGTATTTTATGACCCTGCTTATTTTTTTCGAGACCACGAATTCATCCGGCCAGAACCGCCAGACGCGGATAAGCTCGGTCGTAAATACAATCTCTTTGCCGACCCCGGATTTTATGGACTGTTCGAGATCGGAGGTATCGGCAATGGATGTTTCCACTATGATATTATTGTTTATGATTTTCATCTCGGGTCCTAAAATGCGCGGGGTCACGGCGGAAGCAGGCGGCGGTATCATCACTGAAGACAATAAGACAAAAAGGATAAATAGGGCATTTTTCGTTTTCATCTTGACAAGGTAGAAAAAATTTATTTTGATTATAACATACAGACATAACGTCTGTTGATGACACAGATTAAGAAAGATGACACAGATTTAAAGATAAAGAGTTTTATCTGTGTTATCTGGTTTATTATCTGTGTAATCAGGGGGGAGACCACATGGAATTAAAGACCGTAAAAATCGACATCCCCGAGGGCTGCAATATCATCCTCGGGCAGACGCACTTCATCAAGACCGCGGAGGACCTCTACGAGATTATCGCGACTACCGCTTCCCAGGCGAGATTCGGGGTGGCGTTTACAGAGGCGTCGGGCCCATGTTTAATCAGGACCGAAGGGAATGACCCGGATTTGACAGGCGCATGCGCAGGCAATCTCGCCAATATAGGGGCAGGTCACGTCTTCATGATCATCCTGAAAAATGCGTTTCCCGTTAATGTGCTCAACGCAATAAAAAATTGCCCCGAAGTATGCGGCATTTATTGCGCGACCGCTAACCCCGTTGAAGTGGTCGTCGCGGAGACGGACCAGGGGAGTGGCATTCTGGGCGTCATCGACGGTTTTGCTCCCAAAGGCACGGAAACGGACGCAGACAAGGCCGGCAGGAAGGCGTTCCTTAGAAAAATAGGATATAAACTTTAGTACATCAAAAACATGGAGCAGAGAGTTGTTGAAGCTGTCATTCCCGTGCCTAAAGCGCCTACTGTTGGCGGTCAGCAGGCGGGAATCCAGACCGTTTGGAATCCGGATGCCCGATTAAAGACTTCGGGCATGACGACTAATAAATTCCCGACTCTGTACTCCGGGACTATACAATGAAATTGTCCATATTTTCCCGTCTCGTCATAGGATACCTTATAATTTTTGTCCTGGCCATAACGGTAAGCGTATACGCCGTAATGCAGTTGCGCAAGGTGGAGACCGTCACGGTGTCTATTCTCGAGGTGAATAACCGCCTGCTGGATTACGACCGGAAGCTCGCGGACGTGTTCCTGTCGATGATAAATTACGAAAGGAAATTCATTATCACAGGGGACGAGGATTTATACGGCCGGTTCACCCTTGCCGCAAATGATTTTAACAAGTATCTGAAAGAGATGGCCTCCACTGCGGACGCTGAATATTCGGGAAACGCATTTAATGAAATAGCCTTCCTCTCCCGCCGTTATATTTCAACATTTACGGAAGAGGCCGGTCATGTCAGATCAGGACTGGAATATCCCGGAAAAAAATATAAAAAGGAGAAGGAAGAGGCGGCGAACAGGATCATGAATGAGCTCCGGGCATTGAGGGACTTCAGCCAGCAGAGCACTTATGACAAGGTTGAAAAACTCGGAGCAGCCGAAGGAAATGCGAGAAGGGTCGTGATAGTCATGGGTCTGGTCTCTCTCATTGCCGGGACAATCATCTCGGTTTATATAACCATAAATATTACAAAACCTCTTTCCCTCATTCAAAGGAAGACCAGGGAGATCGCCGCGGGGGAGTTCGGGGAAGACCTCAAGATCGCCTCTCCGCCGGAGATAACGGAGCTGGCGCAGTCCTTCGACGCCATGTGCGCCAAGCTGAAAGAGATAGACAGGATGAAGTCGGACTTCTTTTCTCTGATGTCTCACGAGCTGAGGACCCCGCTGACCACCATAAAGGAAGGCGCGGTCCTTTTCTGGGAAGGGTTAAAAGAGGGGCCGGCCACGGACAAACAGAAGAGACTGCTGACTATAATTAATGAGGAATGCGGCCGCCTGATCAACCTCGTCAATTCGCTGCTGGACCTTTCGAGGATGGAGGCGGGGATGATGGTTTATAATTTTGTCCAGGGAGACATTTCCGCGCTGATTAAGAGGGTCGTGCGGGAGATGGAACCCCTGCTGGACAACAATAATATCGTGCTCGAGACAAACATAAGTTATACCCTGCCGCCGGTAAAAATCGATATGGACAGGATGCTCCAGGCGCTGAGGAACCTGATCGGCAATGCCGTAAAATTCACTCCCGGAGGCGGGACTGTAAAGGTTTCGGCGCACTCGACTGAGAAAGAGGTGGTTGTTTCGGTGGCGGACAACGGCGTCGGGATCCCGAAGGAAAAAATAGACATAATTTTCAATAAATATCAGAGGGCGGTCCTTGCGGATTCGGGCAAGATAACCGGGAGCGGTCTGGGCCTGTTTATCGTCAAACAGATTATAACCGCTCATGGAGGGAGGATCAGTGTCGAAAGCACGCCTGGCAAGGGAAGCGATTTCACCTTTGTCCTGCCCGTTTGATTTCTTTTTCCCGGATGGATGTGATACGTTAATTATTGCGGACCAAGCCGCTTGAACGGCTTGAACGACTTGAACGGTTCAAACGGCTCAAGCGGATGAAACGGTTGGAACGGTTACAACATATGGAGAGTGAAATATCATGCCTGCGACAACCATATTGGCAGTAGACGACGACCGCAATCTTCTCGAGGTGCTGAAGATGCGCCTCGAATCTGCGAGCTACGGGGTCATTACAGCCATGAACGAAAGTGACGCCGCGACAGGAGTGAGAGAGCAGGTCGTCGATTTATGCATCATCGACCTGCAGCTTGGGGAAGAAGACGGTATATCGGTCATGAAGAACATCCACCGCATAAACCCTGAGATCCCCGTGATCATCCTTACCGCTTACGGGAGCATAGAGAGCGCCGTCGAAGCGATGAGGAGGGGCGCCTTCAGCTATCTGACCAAACCGTTTGATCCGCAGGACCTGCTTCAGCAGATTGAAAACGCCCTTGTCAGCAGGAAGCTTGTTTCCGGGATAAAAAATCTGAAAAGCCGCATGGAAGAAAGATACGATTTCGTACACATTGTGGCAAAGAGCGATAAAATGCAGAACGTATTGATGCTGGTGTCGCGCATCGCGGGAACGGATTCCACCGTATATATTCAGGGTGAAAGCGGGACCGGCAAGGAGCTCGTGGCGCGGGCGATACATTTGAGCGGCGCGAGAAAAGACAAGCCCTTCGTCGCTATTAACTGCGCCGCGATTCCCGAGACCCTGCTGGAGAGCGAGCTTTTCGGCTACGAGAGGGGGGCCTTTACGGGGGCGATCCAGGATTCGAAGGGATTGTTTACCCAGGCCCATACGGGATCTCTCTTCCTTGACGAGATCGGGAACATGCCGCTTTCCCTCCAGACGAAAAGCCTTCGGGTGCTCCAGGAGAGGCAGTTTTATCCCGTGGGCGGCAGCAAACCTGTGTCAGTGGATGTAAGGGTCATAGTCGCCACTAATCTGGACCTTAAAAAGGAGGTTGAAGAGGGCCGCTTCCGTGAGGACCTCTTTTACAGGATCCATGTCATCCCGATTGTCCTGCCTCCTTTGAGAGAAAGAAAAGAGGACATTTATCCCCTGATTGAACATTTCCTGGGCAAGTTCAACGTAAAGATGAAAAAAAACGTGACCGGATTAACGCCCGCGGCAATGCAGCGGATTATGCTCCATGATTGGCCGGGCAATGTGCGGGAACTGGAAAACACTCTGGAGTTTGCAGTGGCGATGTCTGAAGCTGATGTCATTACGGAAGACCTCATCCTCGGAGACAACAGGGCCCCCGAGAAATTTAAGCCGTATAAGGAAGCCAAGGCCGCCTTTGAAAAAGGATACATTATCAGCCTCCTCGAACTGACAAAGGGCAACGTAAGCAAGGCGTCCGAGTTAGCCGGCAAATATCGTCCTGATTTCTACAATATCCTCAGGAAATATGACCTGAAGCCCGAGGATTTCAAGAAGACGTAAGTATTAGTGACAAGTAACAAGTGACGGGTAACTTCAAACAACCACTTGTCACTCGTTACTCGTTACTCGTTACTTGTCACTTATTTCCTCCTCTCAAACAACAGTCCCGCGGCAATGACAAATGCGATTGAAGAGATAACGAGAATGCCGATGTCCGCCGACAGTGAGAAATCGGTCAGGGAGGCGTCGCGGAAGATCGCGTGCTTCAGCGCGTCTATGCCGAAAGTCAGCGGATTGAGCTTTGTTAACAGTTTTAAAATATCGGGCAGGTTTTTCACGGGGTACATCGCGCCTGAGAGAAAAAACATGGGCATCACTATAAAATTCATAATAGTGCTGAAGCTTTCGAGATTTTCAAAGAAGGCGGCGATGATGATCCCTAACGACGCAATGCAGAACGAGAGCAAAAAGGCAACGGCCATCGCATAAGGTATTGACAGGACGCTCAGTTTTATTCCTAAAAACGGGAACAGCAGAAGGATTATGGTTGCCTGGATGACCGAAATGATCGTGCCGCTCAGGGCCTTGCCTATTACTATGGAAAAGCGCGACACCGGGGCCACGAGTATTTCCTTCATCAGCCCGAATTCCTTGTCCCATATGATGGAGATCGAGGAAAAAATAGAACTGAACAGGATCGTCATCCCCAATATTCCGGGGAATATGAACTGGATGTAGGAAACACCCATACCCGGGGAAACAAGCCTCGACATGCCTCCGCCGACAAGAAAAAGCCATATGAGCGGCCTCGCCAGCGTGGCGACGAGCCTGCTCTTTTCCCTCACGAATTTCTTGAAGTCCCTTGCGATCAGCACATAAACGGCGTTTACTTCAATCAAGCGTCACCCCTCCATGGAAAAATCTTACTACAAATTTACAGTAGTTAGTAGCAAGTAGTTAGTAGCTAAGGGGGGGGATTTCTTAACGTGCCTCCCTTAACTACTTAACTACTAACTACTCGCTACTTAATTACGGTTTCATTTCTGCGACAGGTATCTCGCCTCTTCCACCCCCTTTTGCTCATTTACAAAATACAGCAATATCCCGCCGGCAATGAAGAAAATCGAAATAGAAGAAATACTCACCCTTGACGCAGTGACGCCGCTGTATCCCATTGCCCTGACCGCGAGGCCTGTTCCGCCCATTAAAACAGGTCCGAGGACGGCGGCAAACTTGCCGATCATGTTATAGAAACCGAAGTACTCCGCCGACTTTTCGGCAGGAATGATCCTCGCGTATAACGAGCGGCTCAGGGCCTGGATGCCTCCCTGCACCAGACCGATGATAATTGCCAGTATATAGAATTCCTGTTTACTGTCCATGAAAGCGCCCCAAACAGTGACAAACAGGTACACGCCGATTGCAATAAATATGCTTTTCCTGGCGCCGAGCCTGCCGCCTAAATAGCCGAACCCCGCAGCGCACGGAAAACCGACAAACTGGGTGATGAGGAGCGCAAGGATCAGGTCATTTGCCTGCAAGCCGATGGACATGCCGTAATCCACCGCCATTACGATGATTGTGTCCACGCCGTCAATGTAGAGCCAGTAAGCAAGGAGAAAGAGAAATATGGTCTTCAGGTGACGGATTTCATGAAAGGTCCCGCTCAACTGCCGGATGCCGGCCCTGATCGCATTGGGTCCATTGCCGCCGCTGCCTCTTCCGGGCTCCCTCACAAACAGCAGCAAGGGAATTGAAAAGACCGCCCACCACACGCCCACGGAGAGAAAAGAAAACCTGACAGCCTCATGCGCGCCCGCGAACCCGAAGCTCCCAGGGCTGAGGGTCATCCAGACGTTAAGCGCAAAAAGGAGGCCCCCTCCTAAATATCCCGCGGCGAAGCCCATCGATGAGACGAGATCGAGTTTCCTGCCGGATGCGACAGACGTCAATAATGAGTCATAAAAAATGTTTCCTCCTGAAAACCCGATTACGGCAAACACATAAAGGACAAGCGCCGTCAGCCAGTCACCCCGTGAAACAGTGTAGAGAGACAAGGTCATAAGGACGCCCATATACGCAAAGAAGATGAGGAATTTCTTCTTTGCCGTACCCTTGTCGGCGATGGCCCCTAACAAAGGGGCCATAAGAGCTACTGTAACGCCCCCGATGGAATTCGCCAGTCCGAGTCTCGCCGTACTTTCCGTCACATCGACCCCGGAGCTCCAGAACTGTTTGAAGAAGAGTGGGAAAAATCCCGCCATAATTGTTGTGGCAAAGGCCGAATTCGCCCAGTCATACAGCGCCCATCCGAAGATCGCCTTCCTGTCATCAGCCCGCATAACGATAACTCCCTCCGAATAAATCAGCCTCAATTATACTAAGTATAGAGTTTAGAGTATAGAGTTCGGAGTTTAGAAAGACGGCTGTTGCTGAACTCCGGACTCCAAACTCCGGACTCTTTTATGTTATCCTTTTGATATATGTTGAAAAAACTCAAATTCCTGGGCAGTCTTTATATTTACAAGCTCCGGGGACTCCTTGGCCTGAAGCCGTACGATATTATGTCGGCCATCAACGATTACTACAGGGACGACTTCCTGAAATTGGAGAAGAAAGACGTTGCCGTCATCCTTCCGCACTGCCTTATTCATAGCAGGTGTCCGGCTAAATTCTCGAAGGCCGACGGGGTCCTCTGCACCAGATGCAACCTCTGCGGATGCGGGGAAATCAATTCGGCTGCCGCCGAGAGGGGCTATCAGTTTTATATCTCTCCAAGCGTGGGATTTACCAAAAGACTCGTCCGGAGGAAAAATCTCTGCGGCGTCATAGGGGTCGCCTGCGATTATGAAATCGAGAGGGGCATACATTCCGAGAGAATATCAGGCAACGGCGTCAGTATCGACCAGAGGAAAATAAAGACCCAGGGCATCCGCCTCCAGGCCTACGACTGCATCCATAACGACGTTGACTGGGAAAAGATAAAAGCGCTGCTTTAAGAATGGAAGAAGATACAAAGGCCCTCAGGAGCGAAATCAGGCGCCTCAGGAAGAAAATAACCCGGCTTACCCCGGGCCTTGAGGCCATGCTGAAACTCCGGGGATTCAGAGTATACAAGAAAGGGCCTTCCGAAGATTTAATCCTGCCTCAGAAGAAATATGACCGTCCATATTTCGAAAAACTGAAGAAATATTCCTTCCGGCTGCTCATGAGAGACGTCATAAAGCATCAGGATTTCTTTACGCCCGAAATGGTGACCCGGTATGCGACAAAGGAAGTGACCCTGCAATATATCGGTTTTCTGCTGAAGGCGGGCATTGTTGAACCGGCCGGTGAAGGCTATCGTTCGGTCAAACGCCCGATCAAGAGTTTCGGCGAAACCCTCGAATGGTTTGTTGCGGGCCTGTTACAGAAGGAATTCGGGGCGGAAACGATATGGGGGGTCAAGTTCAAAAGGCCCGGGGTCGGCGGCGATTATGACCTTATAGCCAGGATTGAAGACGCCGTCCTGTATATGGAAATCAAGTCTTCCCCGCCTAAACAGATTTATGACCGCGAAATAACCGCTTTCATGACCCGCGCCGAAGACCTGTCGCCCGACCTCTCCATCTTTCTCGTGGATACCGAGCTGAGGATGAAGGACAAAATAGTCCCGATGTTCGAGGACGAATTAAGGAAGCGGTATGAGGACCCGCCGCCTGTAGAACGGCTCGAAAAGGAACTGTTTCATATATGCAATAAAATCCTTATAATAAACTCGAAAGACAGCATAGAAACGAATATCGGGAAGGCCCTGGCATTTCACTGGAACAGAAAAGGCAGAGTTAAGAGTCAGGAGTTCAGAGTTTAGCAATAAAGGAGCTGATCATAATGAATAAAACGATTTGCGCAATCTGCGCATGGAGGGCCACCTGCAAGAAACAGTTCTCCATGAGCGGGGACGTGAAATGTGCTGATTATGTAAGAGATGTCTCCATTAAAGAAGAAAAAGAAGAAGACGAGGGGAAAAAGACCCCCGACCCCGAAAAATCAAAGTAAGGAATTCCGACGGCAGCGGACGTGTGACGCGGTCCGCGGCGGGGATGTCATGCCCGCCTGTCTACAAGACGCTTTTTTTCTTCGAGATAATCTTCCAGTCTCTGCAGTCTTCTGTGAGTAAAGTCCCGGATCTTTATCATGGTCCCTTTTGCACTGTTCGGCCCTTTGGGCCCCGGGACTACCACGCCCCTGACTTCAGAAAGCAGTTTTATCTTCGGCGGGATATAGAAATGAAGCTCCACGCTCGACCCTTCAGGCAGGGGTGTGTCCGTCTCGACAAACACCTTTCCTTTGCTCGTGTTCAGCAAAAAAGCGGGGCACGAAAGAGGGACGTCATCTCCGAATTTAACGGCGAGACAGAGCGGAAAATTGACCGGTCTGGTAATTCCCTCATCCTGATAGAATTCCTCCGCCCTTCCCTTCTTGTCGATAAAATATTTGTCCATATCGCTTTCTCCGGGCATTTATACTCTTCCTGATTAAATTATATCAAAGAAAATTCCGGAAGCAAGAGGCGGGATCAGCCCGGAATCCACCACCTAACCACAGAGGGCACAGAGAAAAGATTTATTTATCGGCAGATTACACAGATTTCACAGATTGAAAAAATATTTCTAAATACATCTGTGTTAATCAGTGTAATCTGCGGATTAATATTTATTTTTTCCTCTGTGGTCTCTGTGGTTTGTCTTTTGATGGTCAATCCGGGTCAGCGCTTGAACCGTCTTTTGCGGTCGGTCCATATGAGAAGAGCGAAAATGGTGAGCAGCACCGCCGTTGTAGTTATAAAAGCGCTGCCCGGGCCGAACTCGTAGGGCAGCAGCGCGGCCCTCTCATAAAACCATGAGTCCCTCAGCAGTAAACCGAGAGGCGCCCTTAATCCGACCACGAGCATGGCCCCGAGTAATGCAAACCAGTGTCTTACATATCCCTCGGCGGACCGCCAGAGTATGCCGCTTACTCAGCCTCCGGTGATGGTCATGCCGAACCCGAATATAACACTTCCAAAAAAGATGTTCCACCCCGCCCTGAAGACATATGACTCCTCCGGCCTGAGCCCTGCCGTCTTGACAAGGGTAAATCCTGCCACACCGATCAGCAGACTTATAACGAGACTTCTCATCATGCGGGTAGTTCTGGTGACGAAGATTTCCCTGAAGGCTGAGGCGAAACAGAATGCGGACCTCTGAAAGACTACGCCGAAGAATGCCCCGAAGAGAAAGGCGGCGGCCGGAAATTTCGAGCCTTTATATATATCTGCGGCTATGATAAATAGTATTACGAGTGATGCGACCGCGGCAATCGCGGGTTGAAAACGCCTGTAATCTTTTTTAATGACCTCGTTTTTTGACGCATTGCCCATCCGGAGGGGACCGGAGCCGAACAATTTTTCAGACTCCCTGTTTATCTGCCATATCACAAACTTCCCGCCGATGAAGGCGCCGGCCAGCAAACCCGCCATCATAACGAAGCCGCTCAGCGAAAGCCCCATGATATCCGAATACAGTCCGCCCAGGATGCAGGCGCCGGCCAGGAAACTGCCGATCCCCATCAGCGAGCCGCCGATGAAGCCCTGAACATAGCCGCTTATTTTTTCTCTTTTCAGGCTGAACTGTTTAGCAGTGAGGGCTGATAAGAAGACCCCCGACATCAGGCCGATGTACAGGACATGTTCCGCATAATATCTTGAAGCCTGCAAAAACTGCGCAGGCGGCTGGATATTCATCGAAGGGATTTTATAAACCCATCTTCCCCAGTCCGCAATAACCGCCGTAGTAGTCGCTATGGGCCCTGAATACAAAAACATCAGGGTATTAAGCAGCGCCAATATTACCGCGCCGAGTTCCGAAGGCCACTTTTCCTCAAAGATTTTTTTATAAAGGTCGGAAGGCATCGTCTCTTTGTTTCATTGTAACAAAGAGTCACGTTTATTCTCCACCAAGGGTGTTTGTCGATTATGGAAATTCCGGGACAGGCTGCCCTTTGTG
Organism: Nitrospirota bacterium; assembly: GCA_016234115.1. Taxonomy (GTDB): domain Bacteria; phylum Nitrospirota; class Thermodesulfovibrionia; order UBA6902; family UBA6902; genus SURF-23. Next base: position 60,142 of record JACRHD010000005.1, read on the forward strand.
CGCTTTCACGACTCCCTGCAGTTGTCGCCCCCGCAGGGGAAATAGACGGAAAAGGCCTGCTTCATCTTTTCGACGGCTTCCTGCTGTGTCCTTCCTCTTGCCGTAAATCCCGGGATCTCCTCGCAGCTTACAATCCAGTCCCCTGCTTCATCCTGATAAACTGTCAGCTTCTTCATTACCTATGCGGCCGTAGTCCTATTTCACGTCTCTGATTGTGGCCATTATCTTTTCCTTCATAGTCTCGGACATCTCTCTCATATTATGCTTGACGATGCCGTGCTTTGCAATTTTCATGAGGATCTCTTCCTTTGTCTTGGCCCGGCATTTCCAGTTGCATTCCCCTCCGAAGTCCCTGCAGCTAAACAATTTTGCCATATGCCTGTCCTCCGATATTTCTACGTCCATTATACTAAAGGACGCCCAAAAGTCAAGATATTTTTTCCGAAGAAATTTGCCGGCGCTCATTGACAGCGCACACTTTCACTGTTAATATTTTTTTAGAACAAACTTAAACAGGAAAGGAACGCTCTATGGAAATCCCGTTACAGATTACAAGCCGAGACTTTGAACTTACTGAAGCGATGAAATCCGAAATCATGGAAAAGGCCGATAAACTGGACAAATGCTATGAGCGCATCATGAGATGCAGGGTAATCGTCGAAGCCCCTCATCGCCATCAACAGGAAGGGAGGCTGTACAATGTCCAGATATACTTGACCGTGCCCGGAGGAGAGCTGATCGTAAAACGGGAGCCCAATGAAGACCTTTATGCGGCAATCAGAAACAGTTTTGAAAACGCGCTGCGCCAACTCGAGGACTTTGCCAGGCGTCAGCGCGGGGACGTAAAACGCCACGAAGAGCCGCCGTATGCCCGCATAAGCTCCCTGTTCCCGGAAATGGGGTACGGCTTTATCACAACAATCGACGACCGGGAAATATACTTCCACAAAAACAGCGTGGTAAACCGCGATTTTATGAAACTGAAAGAAGGGATGGAGGTGCGGTTTACAGAAGAAAAAGGCGAGAAAGGCCCGCAGGCAAGCAGTGTTACTGTGGCATGAGGGTCACTCGCCGACAAAAGCTGCATTATCACATGAGCAGGGCATCAGAGCATTAAGGCTCACATTGCGCCCGAAGCCGGTACATTCTGCTTCTGTATTTTTCACTTGCCTTCTTGTTCTCTGCGGTTAATATCGGGGATATCCTGATATTGAAAACCGCAGGCGCCTGTTATAATTGAATCAGGGATAATCTCCTCTTATCTTCTTCTCAAGAGCCGTAGCGACACAAAGGAGTAATCGGCCTTTTATGAAAAACAGGGAAATAGCAGCGCGCGTATCAGATCATTCCCATGAAATTTTCAGGGCCGTCTTCTTCCAGTCTCCCGTAGGAATCGAGATTTATAATCAGGAGGGGCTGCTGATCGATGCGAACACGGCATGCCTGAAAATATTCGGAGTGGAAAGTGTCGAAGAAGTCAGGGGCTTCAGGCTCTTCGACGACCCGAACCTTCCGGCTGATGCGAAGACCAGGCTCCTCAACGGCGAGGCAGTGAAATACGAGTCGGAATTCAACTTCGATATCATAAGTAAAATGTCATTATACCCGACTTCAAGGAACGGGAATTGTTATATCGATTGTCATATACAGCCGTTACTGACGGACGAAGACGGTTTCTCGGGTTTCATAGTACACGTCATGGACATCACCGAGCGCAGGAGGGCGGAAAACGACCTGAAACGGAGTGAGGGTCTCCTTGCTGAATCGCAGAGGGTCGCCAGCATAGGAAGCTGGGAATGGGACATCGCCACAAACAGGTTGAAATGGTCGGATGAAGTTTACACTCTTTATGGATTGGACCGCGAAAAGGTCGTCCCTACATATGAAATAGTCCTTGAAACCCTGCACCCCGATTACAGAGAGTCTTTCATCAGGGACATAGATGAAGCGCTCAACCGGCGAAAACCCTTCGATAGGGAATACTGCCTTGTCCGGCCGGACGGGAGCGAGAGATTTACGCACACAAAAGGAAAAGTATATTGCGACAAGGCGGGCAACCCGGTGAGAATGATGGGAGTGGTACAGGATATCACGAAACGCAAACGCGTCGAAATCGCTCTGCGCGGCAGCGAAGAGAAATTCCGCACGATTTTCAGCAGCGCCGGCATAGGCATCGCTCTGTCGGACATTGACAGGACCATTATTGATTGCAATCCCGCGCTGGAAAAACTGCTTGGCTATTCACGAGAAGAGCTCATCGGTAAATCAATAGCCGACATCAGCCATCCTGAGGATGAAGCCGCAAATATCGTAATCTCCAAAACAAGCCTGGCTGAGCGGCAGGAACACTTCCGGATAGAAAAACGTTATATCCGGAAAGACGGCGAAGTCATTCACGGTCTCCTGTCGGTTTCCAATATTTTCACTGCCGGAGGCGAGCCTGAATTCCTGATCGGAGTGATAGAGGACATCACGGAGCGCAAGAAATACGAGGAAGCGCTCATGAAAATCGAGCGCCGTTATCGCATGTTTCTTGACTCCACCACCGACGTATCATTTCTCAAAGATGATAATTTTCGTTATGTAATCGTCAATAAGGCGTTCACTTCCCTTATGGGGAAAACAAAGCGGGAAATTATCGGCAAGACCGATTTTGAGCTGAGCCCGCCGGACGTGGCTGAATTCTGCAGACAGTCCGACATCAGGGCGCTGAAATCGGATGGCGTGGTGACAGGCGAAGAGGTCGCGGGTAACAGGATACTGGAAGTCAGGAAATTCCGCGTGGACATAGGAAACGGCAAATTCGGAATAGGCTCGCTCGTCAGGGACATCACCGACCAGAGACGCATGGAGGAGGCCATTGAAAAATCCCACCAGGTGCTCCTCAATGTGCTTGACGGGATCGATGCCATTGTATACGTCGCCGATATGGAGACTTATGAAGTCCTCTATGCCAACAAATATGTGAAAAACCATTTCGGCGACATAACCGGCAATATATGCTGGAAGACTATTCAAACCGGACAGACCGGGCCCTGCCCTTTCTGTACCAATCATAAACTGCTTACGCCTGAAGGCCTTCCCGCGGCCGCCTGCCACTGGGAATTCCGCAACACTGTTAACGACAGATGGTATGACATTCGCGACAGGGCGATAGAGTGGCGGGACGGCCGCACAGTCAGGCTTGAGATAGCAAATGATATTACCGAACTCAAGGAAGCGGAGGCAACACTGCGCTCCATGTCCTTTGTCGACGACCTGACGGGTCTTTATAACCGGAGGGGGTTTTTAACGCTGGCTGAACAGCAATTGAAGACCGCCCACCGTGAGAAGAAAGAGCTGCTGCTGATATTCGCCGATCTCGACAACATGAAATGGACCAATGATTCTTTCGGTCATCTCACGGGTGATAAGACCTTAAAGGATGTGGCCGGAATACTGAGAGAGACCTTCAGGGAATCCGACATTATTGCGCGGGTAGGCGGTGATGAATTCGTAATTCTTGCGATGGAAGATCCTGAGGCCGGTTCGGTATCTCTTATTAGTCGTTTAGAGTCCCGCATAGGCGCGTACAATTCCGAAAAGAGATTGTTTAACCTTGCCCTGAGCCTGGGAATAACGCGCTATGATCCTGACAACCCCTCCTCCCTTGATGAATTAATGAACAGGGCGGACGCAATGATGTACAGACAGAAGAATGAGAAGAAAAAAAGCTGACCCGGCAGGGGCGACCCGCCGGGTCGCCCCTGCCGGATTCTTAACTCTCTTTTAGCGGCGATTCTACAGGCTTCAAAACCAGTATCCTTACGGCTTCAAAGATTAATAATACACTCAGAAATAACAGGATGACGCCGAAGACCCCGGAGATCAGCGCGTCGGAGTCAAGATGAAGGATTTGGGCGGGAGTGACTGACAATTTTACGAGAGGAAGGACCAGAAGCCATAAGGACCACAGCGTCATGGTCATCATGAATATCATGGGGGCAACGGCATAGAGAGCGCTCCTGCCGCTTTTGATCAACCATACGGCTACAGAAAGCAGGACCAGGCTCGCAAGGAGCTGATTGCTCGTGCCGAAGATCGGCCATGCTGTTAAATAACCCTTCTCTTTTGTGAGCGTGAGAAATATTAAAGGCACAAGCAGGGTGACGGCCGCCGCGAAAAAACCTCCTGCCCTTGTCCGCCATCCCGTGAGCTCCTGGAATATATATCTCGCAAGCCTTGTTGTGACGTCAAGGGTGTCGTAAACGAAAGTGGAGAAGGCCAGAAGCGCAAAAGGATACGCGACGCTGAAACCCACACCAGCAAGCCCGAGGTAACTTGCAAGGCCGTTGGCATAAATCAGGTTCGGGTCGGCTGAGAGTCCCGGAGAGCCCTTCGGAAGCATCATCAGGGTAGTCAGCGCAAGCACGCCGACCAGACCCTCAAGAAGCATGCCGCCGTAACCGACAATCTTCGCATCAGTCTCCTTCATAAGCTGTTTTGATGTAGTCCCTGAGCTCACGATGCCGTGAAATCCCGAACACGCGCCGCAGGCGACAGTTATAAACAGGACGGGAAATATCAGTTTCCCGTTGGCAAGGCTTTTAAAGCCATCCACATTGAGCGCCGGGTACTCAATAGTAAAACCGCCGAAAAGGGCGCCGGCAAGGCCGATAATGATCGTCATATATAAAAGCCAGCCTCCCAGGTAACCCCGCGGCTGGAGCAAAAGCCAGACCGGCATCAGGGAGGCCGCAAGGCAGTACGTCAGCAAGAGAAGGTCCCATTGCCTTACAGTTATATCCGACAGAAAGGCGATGAATGTCTGGGGCAGCCTCGGCCCGATCCAGATAATACCGAAGACCAGCGGTAAAAATACGGCCGTAGCAAGCCAGAGCCCGACCCTGAATTTATAGAGAAGAACTCCCATCATTACCCCGAGCAGAAGATACAGAATCGACGATGCGGCCACACCCGGTCCATAAGCCGTACCCGCCGTTACGGTCCTGAAGGTCTGAGCAGTGATGTCGGTGAAGGCGATAATAACATAAATCAGCGCAAGCCAGATAAAGATAAGAAAGAGGACGTAAGAGGTCCGGGACATATGCTCCTTCACAATCTCGCCGATGGAGGCGGCCCCGTGCCTGACCGAGGCGGTGATACTTGCAAAATCATGGACCCCGCCGATAAATATGGAACCGATTATGATCCATAACAATGCAGGCAGCCAGCCGAACCAGATACCGGCAAGGACAGGACCCACAATCGGACCGGCCGCCGCGATCGCGGAAAAATGCTGTCCCAGAAGCAGCGCCGGTTTCGCCGGCACAAAATCGATACCGTCGTTGATACTGCATGCCGGCGTCGGCCGGGAATCGTCAAGGTCCAACTGTCTTGATAAATATCCGCCGTAGAATTTATAGGCGGCTGTTAATATCAGGATTGAGATCAGGACGATCGGGTATATCATGGTTGTTTATTATAAACCAACTATCAGCCGTACTGCCGACCCATGCCTTCATTGCAGGCATGACGCATCCCCACGCCGTACATTTCTGACCCGCATTATTCACAAATATCGTACTGCGGGCTTACTAAGAACCAACATAACAAAGCCTCATAGTAGTCATTCCGGGCGTGACCCGGAATCCATGGTTCGACAGGCTCACCATGACAAGCAATGTGGCATTCATAATGTAGTTCTTGGTAAATAATAAGGAGGCTGCCGCCTCTTTAAACGGTTCATCTGCAGAATGGCCATGCCACTTCTCCGAAGCCGATACCACGGGTGAAAAACTTTATGAAGAATTTTACAGGGAAAATGATACCGTTGCATTTGACGCATATAACAACATAGGCGTCATGCGCGGGGACAATCCCGACAACAACAGCTCGGCGCAAATACGGAAGTCCGTTGAAACCCTTCAGGAGTTAAGGAACTCTCTTTCCTGGAGCAAGAAAGACATAGTCGATGCCGTCCGGCTCTCTATTCCTGAAATCCGGCATGAAGACAAAGGTAAGGACCTTGATCAGAAAATGTAGCACGGGAGCAAAAATTTGAAAGCGGTAATATTGGCAGGCGGATTGGGCACAAGACTGAAACCCTTTACTGAAGCCATTCCAAAACCCCTGCTGCCCATAGGCGAGAAATCCGTTCTGGAAATCCAGATACAACAGGGAACAAGCATCTGTCCGGCGAGAAATTGCTTGAGATCAGAAATAAGGCGGTCAGACAATTTTACCTGAGGCCCTCTCTCCTGTTCAGAAGACTTCGCAAGACCTCCTCCTGGGAGCATTTCAGAATTCAGTTCCAGGAAATGATATCGATTATAAGAAAAGCGTCTTGAATACACTGATCAGGCAAACAGTCCTCATATAAGACCCCGGGGACTGTTTTCCCTGTCCGCCGGCCCGTAAACTTCAACTTCGTCAAAAGCCAATTGGGTCCTTCCGGATGCCGATATCCTGATATAACGGGCCGTCGGAGGCCTTTTAAATATAATGCGCGCAGGCACATCCCGATCAGGCAGCAATTCTGAAGAAGCGACGGCGCTCCATTCTTCACCGTCCCTTGACAACTCAATTTTCAAAGGGCTGCCGGACACTGAAGTGCCCCGGCCTGACTGAACAAAAGACAGGCCGATATCTTCCGCCGTGTTTAAAGGAGCGCGGACCAATTTTGAGTTTTGATCGCTGTTGTACAAAATAATCGTTTTAATCTCTTCCAATCGAAACAGGTCCAAAAACCAGGCCGGGTCATCACAAAGGCGGGTCGTGAATCCCGAGCCCGGACTGCTATCTCCGTCTACAAGACGTCCCCTGGATAATTCATGCTCACGGGCCGTCAGGGACTGATAAATCAGACAGGAACTCAGCCAGTTCTTCTTCCCGTAAGCAAGGTTCGGCGATTCTGCCGGGGGGGAATAAGACCACGTGTATTCCGTATTTAAATTGTCCCCGCTGTACAGGCTGTTATACCAAAGCGAAAAAGCGCCCGCGCTTATAATAAATACAATAACCGCCCATATATATCTCGGGGGACCTTTTAAGGCGCGAAAAGCGACAAACAGCCCCGTTATCGCAAAAGTCACGCAGCTTATACCCATCCCCCATAAGAAAGCCCGGCTCCAATACCTGAACTCTACAATACTTTCCCCTTCAGGTATTTCTACTGCATGGGCCGCTCCATTGGCCCGATAAACGTGTACTCTTTCCCCATTTATCCAGGCGCGCCACTTTCCGGTATTCGGGTAAGACAGCCCCATTATGGCCGGCTTCCCGGAACTGACATGAAATCGCAGTCGATTGAATGAACTATATACCAGTTTCACTGTCCCTTTTTTCATATGCCTGGCGCCATCGGTTATTTGCCCGGCCTTTTTCAAAGGGTATCCTTCTATAAAAACCTGCTGAGGCAATTGCCGTTCGCGCATTTTGCCATATGCCTCCTCCTGGCTGTTTACCGGTATGACCTGCGTAAATATCTTCCCTAAAAAAGGTTCCATAAAGGAATTTGTAAGTTGTTTATTTACAATTGAAGATTGCAAACCATAACCCGGATAATAACGGTAGTCCAGCCTGGCCTCCTTTTGCCTTTGCATTTCCATAAAGGATGGAGAGGCATATTTTGTTTCAGTCCAGAACGCCGCCCTGTACTGCAAGACTATTCCTGCCTGCACAAACACTAAAACAGTCAACAGAAGACCTATCCTTCCGGAGGTATCGCGCATACTGTAAAAAGCTAGACATATTAATAAAGATATCCCCATAATGATTGTCAAAAGCTCTATCCGGAAATAAGGTATATCGCCAAGATGGCCGGCAGGATGACTGAAAAACTTCTGGAACAATGCCTGGGGAGAAGAATAATATACCGCAATGTACGATAAGTAATAAATTATTATTAATGACAGACTGCAAAATGCCAGTATTGTTACAGGCCTTAACGTAACAACAGATTGTCTGAAGCGAAGCGAAACCGTCTCAGACTGTACGACGACCCAGGCCAGGACCAGCATAATGAAGAAGGGCAGCATAATGGATATCCTTCCCGGGTCCCGTATGGAAGAAGCAAACGGCAAATACTCCCATACCAGCCTGTGAACGGGCGTGCGGCTGCCCTGAATGTATAAAAATATAATCATCAGCACCCCCCAGATCAACCAGACGGAACGGGGGATCTTTATTTTGAAAAATCGAAGCACTGGCAGGATGAAAGCCATGAGAAGCAGCGATGAAGCCCCGAATGCCCCATATACAACTGAACGGAGAGGGAGGAAGAAATTGTTCAATGTGCCGACGAAGGTGTCAAGATTAATATTTGCCTCGGCATAGTTCCGGTCGACCCGCTGTATATTATCGCTGATAAAGTCAAAGTAAAAAGGCAGGATATAGGCGGAAGAAAGCAGTATGCCTATGCACAGATAAAGGGCGACCCTGATCAGAAATCCGATAACAATTCTGTAATCGACTTTTTTGTCGGGCAACATGGTCGATAAATAAAACGGCGCTACAAAGGTAAATAATCCTGCGCCGACAAAACCATAATACATCTCTTCGGGATGACCGGAACATATCAATAAATATGATGCACATATGATGCATAGAGGCCCTGTCCACTTTGTCGGATTAATAAAATACCATCCGATAACCGCGCATAGTATGAAATGCCCGGTATAGGCTTCCAGTGGCGTTCCATGTCTGTAAATATCCAGCAGTTTAAGATTATAAATTGCGATAAAAGAAAGCAGAAGCGAAAAAAGTCTGCTGAGCCTCAGCTTCTGTAAAAATGCAAATAATACAATTTGAGTAAGCCCCAGGGAAAGCATCTTGTAGAGATTGTTCCACTCAACCGCCCTGCCGTTCCAGTAGCCGGGCATTATTGAGGCCAAGTGCGACAGGGGATGAAAAATCTGTCCCAATGTCAAGGCGCTGGCAGAGTGCCCATATGCAACACCCGGCGCATAAAGCGGAAAGGAACCTGTCTTCACTGAAAAAAGAAGCTCCATTTGACTTCTCATTGCATACAGCAAATAATCACTTCCGATCGTGGCATCGGATAAAAAAGGGGTTGTTTTGTATAGAAGCAAAAAAGGCAGGACAATGATAAAAAGATAAAACGGCATCACCGGTTTTATCCCGGATACGGAAGATGTTATTCTATCGAGATTACGTGCCGTCAACAAGCGCTTCATATTTTATTGCAGCTTCCGGGAACGCTTCTGATCCGGTCCGGCGTTATAAAGGTATGACCCGCAATCAATTTATCTTATCATATATCTTATCTATGAGATAAAGGGGTCTGTTCTTGGTTTCGGTATAGATTTTAGCGATATATTCGCCTATAATCCCCAGCATAAGCATCTGGATACCGCACAAAAATAAAATTATAGTTGTAATCGGCAAGAGGTTGGGGATTTCCTCTTCAGTAAATAAGAAATAGTATGCTACCCTTATCAAATAAAGAAAGCTTGTCGAAGAAATAATCAAACCTGTAACGCTTATAATTCTGATCGGAAAATCAGAAAATGATAATAATCCGTTTAATGCAAAAGAAAGTATTTTCTTGAGTGAATATTTACTCGTTCCCTTGTTCCTTTGCTGTCCGATATAAGGGACCCCTATTTTCCTGTATCCCATCCAGCCTACGAGTCCGCGTATAAAGCGCGACTTTTCCCTCAGCTTTTTAAACTCATCTATCGTCTTCCTGCTCATCAGTCTGAAATCAGCACAATTAATACCCATGTCTATATCGGATATTTTCGACATCAGGAAATAAAACATCTTTGCCGACAGTTTCTTAAACAGCGTTTCGCCTAAGACATCCTCCCTTATTGTATAGACGATATCATATCCCTTCTTCCAGTTATCTATTAAGGTCAATATCAACTCAGGAGGATGCTGAAGATCGGCATCCAGCATGACCACGGCGTCTCCGCGGGCATAATCAATCCCGGCGGTAAGGGCCATCTGATGACCGTAATTCCGTGTAAAGCCGATTAAGACCACTCTGTTGTCCTTATTGTGGATGGCCTCCAATTTCTTCATGGTTTCAGAGTTTGAAAAATCATCATTTACAAAAATTATCTCGAAGACAGTCCCGCTCTTCTCCATCACCCGTATAAGTTCATTGTAAAAATCATTAATGATTTCTTCCTCTCTGTATACCGGAACTACGACTGAGATATCGATTTTTTTCATAAGTATTTAAGACACAAGTTTAATATTCTTATCTTTCAATTTTGCCTTGACCCGGTCGCTGGTCAGGGCCTTTAGCTCCTCTTCGGGTCTATAATTCCAATGACCGTATTTCTGATAATACATATTATCGGCATATCCGGGGTGGCACATCATCTCCGTAGTGCCGTTTTTTATGTTGTCCGCTAATTGCAGGACATCATCTGTTCTAATGTGTCCGCTCTGTTTCAGGCCCCAGAAATTATCGGCATACCCTATTTCCGTACATGTTATTCTTCTCTTATTTATATCAGATAGAAACGTCAAGACTAATTCCTTCAGGCGCCTGACACTTGTAATGTCGCAATGCAGCATCCTGATCTTTTTTATTTTATATTTGTCCGCCAGCTCAAGAGCTATTCTGAATACGCCCGGCAGCATGTGCAGGTGTTGATGACTGTCAATATGGTTTATTTCGAGACCTGAACCAAGGGCTTTCCGGATTTGAGACTCCCACTCCAGATAAACTTCATTCGGATTTATTTTGCGATAAATATACCTGACAAGAAAGGCCTTGTAGTCGAGCGGAAACTTGCCGTTCGGCCCCGTGAGGCTATTATTTTTTTTGCGCTGATCAACCGGGACTTCTTCCACCAGGGTCAAATGGATCCCAACTTTCAATCCTTCATTTTTTTTCGCCGACAAAACGGCATGATCAAAGGCGCGGCCATTGGCAATTATACTTGTCCGGGTCACAATTCCTTTGCGATAAGCGTCTACGATGCCTTCGTTGACACCTTCGGTAAGACCAAAATCATCGGCACAGACGATTAATTTCTTTTCTATCATAACGGCCAGGAAATTAACTTATAAATCTGCAGTCTTCCTGGCAATAATAGTGAACTGTGAGTGAAGGTTGAGGAAAGATTCAACGTCATATGTCTTGTTAAATGGAATAAAGAACCTTTCTACAGGATATGTTATCGTTTTTAATGATAAAAAGTAAATTAAGCGGCAGAGGAACGACATTAAAGACCTGTAGTTGTCGGATGTCAATAGAAGTATGCCCCCATTTTTTAATAATTGATATGCCTTCATCAACGGGGATTCCATATGTTCGATGATACCGCCCGTACGGGCACGAAAAAGGGGGAAGCGCCTTAAGTCGCCTCCCCCGAATGTCTTCTATTTTACCTCTCTTTTAATCTCTCCTGGTAATAGGAGCGCCGCTTACCCAGCCGCTTTCCCACCCTATAATGCCGGCAGGACTTTCTTTAGTTCCCGAGCCCAACCCTGTCCATTCATTCGGGGCCGACCCACGACCTTCATTAAACCGCATATAAGCTCCAAGGGCGCTGTTGTTTATGCCGCAATCTCCGCTGTCGAAACTTACAAGCTCCTGATTCATACATGCCTGTATCTGCGCCTCTGTCCTTGCCGCAGTCCAGTACCTGACCTCATCGATAGCGCCATTAAAGCTGGCACTTGTCCCATCAGAAATGCCGGTGCCGTAAAAAGCGCCTACCCCGAGAGTATCTCCGGCACAATTCCCCGCGCCTAACTCGCCGGCCCCCGCGTCCGTACAGTTTAATTGACTCAGGAACCGTGATCCCGTAGACGCGCAGTTTCTGTATACCCCATCGACATAAATGTCCAGATGGGGAGTTTCCGCTCTTGCGTCTGTGCCTTCACAAGCTGCATGAACACTGCTGTGGTCCGCATTTATAAGCACACCGGCAACGTGATGCCAGCTATTAGCGGAAACCTCAACGTTGCTGTCAACGATGAAATCCGTGCTGGTTCCTGCCACTAACCGTCTTATGCCGAATCTCGGTTCATTGGCCTTGACCCACATCATGGCGCCTTCGAGTGAATGACGGGAGATAACAGCCCCTTCAAGCGCATCCGTATTCCTTTTTATCCAGGCCTCAATAGTAACTTCCGACCCCTGCCTCAGAAGAAAATCGTTACTCACGACAAAAACTGCGCTTCCCCTCTCCGTTGTGTCGCTGAAATCAATGGCAAATTGTGCTGCATCGGGATCATCAATCTTTGATTGTGGTCCTCTGCCGCAATTTATCAAAATAAAAGCAACACATAATATTAAAATACCGATTAAGAGAAGAAGAGGCAGCTTTTGCTTAATGTTACAAAACGATTTCATCCATCCTCCTAATATTAACGACATTAATTGCGAGAGTAGCGGAATGCTGGAAGATTATAAAATATCATGTTAATTTATGTCAACCATCGGCGCTCCGCTGTGTAAAATGCAAGCAATACGGCGCGTTATAAAGGGTCCTTACCTTCTTAATGTCGCATCGATATGGCCCCTGGCCCCTTCAAAACTTGTAAAATCTATTTTACCTAACAAATATTCAAGGTCCCCTAACATGGGAATTCCGTAGTAAGTAAATGTCTTTTTCAGAAATGACATCTTTATTTTCAGGTCTGTTTCCACAAATTCTTTATCGGGTATGTCAAGTATTTCCCAGGGATGAAAGTACAGCACCGCGGTCCCATTTTTTTTCTCTATCTTCTTAAGCAATATGTGATTTATCCTGCCGCCCAACAGTCTCAGATAAAATCCTCCCGCCGGCACCCTCAATTTCGATATCTTTAAAACGCTGCACGGGACCTCAACAATGCCCCGGTCAATAATAAAAGGACGGCAGTCATACGCAGTGCCATCATAAAGCGGGGTCTTTATCGGAAAGACCGATGAATCACAAGCAATTCCATTATTACTCAGGACCTCATACAGGAAATCCGCCGAAGAGAAAGCGGGAGCTCTGTATACGCGGGGGCCCACCCCCATCCTGTTTAATATTAATATAGTCTTTTTTATCTCATCATCAAAACTTTCCCTGGTGTGATCGGAAAGACGGGTATGTGTATAGCCATGAATGCCGATCTCATGCCCGTCTTTTTTCATGGCCTCTATAAGCTCCGGATACCATTCAGCGACAGTCCCTAAAACAAAAAAAGTGGCCTTTGCGCGATACTTCTTAAACAGCTCCAATATTATCCTGGTCGCCCTTAAAACGTGTTCTCCATCCAGCGCCTTTGTCTGTCTTGAGAGCGGGACATTAAAGACGGGACGATGGACCCAGGATTCGACGTCTACCGACAAAAGTATCATAATTTACCGTTATGTTAGCGGATAAATAAGATAATAGGCAATAATTTATTGTAATATATACGACATGCAGGATTTTTGGAAACAGGTTTTCGACCTTTCATTATATTCACTCGGAAGTGCCGGAGATATCATAAAAAGGACCTCGAAATGACGGGACCATTTACATCAGGGCGCTGGCTTATTACAGGCGGCTGCGGCTTTATCGGATCGAGTCTCATTGCGCGTCTTTTGCGGGACAACCCTGAAACAAGCATCAGAATACTGGATAATTTGTCCGTCGGCACAAGAGAAGATTTGTCCGAAGCCCTGTTGTACGCCGCGAAAGGACCGGACGTGAAACCGGAGAGGATAGAACTTGTGGAAGGAGATATCAGGGATTTCGACACATGCCGGAAATGCTGTGACGGCATCGATGTAATTGTGCACCTTGCGGCCAATACCGGCGTGGCGCCCTCCGTGGAAAACCCGAGACTCGACATGGAGGCAAATGCCCTCGGCGCTTTCAATATGCTTGAGGCGGCGAGGCAGAATAACGTCGGGAAGTTTATTTTTGCCTCATCCGGGGCCACAATCGGTGAAGCTGAGCCGCCTATCCACGAGGAAAAAGTGCAGAAGCCTGTTTCGCCGTACGGCGCAAGCAAACTTGCCGGGGAGGCATACTGCTCGGCTTACTTCAGGACTTTCGGGATTAAAACGGTATCGCTGAGGTTCGGAAATGTTTACGGGCCGCTTTCAAAGCATAAAAGCAGCGTTGTGGCGAAGTTTTTCAGACTGGCTTTTGCCGGAGACACTCTCGAAATTTACGGAGACGGAAGTCAAACAAGGGATTTTATCTATATAGATGATTTGGTCCGGGCGATAGTGCTTTCCGTGAAGTCGGACGTGGGAGGTGAAGTTTTTCAAATAGCTACGTTCATGGAAACAACCGTCAATGAAATAGCCGGTAAGATCATGAAATTAATGGAGCGTGAAGCCGGCGTGAAAGTCAATATTGTTTACAAAGAGTCGAGGCTCGGCGACGTGAGACGAAACTATTCCGACATTTCAAAGGCCGGGCGCTTACTCGGTTATTCACCTGAGGTCGACCTCGACGCGGGATTAATAAATACCTTTGAATATTTCAGAATGAAACATGACCGGCAATAATAATAACGGTGATACTCTGATTTTATAATCCACAGGAAATGGAAATATCGGGTTTAAGAATCGCAGGACTGCTGATCGGGACAGTCGGGTTATATGTGACCTTCACTATATACCGCGGACCGAGATGGAAAAGGGCCAATTTTATTTTTTTCGGCATGTTCAGCCTCGGTCTCATTTCCGTATCAATAGAGCCCGGCATATTGAATAATGTGGCCGAGATTTTAAAATTGGAACAGAAGCAAAGGGGCCGGATCCTCGCCCTGTTGATCGGTTCAAACATCATCCTCTGGTTTCTGCTTGTATATTTCAAGGTCAAACTGGATGAAAACCGGCACCAGTTTGATCTGCTGATCAGAAAACTGGGTCATGAAGAAATTGAGGACTTATTGAAGAAGGAGATAGCGGACAAAGAAATAATGGTGATAATCCCCGCGTATAATGAAGCCGACAATCTCAAAGAACTGTTGAAAAGAATACCTGACAAAATAAAAGAAAAGAACGTCGGCGCGCTCATTGTCGACGACGGGAGCGCCGACAATACCAGGGACGTCGTTCTTCAGTCCGGACATTCAGTTGTGCAGAACAAGATCAACCGCGGTCAGGGGGCCGCCTCCAGATTGGGATACGACGTGCTGTTAAGAAATAAAATACAAATCGGCGTGACCATGGACGCCGATAATCAGCATCTGCCGGAAGAGATTGAAAAGGTCGCGGCCCCCGTCCTTAATAATGAATATGATCTCGTTATCGGCTCGAGGATCCTGGGAGAAACATACAAGAGCAGTCTGATGAGAGACACGGGCATCAACCTTTTTACAAAGGCCATTAATTTTATTACCGGATTAAAATTGACGGATTGCTCAAGCGGATTCAGGGCCTTTAATGTAAACAAAATGAGTTCCCTGAATCTGAGAGAAGACCAGTTTCAGACTGCCGAGGTCATAATAGAAGCCGCCAAAAAAGGTCTGCGGATAGGCGAGGTCGCGATTACAATAGTGAAACGGAAACATGGCTCCAGCAAGAAAGGCCGGGACATAAAATATGGTTTGTTCTTTGCCAAGACAGTCCTGAAAAGCTGGTGGAGATAGAAATCCTTCATGCGCAAGTTACTTCTTCAGCTTGTCGAAATGGTCCACGCGGAACTTCGCCAGCTTCGGCGCGATGATGAGACGGCAGTAGGGTTCTTCATTGTGGAGACCGAAATAGTCCCGGTGGCAGTCCTCTGCCGCGTAGAAGACGTTAAACGGCCGGACCTCCGTCACTACCGGACCATCCCATAGCTTCTCTTCTTCCATGACGCGAATGACCTTTTCCGCGGTCTCCTTCTGCTCAGGCGTGTGGTAAAAGACAGCGGAACGATACTGCGCGCCCTTATCAGGCCCCTGACGATTCAGTGTCGTCGGGTCGTGGACGGAAAAAAAAACCTTGAGGATTTCCTCATAAGAAAGCCTTTTCGAATCAAATGTAATCTGCACTGCCTCTGCATGGCCCGTTGTCCCGGTGCAGACTTCACGGTAAGTCGGGTTTTCGACCAGTCCGCCCGTATATCCCGACACCACATTGACGACGCCCTTCAACTCTTTAAAGACAGCCTCAAGGCACCAGAAGCAGCCCCCGGCGAGCGTGGCAATCTCAATAACGCAGGATTGGTCCATTTGAAAACATGATATCAGGCTAAACTACGTCCCGCAAGTGCCACATTGCAATGGCAGCGCAATCTGATATGCTTTTCCATATGGACAAATACATCTGCATACACGGACATTTCTACCAGCCCCCGAGGGAGAACGCGTGGCTTGAGGAAATCGAGCTCCAGGACTCCTCTTATCCGTATCATGACTGGAATGAAAGGATAACGGCCGAGTGTTATGCCCCGAATACCGCCTCCCGCATTCTCGACAAGGAGGGCAGGATCGTCGATATCGTCAACAATTATTCAAAGATGAGCTTCAACTTCGGCCCTACCCTTCTGTCGTGGATGGAGCGGCACAACCCCGAGACGTACCGGGCCGTCCTCGAGGCCGACAGGATGAGCATGGAAAACTTTTCAGGTCACGGCTCCGCCATAGCGCAGGCCTACAACCATATGATCATGCCTCTGGCAAACAGGAGGGACAAATATACGCAGGTCCTCTGGGGGATCAGGGACTTTGAGCACAGGTTCAAACGCTTCCCCGAGGGGATGTGGCTCCCGGAGACAGCGGCGGACCTGGCCACTCTCGAAATACTTGCAGATCTCGGACTGGCCTTTACGGTCCTGGCCCCCAGACAGGCGCACAGGGTACGCGAGATAAAGCGCGGTTCAAAGTGGAAGAACGTCTCCGATGAAAAAATCGACCCGACCGCCGCCTATCTCTGCCACCTGCCGTCCGGAAAAACCATGACCGTTTTCTTTTATGACGGTCCTATATCCCGCGATATCGCCTTCGGCGGTCTCCTCGGAAACGGAACGGAATTCGCCAAAAGACTCACGGGCGCGTTTTCAGAGGAGAGAAAAAGGCCCCAGCTTGTTCACATCGCCACGGACGGCGAGACCTACGGCCACCACCACCGAGGCGGCGACATGGCCCTCGCTTATTGTCTCTATTACATAGAATCAAGAAACCTCGTAAAGCTGACCAACTACGGAGAGTTCCTCGAAAAGCACCCCCCGGCGCATGAAGTCGAGATATATGAAAACTCTTCATGGAGCTGCATCCATGGAGTAGAGAGATGGAAAGACAACTGCGGCTGCAATTCCGGCGCGCACCCCGACTGGACGCAGGCGTGGCGAAGGCCCCTCAGAGAGGCGCTGGACGATCTGAGGTTCTCGGCGATTGCCATGTATGAAGAAGGCGCGGGGAGGTATTTCGGAAATCCGTGGAAGGCGCGGAATGATTATATTTCGGTGATGCTTGACCGCTCGGACGCCAGTATTGATGCTTTCCTGAAGAAACACGCCGTCCGCGAGCTTGAAAGAGACGAGACGGTAAGGGCGCTGAAATTTCTCGAGATGGAGAGAAACGCCATGCTTATGTATACAAGCTGCGGATGGTTCTTTGACGAGATATCAGGGATCGAGACCATACAGATAATGCAGTACGCTTCGAAAGTCATGCAGCTTGCCGCCGAACTGAAGGGGATCTATCTTGAAAAGGAATTCATGGAGGCACTTGAAAGCGCGCCGAGCAACGTCTATGAAAACGGCGCAAAACCTTACGAGCTGTTTGCTGCGCCTGCAAGGACGGACCTGCTGCGGGTCGGGACACATTACGCGATATCATCCGTTTTCCAGGAATACCCCGGGGAAACGGCAATATTCTGTTATACTGCAAAGGCCGTCGAATTTACAGTAAAAGACATCGGCAAGCATAAATTCGTGACCGGAAAAACACGCATTATCTCGAATATGACCCGTGATGAAACGACCATCGTTTTTGCAGTGCTGTATTTCAGCTACTACAATATAATTGCGGGGGTAAAGGAATTCACCGGAGACGATGCTTATGCCGGGATGAAAGAAGAAACAGCACAGGCCTTTGACAGCGGAAATATTTCCGGGACTTCCGAGCTGATACATAAGCATTTCGGAGGGAACATATTTTCACTCCCGCACCTGTTCCGCGACGAGCAAAGGAAGATCATTCGCCGGATACTTCAACTGGCGTATGACGGGATCGAGACATCCTGCAGGCGCATATACGAAGATTACCGCGAGATAATGGACTTCATCCGGTCATTTCATATCCAGGTCCCGAAGCCCTTCAAGATATCCGCGGAGCATATCTTAAACCGGGAGCTGAGGAAGATATTCGAAGAGGAAGACATTGACACCGGAAGGCTCGAAAAACTGATTGCGGAGGTCACGCAATGGGCGCTGGATATCGACAGGGCGGCAATAGGTTATGTCGCAAGCGCCAGGATAAATACCCTGATGGAAAAATTATCTCTCAGTCCGGAGGACATATCCCTCATCGGCAAAATAGAAAACACCCTCAGGCTCATGACCTCCCTCCCGGCGGAGCTGGACCTGTGGAAGGCGCAGAACATATATTTTTCAGTCGGGACAAAATATTACAGGCCCATCAGGGACAAGGCCGCAAAAGGGGAAGACGCGCGGACCAAATGGATGGACGCCTTCCGCAAATTGGGACATCACTTGCATGTAAAACTGGCATGAACCGTTTTGACCGTTTTAAACTGTTCAAGCTCTTCAAGCTATTTTTGATCTATAAGAGTCCAACTGTCTGTGACATATGATAAAAATACATGCTGTAATTCTTCAGAAAACGTGATCACGGAAGGCCGAAAAACACTGTCTTGAAACGGGTAGCATTTTTCTTGCCAGAGCCTTTACATGGTATGACACCTGTGATAGACTAATACATGCTTAAGAAGAACCTCATCGTAGTTTTGTCTGTAATTCTCGCTGTCGGCACAATCTTCATACTGAGTTATTACAAGGGGCAGGGCATTAAGCTGCAGCCTTCTTTTCAGACTTCTTCCATGAAAAATCTGCACTTGACCCACAGGGAAGACAACCAGGTCAAGTGGGAACTGTCGGCGCGTGAGGCGATTTTTCCGGTCGGGGCCAAAGAAGTGCTGCTTACATCTCCGGGGATCAGGATAAACCGGACGCCGGAAATACGTCTTGCCGGCGGCAGCGGCGTTTATGAAGTCGAAAAAGGCGATGTTTCTTTAGGCGATTCCGTAGAGTTAAATATAAAGGACACTACGTTTACGGCAAATACGCTGAAGTGGGACAGTACGAAAGAATTAGTCACAACCGAAGACGCAGTCAGGTTTGTCGGGAAAAATTTTCTTATCGAGGGGACGGGTCTGTCCGCCTCCATGAAAAATAATACGGTGCAGATACTGAGAAATGTCAAAGCCACTTTTAATCTTACTTAGCGCCTTAACAATACTTTCGGCGTATACCGGCGAGTCCTTTTCCGCGCTTGCGGACAAGGCGGGAAAGAAACCCGTTGTCATCACTTCCCGGACCCTCACCGCCGACAGCAAGAACAATACGGCGGTTTTTGAAGGTTCCGTAATTGCAAAGACGGAGGACGTAACGATCTACTCCGACAAAATGACCGTTTTTTACGACAACTCCGAAAGCAAAATAAAACAGATTGAGGCGGCGGGCAACGTAAAAGTGCACAGTAAAGAAAGGGCGATTTTTTCAGATGAAGCCATATACCTGGATGAAGAAAGAAAAATCATATTCCGCGGCAATCCGAAGGCCGTTGAAGGAGAAAATGTAATAACCGGCACGCAGATAATATTTTTTATCAATGACGACCGCGCCGTCGTGGAAGGAAGCAGGGTCATTCTGCAAAACAGGCAAAAGGCGAAATAATGCACTCACTGGAGGTCAGCGGGCTGAAAAAGAACTATAACGGCAAGACGGTTGTTTCGGACATCAGTCTGAATATCAGATCCGGAGAAGTGGTCGGGCTTCTCGGCCCCAACGGGGCCGGCAAGACGACTACATTTTATATGGTGCTGGGGCTGATAATACCTGACGCCGGAGAAATCAGCCTCGACGGTGAAAAGCTGAACAATGTCCCGATGTACAGGAGGGCCAGAAAGGGCATCGGATATCTTCCCCAGGAGGCCTCCGTTTTCAGGAAGCTGAAAGTGGAGGACAACATAAAGGCGGTACTTGAGATGACGGACGCCGATAAAAAAACGAGAGAGGAAAAGCTCAAAGACATTCTGGAGGAATTCAACCTGGTCCGTATTTCCGGCAGCCTCGGATATCAGCTTTCGGGCGGGGAACGTCGCAAGGTGGAAATAGCGAGGGCGATAGCCGTAGACCCGGTCTTCATGCTGCTTGACGAGCCGTTCGCCGGAATAGACCCGCTTGCCGTCAACGAGCTGAAGAAGACCCTCAGACAGCTCGCCGACAAAGGCATCGGGCTTATAATAACGGACCATAATGTCCGGGAGACATTGTCGATAACGAGCAGGGCTTATATCATAAGCGACGGCCGCATCCTTGCTCACGGGACGCCGGAAGAACTCGTCGCCGACGAGCTGGTCAAAAAAAGTTACTTAGGGGAGGAATTCAGGCTTTAATGGCCCAGGAACAGAGGCTCGAACTCAAGCTTTCCCAGAAATTGATCCTTACTCCTCAACTGCAGCAGTCGATCAAGCTGCTCCAGTTGCCGCTGCTTGAGCTGTCACAGGACATAAACCAGGAGCTTATGGCCAATCCTCTCCTTGAGGAAGGCATTGAGCGGGACCAGGAGGACAAATCCGCAACGCCTGAAGCGTCGATGGGTGAAGAGCCGTTTCGTGAATCTTCCGAATATGCCGAGGCCCCTCTTGAAAAGATATTCGGCTTCACGACGGACAGTTATTTTGAAGAGCGTGAAAGCGACGGCAGGGACCTGGGTTACTTCAACGACGGCTCGGAGGAGGTGCAGTCTTATCTTGAACATAACAGGAAAAAACCGGATTTATACGAACATCTCCTCTGGCAATTAAGACTTTCATACATACCCGAGGACATCGGCAGGGTATCGGAGATGATTATAAACAATCTTAACAATGACGGTTATCTTCAGGCGTCGCTGGAAGAGATCGCGGCAAGCTCGAAGACCGATCCGGACACTGCGGAAAGGGCCCTTGCCTCTGTTCAGGGTCTGGACCCCTCCGGCGTCGGCGCAAGGACCCTGCAGGAATGCCTTCTGCTTCAGTTGAAACCCCTGAATCTCAGAGGCACTCTGGTGGAGAAAATCCTTACCGAAGGCTTTTCCGAGATCGAATGCAAAAAATATAAACAGCTTGCGGCGAGATTCAAGGCCTCGATGGACGAGGTCCTTGCCGCTGTGAAAATCATAGAAGGACTCGAACCCCGGCCGGGGAGAAATTTTTCAAGCGATGAGCCTGTCCATATTATCCCTGACGTGTATATAGAAGAATCCGAAGGGGAATATATCATAACGTTGAACGATGAAGGCATCCCTAAGCTCAGGTTGTCCAATTATTACAGGAAACTCCTTGCAAACAAGAAACTGTTAGGGCCGGAGGAGAAGCAGTTCCTTGAAGAAAAACTCCGCTCCGCCATCTGGCTGCTCAAGAGTCTCGATCAGAGGAACAGGACTATATACAGGGTCACGGAAAGCATCCTGAGGTTTCAGGAGGATTTCTTCAGAAAAGGTTTCAAGCACCTCAAGCCGCTTAATCTTAAAGACGTGGCTGAAGACCTGGGCATGCACGAGAGCACCATAAGCAGGGTCACGTCCAATAAATATGTCCAGTGTCCGCAGGGGCTCCTGAGCTTCAGATTTTTCTTCAGCAACGCGGTGACTACCGCCACGGGCGACATCTCATCATCGACCGTGAAAGACCTCATCCGAAAAATAGTCTCGGAAGAAAATCCCCGCGAGCCGCTGAACGACAAAAAGATAGTCGAAATGTTAAAGAACAACGGCATAGCAGTGGCCCGCAGGACTGCAGCGAAATACAGGGAGGAATTGAAGATCCCGTCTCATATAAAGCGGAAAAAATGGTTCTGAGAGGAGGAAGAACATGAACATAATCATCAATTGCAGACATATGGACCTCACAAACACACTGAAGAAATACACGGAGGAAAAACTCGGCAAATTCGAAAAATACATCGGTAATATTACGGAAGCCATCGTGACGCTCAGCGTAGAAAAGTACAGGCATAAAGCTGAAGTCCTTCTTAAGGTCAACGGCCTGCTGATACAGGCGGAAAGCATAACAGGCGAGATGTATTCGTCAATCGATGAAGTAGTGGACAAACTGGACCGCCAGATAAAAAAATACAAGGAGAAAATCGCCTCACACAGGAAGGTCAAGAAGGAGGCCGAGGCCCCGGCTCCGAAAGAAAAAACCGTCCCGCTCATAATAAAGAAGAAGGCCTTCGACATTAAACCTATGGCCGTGGAAGAGGCCGCGATGCAGATGGACCTTCTGGACAAGAGCTTTTTTGTGTTCACAAACGCCTCGTCGGGAAACATCAACGTCTTATACAAGAGAAATGATGGAAACCTGGGATTGATAGAGCCGGCAAAGTGACCCGTCCCAGAAAGCATCAGGTCTACACTGTCATCGTAACAGGTCTGTCCGGGGCCGGTAAAACCGTCACGCTGAACGCCTTTGAGGACGGGGGGTTTTTTTGTGTCGACAATCTGCCGACCGCCCTGATCAAGTCCTTCGTCGACTTATGCAGCAAGACCCCTTCCATTACGAGAATTGCCATCGGCGTCGATATCAGGGAATTGAAATTCCTGAGTTATTTTTCCGACATCATCACGGACCTGAGAAAAAAAGGCGGTATCGAGATCGTATTCCTTGAAGCGACGGAAGACGCCCTTGTAAGAAGATTCAAGGAAACGAGAAGACCTCACCCCCTCGGGTTCAGGGACCTGAAAAAGGCCCTTCGAAAAGAGGTCGAGACCCTGCAGGCAATAAGAGAGGACGCGGACAGGATCATAGACACATCCGGTCTCAGTCCGCATCAATTGCGCACGCTGATAACAAAGACGTTCCTTTCGCGGGAGCCCGCGAAAATGTCCGTAGGTCTTATCTCCTTCGGATATAAATACGGCATCCCCCTGGAGTCGGACCTCCTTTTTGACGTAAGGTTTCTGCCCAACCCTTATTTTGTCAAAGAGCTGAGGCCCCTGCCCGGGACCTCGCCGAAGGTAAGGAGCTTTGTCCTTTCCCAGGAGGCCACCAGTCGGTTCTTCGAGAAACTTACTCCCCTCATCGAGCATCTTCTCCCCCTTTACGGGCAGGAAGGCAGAAACTATCTGACCATAGGCGTCGGATGCACGGGCGGACGGCACAGGTCCCCGGTCATTGTGGAAGAAATCAAAAGAAGGCTGCGGAAGAACAAATTTAATATATCGGTCGTCCACAGGGACCTGCAGGAGGCGACGTAGAATCGTGTCCGTAATCCGTATTCCGTACGGACACGACTCCCTACGGTCAACGATCTTCATATGATCTATCTCGATAACAACGCTACCACTCCATTGGCGGCCGGCGTAATCCGCGTGATGGAGAAGTGCCTGAGGGAGAACTTCGGCAACCCTTCAAGCGGACATCCCCCTGGAAGAAACGCGAGAAAGGCCGTGGAGCGCGCCAGAGAACAGGTGGCCCGTCTGATCGGCGCATCTCCGAAGGAGATCATCTTTACTTCAGGCGGCACCGAGGCAAACAACATGGCCATCTTCGGCGCCGCGAAGAGATTTAAAGCCGGTCACATAATCACGTCATGCATTGAGCATCCGGCCGTGCTGAAGCCGTTAAAATATCTCGAACGGACGGGCTTCACAGTGACATATATTCCGGTAAATAAGTACGGAATTGCCGACCCTGCTTCGGTGGTCCGGAATATAAGAACGAATACCATCCTTGTAACAATAATGCATTCAAATAATGAAACAGGGGCGCTGCAGCCCGTCGAGAAAATCGGCAGGTCCTCAAGGGAGAGGGGAAT
Source organism: Nitrospirota bacterium (assembly GCA_016234115.1). Lineage (GTDB taxonomy): Bacteria > Nitrospirota > Thermodesulfovibrionia > UBA6902 > UBA6902 > SURF-23. Next base: position 84,054 of record JACRHD010000005.1, read on the forward strand.
TCTGTTTCACACCGACGCGGCCCAGTCCGTCGGGAAGATACCGGTGAACGTGAATAAACTACGTGTTGATTTCCTGACCGTCGTGTCCCACAAGTTTTACGGGCCCAAGGGGGTCGGCGCGCTTTATTTGAGACATGGCGTCGAATTGGCGCCCATCCTTTACGGCGCTTCTCATGAAAAAGGATTGAGACCGGGGACCGAGAATGTATGCTCAATAGCCGGTATGGGAAAGGCAGCGGAGATTGCTCAAAAAGAATTAAAGGAGCGCGTAAGGAATATGCGCGGGCTGTCACGCATGCTGTTCGATAAACTGCGCGGAAATATTCCCGGAATAAGACTCAACAGCCATCCTTCCAAAAGACTTCCCAACACATTGAACATTTCGTTCCCCGGCGTCATCGGCTCCGTGCTGCTGGATAAACTGAAACACGATATCGCGGCTTCAACCGGCTCCGCCTGCCACGAAGGCAGACATACACCCTCCCCGGTACTCAAGGCAATGGGGCTGAGCGATGAGGACGCGCTTTCGGCGGTAAGATTGAGCCTGGGCAGGGACACAACGGAGCGGGAAATAAAAAGGGCTGCAAAGGCTATTGTAAAAGCTTACCATGACCTCAGACTTAAAACGTGAGCTCCCTTCTAAAGAGGAGATTAAGAAACTCCGGTTTCCCCTCTTGAGAGGGGATTAAGGGGTGTGTTTCCTTACCCGCTCACACCCCTGATGTCCCCGTCCTTCACGGGGCCGTACACGGTCACTGCAAACGGATTATTGTTCACGAGTCTTTGAGCAAGATTCTTCACGTCTTCGAGCGTTATCGCCTCGACCATTTTAATGACTTCTTCAGGAGAATAATATCTCCCGTAATATATCTCCTGTTTGGCGATATTGGTCATCTTGTTGCTCGTTGATTCAAGGGCGAGTATAAGATTGCCTTTTAGCTGCGCCTTGGCCCTCTGCAGCTCATCCGGAGAAACCGTCACGGAGAGGTTCCTCATTTCATCCATCGTTATGTCTATGACTTCTCCCGTGTTTTTCCTGTCCGTGCCCGCATAGACCGCCCAGATCCCGGCGTCGCTGTATGAGACATGATAGGAGTAAATGGAATACGCAAGCCCCCTCTTCTCCCTTATATTCTGGAAAAGCCTCGAACTGAAACCCGAGCCTAAAATGGTATTGAGCAGATGCATGGCATATCTGTCCCCGCTGCCGTAAGGCAATCCCTTGATCCCGAGACAGATATGCGTCTCCGACAGGTCTTTCGGCGTGACGTTTACTCCGTCCCTGAATGCAGGAGGAGCCCAGGTCCTTCCGTCTCCTTCCCTCCGCAGTTTTGCGAGACCCTCGTTAAGATATCCGACAAATTCCTCTTCCCTGAAATTGCCGCTGCACGCCGCAATAATGTTTTTCGGCCCGTAATACTTCTCTCTATGTTCCGCCAGATCATTCCTTGTAAAGGTCCCGATTATATCGCTTCGCCCAAGCACGGGCTGTCCCAGTCCGTCTTCCCCCCATACGTTTTTGCTGAAGATCTCGTGGACACAATCGGAGGGCGTGTCCTCGACCATTTTGATCTCCTCGTTTATTATGCTCTTTTCCTTTTCAATATCGGTCTCCGGAAATGTCGAGTTAAGGAATATGTCGGTCAGCAGTTCCGCCGCCTTCGCTATATATTCGTCAAGGACTTTTATATAGAAGAGGGTATACTCGGAAGAAGTGAGCGCGTTTAATTCCGCGCCGAGAGAATCCGTTTCCATGGCAATGCCCTCCGCAGTACGGGTGCCGGTCCCCTTGAAAAACATGTGTTCGAGAAAATGGGAGATGCCGTTCTTGTCGGGCGTTTCATGACGCGCGCCTACCTTTACCCATATGCCCGCGCAAAGTGAGCGCGCTTCCTTCACGGTCTCAAGCAAAACAGGTATGTTGTTGTCGAGCAAAACTTTTTTTACCATTGTAATTTATTCCAGTGACGGGTTTTAACACACCCCTGCACCCCTCTCAAGAGGGGAATAAAGACAATGCCCCCTCCTGAGAGGGGTAGGGGGTGGGTCTCTTTCCGGCACAGTATATAAACAGACCTCATGTTAAATTTTAGTCTATCTCCGTAAAAATGCAACTGGATTCCTGCTTTCGCGGGAATCCAGTAATATTTCGCGCGTTAAAATCCGACTGAAGACGACTGATCTTTTAAGTCTCTTCCTGTCTGGATTCCTGCTTTCGCGGGAATCCAGTAATATTTCGCGCGTTAAAATCCGACTGAAGACGACTGATCTTTTAAGTCTCTTCCTGTTTCGAAGGCTGCTCCCTGAGAGCTTCCTTCCTGCTCAGACGGATCCTGCCCATCTTGTCTATTTCGATGACCTTTACGAGGACCTCATCGCCTTCCTTGAAGACATCCGTAACGTTTGCAGTACGCTTCTCGGAAATCTGCGATATATGGAGCAATCCTTCGGTCCCGGGGAAGATTTCCACGAACGCGCCGAAGTCCACGATCCTCTTTACCTTGCCCATGTACAGCTTCCCGACTTCAGCATCCGCTACTATGCCCTTTATGATATCAATCGCCTTCCGGGCGGAAGCCTCATCCGCCGACGCAATATTTATTACACCTGTGTCTTCAATGTCTATCTTGGCGCCGGTCTGTTCTACTATCCCTCTTATCACTTTGCCGCCGGTGCCGATTACTTCCCTGATCTTTTCAGGATTGATCTGCATCGTATAAATTCTCGGGGCATGTGTTGCAAGCGTCTCCCTGGGGCTCGCAAGTATCTCTTTCATCCTTTGCAGTATGAAAAGCCTGCCCTGCTTTGCCTGAATGAGGGCCCGCGACATTATATCACGGCTCACTCCGCTGATTTTGACGTCCATCTGGAACGCGGTAATGCCTTCCTCAGAGCCGGTCACTTTAAAATCCATATCGCCCAGGTGGTCCTCCAGCCCCAGTATGTCCGTAAGCACAACGGTCTGATCGCCTTCCTTGATCAGCCCCATCGCTATGCCGGCCACCGGGGTCCTAATCGGCACGCCCGCATCCATAAGGGCAAGCGTTCCTCCGCATACCGTGGCCATGGAAGACGAGCCGTTGGATTCGAGTATGTCCGCCACTATCCGTATGGTATACGGGAATTGGGTCCTTTCCGGCAGCACCGCCTTGATGGCCCGCTCCGCCAACATCCCGTGGCCGATCTCTCTTCTGCCGGGCGAACGCAAAGGCTTTACTTCTCCAACGCTGAACGGAGGGAAATTGTAATGAAGCATAAATTTCTTTTTCGATTCTCCCTCAAGGGCGTCGATGATCTGTTCGTCCTCCGACGTCCCTAAAGTTATCGCGGCAAGACATTGTGTTTCACCTCTTACAAAAAGCGCCGACCCATGCGTCCTCGGCAAGATTCCCACGTCGCAGCTTATCTTTCTTATTTCATCCGGTTTTCTGCCGTCGGCCCTTATCCCCTGCTGCAGGACCATGTTCCTGACAAGGTCCTTTTCCAGCTTGTTGAAGATAAATGTTATGTCCTTTGATATGTCCGCTTCGCCGGCGTTAAGAGACGCAATGACTTCGCTTAATATATTGTCGAGCGCATCCTGTCTTCTCAATTTGTCGGGAATGATTATCGCCTCTTTTATTTTCCCGAGCGAGAGATCTGAAACCGCCGAGGTTAATTTTTCATCTACCAGGGGCGGCACGACAGTCCTTTTGGGACGTCCGACCATGGATATGAATTTTCTCTGAAGGGCCACTACCTTTTTAATTTCTTCATGTGCGACATCGAGCGCTGCGAGCAGCAGTTCTTCGGTTATTTCAAGGCCGCCGCCCTCCACCATGATAACGGCCTCATCGGTGCCGGCGACAACCATGTTGAAATCGCACTGTTCCGCTTCCTGAAGGTCCGGATTTATAACAAAGGAATCCTTGAGAATGCCTATCCTGACTGCGCTGACAGGGGTCTCAAAGGGGATGTCCGAAATGCCGAGGGCCGCGGATATTCCTATTATCCCGAGTATGTCTGAAATATTTTCACTGCCGAAGGAAAGAACAGACACTATGCACTGGGTTTCACAATAAAAACCGTCGGGGAACAACGGTCTGATGGGCCTGTCTATCAGGCGGGAGGTAAGGACTTCTTTTTCGCTCGGCCTTCCTTCTCTCTTGAAGAACCCGCCGGGGATCTTGCCTGCGGCGTAGGCCTTTTCCTGATAATCAACCGTAAGAGGGAAAAAATCGATGTTCAGTCTTGGTTCTTTATTGGCTACGGCAGTTGCCAGTACTACGGTGTCGCCGTAGCGTACAACAACGGAACCGTCTGCCTGTCTTGCGAAACGTCCGGTTTCAAGATAAAGAGGCTTTCCTTTAACTTCAATCTCAACATGTGTCATTCAGTTTACTTTCTCAACCCAAGCTTTTTAATGAGCTTATCGTACCTCTCGGCGTCGGTTGTTTTAAGATAGCCAAGGAGTCTCCGCCTCTGCCCGACTAATTTCAGAAGACCTCTTCTTGAGTGGTGGTCTTTTTTATGGGTCTGAAAATGCGTCGTGAGGTTGTTCAGCCTTTCGCTGATCAAAGCTATCTGCACCTCAGGCGATCCTGTATCGCCCTCATGCAATTTGTAGTCTTTAATTATTGTCTCTTTCTGTTCTTTTGCCAGCATAACGTCACCTTTCTTATTCTTCTATGGAGAAAAAGTTTAGCACAATCTCCAAAGTAAGTAAACCCTTTAAATTTTTTTTAAATTTATCTTAAAAATATTTATACATCCGATGCATAATTATAAATGATAACGGGAAAAAATCACAATAACAATTAGCTCTCAGGTAATGTCAGCATTCAGCAGTCAGCGCAGGCGGTCTGTTTTTTGAGCCGACCGCTGAAAGCCGGCCGCTTACAGCTTCCGAGACTTGCGCGGGAAATACAGACGCGCCGAAATAAGCGCAAGGACAATCGTCAGTGCCAATATTATTTTGGGACTGGGGTTTATATTCAGGGTCCTGAAATTTATTCCGAGCCCTGCCGAAGATCAAACCTAAAAGCCCCTTCTCTTTTCTGAGTTCATCCGGAAGATAGCGGTAATGATCAAAAAGATCGTCGCCGTCTTTTTTCAGAAGGCTCTGCCATTCATATTTTTTCGAGATCGTGTAGGGGCAATTCATGAATTGCCCCTACGTCTCAGAAACAATCTCGCAGAAGCTGCAGAGCTTCCTTGCGGCGAAGAAGACCTTTTTCCGGTCGATGAGTTCGGGATTATATTTGATGTGAATAGTATCGGCAGTGTAATCGACCGTTGCATCGAGGACGCCCTCCGTCTCCCGCAGTATCTTCTCCATGTCTGCCGCGCACCCTGTACAGACGATGCCCTCTGTCCTGAGTTTCATCTCTTTCATGATATGCCCGCGTCTTTGTTTTAACTCCCTGCATCAAATCCATTATCCGTCATGCCCGAAGTTTTTTATCGGGCATCCACCCTTCGACAGGCTCAGGGTGACACGGATTGTCATGGTGAGCTTGTCGAACCATGGATTCCCGCTCAAGGACTGCGGGAATGACGGAAGGGGACCTCGTCACAGAGTTCCCAAATTACCGGCTCAGATAATCCGCGAGCGCCTCTTTCCAGTGTCTCGCCGGTTCGAGCCCCTCAAGCCTCAGCATCGTATTGCCGAGCACGGAGAAGGCGGGCCTCTTTGCGGGCCGGATGAATTTTTCGGAAGTCGTGGGATTGATCTTTTTGTCGTGTCCTTTTATTTTCGCTATCTCAACGGCAAACTCGTACCAGGAACAATGCGAGGTGTTGGTAATGTGATATGTGCCGTAACCCTTTCCGATAAGCTCCCTCAGTTTCACGGCAAGGTCGTATGTGAAGGTCGGAGAGCCGACCTGGTCGTTCACGACGTCTATACTGTCTTTTTCCGAAAGCAGCCTGCTTATGGTATCGACAAAATTTTTTCCGCTCCCGCCGTACAGCCATGAGGTCCGAACAATATAAAACCTGTTCGTAAGCGAGGCGACAAACCGTTCTCCGAGGAGTTTTGAAAGACCGTATTTGTTTACCGGGGCGGGCCTGTCCCATTCGTTATACGGCTGCCGGGCGGAACCGTCGAAGACATAATCGGAGCTGATATACAGGACAGGGCAGCCGACGGCTTCGCAGGCCATCGTAATATTCCTTGTACCCAGCCCGTTTACAAGATATGCTTTCTCGGGATCAAGCTCGCTGCCGTCCACATCGGTATAAGCCGCCGCGTGTATCAGATAATCAGGACGCGCCCCCCGGATAAACCCGGCCGCTCCGGCAAGATCGGCGACGTCGAAGTCTTTTCGTGAGATCGTTATGAGGTCGACGTCGGCAAATACTTTAATGATATCGCGGCCCAGCATACCGTTTGAGCCGGTAAGGGCGACTTTCAAATAAAACCCCCTTTGCTCAACATGGTCCCAAGGTAGCTCAATAATTGCTCAAATGCAGTTAAATAATTGTTGGGCCGCTTTTGAGCTACAGTTGAGCTATTATTGAACGATATCTCGGAACGATGTTTTTCAGTCATGCCTGCCACGTGTCCGAAAATTTATGCATTAACATAAGTAGCACATCCAATGCATTGAGAGAGGAAATTTATTTCTTCAGTCTTTCGCCGTACTGGGCATCATAATACTTCATATATTCGCCTGAAATTATCCGCTGCCACCACTGCCTGTTCGAGATGTACCAGTCTACTGTTTTTGATATCCCTTCCTCAAAACTCGTCCCCGGTCTCCACCCGAGCTGCTTCTCCACCTTTGACGGATCGATAGCATACCGCCTGTCGTGCCCTTCCCTGTCCCTGACGAAGTTTATCAAACCCGTCAGTTCATCCTTGTTCAGGCCGAGATGCCCGGCAACTTTTTCAAGCAATAGCCTGATGACCTCTATGTTCGGCCTTTCGTTCCTCGAACCTATATTGTAGACTTCTCCTGCCGATCCTTTATGCAATACGGCATCGATCGCCCGGCAGTGGTCTTCTGCATAAATCCAGTCCCGCACATTCATGCCGTCGCCGTAAACCGGCACCGGCCTCCTGTTGAGCGCATTGATGATCACGAGAGGAACAAGTTTCTCCGGGAACTGGTAGGGACCGTAATTGTTCGAACACCTTGTTATCATCGCCCTGATTTTGTAAGTCTCTACATACGCCCTCACAAGCATGTCCGATGAAGCCTTGCTCGCCGCGTAGGGGCTGTTCGGCTGAAGCGGAGAAGCTTCATTGAAGAACCCGGTCTCCGTCGAACCATACACCTCGTCGGTGGAAACGTGCAGGAACGCGCAGGCCCTTTCCCTCGCGATTTCAAGAAGATTATGGGTCCCCATAATGTTTGTCTGAAGGAAAGGAGAGGCGTCGAGGATGCTTCTGTCTACGTGGCTTTCAGCGGCAAAATTAATAATCGCATCGAATTCCACGTCTCTGAGGCAGTCCCTGTCACGGATGTCTCCTTTGATAAACGTGTAACCGGGGGAGGACTCCACTTCCCTGAGGTTTTCAAGATTGCCCGCGTAAGTAAGCCTGTCCAGGTTGATGACGCGATAATCCGGATGGGCAGACAGCGCATATCTGATATAATTGGAGCCGATAAACCCGGCCCCGCCTGTCACCAGTAACTTCATTTATCTTCCTGACTGTCAAGAATGTTATAAGTTATAACGGTTTCTCCCGTTCCTCAATCCGGAAAGGGTTCCTGGTGTCGTCTTCATGTCTTATTTCATCTACCGGCTCCGTCTTCCCCCACCCTTTATAAAGCCTGTCCGGCAAGTTAATTACAATCCCTTCCGCACTGCCTATATTCCTGTAAGCGTGCACTATGCCGGGCGGCACTACTACAATAGTGGGGGCTTCGGACGTATCGATTATCTTTTTTTCTCCGTATGTCACGGACTTCTTCCTGTTGTCCCACAGATAAAGCCTGAACCTTCCGATAAAGCAGAAACAGTCGGTCTGTTCCCTGTGTTCATGAGGCCCCCTGGTCAGCCCCGGCCTGGTCATCGACAAATACGTCATCGCCGGCCTTATCTCCGATTCGTCTTCTCTTAATATTTCTCCGAGCCATCCGCGCTGGTCCCTGTAAAGCAGCACTTCTTTTATATAGAGACCCTTCACCTCAAACCTCCACGACAGAGTCGTCGCCCAGCATAAGCCTCAACGCCCTGTGCGTCTTCCTGTTTTCGACGATCTTTACCCTGCGGCCGACAAGGCTTTCTTCCAGTCTTTCAATGTCCCTGAGCTCGCTCTCGTTCATGATGACCGAGTGCTCGACCGAGGACTTGATTATGCGAACATTGCTGCCGATGCTCGTGTGAGGACCGATAAATGAATTTTCTACAACGGTATTTTCGCCTATAACGACAGGTCCTCTTATCGTACTGCCCGTTATTATGGAATTCCTGCCGACGGCGACCCTGCCCAGGAGCCGGCTTTCACTGTCGACCGTCCCGCTGATGTCCCCCTTCAGCCATTCATCAAGGACAATCGCATTTGCGGTGAGCAGATCGTCCTTTTTCCCCGTATCGAGCCACCACATATCGAGAATAAAACTCTCCACGTTGCATCCCATGTTGATCAGCTCCTGGATGGCGTCGGTTATTTCAAGCTCTCCCCTCTTGGACGGCTTTATCACTTCAATGGCGTCGTGTATCCTGGGAGAAAAAATATATATGCCTACAAGCGCAAGGTTCGAAGGCGGGACCTCGGGTTTTTCTATCAACCGCATCACCTTTCCGCTGTCTGAAACGTCCGCGACACCGAACTGTTTCGGGTTGTCCACCTCTTTGAGAAGGATAAGGGCCTCAGGCCTGTTCCTGTTGAATTCATCGACGAATTTTCCTATCCCGGCGCCTATAAGATTATCGCCGAGATACATGACGAAGGAAGAGTCGGCAAGGAATTCCCTTGCTGTTCTGATGGCATGAGCGAGTCCTCCCGGCACATCCTGACATATATAATGTATCTTTATCCCCCAGGCGCTTCCGTCTCCTACGGTGCTTTTTATCTCCTGCCCGGTCTCCGGGGCGATGATCATGCCGACCTCTTTTATCCCGGCCTGGATTATGTTCTCAATGCAGTAAAAAAGTATCGGCTTGTTTGCTATAGGAACAAGCTGCTTGGCGCCCGAATAGGTCAGCGGTCTCAGTCGCGTTCCCTTCCCTCCGCTCAATATGATGGCTTTCACGATGTTTTATAATAACCGAAAGGAGTTGTTAATTCAAACAATTTGGCCTGACAAAGCCGAATTCCAATATTATTCTGATGAGAGAGGGGAGTCTGTGGAAAAATTTCTATACGACACCTCTAAAAAGAAGTCAAAGTCAGCGCAGGGGCGACCCGCCGGGTCGCCCCTACAGATACGAAAATGACAAAGACAGGAACTGCGCAGAAGCAAAAATGTAAAATGGTGTTTATCGATTATAGAAATTTTGGAACAGACTCCCCTCTCTCATGTAAAGATATTGACCGGCTCTTATGTCTTTAATTTCCATTTCCTCAATTCGGTTTTTTTAATCTTCCCTGTGGCTGTCTTCGGAAACCCGTCAACGAATATGATCCTCCTCGGTATCTTGAACTGCGCGATGTGCCCTTTCATGAAGCTCCTGATCTCATCTTCTTCAATAAAGGCGTTCTCCTTCCTCTTTGCAAAAAGCACCGTGGTCTCAGACCCCTTTCCGTCAGGGACCCCGACCATCGCGCATTCTTCTACCGCCGGATGCCGGATTACAAAGTCTTCTACTTCCCTCGGATACACGTTCATGCCGTCTACAATAATGATGTCCTTTTTCCTGTCAACGATGAATATGTACCCGTCATTATCTATCCTCGCCATATCGCCTGTATGGAGCCATCCGTCTTTTAACACCGCCTCTGTCTCTTCAATCCTGTTGAAATATCCCTTCATAACGTTAGGCCCCCTTACAATAAGCTCGCCTGTCTCTCCCGCGGGCAGAAACCTTCCGTCTTCTCCGACGGCCGCGACGTCAATTCCAGGCAGAGGGGGCCCGACTGAGGCCGGTTTTCTCACGCCCTTCAGGGGGTTCACCGAAACGACCGGCGCCGCCTCGGTCAGACCGTAGCCTTCTATCAAAGGTATCCCGAAGCGTTTTTCAAAGGCGTTCAAAGTATCTTCCGGCAGCGCGGCCGCGCCTGATACGCACGCCCTGATATTGACTATGAACCTGATTAAAAATCTCATAAGGACCGGCATCCTCTTTCGCGCGAGAATAGTGTATACCGTAGGGACCGCGACAAAAAAAGTCACCCTGTCTCTAAAAATACTCTTTATCACCTTTGAAAAAGGCCTTACGGACTCCAGCAATATAATCTGCGCCCCGGCAAAAATCGGAAGAATGACGCAGACGGTAAAGCTGAAGGAGTGGAACAAGGGGAGAAAAAGCAGTATCCTGTCCCTGCCGGACAAGTGCATTACCTTTTTGCATGCCTCGGCGTTTGATATAAGGTTCCTGTGTGTAAGCATGGCCCCCTTTGGAAAGCCTGTAGTCCCCGATGTGTACAGCAGGACAGCGAGGTCATCCTGGTCTGCGCAACTGGGTCCAGCCTCCCCTCCGGGTATTCCCCTGAAGTCCGTGACAATAAGCCCTGGGACCTGCTTGCCCAGTATCTCGGCATATGGAACAAACCTGCTGCCGTAAATCAACAGCCTGCAGCCTGAGTCGTTAAGTATGAATGATAATTCCTCCGGGGTGAGAAATGTATTGAGGGGGACCGCGACGCCGCCGGCCCTGAGTATCGCAAAATACGAGACAATATATTCAGGGCAATTATCCATTAAAATTCCGGTCCTGTCCCCGGCTTTTAACCCAAGTGCAACAAGGCCCCCCGCGGCCCTGCTCACGCCATCGTCCATTCCGGCGTAAGTGATCTTCCTGCCCCCGAATTTCAAACAGGTCTTCGCCGGAGATTCTTTGGCCTTTTCCGATAAAAGTTTGCTCAGTGTCACAGGTACTTTCCTTATCCACAGATTACACAGATTACGGCATATTTTCAACAGACTCTTCTTTTATTTTTATCAACATTACTGAGACGCCTCAGTAACCATCAATTACGGGTTCAGGTTATCCCCTCTTTGGAAAATAGGGGTTAGGGGAGATTATTAGAGGAATATTTCTACTTCAAAATCCCCCCCCGCCCCCCTTTTTCAAAAGGGGGGGAACATCAAGTTTCCCTTCATTAAAGTGTAATGTAATCCGACATTCATGCGGAATACCCTTCTGCCGGCATTTTGCCTGGAAAGTCACGAGCTTTGTCGGCCCGGGCAACGATGAATCTCATTAACTTATTGACTTTTTTTATAAATTGGGGCCTTCACTCCTACCGTGATCAAATTTCTTTCCCGCCCGACTTCGCTGATGATATGTAAACAAATCCGACTCCTCAAAAAGCGGGCCCACATTATTTCCCGTGATATTCCAAGAGGATACAGTTTGGTAAGATATTTGCTTAATTTTCCCCGGATGATCGACGAACAACAAAATAAATCGAACATTGCATTACTAAAGGAAATCACCGGTTTTATTTCCGCCACGGACAATCTGGATTCCATAACAAATCTGGTGCTCGAACTCAGTCTTTGCTACACAGGCGCCCGGCATGGTTCAGTCCTTATCGTTAATGACAACGGCGATCTTGTAATCAGGGCGGCGCGAGGCATCAGTCCCGAGGTAATTCCTTCGATCAGGATCAAAAAAGGAGAGCATATCTGCGGGAAGGTAGCGGAAAACAAGACCCCTTTGCTGATCAAAGACATCCATACGGATGTCCGTATCGGAAATGGCGGCAGCGGCAATTACAAAACAGGCTCCTTCATCTGCTGCCCGGTCATGATGCGGGAGGACCTTCTCGGAATTATCAATGTTTCGGACAAAGCCGACGGGGCGCCTTTTACTGAAGATGATATGGACCTGATTGAAATCCTCGCCGACCAGACGGCGCTATCCCTGGGCTGCGCCCGACTCAGCGCCGATATGCGCACCATGTCTCTTGAGCTCGATGAGAGAAACAGGGCGCTGATTGATTCGGACAGGTTAAGGAGCGAGTTTGCGGCTGTCCTGACTCATGAATTCAGGACCCATCTCAATTCAATCGCGGGGGCCGCATATCACCTCAGGGAGAACAGGGTCTCTCCCGGCGAACAGAAAGAATTTGTTCACATCATATCGTCCGAGACCGACAAATTAAGTAATCTCCTCGACGGCATACTCGATTTCCGCCTCCTTGAAAAAGAAGAGCGCCTTCTGAAGAAGAGGGTCTTGAATGTCAGGGACATTCTCCGGGAATTGACCGCCTCCAGGACAGTGAAAGAAATCCTGGCAAGAAACAATGTTTCGATAAACGTCTCCTGTCCCGATTCTCTCCCTTACACGGTCGGGGACGGTATCCGCCTTGCCCGGGCCTTTATACACCTGATCGACGGCATAGGCAAATACACCGCACCGGGCGATACAATGGAGCTGACCGCCGCCGCCGAGAATTCCTCCACCCGAATTACGTTGTCCATCAAGGGCAGACGCATCCCCGATACCGAGCTCCCCCATCTCTTCGACTCCCGTGCAACGTGGAAGAAGACATACGATAACAGAAACAGGCTGAAGTTCTACCTTGCGCAAAAAACCATTGAGCTTCATAAGGGCGTCGTCTCCGTCCTTAATACCCCCGAAGGGATCGCCGTACAACTGCTTTTTCCCCATTATGTGAAAGACCACCGCGAGGCCAGGACCGATGAGATCACGGGCCTGCTGCTTGCGATAGCCGCTGAGACAATGAACCTGAACAAGTGCTCCATAATGTTAAAGGATGAGCAGGGGGACGAGCTTGTCATAAAAAACGCTATCGGTTTTGATGAGGACATAATCAGACAGACAAGGACCGCGCCGGGTGACAATATTGCCGGCTGGGTCTCTGCCGAAAACAAACCTCTTTTAATAGAAGACATCGAGCGTCACCCGTATTTCGGCAGAAAAAGCTCCTCTCAATACACCACAAAATCGCTTCTTTGTCTCCCGATTTTCATCGACGACAGAGTGATAGGGGTCCTTAATCTCAATAATAAAGCAAACGGTTTACCCTTTGACGGAAATGATCTCTATCTCGCTTCGGCGCTGATTGAGCGAATGGCGCGTATAATTGAAAAAGCGCAGAGGGAAGATGTGACCGACAAGGAATTCAGGAAGACCGTCGGAAACCTGGAAACCCTCCTGCACGCTCGACAGCAGTACAAAAAGAAGAACGGCGTCATGTCCTCGATCATTCTGAGATTAATGAAGCAGATGCGGCGCGGCGATGAGGAAATCAAACAGGCGCTTTATTCAGCGGCTTTCTACGATCTGGGACTTACCCGTATGGACGAGTGTATTCTCATGAAATCCGGGGAGCTCTCCGCCGTTGAAGAAAAGATCATCAAGACGCACCCCTTCCCTTCTGCGGGACTTGCCGGCTATATGGAGACCGATGACACGGTCAGTAAAGTAATCCTCCACCATCACGAGCGGTACGACGGTTTAGGTTATCCCTGCGGGCTGCAAGGGACCGATATCCCCTTCCTGTCAAGGGTCCTCAACGTGGCTGACGCCTATACGGCCATGACGGCCGCCAGGCCGTACCGGAGGGCCTTCAGCCCGGAAGAAGCGAAAGTGAGGGTCATGGCCGGCGCGGGGAAACAGTTTGATCCGCATATAGTGGACGCCTTTATGAAAATCATATGACCCTGGGACCGGTCCAAACGGATTGAACGGTTTGACCGGTTTGAACTGTTGTCCCTCCCCCTGGACCATGCAATCCAGAATCCACCACCTAACCACAGAGGGCACAGAGAAAAGATTGATTTGTCGGCAGATTACACAGATTTCACAGATTGAAAAAATATTTCTAAATACATCTGTGTTAATCAGTATAATCTGTGGATTAATATTTATTTTTTCCTCTGTGGTCTCTGTGGGTTGTCTTTTGATGGTGAATCCGGGGCAATCCGGGGGGCATGAGTTGAACGTGCGCGATGTTGTATAATATCCATCATGAATCTGAGCGCTTATCTCGAGGGGAAAAGAAAAACGGTAGATAATTTTCTTAAAGATTATATCTCCCTCAGGAAAAAACAGAAGGACTGCCCCCGGCAGTTGAGCAAATCAATGGCGTATTCACTGATGGCCGGCGGCAAGAGAATCAGGCCGATCCTGGCCCTCGCAAGCTATGAGGCCGCGGGGGGCAGATCGGACGGCATACTGCCCGTGGCCGCGTCCCTGGAGCTGGTGCATACCTATTCGTTGATACATGATGACCTGCCTGCTATGGACAATGATGATTTCAGGAGGAACAAGCCGACAAACCACAAAGTATTCGGGGAAGCCTCCGCGATCCTGGCGGGCGACGCCCTGCTCACCGACGCCTTTGATATAATTTCCCGCGCAAACGCAAGCCCGGCAAAGCTGCTGAAGGTAATCCGCGAGCTCGCCTTTGCCGGCGGACCCGAGGGCATGGTCGGGGGACAGACTGCCGATATTATCTTTGAAGGGAAGAAGGCGAAAAAGAAGGACATTATTTATATCCATACACACAAGACGGGGGCGCTCATAAGAGGGGCCGTCCGCATAGGCGCGATTATGGCCGGCTCTTCCCCCGCAAAGATCGAGGTCCTGACAACGTACGGCGAAAAGACCGGTCTCGCGTTCCAGATTATTGATGATATTCTTGATATAATAGGCACAAAAGAAGAACTGGGAAAAGCGACCGGAGCGGACAGCGCGAAAGGGAAAAACACTTACCCTTCGAGCTTCGGGCTTAAAGAGTCTGAAAGAATCGCGGAACAACTTGTAAATGAATCTCTTGAGGCGCTGAAAGGCTTCGGCAAAAAGGCCGACCCCTTAAGGGAGATAGCCAAATATATTTTATCGAGAAGAAACTGAACCCATGCTTATAGAAAAAATCAAGTCCCCGCAGGACCTCAAAAAACTTACGCTCGATGAGCTTAAGGACCTCGCGTCAGAGCTGAGAGAATTAATAATCGAGACCGTTGCAACCAACGGCGGTCATCTTGCTTCAAACCTCGGGGCCGTAGACCTTACCGTGGCGCTTCATTATGTTTTCAATTCGCCTGAGGACAAATTGATCTGGGACGTGGGACACCAGTCGTATGCCCATAAACTTCTCACGGGAAGGGCCGGCGCGTTTTCGACTATCAGAAAACATAACGGCATCTCCGGCTTCCCGAAGAGGAGTGAAAGTCCGCATGACCCGTTCGGCGCCGGTCACAGCTCCACCTCGATATCCGCGGCCCTCGGGATACTTGAAGCGAGAGACATTATCAAATCTCAAATCTCAAATCTCAAATCTCAAATCCCCAGTAAGGTAATAGCCGTTATCGGCGACGGCGCCCTCACTGCCGGTCTCGCCTTTGAAGGCCTGAACCACGCGGGGCATTTAAAGAAAGACCTGATCGTCATCCTCAATGATAATGAGATGTCCATCTCTCCCAATGTCGGGGCGCTTTCCGCTTATCTGCGCAGGATCATGATGGGCACTCTCTATACTAAATTCAAGAAAGAGACAAAGCAGTTTCTGGAAAAAATCCCCACTTTCGGCGAGCCGGTGCTCAAGATCGCTCAAAGAGCGGAAGACACGGTGAAGGGGCTTTTTGTGCCGGGACTACTGTTTGAGGAGCTCGGGTTTGAGTACGTCGGGCCCGTGGACGGCCACAAGATCGATTCGCTCATTGAAACGCTGGAGAGGTTCAGGGATTTCCCGGGGCCGGTCCTCGTTCACGCCATTACAAAAAAAGGAAAAGGCTACGAGCCTGCGGAAAAAAATCCCGGCATATTCCACGGAGTCGGCCCCTTTGATATAGAGACAGGGGAGATGCCTTCTTCTGGAAAGAAGTCATACAGCAATATATTCGGCAGCGCCCTTGTGAAACTCGCGAAGGAAGACCGCCGGATTGTCGCTATAACCGCCGCGATGACGGAGGGCACGGGACTGTCGGAGTTTGTCAACAATTTCCCGAAGAGATTTTATGATGTGGGTATCGCCGAGCCGCACGCAGTCACCTTTGCGGCGGGGCTCGCCTCGCAGGGTCTGAGACCCGTCGTGGCCATCTATTCCACGTTCCTGCAGAGGTCATATGATGAGATCATCCACGATGTGTGCCTTCAGGACCTGCCGGTGGTCTTCGCAATCGACAGGGGCGGCATAGTCGGAGACGACGGCCCTACCCATAACGGGACTTTCGACCTGTCTTACCTGAGACATATCCCGAACCTGATCGTTATGGCCCCCAAAGACGGTCACGAACTGCAATGCATGTTGAAGACAGCCGTGTCCCTGGATCATCCGGCCGCGATAAGATATCCGAGAGGTTCCGCCGCCGACGATCAGGAACACGACGAAATAAAGGAAATATCCGTCGGCAAGGCTGAAATCATGAGAGAAGGCGATGACGTGCTCATCGTTGCAATAGGGAATACGGTCATCCCTTCAGTAAACGCCGCACAGCTTCTTGCGGACGCGGGGATCAATGCCTGTGTCGTCAATGCGCGTTTTGTAAAACCTCTGGACACCGCCCTGATCTCGGGATTGGCCGGAAAGATCGGGAATGTCATTACAGTTGAAGAAAATGCCGTCTCAGGAGGCTTCGGGAGCGCTGTCCTCGAAGAGCTCACCAAGTCTGGAATTGAAGGTTTAAGGATCAAGCTGCACGGTCTGCCGGATGCGTTTATCGAACAGGGACCGCAAAGCCTGTTAAGGAAAAAATTCGGCCTGGACGCTGAGGGGATCGCGCGTGAAGCCCTGGCGCTGGTTAAACACAGCACCGAGAGAAGAGTTAAGAGTTAAGAAACTCATAATTCATAATCTAAGCCAATGTCTCCATCCAAAAAAATCCGCCTCGACAAACTGCTTCTGGACAAAGGCCTTGTTGAAAGCAGGGAAAAGGCCAGGGCCCTGATACTGGAAGGCAACGTCACGGTAAACGGCATGGTCGTCGACAAGGCGGGCTCGCAGGTCAATCCCGATGACGCAGTGACCCTGAAGGAAATAATGCCTTACGTAAGCCGTGGAGGTTTAAAGCTCGAACACGCGCTCAGGGAATTCAATATCGATGTCCGGGACCGTGTCGCCATGGATGCCGGGGCTTCGACCGGAGGCTTTACCGACTGTCTTTTACAGCACGGGGTAAAAAAAATCTGCGCTATAGACGTCGGTCACGGACAGTTGGACTGGAAATTGAGAAACGACCCGCGCGTAGTATTGCTGGAAAAAACAAATGTACGGTATCTTGAGGAAATAATCGGTAAGGGCGGGTCTCAAACCCGCCCCTACGGGGATGCGCATACCTCCCGCGAACAAACTATCGATTTAGACGACCTCATCAACCGCAACATCGATATCGCGGTAATCGATGTCTCCTTTATTTCTCTCCTGAAGGTGATCCCGGTAGTCGTTAAATTTCTGAAAGAAGAAGGTGAAATAATCGCCCTCATAAAACCTCAGTTCGAAGTCGGCAGAAAAGACGTCGGCAAAGGCGTGGTCAAAGACGAAGACAGGCGTCTTGAGGTCGTTGAGATGATCAAGAGACAAGCCCCTGAAATGGGGCTTCATGTAATCGGCGTGGTCCCCTCCCCCATCAAAGGACCGAAGGGGAACGTGGAGTATTTGATATATATGAAGAGGGAGAAGTCACCGGACGTTCAAGAGCAAAATGAATATCATTCTCTTTGACGAGACAGACCATTATCAGGGCAGAGATACGATCAGGTTGTCTGATTACAGGTTCGAGCATATTTCGGAAGTTTTAAAAGCGAAAAAGAATGATCTGTTACAGGTAGGTCTGATAAACGGCAAGCTTGGGACCGGGAGAGTCGTGGTGATGACTAAACAGTTTATTGATATTTCAGTGACCCTCGGTAAAGACCCTCCTTTACCGGCCCCCCTGACTATATTATTGGCATTGCCGAGGCCGAAGGTCTTAAAAAGGACTTTAAAACATATAGCCACCTTGGGCGTTAAAAAAATATTTTTAATAAATTCCTTCCGGGTAGATAAAAGCTACTGGCAAACTCCTGTTCTTGATCAGCAGAAGATAAGAGATATTTTCCTGAACAGCCTGGAGCAGTCCTGTGATACTATCCTGCCTGAGCTTTCTCTGAGACCTTTGTTTAAACCCTTCGTAGAAGACGAATTGCCGGATTTAATAAAAAACACAGTCCCGGTGATCGCCCATCCGAAAGCCGCTGCTAAGCTTACTGATACATCAGGGAAACGCTTTACCCTGGCAGTCGGGCCTGAAGGCGGATTTATTCCTTACGAAATAAATAAATTAAAAGAATGCGGATTTGAAGAATATAATTTGGGGGAAAGGATCTTACCTGTCGAAACCGCAGTGCCCGGTCTGATTTCAATATTGACCAGATGACCCTTAATCCGGATTATTCACAAATATCGCACTCCGGGAGGCACGATTCAAGAACATCTTGAAAGCAATGAGATTATTTGTAAGGACTTTTCGCTCTTCAAGTTATTACTTTTGCAGAGTGTACTTTTTACACCACGCGAAAATTCCGGCCAGGGGATTGCAGCAACATGTTTTTGAATCATACCTCCCAAAGTTTATGAATAATCCGCGTTAAGGCTCGTGAGGACCGGGAAAAAAGGGCCGCCCGGGGGCGGCCCTTTCCAGTGAAACGTACTCGCGAATCTACGGCTGCATCGGCGGCAGGCAGGGTTCGTTGCCCACGCAGAAAGGCCGCATCATCTCATTGTCCTCGTGAGAGAGGATGTGGCAGTGCCACACGTACAGGCCCTTAATGTCGAAAAAGACCTTGATGCGTGTCACCTGTCCCGGATAGGAAATGACCGTGTCCTTGAAGCCCATCTCCCACGGCTCGGGGCCTTTTACAGTACCGGCGACAGGCCGGGCCGGCGGCTCCGACATCCCGTCGGCGTCCGTCACCAGGTCCTGGCGGTTCACCACCTGGAACATGGTCTGGTGCACATGAATAGGATGCGCGTCCGCCGTGAAGTTGTAGAGCTCCCAGGTCTCCGTGGCCCCCAATTTCGGGTTCTCTGAAATGTCATCCATCCATGACTTCGGGACGGGAAACCCATCCGGACCGAGAGTTCCCAGTCGGGCCGAGGTGGGACCAAAGGCCACTCCATTGAGGTCCTCAATGATGTTGCCGTTTACATCTTCGCTCACGAATACGGTCGAAGAACTGTCCTCGTTGAGCGAGAGCCTCCGGGTCTTGTTGGCCTTGCCCAGAGGTTTAAGATCAGGCAGCGGCAGGATCTTCGGCGGCAGGCTTAAATCTATGGATTGGCGGGGCTTCACCACGAACTTCATGACCTGGCCGGTCGTCGCCGGGTCCGACGGCTCGAAACAATCGGGCGGTCCTACCGGCGGATCAGCCGCAGGGTCACAACCCGTAAACGGAACCCCGCCTCCGAACGGCTCGTCCGGCGCCTCATTGATCAAGTATATCTCAGTGCCGACCGGCGTATGAGAAAAATCGACTATCACATCAGCCCGCTCGGCCAGCGCGAGGAGCAGCGTATCCTGTTTCAGCTTCGACGGCAGGAACCCGCCATCCGTGCCTATCTGCCAGAAGGGCAGAGCAGAAGTTACAGGCCGGTCCGCCAGGGGGTCCGAGACCATCTTAAGGATAAGAAACCGGCTGTCACTCGCATTCAGGAAACGGAAGCGGTATCTCATCTTCTCGACCTCCAGAACAGGCCAGGTCTTGCCGTTCACCACCATCGTATTGCCGAAGAACTCAGGGTTCCAGATCGGTGACACGTCGCTCCGTCCTCCGCTCGCAGCAGTATCCGGGATGAACGGGACTATAAGGTCCCCTGCTCCGGGGAACTGAGGGTCCGGATGTGTAAGGAAGTTAAGCCCTTCGAAAAAGGCCCGGTTATCGGGGTAGAAGAGAGAGCCGTTCTCGTTAAAAGAGCGGTCCTGGATTATGATGGGAATTTCGTGGTACTTTTTCCCGGGGTCGTCGCCCGCTTTTGGGGCCGGGCCCGGCAGGAGTAAACAGGAGAGGTCGGAGCTTCCGCCGCGAAGGATATAGAAACCTGCGGGGCCTGCGTATACGTTGGCCCGTGTCATACCCAGGGTGTGATCATGAAACCAGAGGGTTGTAGCGCGCTGATCATTGCGATACTGAAATAAAGCAGCGCCGGCCTCATCAGAAGCGCCTGGGATCTGGCCGAACCGTGAACCCCGTGTCGCGTATCCGTCGGGAATATTGGCAGCGTCAGGAAGAAACCACGCCTCGGGATACCCGTCGCTGTCCGGCTGAACGTGCGCACCATGAAGATGAGTGATGATCGGGACAGGACCGGTGTATCGCTCTTGACTCTGACCCCGGCAATCGGTCTTCATCATGCCGTCAATGCAGTCCTGCGGCGGGTTGGCCCAGTGCAGGGTCTGGTCAACCGGAAGAAGGTGTGGCAAAAACTCCCCGGTATCGGGGTCCTTCAGGTCATTGATCCACTTGACCCGGACAGGCTTGTTCACCGTCGCCTCGATCGTATAAGCAGGATAGCTGAATGTGTCCGGGTGGTTGACCGAGCCATATCCCCAGACAGTGGTCATCAAACCAGGCGCCACTTCCTGATCGAACTGCCGCACCGCGATTTCGTAATAGTCTATGCCGCCGGGAAGTGTGTCGGTCTTAGGCATCACCGGCGGGACCAACAACGGTCTCTGGTACTTGGTGATCGTCGTGGGGTCCAATGTCCCGCCCGGGACAAAGGCAATGCCGTCCCCCACGCCCAATGTCATAAACAAAAGAAACATTGCTGCAACAAATGAACTGAATTTTGTAAATTTCTGATTCGGTAACATAACTATCTCCTTTCTGTATACGGCAGGCTCAGCAGGCCTGCAAAAAAAAAACTCTTCCGAAAACTCTCAGACGACCGTTTATTTGTAATCACCCCCTTTTAAAAAAATCGGGCCCTGAAGAATTTCTCCTTCGACGGCCCGTTTGTATTCTCCAATAGCAAATTGAAGTCTCGTTGCTTTCCTCCCCTCCCCGTTCAGGGCAGGCTTTATCGGGAAAGCGGTCCATCAAGATGCGGACACATCGAATTTTCATTCTCCTTTATCGCCGGACTGTCGAATAGATTTCCGTCTTTCAACTTTGAGATAAAGTTTACCTCTGAAACAGAGGATGTCAATGCGTATTTCTACTTATTCAGTGTAATTATCTTATGCGGGTCTGAAGTCTGAAAATAATTGATGATTCACTATTGACGGATATTACAATAGGAAGTCGCATCATCTGCCTATCGAGCGAAGCGGCGTCAGAGACTGATCAAAAAGAGAGACAAAACAGCCATACCATACCGGGTGATATAATTATTTCAAAATGAGGCGCATATACTTCACCATCTTTTCAGTCTCCTGCTCAGTCCTCATGTTCGAGGTATCGCTGACAAGGCTCTTCTCGATCTACCTCTGGTACCACTTCGCGTTCATGGTAATCGGCATCGCGATGCTCGGCATAGGCGCTGCGGGGACTATGCTTGCCGTGTTTCAAAGACAGCAGGGCGCCCTCCCCCTCACCCCCTCCCCGAACAAGGCATCGGGACAAGCCCGTCAAGGGCGGGGGGATAAATTCAATGCCCTCTCCGGCATGTTATCTTCGGAATCTTCAATTGCGATATATGCCCTGCTTGCGGGCCTTTCAATTTTTTTCTCGTACATAGTTTCAAATTATGTCCCTTTCGACCCCGTCAAATTCTCATGGGACAGGGCGCAATTTTTTTACCTTGCGTTATACTGCATCGTATTAAGCGTCCCCTTTTTCTTTGCAGGATTGCTGACGGCTTCCGCGTTTTCACGATACAGTGAGAAGTCCGGGCTCATTTACGGTTCAGACCTCTTAGGCGCGGGAACAGGCTCTCTTGCGGTCCTCCTGCTTTTAAATTCCGCTTCTGCCGAATACGCGGTATTTTCAGCGTCCCTGCTCTGCCTGACCGGGGCGCTTTTAACGGGGAGAAGGAAGGAAAAAATAACGGCCCTGCTGTTTATATTGATCAACCTGTTCATGATCTCCGCCCACCCGGATTTTATAAAAGTCAAAATGTCCCCTTACAAGGGTCTTTCCGTATACCTTAAATTTCCCGGCGCGGAACATTTAAAAACATACTATAGTTCACATTCACAGATAGACCTCTTTAAAAGCCCCGCTGTCCGGTTTGCCCCGGGACTAAGCCTGTTATATGCCGACCCCCTGCCCGACCAGACCGGTCTTTCCACAGACGGCGACAGGGTGGATGTCATAACGGACGCAAGGGAGAGGTCCCGGCTGAAATTCCTTGAGTATCTCCCCTCTGCCTCTGCATATGAGACAGGCGGACGAAACGATGTGCTGGTCCTTGAGCCCGGGGGAGGACTTCATGCGCTGATGGCGGCATATTACGGTTGTAAGACGGTCCACAAAGTTGAGAGCGACCCGCTGATGATCAACATTATCAGAAATAATTACAACACATACTCGGGTGAAATATATAAAGACAACACATGGACGGGATACGGCCGCAGTTTTCTCCGGTCAGGAGAGCAATCTGCTTATGATCTCATTGATTTGCCCATGACCGGGGCATCCGTATCCGGGACCTTCGGAA
This sequence comes from Nitrospirota bacterium, assembly GCA_016234115.1. GTDB lineage: Bacteria > Nitrospirota > Thermodesulfovibrionia > UBA6902 > UBA6902 > SURF-23. Next base: position 106,699 of record JACRHD010000005.1, read on the forward strand.
TTTTAGAAGATTACAGACTTACAGTTGAGGCCTTCAAGCAATACATGAAGGCCTTAAAACCTGACGGGATGATAAGCATAAGCCTCTATCTTGTCCCGCCGCCGAGGACGGAGTTCAGGATTCTATCGACGCTTGTTACGGCATTAGAGGAGGCGGGTGTTACAGACGCCGGGGCGAGATTGGCCGCAATCAGGAGTTGGGACAGCATGACTCTCCTTGTAAAAAACTCGCCCCTTGCAATGGATGAGATTATGCGAATAAAGGAATTCTCACGACAAAAGCGCTTCGACCTTCTCTATTATCCGGGCATTAAGGAAGGCGAATCCGGCAGATATATAACAACAGCGTCAGACGAGTATTTCAGGGGATTTCAGGATATCTTCAATCCTGAAACGCGACCGGCTTTTATCAACGGTTACCTCTTCGATATCAGACCCGTTTATGATGACAACCCCTTCTTCCACTATTATCTCAGGCTCTCCAACATTGAACCGATATACGAGACAATGGGACGGAACTGGTTGTATTTTATGGACAGCGGGTATTTGTTGCCGGTCCTTCTCGTCATACTCGCAGCCTTAAGCGCGATTATAATTCTTTTACCTGCCTTATATAAACGGTTCGAGCAGTTCAAGCGGTTCGAGCGGTTAACTCCTGTCATTATCTACTTTTCCATGTTAGGGCTCGGCTTTATGTTTGTCGAGGTCACGTTAATCCAGAAAGCCATTCTTCTCCTTGAAAACCCGGCATATTCCATTGCGGTCGTAGTCACTGCCATTCTTGCGGGCTCCGGGACCGGCAGCGTATGCTGTTTTAGATTCCCGAAGATCGGTTCTCCATTTTCACTGCTGCTTCTTTCTCTTCTGATTTCTGTTTTCAGCCTGACACTGCCGGCGTTTTCAAGCCTGCTGCTTACCGTAGGTCCCATGTTCAGGACAGCGGCAATATTTACCATACTGCTTCCGCTCGGGTTCCTGATGGGCATACCGTTTCCAACAGGTATGAAGCTGGCCGGTGAAAAATATCGGGGACTGGTCCCCTGGCTATGGGCCGTCAACGCGTGCCTTTCCGTGCTCGCGCCCGTCTTAACAATCATGCTCGCGCTCGTGACAGGATTCATCCCGGTCCTGTGGATAAGCGCCTCAGCATACTTTCTTGCCTTCATCAGCTTAAAGAAACTGACAAAGAATCATGGCGCTTCAACACCCTGATACTGTAACTTTTCTCAAGAAATCAGCAAAGTATCCGATAAGATTGCATATCATGTGGAATCTCGGTAAGGGAAGTTCAAACACGATCTTGTTCGTAGACGATGAAGAATGCGTCCTGAATTCCGTAGAAAGGCTCTTTGTCGACAATGACCTGAGAATAATCAGGGCCGGCAGCGCGGACGAGGCCCTTGCCATCCTGGAAAAAGAAGAAATAGCCGTCATAATATCGGACAACCAGATGCCGGGGATGAAGGGGACGGAGCTTCTCGCGAAAAGCAGGGACATCGCCCCGGATACCCTGAAGATATTAATAACGGCGTATGCGGACCTCGTAGTTGCCGTAGACGCGATAAATAACGGCGAGGTATTCCGGTTCATTACAAAGCCGTGGGACGACGACGCGCTGGTCCGGACCGTGCAGGAGGCGGTCAGGCGTTATCAACTCGTCATGTCGCTGAAAAAGCATGATGAGTCCAAACTGCTTTCTCTGGCGCAGGCGATTGAGTTGAAAGACCCTTACACGCGGGGGCACTGTGAGAGGGTCGCCGGCAGCGCGCTGATTATTGCCGGGGCCTTAAATCTTCCCGAAGAAACCCGGAAGGCCATTACGTACGGCGGATGGCTCCACGACTGCGGCAAGATTGGAATTCCGGAGGGCATCCTCAACAAAAAAGGCACTCTTACATACGAGGAATTTGAAATTGTAAGGAAACATCCCCGGTGGGGCGCCGAAGTGGCGCGTCAGGCGAGGTTTTCAGACAAGGTTGTAAATATAATACTGCATCACCATGAAAGGTATAACGGCACAGGATATCCCCTGGGGCTTAAGTGCTCGGACATTCCTATGGAAGCGCGGATAATAACTATTGCCGACATATATGACGCGCTGAGGTCCGAGAGGCCGTACAGGAGGTGTTATAGCGAAGAGCGGGCCGTTGATCTGATGCGGTCCATGAAGGCAAGCATCCTGGATCCCGAGCTCGTCGATATTTTTCTCAGTCATAAAAAAAGTAGTGAGTAGTTAGTAGTGAGCAGTTAGGGGGAAAAGAATAAAAAGAGCAGCCTTTCCCTTAACTACTAACTACTTGCTACTAACTACCTAACTGTTGTCGGCTCCTGACTTTTCCTTGACCCTTGTATTGCCCCTTGACGGAGAACGTTCGTTCTCCTATAATTAAAGTATGCCGAAGACATTGAGCGCGGACACTATTCAATCGAGGATCAGGGACATATCGGATTTCTACCATAAAAAAGGCAGGATGCCGAGTTTTGCCGAAACAGGAGAGCTGGTCGGCATTCGCTCAAAAGGCGCTGTCTCCAAGTTCATCCATAAGCTCAGGAAGCAGGGTGTCCTGGACAAGGATGAAAAAGGGAGACTCATCCCGCGCTTTCCTACCTCCTCTACAAGGGTGTTAGGCACGGTGGAGGCAGGCTTCCCGAGTCCAGCGGAGGAAGAGCTGTCGGACACCCTGTCGCTCGATGAGCTCCTTATTCAGAACCCGCAGGCGACCTTTTTGCTGAAGGTGTCCGGCGACTCCATGTCAGGGGCAGGCATTCTCCCCGGAGATATGGTAATAGTAGACAAGGGCCGGGTCCCTAAAAGCGGAGACATCGTCATCGCTGAAGTGGACGGGGAATGGACCATGAAATATTTGAAGAAAAGAGGGTCCGACGTCGCCCTGATACCCGCGAATCCGAAATACAAACCCGTCAAACCCAAAAAAGAACTGAAGATCGCGGGGGTCGTGACGGCGGTTGTGCGGAAGTACAAGTAGAGTCAGGAGTTAAGAGTTTTGAATTCCCCTTTGATTGTTTCAGGGGCGGCCTTTGTTGGTTACTTATTTGGCCGCGCAAATAAGTGACCGGGGTTTGGGGCAGAGCCCCATTTAAAAGGTTAAGGATCAAATATGACCACTCAGCCGTTAACAATATCCTCATGGCCCCGCGCCATCCTGCACATCGACGCGGATGCATTTTTTGCATCCTGTGAACAGGCGATACATCCTGAGTTGAAAGGTAAGCCCGTGATTACCGGCAAGGAGCGCGGGATAGTCGCCGCCGCAAGCTATGAGGCAAAGGCAAAAGGGGTAAAGAGGGGCATGAGACTTTTTGAGGTGAAGAAGGTCTGCCCCGGCGCCGTCATACTCCCTTCGGATTACGAGACGTACAGCCTTTTCTCTCTCCGCATGTTCGAGATAATGAGGCGTTTCTCGCCCGACGTCGAGGAGTATTCCATAGACGAGGCCTTCGTCGATCTTACCGGGCTGAGGAGGAGTTTTCACGGTTCTTACGGAATGATCGCACAAAAAATGCAGACGGCCATCGAAACAGAACTCGGGATAACAGTATCAATCGGTGTCAGCCTTTCAAAGGTCCTTGCGAAGATTGGTTCAAAACACAATAAACCTCACGGACTCACGCTTATACCCGGAAGGGACATACATCTCTATCTCGATAAACTGCCGGTTGAAAAGGTATGGGGAATCGGAGCGAACACCGCCACGTTTTTAGGGAAGTTCGGGATAACGACAGCTCTTCAATTCACCCGGAAGGATGAAAAGTTCATACAGAAACATCTTTCCAAACCCTACCAGGAAATCTGGAATGAATTAAACGGGCGGAGCGTTTACCCCGTTGTCGTTGAATCAAAGAGCGGCTACCAGTCCATCAGCAAGGCAAAGACCTTTACCCCTGCGTCAAATGATGAGACCTTCGTGTACGCCCAACTCGTCAAGAACCTGGAGAACGCCTGCATCAAGGCGCGCCGCTACGGACTCGCGGCAACGCGGCTTGTCGTCTTTCTCAGGAGACAGGACTTTAAAGACAGCGGGGTGGAAATAAAGCTCAGCGCCCCCACCGCCTACCCGGTCTATCTCTTCGGCGCGCTGCGTGAAGGGTTCGATCATATTTATACTCCGCGTGAACTCTACCGCCAGACCGGCGTGGTCCTTGCGGGACTGGTCCCTGAAATCGGCGTCCAGTACACCCTCTTTGACGATATCGCCAGGATCGATAAACTGGCAAAGATCTACAGCGCCGTTGACAGTCTGTCCTGGAAATTCGGCAAACATTCGGTCCATCACGCAGCAAGCCTTCCCGTAAAATTACAGGGACAACATGAAGGCGACAGGGGCGATGTGCCGCAGAGAAAGACCGGCCTTTTCAAAGGCGAAAACAGGAGGCAGAGGCTCGGGCTGCCTGTGCTGAATGTAAAAGTTTAGAAAGGATTATTCACAAATATCGCACTCCGGGAGGCATGATTCAAAAACATCTTCATTAATCTTTCACGCGCCTGAAGACCGCAGGCAATGCGTCAATAATATCCGACGCGATGAGCGAGTGTTCTCCTTTTTTTTGCGCGACGACGTCTCCAGCCAATCCATGCATATACACGCCGAGGACCGATGCGTCCTGCGGGCCCGATTTCTGAGCGAGTAATGCGGATATCATTCCCGTAAGCACATCGCCCGTCCCTGCCGTCGCCATCCCGGGATTTCCCGTAGGGTTGATGAAAGCCCTGCCGTCAGGAGTGGCTATGACAGTCGGAGCACTCTTGAGAACGAGATAGGCCCTCGTTTGTTTAGAAAACGATAATGCAGCGCTGATCCTGTCCCGCTCTATCATAGTGTGGAGTTCGGGGTTTAGAGTTTGGAGTTTAGAGTTCGGAGTTCGGGGTCCCCTTGACCCTTGCCCCCTGACCCTTGACCCTGAAAGAAGCCTCGCCATCTCGCCCATATGCGGCGTGAGAATAACCGGCGCTTTCGATTTTCTTAATATGCCTGTTTCCCCCGCGATTGCGTTTAACCCGTCGGCATCGATAACAATAGGGGCTTTCGTCTCCCTGACAAGCAGACAAACAAGCCTTGATATCTCTTCATCAACCGAAAGTCCGGGACCCACGGCAAGGACAGTCGCGCGTTTTTCGAGAAACCTGAAAATCGTCTCAGAGGCCTTATATGAAAGCGTGCCGTTGCCCTTGTCGGGCAGCGGGAGTATCATCTCTTCGGTGACCCTCGACTGAAAAGAGCTCGCCAGTGTTTCAGGCAGGCCTATGGTTACAAGCCCCGCGCCCGCCCGTAAACACGCCCTGGCCGCCATAAGCGCGGCGCCTGTCTTGCCTTTAGAACCGCCGATGAGAAGCACGTGACCGTATGACCCTTTGTGAGAGTACTTCGGTCTTGGCGGCAACATCTTACAGATGTCTTCTTTCGAGGGGATATTAATTTTGACTTTATCGGAGACAGTCAACTGCCGGGGGAATCCTATGTCTTCAATATATAACTTTCCCGTGTGCTCAGCGCCGGGATAGAGATAGTGACCTCTTTTCGGAAGCCCGAAAGTGACCGTCGCATCCGCCCTGACGGCGCGGCCCATGATTTGACCTGTGTCGGACGAAATGCCGGAAGGGATGTCGATGGAGACAACCTGCAATGCGAGCTCATTTATTTTATTGATAACATCTGACAGCGGCGGCCTTACTTCTTTATTTAATCCCGTCCCGAGGAGGGCGTCAACAATGACAGAGTTAAGAGTTAAGAGTTTAGAGTTTAGAGTTAGAAATTTATTCATGGGAAAAATCTTTACCCCGAACTTAACGGCAGCCACATAATTTGTCCTTGCGTCGCCTTTTAAATCCTCCGGTTTTGAAGACAGAAAGACATATACATCCTTTCCCTGATTATGAAGTATCCTCGCAACGACAAGCCCGTCGCCGCCGTTGTTCCCTCCCCCGCAGAGGACAATCACCGTTTTCCGTTGACCGTTATCCGTTGTCCATTCTTTAACCCCTGCCCCTTGACCCCTGCCCCTCGACCCTTGAAAGAACAGTTTATTTATTTTTTGAACAACCGCGAGTCCCGCCCTCTCCATCAGCACGGCCCCGGCGATACCATATTTCTCAATGGTAAGCCGGTCAATAAATTGCATCTCTTCCGCAGTGACGACTTTCAGCATTTCAATCCTTCTTTCCAGGTTCGCATGACCAGTATAAAATAGAGGGATTTATTTATCAATTCACATTGGAACTCCGTTCGAATGATAGAGGTCAGGGGTCAGGCGTGACAGCTTGTGAAGCACAAAGGGAAGGCTGGCGGAGGATTTCTATACGACACCTTTTACGAGTAGGGGAAAACGGCCGTTTGCCCGTACGAAAAGGATATAGACAATAATTGCGCAGAAGCAAAAATGTAAAAATGGTGTTTGTCGATTATAGAAATCCGGAGCCGGGCTTCCCTTTGTGCGCCCGCGTCCACTGGACCCTTCCCATGATTTGAATCATACAAAAAGCTCCTGTCCGGGTTTATCATAAAAACATGAAGACGCAAGAAGAAAAAAACGACCTCGAAACCGGCACGGTATTAAAGACAGAAGGACAATGGGCCTCGGTCATAACAAACAAGAGCAAGTCCTGCAACGAATGCGGCAAGGCCCAGGCGGGGATCTGCGGCAAGAGCGGAGCAGGAATGGTGATAAAAGTAAAGAATGACGCCGGGGCTAAAGTATGGGACACGGTCTTGCTGGAGCTTGACGGAAAGACCCATGTCAAGGCTTACTTCCTTGTCTTCATCCTGCCGGTCCTTACTCTGTTTATAAGCGCGTACGCCGGTCATCTGATTTCACAGTCTTCAGGGATACAGGGTCTTGACGCGGCAGCCGGGTTCTTCGGACTCACTCATAGTTTCTATGGCCTGGTCCCTGCATAAGATCCACGCCCTCGACAGGACGGCCCATTTGAAGATCACAAAGATTCTAAATGACCCGCCTGAATATGATTCACTGCCCTGTCCCGAGGAAATGGATTATTTAGCGGCGTTTAACAACCAGAGGCAAGGGGCATGGGTCAAGGGTCAAGGGTCAAGGGTAAGAAGCCGGTTAAACTTCCAGCACCACGCAGGCGATGCCGAATTCCTTTTCATGACTGAGTGAAAGGTGACAACGTTTTATCTCTTTGTCCCTGAAAAACTTCTCAAGCCCTCCATGGACTTTGATTGAAGGCTTGCCCCTTTCGTCGTTGACGACTTCAATGTCTTTGAGACTGACAAAGACTTCGGAGCCTATAGCCTTAACAAGGGCCTCTTTCGCGGCAAACCTCACACCCGCGGAAAGAAAAGGGTCCGCTTTTTCAAAACAGTACGCTATCTCACCTGCCGCAAGAAACTTCTCGAAAAACTTCAGGCCCCATTTTTCATGGGCCTCTTTCATACGTTCGATTTTTACAAGGTCTATGCCGATGCCGTAGATCACTTTAACTATGTTTCCTTAATGATGCGCAAAGTAAATTTTGTAAATGCCCGTTATCCAGCTTATTAAGCCTTTTCTTACGGCATTGATATCAGTCAGGTCTTTTTCCTGATGTGCAATGTATGTATTTCTGAATTCGGTTATAGCCCTGACCGTATCAAATAAATCCGAATCGTTAAATTTTGCAAAACTTTGTTTTATGGCAACGAAGACACCGCCGACATCCTGCTTGTTGTTTTTACAAAAATCCAGACAAAACAATAACAGCCCTGAAGGCCACAATCCATTTTTGAAAATTAAAGTCCTTCTCAGATTGCTTGCATGTCTGTTGAGCCAGTCAATGTCTGTTTTCCTGATCTTTCCATAGTAGGGTTCAAAAAAGTCTTTCTGCCCTGCCGGAGTCCCCGGCATTAGCGGCATTAATAAGTCGACAATGAGTCCTCTTGCCGATTCATCGAGCGGGCCAAGCAAGGGGGTGAATACAGGCGCAAATGACATACCCTCTTTTTTCTCCGTGAATTGAAACAGTGTAACGGCCTGTTCAATCGCCTTCTTATATCTCGACGGTAATTTTTCAAGCTGAGTGGAATTAATAAATGCGTCAATACCGATTACCTTCCCCTCGACATATTCGCCGAGAGGCAAGGATAACTGAGGTTGAACTCTTTCCTTCAGCAACTCTGCAAGCGACGGCTTGCATGTCCTGATCAGGTCATCTACTTTGTTGGAAGTAACACTGCCGAAGATTGCTTGTGGAACATACAGGTATTCCCACTTGATCTTTGCAGCAGATGCAGACTTGCACCACGAAGCGGCAGCCGTCGCCTTTAAAGGCACATCCATATCTTCACGCCCCTTTGTTTCTACGAGCAGGTAATTCCCGTCTTTTTTCTTAACGATAAAATCAGGAGTATAGAAAGAAAGCCTCCCTGAATTTGAGAGGTAATCAATGCGAAGCGCCTGCGGCCCCGCATTCTTGCAGAAAGACTGAAGGTCAGACGCGCGATTCAGAAACGTGGTCATCATTACTTCAAATTCTCTATTACACGGCACAAGATTGAATGGCGTATTTTCTGCAGGAAGCGCTGGGCGTGTCTCTGAATGTGTCACCTGAAAGGGCTTCCAGTTACAGACAGATACGGGTACATACTGCTGCAAGCGGTCTTCCCTATAAGTTGTCTTCTTAAGAATTAAAGGGACAAATGTTGCCCTTACATGTTCCCTGACATCCGCATCTGAAAGACGGCTGATGAGCGTTTCATCGAAAATACTGACCTTTTTCTCAAACAATATCTCTTCAAGAAATGTCTGTATCAATGGCGCAAGAATCTGATGAGTGCCTCTGAGCGACGTCTGTCTTTCCAATTCTTCTCTATAGAACGAAATCGCCCCCATCCCACTCTCAAGCAAAGGAAGCTGCACTTTCATCTTCTCAATTATCTCGTTTGTGAACAGGTGTCTCCCCTCGTAATCAATCTCTGTCTTTCTTGCTTCTCCGATGGGCAAAGGTGAGAATTTTGTGAAAGCCTTCTTGATGTCCTCAACTGTGATATTCTCAAGCTTGGGAGACCTTTTGTATCCCGCGCTGAGTGACGGGATAAGAATATCGAGATTGTCGAAATCCTTAGTCTTGTCGGGATATATTGTTACCGTTGTCTTCGGCACTTTGTTAATGTCAACGATCTCTATCGGCAAACCTTCCTGGCTCAACTGGTCTTTATAAAGATTTACAAATGCCTTGTGTTCAACAACCGTGACAACCTCCGCAGCCTGTCCCGGAGGCGTCATGCGCCGCAATCCTCTTCCGAGTGTCTGTTCCGGCAGGATATTTGCCTTTGAGCTGTATGGGCGAAGCGGGACAATGGTCGTGACATTCTTAACGTCCCAGCCCTCCCGCAGCATTAAGACAGACACAATGCAGAGATAAGGGCTTTTGTTTGAATCGAGTTCTCTTGAGAGCTTTCTCAATTCTTTCAAATCTTCATCGCTGATCTCTTTTTCATCTTCAATGAACTCATAATAGACCTTCTCACCTTTACCGCGTTTTTTGAGTTTGCCTTTAAGGCGTGTATGGAGGTTAATCGTCTTGCCGTTAAGCTCTTTATAAAGGGAATCAGTATTTAACCTGTTGGCAATCTGACTTGCGGACTCTGTGTCTTCTGTCATGACAAACATCAAAGCCTTCTTGCCGCTCTTTTCCCATTCCTCTTTAGACACAAGCCAGCGTGTATATCCCATCATAATATGTTGCTGGTACTTGATGGAATCGTCATCGCTTGTCTGCTCGATGAGTTGCTCTCCTCTGCCGATGATAGGCGACTTAACTATCCCTGCGTCTACCGCCTCACCAAGAGGAGCGTCGCATATAACATGTTTGAAAATATTCCCCTTGTTGTCTTTAGGAGTAGCGGAGAAATCAAGATGGGCGATAATGCCTTCCCCTCCTCTTTTCCTGATTGTATCGTTTAGGTAGGTTATCGCCTCGTTCCATGCAGAATCAGGGTCCCAGACATGGTGCGCTTCGTCATTGAGGACCATGATGCGCTTATGAGAAGTTATACGTTCCCTGA
>JACRHD010000040.1 GCA_016234115.1 Nitrospirota bacterium
AGGTCTATTTCGTTGTCAATCAGGTAATGCAGAGTGTACTCAAATGTGCCGGGGATTATCTGCTTGTCAAAATGGATCGGTATGAATTTCCCCTGCGAGTAATCGTAATCTTTGTATCTCGCCATCAAGCCCTCCTAAGCGATGCAGGTTTTTCTTTGGCGATATTATAATTCTTTTTGGGACTTTTTCTACAGCTTCAACGTAGAGTTGAGTGACGAGTGCCACTGAAAGACACTCGTCACTCAGAAACCGCTTCGCTGCTCTCAATCCATCCACATGCTAAAACAGCGGCCTGTGGCACTCGTTCATCTCCAACGTCTTGTTATGCCTTTTTATTCTTTAATACCAGCTAAAACGGAATATCCGTCACCACCAAAAAAGATTCCATCCGGTGTCATCAAATAAAGACCTCCCAAACTTGGTGCATACACAAACCCTGTCCACGGAAAGTCATATATTACAGTAAGCGATCCAAGTGGCGTTGTTACATCTGTCCCGTTCACAGTAACCGTGTACATTTGAGACTCACTGCTATCCAAAATATCGTATTTACCATTAACGCTTCCAGAAGTAATAGATTGCTGTTTCACTCCAATACCTATTCCTTTCTTTGTGCCAGTGAAGTCAATTACTATAACCTTACCTCCTCCAGCAGAAGGAAGAAGCATTGCATTGGCAATTTTCATTAATGAGCTGTTGTACACATATATAACGCCATTGCCTTGATCTGTCCATGTCCCACTAGAATCAGGGAGACCAATAGCATCCGTTTGATCCCAAGATTGCCAGACTCCTCCGGCACTAGCCTGAAACGTTCCATAAGAGCCACCGTAATTAGTGTATTCAACATAGTTGTATATCCCCGCTATTTCTGAAGTGGAATATCCTGTGGTTAGTTTCGGTACTCCAACTATTAAGTCAATATTACTTAATGCTGCAATGACAAGATTGTTGGGTAATAATACGACGGGCACACCGTCACTCGTTGTATAAACATAATCGCCATAGCCAGAAGCTTTACTAAGTGTTCCATTCCCTGTCGCACCAGCATAAGTACCCTCTATAAAACTGTAGGTATACTCCAGTGTTTCTGTATTAACTGTATAAGTCAATAAATCTCCTATAGAAGCTGCTGCATTATAGGTTGTTCCAACGCTACCAGTACCTCCACCATTATCATCATCTTTGCTGCTTCCACCACCGCCGCCGCCACCGCCACATGCAGTTAAGTATCCCGCAAGTAAGATACCTAATATTAATGTCCACATAATTCTAAAACTGCTTTTCATCATAAAACCCCCTCTTTACTAAAGATTAAGACCGCTACGCAGCCTCTAAGGCATAACGCTAAGCTCAGTGAACCGAACCACTTGAGCTCATCAAAAAGCAATCAAACCGATTCGCTGTCCTTATACCAATTACAAGCCTAAAAAGTGTCTTGTGGTTCGGTTTCACTGCAGCGCGTTGTTATGTGCTGCTATCTTATATTTGCTGGTAACAACCAACCAAAAACACTTAAAGCTCCGCCCACACTCGTCGGATCCAACGGATACTTATCTCTGGGTTGAAGTAAATTCAAGTAAGCTGATGGCTTAGTATCAAAGCTACCATCTTCTTTACGCATATACGCTTTATAGCAATAACCGTTTGTGACAAGAACGCCTCGACAAGTTGGAAAATCCTTAGCGTAAAGGTGTGCTTGCTGTGGCGCATAATCAAGTCCCTGTTCAAATCCCTTAGTTTCAACGATAAGAATGCATTCCCTCTCAGATTTATTTTTAAATGGCTTAGGGAAGCAAGCAATATCAATTTTGCCGTTGTTGCAAGGAAGTTCAATTTTGAGTTGTTGTTCAGACCACCCGAGAGCAAGCAATAAAGGAACGACAAGGAACGATCTCGTTTCGTGCTCTCTTACATCGCTCCATGTGCATTTTTCATAATAATACTTTGCGAGAAGACGTATCCTATTTATCGTGTTTGTAAGATCAGCCGCAGAAGATGCCCTTAATCCCTCTGCAATGAGATGCTCAAGAAGTTGATCGTCGCTAATCATATTAGTGCTTGATGGTTCTGGTTCATGATTATGAACCGGCAATAATAAAAGATCATTAGCTATTTGTTGGTGTCTGCTTTGAGGAAGTCTCTGTATTGTATTTATTGTAAGTCCACTAGTCTTGATTGGATCATCAGGGATATGCCAATCGACATAGCAGTATGCTGGTAAATCCCACCCATCAAAGTCACGTAACCATAATTTATCTTCACATCCGATTGCTTTTCCATCCCTCTCAACAACTTCACCTGCAGCAACAATTTGCGATAATCCTTGCTTAAGGACGACGATGTCTCCCACGGTAACGTCTTTCATAGCCTTTATTTGTGAATCGCCTCCAACAAAGGCTATGCCATGTTTAATAAAATAGTCCGTATAGTTTCGGCCAAAAGCTCCCGCTGCGATCTGCCAGTATGTCTTACTCACTTTGAATCTCCTTGCACATAACGATTAGTTGAGCAATGGGAGTAAAGACGAAAAAATATATATCCCATTTGCTGTGCTGTATGATATCTGATTTTGTAATCGCATAATCCCATTTGCTCCAACGCCAGGTTGGACGGTTCCTATGTAATTTATAATCCGGACCCGTACCGTTTTAATTGGCCCGGATGGCATCTTGCAAGAAGATAATGAAATGCCATAATCGCAATTTGATACCCTATAATCATCTTTCCTTTTTCTTGCCCATATGAATAGGCCTTTTGAAGCATCTGGGCGCATATTTTTTGTTACTTTGCCATTTTCTCGCTCTCAGCATCTTAAGCAGCTTGTCGCACATATCGATCACCCGGACCGGAAAAGACTTTGTCACGCGGTATGTTATCAAGACGTACAAGTCTCCTTCCGCAAACGGGACAAAGCTCCGCATGGTTTCTACCACGGTTTTCACTGTATGTCTGCCAGTCAAGTTCTGTGGTCTCTTTCACCGGCGACTGTCCTAATTTAGCCCGACAATCTGCCAATTCAGTTTTTGCCGTCGGCGCATACAGCCCGTAATACCTCACTACCTTTGTGTTCGCTTCAGGCACATGCTGAAAGTACCTCGTTAAAAAATCAGCAACCGGCAAGGTCATCACGTTGCCGTTCTTTTCTCCAAGCCGGTAACGAAAGCTCACTTCGCTTCCGTTGAACGACTCTATCCGCCTGTTTGATATCGCCCCACCTCGAATATAACGCGACAGATACGTCAACACCCCTTTGCCGTATTCATAACGCTCCCGGATATTCACATTCCATTTCACCCGCCCAAGCTTGTTCCTCATGTTCTTCCATCGCTGCCTGCTCATCATATCAGGCAACTTCAGTTGCCCCTTCTCAATTGCCTTATCTATGTACGCCAGCAACTTCCCGCGATACACCGCCATTACCGCCCGGACCGGCAGAAGATACCCATTGTTTCTCGTTTTCCATTGCCCATCTTCCGACAGGCCGCCTTCCGTGATCAGGCAATGAATATGAGGATGAAGAAGCTGTGTCTGTGTCCACGTGTGCAAGGCCGCTATTATCCCGGGCTTCCCTCCGATATGCCTTTCATCAAGAAATAATTCAAACAGCGTGTCACGCACCGCTGTAAACAGGATATTCGTCATCCGCTTCTTGTTGAATCGCCATATCTCATGCAGCTCATGCGGTATTGTGAAGATCATATGGTAGTGCCCGCACTTAAGCAGTTTCTCACTCTGCTTCCTCAGCCATTGCTCGATCTGCAGCCAGTTGCATTGCGGACACATCCGGTTCCTGCATGAATTGTACCAGTGCCGCTGATAATGTCCCTCAGGACATGCCTGCACATGCCCCCCAAGTGCCGATGTCCTGCACTCTATCAATGCCTGCGCCGCCTTGTGCACATATCCAGGCATGCGGTGTTGCTGTCGAAACGAAGCATAACTCATCTTCAGTATCTCCTGCACCGAAGAGCCCATCTGTTGTCCCCTTTAATTAAAACTTCAGCCTGCTACTACCAAGTTTCCATATCTAACGCCGTCATCTGCCCCTGCCCGATTTCAGTCAATAATACTTTGTCCGATGATATTATTCCGCACTTCGGACATACTATTTTGTTTTCATATTTCGGCCTCTCGTTGGCCTTTGTCGGAAATGTTACCTTCCCAACATCACAATCAAATATGCTCCCGCATTCCTTGCATTCAAAATTGATCTCAGCCATTGTCCATTCCTACAATATATTCCCCGTCATTCCCGATTCTTCCGAATCGTTTAGTCCAACAGATATTCGACTGCAGCAGCCATTATTGAATATTTACGCTCCTATATAGCGCAATAATATCTGCTGCAGTATAGTTTTTATAATGATTATAAATTACACGTGATGCACATGCGTCCATTTGAGGTTACCCCTCTTGGTCTCTATTAAGAATCTTAAAAGTGAAAGAAATACGCTTCGAGAAAGTAATTTATTTTAAAGAGGTCAAGCGGAAAAAGCAAGAAAAAAATATCGGGAATTGATAACATATACACGCTCTTAGCCGTCATAGCTGTTTTCGTCATTTTCGATAGGATTTTATTTTCAAAAAAAGGGGGGACATCATGAATAAACAATCAAATAATAATTTATCCGTTGCAGGTGACTTTTGGACGGACTATTCGAAGCTGGTTATTAAAAGCGGGGTGCTGCAAAAGAATGTGAAATGGCATATTCACTGGTTGCAGGAATTTGCCGATTTCATAAAAGGGAAATCATTGCGCGCGTGCGCCGTTGAAGACGCCCGGCGGTTCCTCGCATATCTTTCCGGCAAGAACAGGATTCAGGACTGGCAGGTGGAGCAGGCAAAGAATGCGCTTCTGATAGTGTACAGGGACATGTTTAATGCTTCCTGGTCGTCACAAATAGCGGACATGTCCTTCAAAATAACTCATTCAGAAATCAAACAAGCCGGTCGTGAATGCGAGGACATACATTTCCAGGATGAATTGCCTCCACCGGAAATAATCTCTGCGTATCAAGGTATATTTGAAAAACTGCGCACCGAGATACGTTACCGTCATTATTCCATCCGTACGGAAAAGACTTATGAACAGTGGATTCTCCGCTTTTTGCATTATCATAAACAGAAACCTGCTGAACAAATCCTGGCTGCCGACGTAAAGAGTTACCTTGATTATTTAGCGGAAACGCGGAATGTTGCGGCGAGCACGCAAAACCAGGCGCTTAATGCGATCGTATTTTTGTATGAGCAGGTATTGGACCGGAAGATAGGGGAAATCGGTGATTTCATCAGGGCCAAGAGGCCGAAACGTCTTCCGGTCGTGCTGACACGCGATGAGGTGAACCGCCTGCTTGATAATTTACCGGACACATGCGCGCTCATGGCGGGGCTGCTTTATGGGAGCGGCTTAAGGCTGATGGAATGCATTCGTCTCCGGACCAAAGATATAGATTTTGAACAAAGACAGGTACTGGTGAGGGACGGGAAGGGGCAGAAAGACCGGATCACAATGCTGCCCCGGCGGTTTCATGACCAACTTAAGGAGCAGATTGCCTATGCGAAAAAATTGCATGAGAAAGATCTGTCGGATGGTTACGGAGATACATATATCTGGCCGTCCCTGGCCCGCAAATATAAAAATGCGTCCCGCGAGTGGATATGGCAATATGTGTTCCCGGCAGACCGTCTGTCCGTTGACCCGAGGACAAAGGAGGTCCGGAGACATCACATTCACGAGACTGTCCTGCAACGGGCCGTCAATAAGGCAGCATCAAAAACAGGCTTGACCAAAAAAGTAAGCTGCCACACCCTGCGCCACTCCTTCGCCACGCATCTCCTTGAAGGCGGCTACGACATCCGCACGGTGCAGGTACTGTTAGGACATTCCGACGTCTCTACGACCATGATCTATACGCATGTATTAAATACGCCGGGGCTGGCGGTGAGGAGTCCGGTGGATTGAGAGGAATAATATGGGCATGTGAGTATCAATATTACAGGGCAAAAGGGCCGGGTTATGCCTCTATCAAATTTACTTTGATATTATAACCGAGCCTATGCAGATACTCGTGGCAATCATCCCACGAGAGGCCGAAGTCCCGTACATCTGCCACCCCCAAATGGGCGAGGATATCTCTTATCAGTTCAAAATTATCAGGTTCAAAATCAGACTCTCTCAGCATGTCCTCCGCCCAGTCCACGAGATGCTGCAAGTCTGTCTCCCGGTTTATGTAGCCCGTGATCATATCAGCAAGCATCTTTTTTGTTACTATCATTTGTCCTCCCTTACTTTCCTATGACCTTTGTCTACGGGGAATTTGTCATGAATTTCTATCAGGATATTATTATCATTATAGATTTCCTGATAAAAGCGTATCGTCTCTTCCTTTGCATCTACTTCCTTAACATACCGCGCCTTCCATCCGTGCTTTCCTTTGATTTCAAGCCGGTATCTTCTGCCTCCATCGGGTAAATGTTCTATGTCTGGAAATTTTCTTTCATTCAGTTTTCTTTTGTCCCCCGGGGCCATGTAATAAAGTATAACATATGAAGATAAAGCAGAATATATATATCAGAGAAACTGTCGAGGGAATTTATGTGGCAGTATGTATTTCCTGCCAACAGCCTTTAAATACGCCGGGGCTTGCGGTGAGGAGTCCGGTGGATCAATTAAAAAGGGCGGGTTTGAAACCCGCCCCTACGTTTTCACGGGAATGACGAAATGGTTTTATGCTTCCGTCATTACTTCCTTCAGCCATACAAGCCGTGAAGAGTAAATCACCGGCTTATTGATGGACTCGTTGAGCTCGGCGGGATTGACGTCGAGGCCCTGTTTTTTCTCAAACGGTCTGAACTTAGGTTTGTCCTTGGCCTGAAACGCGCTCTTCATTGCCGCGGCCGACTCCTTGATCGGGCTTCCCATGACCTTTGAAAGCTCGATCAATATATTCTTGTGCTGCTTCGAATCTCCCGCGGGCTCGACGGATTTCCGGACGTCCCTGACCTTGCCCAGGTAGTTGATTATCGTGCCGTCGGATTCAAGAAATGTCGCGGCGGGAAATACGACGTCAGCCTGTTTGGCGAGATCAGTCATGAATGAGGTCTGGGCAATAAGGAATTTCACATCCGGTCTTTTGGCAGCCGGGACTTCGCCGACCGCGTAGAGGACCTCCACGCCCCCGGACACCATTTCCCCGTATGTCTTCCCTTCGGTAGTGAGCCCCAGGGACACCACTCCCTTTGCGTTTGCCTCAAAAGGGACTGCGACCACTTTCACATCGGTCAGCAATGCAATGTTTCTTGCCGCGGTGAACAGGGAAGGGTGGCAGAATATAACGGGCGACTTTGCCTCGGAAAGCAGGGTCGCGGCCTTTTCAGCGTCTTCCGTCGCCGAAAGTCCCGAGACAGCGTCTTGGAGCGCCTTGTCGGCGGCCTTGCCTTTTGCCGCCAGCGCCTTTGCGATCTGTGCAAGAGAGGACGCTTCATCAGCGGTCATATTTACTGTCGCGACCGAGGAAGCCCTCGTCTCCCCGGAATTTATTATTAGGAGTTTGGCGCCCCTTGAAACCCTCCTCCTGATTGAAGCGTCAAGCGCGGGGAGGACCCGTTCCCACTGCGAAGGGTTTAAACCGGCCAATAAAATAACGTCGGCGGAGTCAATGTCCGCCTGGTCCGAGAACTTCATCGAATCCGCGTCGGCGTAAAGACTTGCGGTTGTATCGACGTTCTTCGTCTTCACAACGTCGGACGCGAATTTTGAAAGCACAAAGGCGTCCTGGTTGAGGATGCCCGCCGTGCTTATGACGCCTGCGCTGCCGCCGGCGGCCTTTAATTTTTCAGCCGCAAGGGCCAGGGCGTCTTTCCATGCGGCCTCCTTCAGCTCTCCGTTTACCCTGATCAGCGGCGAAGTCACCCTCGCGTCCGAAGAAACGGAATCGAACCCGAACCTGCCGGTGGCGCATATGTATTTCTCCACGGAGCCCTCATCGCCTTCGGAATTGACTTTTACAAGGCCGCCGTCTTTAGTGCTGACGACTATATCGCAGCCGTTTCCGCACGAAAGGCATGTCGAATTAGTAGTTGTGTAATCCCACTCCCTGCCTTTTCTCCAGCGGTCAGCTTCAAGCAGGGCGTTGACGGGACACGCATCCACGCAACTGCCGCAGAAGGTGCAGCCTGATTCCTGAAGGGGCTTGTCCATCGCGGTGCCGATCTTTGAGCCCACACCCCTTCCCATGAAATCGAGCACGCTGGTCCCCTGCTCCTTGCATACCCTCACGCACCTTCCGCACAGTATGCAATAGTCGGAGTCCCTTTTAATGAACGGGTTTGCAGCGTCCACAGGATATCCGAATTTCTTCCTCGTGAAGTTCGACTCCTTGATCTCGTGGTCGTAAGCGTACTGCTGAAGAGTGCAGACCCCGGCCTTTGTGCAGGTCATGCAGTCCAGGGGGTGCATGGAGAGGATGAGGTCGAGAATGAACTTCCTCGTCTCTTCGATCTGCGGGGTGGTTGTTTTGACGTTCATGCCTTCCTTTACCCGCGTGATGCAGCCGACCGAATGGCCCTTTGCCCCTTCCACCTCGACAAGACACATCCTGCACGCGCCGATACCCTTCATGCCTTTGAGATAGCAGAGGTTGGGGATGTGGACCCCCGCCGCCTGTGCAGCGTCGATGAGGTTGGTCCCCTCGGGGACCTTTACATCCTTACCGTCTATTTTTAAGCTTACTGTTTTCGACATAAAATCCTCCCTGTAATTTAAAAGTAGATAGTAGCAAGTAGTTAGTAGTTAGGGGACGAGCTTGGATAAACTTTCCCCTTAGCTACCAACTACTAACTACTTGCTACTTATTTATCCGTTACACTTCCACTATCTCGCTTTCCTTAACACTTACAAATACAATCCCGCCTGTCGGGCAGACCTTCATGCATTCACCGCATTTTGAGCACCTCTTCTGCGCTATCTCAAAGGGACTATAACCCGACAAATAGGATTTCCTCTTTTCTCCGATGATCGCGTTGTCCCTGCATACATCGAGGCAGTCGCCGCACATATTGCATTTGTCCGGTATGACAGTGTATTTGAAATAATCCATGCATTCACGCTGCGCGCAAACGCCTGAAACATGGTCGGTGAACTCCCTGGAATCAACGTGTTCGAGCATGTATTTCGCGGTGTCTTTTCCCTTTTTGCACATCGAGGCCTCCGACATGTTTGAGGCGATCCGCTTTACGGCGGCTATGTCCTCGCCCGAGCCGCTCCCGCCGGCAAGCCTCCTGAGCCTCACCCTGGCCTCGTAACTGCCGAAAGAGCAGGGGAAGCATTTACCGCACATCGGTCCTGAAAGAAATTCATCCACAAAATAGAGGGATTTCTGCACGGGACATTTCTTCTCGTCCGCCTCTTTTTTTATGTCTTCAAGTTTTTTCTCTTTCTGTTCTTCCTGGGTCATAAGTGCTCCTGTTTTCTTGAATCCCCCTCTTTAGCAAAGAGGGGTCAGGGGAGATTTCTTAGGAATTATCCGTTTTCAAAATCCCCCCTTGCCCCCCTTTTACAAAGAGGGGAGGTTATGTTCACATACGGGCGGGGTCACCCCGCCCCTACACGTTTTTCTTGTCTTTGCTGTTTCTCTATCTTCACCGCTCCGATGGGACACGCGGTATAACACGCCTTGCAACTGGTGCAGTCGTCCTGGTCTATGAGGAATTTGTTCCGCAGCTCCTTCACGGCGCCGAAGGCGCACGCCTGTTTGCAAAGGCCGCAGAGAAAACATTCGCTGTGCTCGATCCTGAACCTGCCCAGACCGCTGCACGCCTTGGCCCTGCAGTATTTGTCGTGAATGTGCTCCTCATATTCTTCCCTGAAATATTTTATTGTGGTCAGGACCGGATTAGGCGCGCTGCTTCCAAGACCGCAGAGAGAGCCCTTAACAATATTCTTGCCCAAAGCCTCAAGCTTCTCGATGTCGCCGGGCTGTCCCTTTCCTGAGGTTATTCTCTTCAGAATCTCAAGCATCTGGTAAGTGCCGATCCTGCACGGGGGGCACTTGCCGCAGGACTCGGACTGGGTAAAGGAAAGGAAGAATTTGGCGACGTCCACCATGCATGTATCTTCGTCCATGACGACCATTCCGCCTGAACCCATCATGGAGCCTACGGACGCTAATGAATCGAAGTCCACGGACAGGTCGAGGTGTTCGGGGGGAATGCATCCTCCCGAAGGGCCGCCCGTCTGGACCGCCTTGAATTTCTTGTCTCCCAAAATGCCGCCGCCGATGTCATATATTATTTCCCTGAGGGTGATACCCATCGGGACTTCGACGAGCCCGGTATTCTTGACCTTTCCCGTCAGCGCGAAGACCTTTGTGCCTGGTGAATTTTTCGTTCCTATTGAAAGGAAGTAGTCCGAACCCCTTTCAACAATTACTGGGACGCAGGCGTAGGTCTCGATATTATTAAGATTGCTCGGATATCCCCAGGCCCCGCCTCCCTGCTCTGAAAGTCTCGGCGGCCTCGGCCTCGGGAACCCTCTTTCACCTTCAATCGACGCGACGAGGGCCGTGGATTCCCCGCATACGAACGCGCCCGCGCCTTCCCTGATATCGACTGTGAAACTGAAATCGCTGCCGAGGATGTTTTTACCCAATAACCCTAATTCCACGGCCTGATTTATCGCTATACCGAGGTTCTTGACGGCAAGCGGGTATTCGTGTCTGACGTAAATGATTCCATACTGCGCGTTGATGGCGTATGCGCAGAGGGCCATTCCCTCAAGAAGGCTGTGAGGGTCGCCTTCCATGATCGACCTGTCCATGAAGGCCCCGGGGTCGCCTTCGTCGCCGTTTGCGATTACAAACTTGATGTTGCCGGACGCCGATTTTACGTGCTTCCATTTTTTCCCCGCGGGGAACCCGGCCCCGCCCCTGCCCCTGAGGTTGGCCTTATCGACTTCGGCAAGCGTCTCGTCGGGCGTCATGGTCGAAAGCGCCTTTCCCAACGCTGCGTACCCGCCGACCGCTATATAATGGTCTATGTTGCACGGGTCGATCTTCCCGTTGTTTCTGAGCGCGATCCTTTTCTGTTTTTTGTAGAAGGGGACGTCGGTCATTACCGGCACCGGTTCGCTGAGGAAGTCGTCCCTGTAAAGGCCCTGTCTGTACGGCATGCTCCCGAGGATGGAATAGCTCATGATCCATGGAACGCTTGCCGGCTTGGTCCGCTGGTAGAAGATGTCCAGAGGTTCGACTTTCAGGACCGGGCCTTTCTGGCATATGCCCTGACACCCGGTCTTAACGATCTCCAGGTCGATACCCGACTGGGAGGCCTCTTTCTGAAAGGCGTCGATGACCTGATGGGCGCCTGTTGCCGTGCAGGCGGTGCCGCAGCAGACCCTGGCCCTGAGCCTGTCCGGCATGAACGTCCCGGCCTTGAGTTTTTCGCTGTACTGCTTTAATTCGTCAATACTGCTGAGTTTGCTCATGGTAAATCCACCTTTTCCTGTATGTACTTAGAAGATAACGATAGCGGTTAGACCTGTTTCTAACCGCCATCCGTTATATTTTTTTATCTGCTTACTACCGACTACTATTCTTCTGTATGATGTTCCGCTGGAATCTACGTGCCGCTCTGAATGAATTCTCAAATCATGTATTTTATTTTGTACGGGCGAGGTCACCTCGCCCCTACGTTATTTCTTTATTTCCTCAATGACCTCCCCAACTTTTTTCATGTCTATTTCGCCTACTATATCTTCATTGATCGTAGCGACCGGCGCGAGACCGCAGCAGCCGATGCACCCTACCGTCTCGAGCGTCATCGCGAGGTCCCTGGTCGTCTCGCCTTCTTCTATCCTGAATTCGTCCTTGATCTTATCGAGGACCTTGGACGCGCCCCTGACGTGGCAGGCAGTGCCGGTGCACACCCTGATTATCTTTCTGCCGCGTGGCGTAAAGTAGAACTGCTTGTAGAAAGTGGCCGTGCTGTAGACGTCCGAAAGAGGGATGCTCAGGTTCTCTGCCAGTTTTCTCAGCTCAGTTTCGGGAAGATAGTTGTGCTCCTGCTGTATCTTCTGGAAGGCGTGGATAAGCACCCCCCTTTTTTTCTGGCCTTCAGCCAATACGTCGCCGACATGGCCGATGATCTCATCAGTTTTCAGACTCATTGATCCCTCCCACTCCGGCATGGGGCACTGCCGCCTTCTCGATCTCTCTTCTCGCGGCCATATCCATGAGCACCCTTTCGGCGCCGAATTTGCCCGGCTCGTACTTCCTGAGTTTCAGGGCTTCCCTGGCCTTGTCGATATAGTCGAAAGTCATGGCGAGTATCTTTTCAGGGTCCGGCTCAAAATGCAGCGCTCCCTTGAATCTCTCGAACCAGACTTCGGTCATGATCCTCGTGACTTCCCGGCTTGCCCCGACAGGCGATTCGCCTCCGAATATTACCGGAACGCCGGAGGCGGCAAAGTAGCAGCCGATGGATATCGCCTTTTCCGTGATGAATTCCGGGGCGATACCGACTGCGGGCATTCCCCCGATCTCGTCGGACAGTCCGCCTTCCGCCGCCATAGCGGTTGCGATGGTCAGTATCCTTGTATTGTCGACGCATGAGCCAAGATGAAGAATGGGCGGGATACCTATCGCCTCGCAGACTTCTCTCAACCCTGGGCCTGCGTTCTCCATGGCCATCTCGGGCGTAAGGAACCCTGCCGTGCCGCATGAGGCCGAACTACAGCCTGTCGATACGACAAGGACATCGTTTTTAATCAGTTCGATGGCCAGGAATTTATGCATTCCCGTTGAAGGGACCCTCGGATTGTCACATCCCGCGAGACCCACAACTCCGCGGATCCTTCCGGCCATGATAGCGTCGTTAAGCGGCCTGAAGGAGGCGCGCCATCTTCCGCCCTGCATATACTCAATGTATTCGTGCGAAAAACCCGCGATCACGGGAAACGTTTCCGTAACATGGCTTCCTTCCGCTTTCCTGTTCGGATAATTGTCAATGGCAAGCTTAACGATCTCTCTTGCGATATCTTTTGCGTTGTGCTCGTCGAACTGAACGTGCGTTGCGCCCGGCATCCTTACCTTTGAAGAGGTGGTCACAATTTTTGTGTGGAACTTCTTTGATACTTCCGTCAAAGCAGGCATAATGCACTGCACATCCACAACCATCGCCTCTATGAGTCCCGTCATTATCCCTAACTCCTGGTTCGTGAAACCGCCGGCAGTGGGAATACCGTGGCGCATCATCACTTCGTTGGCGGTACAGCACATCCCGCCCAGATTTATGCCTTTCGCGCCTTTTGATTTGGCGTATTCAATCATCTCCGGCTCATACACAACATCGACTATCATTTCCGCTAAATTGGGTTCATGGCCGTGGATAACAATATTGACTTCGTCGTCCTTGAATATGCCCAGACTCGCCTCCGCCTTTACCGGAGAAGGCGTTCCGAACAGGACGTCGGTGATGTCCGTCGATATCATACTGCCGCCCCAGCCGTTTGCTACGGCCGCTTTCAGGGCATGGTTCAGGATGGAGTCGGCATCGGCGTCCATACCCATTGTGGTCCTGTCCAGGGTTTCAGCGATTTCCCTGTCAATACCCCTCGGGACAATATCCCATTTCTTCCATCTTCCCTGGGTCTTCTTCGGCGCGCGCCTGACGTAGCTTACTTCTCCTCTTTGCCTGCCGAAATCCTCTATGAATTTCAGGGCCACGTCTTTTGCCACATCGAGCACAGGTCTGCCTTCGGCTGCAACGCCGATTATTTCAGCGACCCTGTATAATTTTTTCACGTCTTTTATCTTGAAGTCTTTGGCCTCACCCTCAGCGACCGCCAACAGGGTAAACGCCATGTCTCTTCCATGATCGCCGTGGCAGGCGGTTCCGGCAGCGACCATCCTCGCCAGATTTCTGGCGGCGATTACCGGAAGGGTAGCCCCGCAAATACCGCGGCCTTCTTCCTCGGCCTTGGTCCCGACGAGCCTGCATGGTCCCATATGGCATACCTTGCAGCACGCGCCGGATTCGCCGATAGGGCAGGGTTTCATTTTCTCGGCCCTTGTAAAACAGGTTTCATACCCGCGTGAGTCTCCCCATTCGAGAACTATCGCCGCTTCTTTATTAGCCGTTTTGGCTGGTTTGTGTCCGTTATTTTTCATCTAAATCCTCCAAATATTAGGGTCAAGGGTCAAGTAGCAAGGGTCAAGGGAAAACCGTGCCCCTTGCCCCATGACCCCTGCCCCTTTTTTTTAAAACATAGGCTCCATCTCAAGGGCCGGGTGTCCGACGCTCGCAAGGTATTCCATTAATTTTTCCGATTCCTCTGCTATGGACTCGTCCGCTATTTTATCTAACAGATCGGGCACGCCTTCTTCCTCCGCCCTCTTTTTGAAATCCTCGCCGAGTCTTTCTTTAAGGTTCTTCGTCATCCAGACAATCCTCTTGATGCCGCCGTCGGCAAAGAGGAATTTCTTGCTCGTGATGAAATTCACCCCGATCCCCATAAATCCGGGGTTCTGGGTGCCGCCGCCGACTGTTCCGGCAAGGGTCGAGAATTTCATCCCGGCGGGGGTCATACCCGTGTGGCCTCTCTGCACAAGCATTATCCCGTTTGCCTCGGGGACAATCGCTACAATGCATTCAAAACACCCGCAGGACGTCATCGGGTTGTCCATGATGGTGTAGAGGTTCAACGACTCGACCGCGCCCGCGGAGTTGCTCTTGAGGTACGTATCCACCCCGGCCCATCTTCCTTTGGCCGCGTCCAGGGCCTCGCCTTTCATGATGGGCTGGTTGCCGCCCGTGGGGTCGATCTCAAAGGCCGCCCTCGTGTCTAACCAGTTGTACGCCCCGCACAGGCCGAGACGCTCGGGACTGATGACGCATACGTGCGAAGGGGCGAAAGACTGGCACAGCAGGCATGAGTAAAACGTGTCAACAGACTCGTCGGTCAGACCGGCAAGCCTGTGGTCTCTTTCTTTATATACCTTACGCGCTTCATCCTGTAAGGCAAGCACGTCTTTTTCATCGACGTAAAGCGTTACCTGTACCTTGTCGACGATGGACTTGAAGCGGTTATGCGACATTGTATTGTGGATGACGCCGATATGCTCCAGCGTGATCCCGTCCTTGTATGCCTGATTGCTGATCCTCATCCATACTATGTCGCGCTGGCCCATGTGCCAGAGGCCCTGTGCCTCATTTATATTGTGGTGGAGCTTCCTCTCGATGATCGCCTCGAAGTCCTTTTGCATCTTCCTTCCGGCGACGTCGATGACGACGGCCATAGGCATAACTCCGCCTTTTTTGTACCGTTCCTCCACGTCCGTTCCCACGATGATGACCTTTCCGTCTTCGATCTCATGGAGTTCTTTTGTCCTCACCCATTCAAAGGCCGGTGAGCGCTGTCCGCCGAACTCGATGAACATGTCTTCCTTCCTGATACGCTCGCCCTCGAACGCGGGGCCGAAGGAGACAGGGATCGGCGGCTTTTCGACAGTGACTTTAAGTCCCCTGACTTCTATCGCCTTCTGTACTATCTTGTCGTGATCAAATTCCTTGACGACATGTTCGTAAGTGCATACGCCCGTGGGGTGAATGACGGGAACGTCGGTGTCGCATATGGCGGGGAAGCCCATGTTTATTGCGCCCCCTCCGGTGGACCACTTGATTTCATCCATTTCTCCAAGAGCGATAGCAAAAGCGAACACGCGGTCCTTCTGATATTTGAGATGCTCCCTGTAATCGCCGGGCTTCTTGCCGCCGAAAATAAGCGACGCCCTTATCGCCCAGTCGAGCGCATACAGCGTGTGCTCCGTGTCGGGACCGAGGGGGACAATGTATGTCTCCCAGCCTAACGTGACGCCCTTACTCAATAATTGTCTGGTGACGTTTGTCAGTTTCCCGTTTTTATCTTTCGCCTGACCCGAAAGGAAGATCAGAATGTTCTTCTCCTGCAATTCCCTGACTATCTTCACCGCGGTATCTTCATCCGGCGCAGCGCCGATAATAGCGGCGAAACCGGGCATCCTTCCGTCTACGAGCGCTATACCGAGGTTCCTCTGGATCGTGTCCGTAATGAAGCCGTTGTAAACATATCCCGTTTCAGGATCGGTCACCGGCTCAAGCCCGTCCATGTATCTCAGCGCGAGAATGATCTCCTCGGCAAAAAGGGTCGCCATTCCGGAATCGAGCGCTTCGCCTAAGTAGGGCTTCCACAGCTTTTCATCAGGCTCCTCGTGAAGCATCTCTCTTGTCATAGCGAGGGCCACCTTCATGTCGGCCAGCGTCTTTACCGGGAACGCCGTCATCGCGTATATCATCGGAAGATAAAACGCGGTGTCCGGAAATTCGAACACAAAGTCTTTTCCTTTTTCGGCTATCGCTTTTTCAAGCATGACCTCTGCTCTTTTTACGAGCACGTGCGCAGCCTTAATGGCGGCAGAGGCAATTAATTTTGACATCTTAAACCTCCTAAATTAGATTCCGGTACATGAACGGGTGGTATTATTCCCCCTTTGAAAAAGGGGGTCAGGGGGAATTTTGCAATAAAACAATTGGTCCCAAAATCTCCCCTAACCCCTCTTTTCCAAAGAGGGGAATCATCCAATTCCGTGCAACAAAATGTTTACGACCATGTACCTTTTTTATTTACATTTCCGGCATGTGCCGAAAAACTCGATATTCTTGCCGGACACCTTGAATCCGCCGGCTGTTTCCTCGGGCAGACGTATATCGAAATCCTTATATACATCAAAGATACTGCTGCATTTTGTGCAGATGATATGATGATGCGGACTCATGTCGGGGTCATATCTTTTTTTGGCGGGGTCTATTTTCAGCTCCCGGATATTTCCCTTTTCTTTTAAGGCCTCCAGCGTATTGTAAATCGTGGCAAACGACATAGTAGGATATTTCTTCTTTACCGACTTGTATATCTCATCGGCCGACGGATGCGCTTTGTTGCCTTCAAGATGCTTCAAAATCGCCAGACGCTGCGGCGTCAGTTTAATGTTAAGTCGCCGATATCTTTCCATCGTCGTTCCTTTTTATCCACAGATTACGCAGATTTCACAGATAAACAGGACTATCTGAAAGAACAACCTACTCAGGGCCTATATAACCTGTGCTGATCTGTGGATTACGTCCACCTATAAACATTATCAGATTGGAATCGTTATTGTAAAGACCTATGACGCCCGGCCCCTGAGGAAGGTAGGGATCGCGTTTGCCTCCCGCGGACCCACCGTTATTTTCCATCCCTCAAGCTTGTCTTCAAGCGCCCCGCTCAGTATTGCGACCTGGCCGGGGATAATGAGTTCCCTGTGGCTTATCCGGCCTTCAATCCCGCTGTCCTTGATAAACTGGGCTATCTTGGCGGCCGTAAATTTGCCTGCCGCCCAGGCGGTCAGCACCGACAGTCCCTCGCTGTCCATAACGGCGAGAAGACTCGGCACCTTGCTGTTTTCAATTTCTCCGGAGACTATGAAGTAAGTGAGCGAGAAATTGGTTGTAATCATGAGCGGCGAATTTGCATCGGGCTCGCTTATCCCGTATATTTTCTGCTCTACCTGCATCGGCACCTGGGGGTCCGTGTAGAGGTTCTGCCTCACCGTAAACAGCGCAAGGTTCTTCCACTTTTCAATGCCGCTCAGCACGACAATCGACGCGTATTTTGCTATCGCTACGGAAGCCGCGGAGGCCTCCTGGATCGAATCGTCCCTGAATACAAAATTGATGATCGGAAAGCCGAGGGGCTTAAAGCCTTTTTTAAGGGCCGCGCGTCTGATCTGTGTATTGTTCTCGACGATCTCCTTTACGGATTTCGCGCCGGAGTCGAGCACGATGTCATTTACGCCTAATGCCTGAAGCTTTTCAGTCAGCGAGCTCAGCGCCTCGAGTCCCTGCGCGCTTGCGCAGAGGGGGACGCCGTGAGTCTTCGCGATACCGGCCATGGCCTCGGCGTTCTCGTTTGTCGCGCAGTAGAGAAGCGGCTTTCTAACGGCCACTGCCTTCACCGCTGCTTCCGCAGCAGCCGCGTCTTTACAGTTGAGTATTATGGCGGCGGCAGGGGCCTTTTCTGCAACGAGCCTGACGGCCTTTTCATATTGCGCGCTGCTGCCGGAGGCGTATTCGACTGATATGGCGTCGATCCTGAGCTTCTGCCCTACGCGTTCCATTTCAGACTGTGAGACCTCAGTCGCCTTTTTTACGAGTTCATCATCGCTTAAGTTGTCTTTTATATTTACGGCAAGGGCGCAGGGATTGAAGAATTTCTTGTCGTGCCTGAAGAGCACGGTCTCCCCGCCCAGCTTCACGGCCTTATCGCCGGTACCGAGATCAAAAGTCCTTATCGGCGGGGCAGAGGCCTCGCCTAACATTTTCTTTGATTCCTCGGAAACGTCCGGACATTTTGACAGGTCGGCTTTTCCCTGCGCGAGCGCCATTGCAAAGGCAAGACAGGTAGGAAACCCGCATTTCTTGCAGTTTGTCTTGGGAAGAAGTTTGAATATCTGAACTCCGGTTAAAGCCATCTCTTACCTCCGTAAATTAGTAGTAAGCAGTTAGTAGTTAGTAGTTAAGGGATATATTCAAGAGCTTTTCCCTTAACTACTAACTGCTTGCTACTAACTACTGTCTTTCAATTTATGTTAATTCCGCTATCGTCTTCTCAACAATCCCTATCGACTTCGGGTGTCTCATGATCAGGAGGTTCGTGCCTGCGACGATCATGGACGTTGCGGTTATCGCTTCCCACGCGACGCCCCTTTCCTCAAGCGAGCCCCATTCAGGGACATCGGCCTCAGCCGCGGTCACTTCCTTTATCTTCCAGACGTACATGCCGACGTCGCCTAAAATCGGGGGCTGCATGGTCGCGTCATTCTGAAACAGTCCCGCGAGCCTTATCCTCTCCATGACCGAATATGTATATTCAAGACCGTAACCTAATGCCGAACACATCGGGTCGGTAATGAGTTTCTCCTTGTCAAACCCCATCTGGGTTATGAGGATGTTAAGCTGCTTTGCAAGGTTAATGTCGAGTTCCGACATTGCGATCAACTTATGGTTGTGAGCAAGAGCCGCCGCTACTATGGTTTTGTAATTGCCTTCCTGGGCCTTCCCTATTATGCAGTTGTATCCGCTTGCGGCCTCCGCAGCGGCGACAAGGACGGAGGCGTCTTTTTCAATGTGGTTGGAGCCTAATATTATGAGCGGTATGTCGATGGCGGCCAATACATTCCTGATGGTCTTTGCCGCGTCTTCCGCCGAACGGTTTTCCCTGTCCGGATGGGTGCTCACCAGCCTCAGCGCAATGGCCCCGGCCTTTAGATTGTCCTGGCAATGCTTGGCCCATGTAACGGGGTCCCCGCTTACGTCCTTGTACTCGTTCCTGACCCTCTCCGGCCAGTCCTCGGGAGGGCAGTCCTGTATTTCATAAGCGACAACGGGACGATTTGGGATCTCACCTTCAAATGATAAAAAAGGGAGGGTATTTTCACCGCCGATAACAACAGCTTTATCGCCCTTCCCGAAATCAACGCTTAAGACCTTTCCATTATAAGATTCCTTTGGAACAACGAATGACATTTTAACCTCCGTAATTTAGTAGTAAGTAGTTAGTAGCTAAGGGAAGAAATTCACGCAGCTTCCCTCCCCCTAACTACTAACTACTTGCTGCTTGCTACTGTCCTTTTCACATTTCCAGATACGAATGGGCGTACAACGTCTTGCCCATGAACATCTCGGTTGTCTTCATCGCATCCATCAATTCCTTATCAAGAGGGTTCATGATCGCGGCTGTAAGGCCCTCGTATACTAATAAGGTCAGGTATACCCTGTCTATGAGGCTCCGCATAAGCTTCGGGGTCCCGTTTGAGATGTTGCTCAGCCCGACCACGGTCTTCATCGGGGGATCATTCAGCTCCTGAAACATCTTGATGGCCTTCAGGGAATGCAGCGCCTGGTCCTGGGTGGTGCAGACCTGGAGGATGAGCGGATCGAGGAATATATTCTCAAGCGGCACGCCGAACTCTGCCGCCCTTGCCATAATTTCCGCGGCGATTCCGCACCGCTCTTCCGCATCAGCGGGCAGGCCGCCTTTGCCGACAGTCAGGGCGATTATCTGTGCATTATATTTTGCCGCGAGTTCAAGCATTATGAACCGTTCGGGATCGTTGGAAGTCGAATTTATAAGGGGTTTTCCCCACTGGTTATTATGGGCCTTGAGGCCTGCCTCGAGGGCCTGGGGATTTGTGGTGTCAAGGCATAGCGGGGCGTGGACTTTTTCCTGGATGCTCTGCACCATCCACGTCATCAGCTCTTCGCCTTTTTCCTCCGCGGGCCCGGTATTTACATCTATTATATGAGCGCCGGCTTTCCACTGGGCATCGGCAAGCTCCTGGAGCGGTTTAGGATCGCGGCTGTTCATCGCTTCTCTTACTTTTTTTGCAATAACGCTGATTTTTTCGCCGATAATTATCATGAATAAATCTCCTTTTGATTGAATCTCGCTTTGATTACAAGAGAATCAGCTTGAAGCAAAGTTTAAGATTATAACATAGCGGATTAAAAATATAGTGGGTTTATTTGAAAATTAAAAAATTAAATAGAGTTTGTTCATGACCGACAGCAAGGGCCTGAAAACACGGGAGTTTCACGGTAGACAGCCGGGGCATGGCGTTATAGAATATAAATATAAAGCATGAAACCGAAACCATTGAGAGTATGGGTCGGCAAGAAAGGGGGAGGGAAATGCTGTATGTATCTGTTTGTACATTAAAAGAGGGCATACAAAGGCCGGTCTCTTTCGGCAAGAGTGAAGAATGGAAGAGAATCAGTCGCGATGATGCCTTGCACGGGAGATACAAAAGGATTAAATGCTACGAGACCCTGTCTGATTCTCCGTTGAAGATAATGCTTTTGATTGATTCTGACGAGACGGATGTCCTGAAAGCGCTTTCCGATGATCTCGGCGACAAATGGGATATGACAACATATCCTTTGCACGAATTGCATGAGATAATCGAGGAAGATCATGCGGTCATTGCGGGATAGGGCGAGGGAGCTTTGTCTGCATGGCTTTCAACTATAAGCTTTCAGCGATCAGATCGAGAAACAGACCGCGTTGGCTGAGAGCTGAATGCTGATCACTGATAGCTGCGGCTGATCACGGTATCTTACAGCTATCCAGAATTGCAAAGACCGTCTTTACTGCAAGCGAACCGGCAGGCAGCTCGAACACGGCCCGGCCTTCAAGGTCGAGGTTAAAGATGCTCTCATCTTCCGGGACGTTGAATATATTCTCGAAAGACAGCGCACCCGACACGCTTTTCAGCTTGATGAAGTTCTCATCCGATATCCTGTTTACGATAAGCTCCCTCCGGTCTATGTCGAGCGCAAGCTCGTCGATCAGGCCGTTTATTCTCCTTGCCGTCCGGATCCCTTTCTGCGTGGGGTCGCTTATGACGAGAAGGAGGTCTACCTTGTGCGTGGTGCGCCTGCTCAAATGTTCCATGCCCGCTTCATTATCGAGTATGACGTAAGGATATTTGCCGGAAAGTTTATCTGTATATTTCCTGATAATATTGTTGGCCGCGCAGTAACACCCCGGCCCCTCGGGTCTGCCCATTACCATCAGGTCAAACCCGCATGCCTCTATAACAGACTGCTGCACCTGGTAGTCGAAGAGCTGCTCCATGCTCATCCCCCCCGGCCTTTCGGCGCCGCTGCGGACTTTAGCGAGAGATTCCTCCCGTAATTGTCCTATTGTAGCGTGCACCTTGACCCCGAGGGCCTCATTCAGACAGGCGTTGCTGTCGGCGTCGACCGCGAGGACGGGTTTGTGCTTCTTCTCCATCAGATAGCGTACCGTCAGGGCGGCGATGGTCGTTTTGCCGGTGCCGCCTTTTCCCGCAAATGCTATTACGTATGCCATAAGATTAAGATACAAGGGGCAAGGGGCAAGGGTCAAGGGGCAAGGGGCAAAGGGCCAGTGACACAGGAAACCGTTCAAGCGGCTCAAGCGGCTCAAGCGGCTGGAACCGATTCTTTGTCTGTCACACTTCAAGCCTGTCGATGACCTTTTTTACAGAACTTTTCAGGCGGTCGGTCATCTTGACAAATTTCAGCCCGGCCTCGTATTGATTATGTATCCATAGGGCTCCGTGACCTTTGCGCGCTTCAGTATTTCCCCGTCGGCGTAAGCGATGAGATATATTACAGGGATATCCGAGCCGGAGCGAATGACCCCCGCGGCGTCAACGCCGTCTATTTTGTCCCTCAGCACGACATCCATCAGCACCAGATCGGGCCTGATCTCTATGGCCTTCCTGATCGCCTCCTTCCCCGAGGACACGACTGCCGGGACATCATATCCCATGTTGATCAAACTGCTCTTTATGTCTTCCGCGATAATGCCTTCGTCTTCGACGACCATTATTCTTCCTTTTGACATTTTATTTCTCCTCTCGACTCAGACTCTCTGAGCATATTCTTCTTCCCGGAACCTGATCCGGAAACATGTTCCTTCTCCCCTGATCAATTCCATCGCGCCCTGAAGCTGGTTTTCTGCGAGGGCCTTGACCAACCTCATGCCTAATGAATCTGTATTTTTATAATCCACGTCCTCCGGCATTCCGATGCCGTTATCCCTGAAGACCGTGTTATGCCATGCAATAATCCTTTCATCGCCGCCTTTTGTCAGCACCGGGTTTTCGTAATATTCCACCGGACCGACTTCTCCCGACATTAATTTCCCGAACACTGACTTTGTTTCATTGATGTTTCTTCCGGGAAGAAAATTGTCGAACCAGTTCCTGCCTATGATCTCATCTGTTTCATATCCCAAAATTTCACAGCCTTTCCTGTTTATGAGCAGTACATCCTGGCAGGCGCCGATAACAACAATTATCACGTTTGCTATGTCAAGATAGATTTGCGCCTTGTTCTCGGCCTGCTTTTTAACGGTTTCTTACCTGGGTTCCCCGACCAGTTCATTCTCCTTAAACTTCCACCCTGCTTTTTTAAGGAGGGAGGCGGGAATAATCTTATATGACGGGGCGATGTCCTCAGTATGCTGCAACAGGTACTCGACCAGCTTGTTTGTTTCCCGGTGCTGATCAATGTTGATAATAATGTCTGCGCTGCCTGCGGCCGCATCGTGTTTGACCGGCTGTTTGATCCACGCCTCCGGCATTTCCTGAAGGTCGGAAGGATCGCTGAAGGCCGGTCCCGTCAGACCCGCAAGAGGTTCGTGATGGGCCTGGACCGCAGGGGCGGAAATGGAAAGAGACAGCGCTCCGGCAAGGCAGGCTGCAAAAAGTTTCCGGCGGTTGATTTTTAGATTATTAAGGTGGGTATTCATCGTGTCACCTCCAAAAGCTGATCTTATTTTGTTATAAATAATTATTAGTTGCAATCCATGCCTTGAGGCATGGTGAGCAGGCATGGATCAGAGGCATGACGGCGGCAGGCAGGTGTGACGGCCAATTAAGAACATCACTCGTCGCTTGTTACATGGTATGCGTTAAGAAAATTTGGGACAGCACAAGGTGGGGCGGGGAGAAATTTGCTGAAACATGAAGTTAAGGATTAAATCGCCGTTCTTAATCGGTCGGCTGCGTCAGGCGACCGATGTCTTCTCCGCGGTGCATTTAAGGCTGTTCACTAATTCGATATATTCCCAATTGGTATGCAGCACTTCGACGCCGATGCCGTTAATAACATTTTGCGTTTTTGTCATCCGTATTACCCTGACAGGCACTCGTAACAACTTGTTTTCCGAGGGAATAATTATTTCGATTTTTGAGTCGAAGGGGAACAGCATCTTCTTAATGCTTATAAACATCCCGTTTTCCGAAAGGTTTGTGACCGTCCCGTGATAATCGTTATCACAGCAGTAAAATCTTACCCTGATATCCGACCGGACCCTTTCAAAGGCCCTTTTCTGTATATGCCGCGGCGTATTAATCATCTTAAGATGGTCTTATGTTTTTGTTCAGCCACAAGTCATAGGCGAAATCCAGGATTTCACTTTTGGCTTCCGTGTCCATTTCTACGATGCTGATGCCTGCAAGCCATTTGCCTTCAACTTGACGCTGCCACACGATATTGCCTCTCGTGGTGATATAAATATCCGAAATGGGATGTTTGACTTTTAATTCAAGAGATTGTAATGTCATGTCCCGGTTTTCGGATTCAATACAGCATCCGTCACGCGAAAAATTCCTTGTAAGGCCCGCAATATAAGGCGCCGCATCATCAGCCGGTTTAAAAATGATCTCAAGGGGCACATCGAACCTGATGTATCTTCGTCTGTCAGCCTGCATGTTTCCACCTCCCTAAGGCGATTTAACTTCATAGTGCCGTCAGCCACTCAATAGCAATTAATTTAGCAAATTCAATGCCTTGCCGTAACAGGCTGATTTATAGGGATTTGTTGTATTCGTAATGCGTTGATATTTTGACGAAATGAATGATTTCAGACGCTTTTTCGGATGGAGCAAACAGCGGTCAGCCATCAGCAATCAGCTTAGGCAAAATGTTTATTGAGCTGAATGCTGATTGCCTGACCGCCTACTTAATTCCGTATTTCTCCCTTACTGCTTTTATCTTGCCGCAGGTGTAATCGCCTTCAGGGCAAGGGGTGTAAAGACATCCGGGGCCTGCCTTATGAAACAGGGTGGGGGCCGCTTTCTTAACGAGTTTCAGCATTTCTTCCGCCATATGCCGTACTTCCCATTGGGCCCGGTTGCAGCATCTCTGTCTGAAGAAATGGAGCAGTTCCCGCGCGTTCATTGTGACCATTATCTTTGTCTCCGCGGCGTTAGGCAGTACAAAGCGCGCGTCCTGGTTTGCGGACTCGCCTTTTATTCCTCTCTCATTGAGCCGTTCGATCAGAAGGTCATAGGCATTCTGGGCTTCCGCCATAAAGTTCCTGAATATTTTATTTGCTTCGGCGTCGTCTTTAATCGACGGAGGAATAACGTAGTCAAAAGTCGGCTGCTGACCGCTGACTGCTGACCGCTGTCCGCTTTCACTCACATATCTCTGAGACTGCTGGCTGTAGGATGCAAGTCTGTGCCTGACAAGCTGGTGAGAGCAGGCCCTTGAAATGCCTTCGATTGCGAATGTGAAAGAGGCGTGTTCGATAGGGCTCATGTGTCCCATCTTTACGAGTTTTTCAACAAATGCCTTTTGATCTTTGGCTTCGATTTTATCTTTCAGGGATGCGATGTCCGAAGGGCTGTAACACAGCTTTGCCGCCATCGCCACAGTCTCTTCAGGACCAGGCGTATGACGCAGGAGGATCACTTTTAATTTTGTTTCGGGCAATGGTTCTCCTTGTTTCGTAAGAGAGTTTGTTCAAGATAATAAACCTATCCCGATTTATATGTCAATTTAAAGAGGGGGCCGATACCGGAATCCACCACCTAACCACGGAGGTCACAGAGAACAGATTAATTAATCCGCAGATTACACAGATTTCACAGATTGAAACAATATTTCTAAATACATCTGTGTTAATCAGTGTAATCTGTGGATTAATATTTTATTTTTTCCTCTGTGGTCTCTGTGGGTTGTCTTTTGATGGTGAATCCGGGGATACGCAGCGTTATTAAAGAAATATTCCAAATGACCGATAAAATATCATACTTCACACTTTGAGGGAGATTTCATGCAAATAAAAGACCTGAAGACGAGGGACAAGATTATCCTCTGTTATGCCGCGCCCCTTGTTGTTATGATCCTTTTCGGAGTATGGACATTATTAACCAGTTCAACCATATCCGGTCAGGTCAGGTCGGTGAGGGAAAAGAACGTCGAGTTTGCCCTTGTTGCCGAACGCATGAGCAAAGATATCGTAGAAATCCAGCAGTGGCTTACCGACATATCGGCAACACGCGGGGAGCGCGGTCTGGACGACGGCTTTGATGAGGCCCGGAAACACTATGATCTGGTTGTTTCAGGTTTGTCGAGTTTTAAGGGAAAATATGAGTCTGAAAATAATACTGCGGGGGTCCGAAAGGTCCGTGACCTGAGGGAAAGAGTGGACGCATATTATGAGACCGGCAAAAAGATGGCAAATGCCTACATTCAGGATGGGACCGACGCAGGGAACGATGTGATGGGAGAATTCGATAAGACGTCCGAAGAGCTGACCGAAGTCCTTGAGCCCTTTGTCGGTGAGCAGTTGAAAGAGATGGAAACCGGTCTTGGAATTATCTCTTCCTCAATAGCCAAAATAAGAAACGGGATATTGATGATAACTCTGCTGCTCCTGATCGTCGGGATACTGAGCAGTCTGTTTTTGACCCGTTCCATAACAGGGCCTCTTAATGAAGGCGTGGCAGTTGCCGACAGGCTGGCTGATGGAGACGTAGGCATTGAAATCAGTATGGACAGGGGGGATGAATTCGGACGCCTGAAGTCGTCATTGAAAACCGTCGTAGATAATCTGGGAAAAGTCGTGGGAGAAATAAAAGACGTAGCGGGCACGGTCGCAAGTAATTCGGAAGAAGTCTCGGCAACGGCAGAGCAGATCAGCCAGGGAATAAACGAGCAGGCAAGACAGATCGAACAATCAGCCGTGGCCGTAGGTGAAGTGTCTGATACGATAGTGGAAGTCTCAAGAAATGCCGCTGACGCCTCTGAGGCGGCGAAAGAATCCGTCAGCACCGCCGGCGAAGGGAAGTTGATTGTTGAACAAACCGTGACGAGCATGATGAACATAGCCGGAAATGTGGAGACGTCATCCCGCACGATTATAGAGCTGGGAGAGAGCAGCAGGCAGATAGGGAACATAATCGATGTTATAAATGATATCGCGAGTCAGACCAATCTCCTCGCCCTTAACGCGGCCATTGAAGCCGCGCGCGCCGGAGAACAGGGCAGGGGCTTCGCCGTGGTGGCTGATGAGGTCAGGAAGCTGGCCGAAAAAACAGGGAAGGCGACCGAGGAAATTACGGCAATGATCAACAGGATTCAGATCGAGACGGGACAGGCAGTGCAGGGAATGTTGAAAAACAAGGCGGACGCGGAAGATGGCGTACAACTGGCAAACAGGGCCAAAGAATCCCTGGAGAAGATCGTGCATATGTCTGAGAAGTCCCTTGAGATGGTGCGCTCGATAGCGACCTCGACGGAAAAACAATCTTCCGCCGTGGGCCGGGCCTCTGAAGGCATAGATAATTTTGTCACCGTGTTCGGCACCTTGACTGATGCCGTCGGGCAGATCAATGCGTCTACGGCCGAGCTTGCCAGGGTGGCAGGGGGAATGAACAATCTGGTGTCCTGGTTTAAGACAGGACACCGCGCCGGAAAAGAAGGTGTCCTTGTCCCGTCACAAGACCGCGTCCGGTTCCGGACGGAAAGCTCTTAGCCGGACCGGGACTCTCTTAGACGACTCCTTTGCTATTCAGGAGATGATTCTTAAGAAAGGCGCAGCTTATGGTGAAACTCCCGTGCTCGACAGCGATGGTGCGTGTGGTCAGTATGGGAGGCATTCACTCCGGAATATACTTGCGCCGTGTAGAAAAAATTCGCTTGACATTAATTTTTTGTTTCTGTATTCTACGTTGCATATCTGAAACTGATCGGATAGTTAAGCCCTGTTCTCAATGGGGTTTTTCGGGGACAAATGGTTGAAGGAATCGTCGAAACAACGCTAATGTAATTGTCGATCAAGGAAAAAAGATAATTTTATTCCTTGAAGATGAGGGTTTGAAAATTACTAATCCTGCAAGAAAATAATTTTAGATAATGCGCATCGTCGTGTTAATACATTTTCAATAAAGAAGTCGGGTTTTGTTTTTCTTAGCTATGAGGGGACATGGCCGAAGTTAAGATTCCTAACTTTGACGGGGTTAGGGACCGGCACGGGCTCGCCGGACAATGCATGGAGGTCCCGTTAGATAAGATCCTTTTTTCTGACGGGATTTCCCCCTCATTTTATAAAAAACTATTTCAGTAATTGTGCGAGGAGATCCACCTTTTTTGTGGAGAAAAGATATGTAAACCCTCTTCTTCGAGGTTGAACATAACGAGACCGATATGTTTAAAATGATAATTTTGCATTTATTATTTAAAATGAATTTTTCTTATTATCTCCGCGAACTCTCCGGTAAAATGCCGTTCCAGAATAAAAAGGAGAAAATTGTTATGAAGAGGGGACTATTGAGAAGCATCTCATTATCACTGATGATTATTTTTACGGCAATTCCATCACAAAATTATGCCTCAACCGCATTTCGCGTTGACCTGGATGCAAATGAACCCGGCTTGCAGAAGGAGTTGTGGGTAATGCCCGGCGATAGCTTTACTGCGAACATTGAGCTTGTTCTGACCGACAGCAGCGACAGCATAAGTTCTTTCGGCTTTTCCCTGTGGTGGGACACTGATGAACTGGACATTGCCGGGCCGGAGGGTGTTGTTACGGCTTTCGTAGCCGACGGATGGCGGGATTTATCATATTTAAATATACAGACTCCTTTTATAAACAATTTCGCACAAGTCAGTTTTAATTCCTCTGAAGGACCGTTAACGGCAGTAATTGCATCAATAGACTGGACAGCGGGCAATCCTCAAACGGACAGGCCCATGGACGTGACCCCCGGTATCTACGGCCGGTTCGATGAATTCTATGACGGAAATGCCGGAACAATAACGCCGCATTTCGAAAGCGGGAAAATAAATCTCTTGCCTGAGCCGGCAAGTCCGGCGCTGTTTCTGTCGGGTATCGGGGCGTTGACTGCGGGTCTCTGTCGCAGGAGAGTCGGGTTTTTTTTCAAGTTGGTGAATGAAGGGAAAAAAAAAGGTGCTGACCTGAGGGGACACGCTTAAATTTTTGGTAGGCTCTTGGCAAGGCAGGAAAAACTTTAAGCAAAGGTCAGCACCTTTTTATTTTTATTTACTTTGCCGACGCAGCGTATTTTTGCCCCGGTTTTAATAATGTGAACTTGGCAGCGTCCTCTTCCTGTTTGACGGACTTAAAAAAATCGCACGACATGCAGGAGACGGATTTCTGCGCAAAATCACCCTGGACCTTGCCGCCGCAGAAAGTGCCTGCAACGGCCCAGCACATACGACCGCCGTTCTTACCTCCGTTTAATCCGCCGCAGGAACCCTCAGTTGTAGCAGGGCATACGCCCATTTCCTTGGATTTCGCTCCACCCGGTTCTCTGCCGCATTTCTTGAATTCCCAGCAATTTAATTTCGCCATTTTTCCAATCCTCCTTTCCCCGTTAATTGAACCCCTACTTGTATTCTTTCTGATGGTCTTATCGGCACATATAAGAAAAACTTTAGGAATTAAAATTAAATGGGAGAAAGGCGGTGTATCCTTTCAAATTGAGACCAATCAACTATTAACGAAAGGAGACACCACCATGAGTAAGGGTATCACCGGGACGGTTAAGCCGTCAAGAGCGACGTATCAGGTATTGGAGGAAATGGTTCGTTTAAAGGTACAGGAATACATCCAGGAGATTCTGGAAGATGAGATCGAGGAATTTTTGGGCAGGAAGAAATCCGAAAGGATCAAGCCGGTCGATGGAACGCCTGGGTATCGGAACGGACCGGGGAAGCGGA
This sequence comes from Nitrospirota bacterium, assembly GCA_016234115.1. Lineage (GTDB taxonomy): Bacteria > Nitrospirota > Thermodesulfovibrionia > UBA6902 > UBA6902 > SURF-23. The sequence continues at coordinate 29,596 of JACRHD010000040.1, forward strand.
TGGGATTTATGTGTACCTCCCGGAGGTTATGAATAATCCCGCCTAAAGTAAATCCCCGGCTATGACGATAACGGAACAGATGAAGTGACTTGATTTACGTCGTCTGTCTCGTAAAGCCTGTAGTGACGCCGGGAGGTGCTTGTTTGAGGACGGTCCTGTTCATTTGTTCTATCATGCTGTCATGCATTATTATCAGTTGCGGCGGCGGCGGCGGCGGCGATGTCCCGGCTGGGAGTTTGTCGTACAGCCCGCCTTCAATTGATGAAAACGGCGACGGCACTGTCGGCGCAGATAATTATGACAACTCTCCGTTCGGTTTTCACCCCGCATCTATAGAAAAATCCGGATACGGCAACAAAGGCTATTTCGATGCGCAAAACATAGGCGTTAGATGGTCCAGACCCGCTTTATATGCCTTCTGGGTAAGGGTGCAGCCCGACATAAACAGCCCGGATTATAACTGGAACCAGTATGACATAATCTATGGGGGCGTTCCCAGCGGCATGAATACTCTGGCGAATATTGAAATACAACCTAAGACATGGAATGCGACGTCTTACCGGGTGAAAGACTCATACCTGCCCGTTGATGAGGCGAAATATACTGCTTTCGTAAAGGCGCTGGTAGAGAGATATGACGGAGACGGGATTGACGATATGGCCGGATTGACCGTCCCGGTCAAATACTGGCAGGCCGGCAACGAACCTCATGTTACAATGAGCGGCTTTGCCGGGTTTCAGAGAATGACATACCTGGCCGTCAAGGACGCCTGCCCGTCCTGCAAGGTCCTTATAGGCGGCGCTACCGGCACAAATGTTACCGATTATATCGATTATATCGACCGGATATTTATGCCCATACTGACGGAGCTCAACGGCGATTACGCGGACATAATTGATTTTCACTGGTATGGGGACGCAATGGGGGACTACAGGGAAAGCAGCATTGTATATGATCATATTAAAGCGGCCTTATCGAGCGCCGGCTTTGCAGCGGACATACCGGTATGGATCACGGAAATGGGCAGTTTCAGCGGAACCGCGACGACCGGAGAATATCGTGGCGTCAATCAAACCGAGGCCCGGCAGGCCGGGGATTATATAAAGCGCTATGTCTACTCTTTGTCTTTAGGAATAAAAAAGATCTTTCCGGCGTTCGGCCTGATCGAGGGCTTTAGGGGCATTGACGGATATTTCGATCATACCGGGCTTATATATGACGGAGAGGGCGACGATCCGGGTCTGGGCGTCAGGAAGCTCGGATATTACTCCTATAAACTGATGACGGATACCCTCGAAGGGGCGAGATGGGACCAAGTCGAAACCATTCGGGAATCAGATAATGTTTACATATACAAGTTTACCAAAAACGGCAAAAGCATCTTTGTGGCATGGTGGGATTACTTTAATGAGACTGATTATAGCGGCGGCGACATCAAGACAGTCGCGCTGGACACCGATTTCACCGGCGCTGCCTATATTACAAATGCGGTCCCAAACGCTGACGCCGGTTTAAACTTAAATGCGGGAGACTATCCGGATTTCTTTGAAAAAACAGCGGCGCAGACGGCGACCGACGGGCAAATCACACTCCACCTGCAGGAAAGCCCCTTGTTTATACAAGACGGCGATTGATCCCGCTACAGCGGGTCACAACATGTTGATCGGATCGACGTCAATGTCGCTTTTGATACTCCCGATGTCCTTTATCAACTCCAGAATCCTCGAAGCTGCCTGCCGCAGGGCCTTCGCGTTTTTCCCTTTCAGGACGAGATGCCACCTCCAGTAGTTTCTGATCTTCTCCACAGGAGCGGGGGATGGTCCGAGAATCTCTATGTTCGAATCTTGAATCTTGAATCTTGAATCTTGAATTTTTTTGGATACATCTTTCATGATCTTCACTGCGTCCTCTTTGTTTCTGAAACTAAAAACAATCCTGATCAATCTGCTGAAGGGAGGATAAGAAAGCTCCTTTCTCAATTCTATCTCCTTCCGGTAGAAGCCGGCATAGTCATGGTTGAGAACGTAATCGAAGACATAATGGCCCGGTTCGTAAGTCTGGATATAAACCTCTCCGTGCATGTCGCCGCGCCCCGCCCTTCCGGCAAGCTGGGTGAATAACTGGAAGGTCCTCTCAGACGACCTGAAGTCGGGAAGGTTCAGCGCCACGTCGGCAAAGACGACGGCGGCGACCGTCACATCCGGGAAATCATGCCCCCTGGCAACCATCTGCGTGCCCAGGAGCACGTCGATTTTCCTGTCCTCCATGTCCTTTACGATCCTGTAGTGTGCAAGTTTTTTCCTTGTGGTGTCCCGGTCCATCCTCTTCAGGGAGAGCTCCGGCAGGAGGACGCCGAGCTCCTCTTCCGCACGCTGGGTGCCGAGGCCTATGAATTTAATATTTATACCCTTGCATTGGGGACATACATCCTGCGGTTTCAGAAATGAATTGCAGTAATGGCATTTCAGGGTCTTCGTGTCCTTGTGGTATGTAAGGGTAATGCTGCACGCGGGACATTTGTAGGTATACCCGCAGTCCACGCACATAAGAAAAGGCGAATATCCCCTCCTGTTGAGCATAATGAGAGACTGACGCCCCGCTGAAAGGTTCTCCCTCAAAACGCCTAAGAGTTTTTTTGAATACGCGGGCGACCCCTTCTCCGCCCTTGTCATATCTATGATCTCGACGCGGGGCATGGGTTTCCGCTCTATCCTGTGAGTAAGCTCAAGAAACGCAAGCTTCCCCTTCCCGGCATGATAATAAGTTTCAATGGAAGGAGTAGCCGAGCCGAGGATTATTTTGATGCCTTCAATCTTGGCCCTTGCGAGCGCGACGTCCCGCGCGCTGTATTTCAATCCCTCAAACTGCTTGTAAGAAGCCTCGTGCTCTTCGTCGATGATAATGAGTCCGGGATTTTTAAAAGGCGCAAAGACGGCGCTCCTCACTCCGAGCGCGATTCTCACCTTACCGTCCCTGATCTTCCGCCACTGCGTCAGCCGTTCTCCAGGGGAAAGTCCGCTGTGGAAGAACGCGACCCTGTCGTGAAAGCGGCTGCGGAACCTGTCGATGATCTGCGTCGTGAGCGCGATTTCAGGCACAAGCACAATGGCCTCTTTATCGCCTGATGCCTCTATGGCCCTGATATAAATCTCGGTCTTGCCGCTTCCTGTGACTCCGTGTAGAAGAAACGCGCCTGCCTCTGCTTTATTGATTTCCGATAAAGCGGTTTGCTGCTCCCATGTAAGATTGACGGCCGTAGCCGGAACGACTTTCTCATCATAAACAATCCTGCCCTTCCCGCCTTTCTTGCCCTCGAATATCCCGGCAGGGACCGCATTTTTCAAGGCAAGACCGGAGGTGGACATATAGTACTCACCTACCCACTTGATCAGTTTCAATAAATTCTCCGGAATGAGCGGTTCGTCGTCCAGGACCTCTTCAAGAGGTTTCAGTGTTATCTCTTTCTCCGATGGGGCGACCCTGTGGTCCGTCCCATCGTTCAGGGCGAGGCCCCGCCTCGCCCCTACGGAATTATCCATTCCGACAACTATCCCCACCTTCTTCCCTCTTCTGAACGGCGCAAGCACGCGCATACCTGGCTTGATCTTCTCCTCAAGTCCTTCCGGGACCGAATAGGTGAAGGCCTCAGCGTTTATGGGGAATAAGATATTGACTTGCATTGGTTAGTCGTGTCTCCTGATACGTTTCAGGTCTATATAATACCAGACACAAGCCCGGTTCTACCTGTTGAATTATTTGACAGGCATTATCTATTGGGTATAATATACCTCATATGGGTGGGGACATTTTATTTTACAGGAAAAATATTGAGCCGGACAGCGATATAGTGGAAATGAAAATATGGAACGTGCCACATTCAAAACACAGACCTCACGGCCTGAAGTATTCACTCGTCTATATAAGATAAGGTAAAAGAATTATAGGCTACGATAACGCGGAGATGAAAGGAGATCACAAGCATTACGAAGGAAAAGAATCCGTCTATCATTTTACAGACGTCGAAACCCTGATAAAGGACTTTCATGAAGATGTCGGAAAAATAAAACGGGGCAAGCTATGAAGGTAAAAAAAATAAACATAGGCATAAAGGGATTAAAAGAAAGTTTAAGGGATTTTGCAGAGACCTGGAAAAATCTGGAAGCGGGAAGAAAAGTTAAAAAAGAAGAAGGGATATATTTTGACTCGATTGACGTCATGAGGTCGGTCCTTACAAATAAAAGGCTGTTGATTCTCAGAACGATAAGAGAGCGTCATCCGGCATCGGTTTATGAACTGGCAATATTTTTGAAAAGGGACATAAAAAATGTAAATCAGGACTTAACACTGCTCTCGAATATCGGATTGGTTTCACTCGAAAAGACCGAAACAGACAAAAAACGAATAATGCCGCATGTTGATTACAATGAGATATTGCTGAAGATCGCCCTGTAAACGGGCGAGGCGCCGCCCCACCCTTAGGGCGAACGGCCGTTCGCCCGTGCGAATGGGCAGATACAGAGGGCTGCCCCTACCCTACCCTTTTCTTCTCTTCCACCACTTCTCCAGCTCCACAGCAAAAAATACAACGGTCGACAGGGCAAGTGTGAACGTCAGTTCATTCAACGATAAAGGCTCTGTCCTGAACACCGGATTCAGTGAAGGAATATATACAGTCCCCATCTGAAGCGCAAAGGTCAGCAGGAACGCGCCCACTAACGGCTTATTGGAAAGAAATCCCTGAACAAAAAGCGCTTCCCTCTCCGACCGTATGGCGAGGACATGGCCCATCTGGCTTAAACACAATACTGTAAACACCATCGTCTGCCAGTGTGCCGAACCCGTCCTTATGCTCCATGCCTGAACAAATATGGATACAAAACCCATCAGAAGCCCGACCCATATTATATGCGCGCCGAGCCCCTGCGCAAAGACACTCTCCCGGGGATGGCGCGGCGGTCTTTGCATGATCCCCTTTTCCGCCGGCTCCGCGGCAAGGGCCAGTCCGGGCAAACCGTCGGTGACAAGGTTGATCCAGAGAATATGAATCGGCAAAAGAGGAATCGGCAATCCTAAAAAGGGCGCGAGGAATATCGTCCATATCTCGCCGGAATTACTGGTCATCGTATATTTTATGAATTTGCGTATGTTGTCAAAGATACGCCTTCCCTCTTTCACCGCCCTTACTATAGTCGCAAAATTATCATCGCGCAGCACCATGTGGGCCGCCTCTTTTGAGACGTCCGTCCCGGTAATACCCATGGCAATGCCGATGTCCGCCCTTTTCAGCGCCGGGGCGTCATTGACTCCGTCGCCGGTCATGGCAACGAACTGTCCTTTGTCCTGGAGCGCTTTGACTATCTTCAGTTTCTGCTCGGGCGCAACCCTCGCGTACACCCTGATATGTTCGACCCTTTCTTCAAAATCCTCCAACGATAATTTCTCAAGCTCCCTGCCTGTAATTATCGCCTTCGAGTCCTCTTCGAAAATGCCCAACCTCTTTGCTATTACCCTCGCCGTAAGCGGATGGTCCCCGGTTATCATCACCGGCCTGATCCCTGCTGTTTTGCACATGGCGACTGCTTCTTTTGCTTCATCCCTCGGAGGGTCCATCATCCCTGTGAGACCTAAAATGGTAAGTCCCTTCTCCACGTTCTCCGGGGACATATCTTCAGGCAGGCCGTCCCACTCTCTCATGGCTATGCAAAGCACTCTCAACCCGTCTGCGGCCATCCTGTCGCTGATCTTGAGAATTTCCATCCTGTCAACATCTTTCAAACCTTCAGACGTCAGTACCTTGCCCGCTTTTTCGATCAGGACCTCGACAGCGCCCTTGGTGAAGGAAACATACTGAAAGGGTCCGGGGGTCGGGGTCCGGGGGCCGGGAACGACCGGACCCTGGTCCCTGGACCCTGGCCCCTTGTGAAGAGTCGTCATGCATTTTCTCTCTGAATCAAACGGAATTTCGGCGACGCGGGGGAATTCTTTTTCAATCTCTTCTTTAACGAATCCATTTCTGTTTGCTATATCAAGGAGGGCGACCTCGGTAGGATCGCCGATTACGTTTCCATCCTTGTCCCGGACAGCGTCGTTACTGAGGGCGAGGGCAGTATATAGAGTTAAGAGTGAAGAGTTATGAGTTAAGAGGTCCTTATCTCCCTGACTCCTGACTCTTGACTCTTGACTCTTGATCAGTTTCCCGTCCACATACATCTCCTCCACAGTCATCTTGTTCATTGTCAGCGTGCCGGTCTTGTCGGAGCATATGTAGGTGACGGAGCCGAGGGTTTCCACTGCGGGAAGCTTCCTGATAAGCGCGTTCTGCCTTACCAGTTTCTTCGCGCCTAATGCAAGGGATATCGTTATTACGGCAGGAAGGGCTTCAGGGATCGCGGCAACCGCAAGGGAAATCGCAGTCAGGAGCATCAGCAGGGGCTGCTCCCCTCTCATCACTCCGATGCCGAAGACTATCGCGCATATTACAAGGACGGCAACAGCGAGTTTCTGGCCGAAGCTCGCGAGTCTTTTCTGAAGGGGCGTCTTTACCTCCTCTTCTTCCTGCAGCATAGTGGCGATCCTTCCGAGCTCCGTGTCCATACCTGTGGCGACAACAACGCCGGTCCCTCGCCCGTAGGTCACAAAGGTGCCTTTATATGTCATATTCTTCCTGTCGCCGATGGGGAGATGTTCATCATGCAATACGTTTGCGTGTTTATCAACAGGGACCGCTTCCCCGGTCAGCGCCGCCTCCTCCGCCTTCATCTGCGCGGATTCTATGAGCCGCACATCCGCCGGGACCACCCTTCCCGCCTCAAGGACAACCACGTCACCGGGGACAAGCTGCGCTGCCGGAATACCGGCAGGCGCTCCGTCCCGAATAACAGTTGCCGTAGGCGCCGCCATCATTTTGAGGGCCGCCATTGCCTTTTCCGCACGGTATTCCTGGACAAAGCCGATAACGGCGTTAAGCAGAACGATTATGATTATGGCGATAGTGTCCGACGGCTCTCCTATGGTCCCCGATATAACCGCGGCAGCGATAAGGACCAGGATCATAAAGTCCCTGAACTGGTCCAGGAACATCATGAATGGGGTCTTTTTCTTCTTCTCCTTTAACTCATTGGGGCCGTATTCCGCAAGGCGCTTCACCGCTTCTTCAGAAGAAATGCCCCGGGGGGACGATTTCAGCTCTTCAATTGCTTCTTTTATACCTTTCTGGTGCCAGTGCATTATTCTCCTGTCGCTGTCTTGTTGTCCTTACACGTGTTACAGAATTTATTGTAAATCAGACAAACCTTAACTTACTTCCTGAATACACCGAACAGTTTGTCGAGCCCTGTCTTTTCAAGTCTTGACACGGACTCAAGCTCTCCGGCATCCAGCCAGATGCCGTCACATTCAGAGCACTTATCTACCTTTATGTCCCTGTAGTCTATCTCGATCAGCTCCATTCCGCATTTGGGACATCTCATCTTATGAAGGTCCCGGAGTCTCTTCTTTTCCGCTAATGCAAGAAGTTTATGTTTATCCTCCTCGATCTTCTTCTTTTTTTCAAACTCCATCCTTGCTACGAATTCCGCTTCTCTTTCACTTGGTTTCCCCGGCATTTTGACCTCCTCCTTATATTTCACGCATTACTGTTAATAAAAAAACCTTTATCACGAATGCACGAGAAATGCAACCATGATAAAGGTCTTGCTTGTCAGTTTTACCTGACCGGCGGTACCGGTCCGCGCCTCACCGGGGCGGAACGTGCTGACGATAGCCGCTGATCCAGCTACTCCCCTTTATTCAGTTTTAAAAGATAGCTGAAATTACCGGTTAAGTCAAGGGGCGGCCAACTCCCTGATTCACCATCAAAAGACAAACCACAGAGACCACAGAGGAAAAAAATAAATATTAATCCACAGATTACACTGATTAACACAGATGTATTTAGAAATATTCTTTCAATCTGTGTAATCTGCGGATTAATTAATCTTTTCTCTGTGACCTCTGTGGTTAGGTGGTGGATTCTGGAACTGCACTATTAATAATGCAAATCCCCTTATTAGCCCGTCGTCAAATTTAATGCTTTTCATTATTGAAATGTTTATAATAGAACACTTATTATCGCCTTATATTTCTTTCGCAAGAATGAGTATTGCGGAGACAGCCTGTGCGCCTTATTCCGACCGAATCGATCTCTATATTTCTCTCAGGCGGCGTATTCAGGAAGTCAGGGGCGCCCACCTCCGGGTCTGAGTATGGGCAGGTGTTTGAAGGTTCAAAGAAGGCCGGCGTCAACTTTTGAACATTACAGGTATGTAAATGCTTAAGGAGACCTACAGATGAGACGCAAGGTCGTCATGTCCCTTATTTCGCTTTTTGTATGCTATACCATAGGCGCGGTCCTGTCCGTACTGTATATTACAAAGAATACCGGGGAGATGAACCACGTCATCAGGCTTCACCAGGTAGACCAGATCAGGAAATCGCTCGTCATAAACGTATATGCCGCGCAGAGCGATCTTTTCAGGTTAAACACACCGTTCGCGCCTGATACTTCGAATATTTCGGGCCATATGCTGACTCTCGAAGAATCAGTCCGGCAGTGCGCTTCATGCCACCATACTTCCGCTGTCGGCGACCGCATAAAGGGCCTGCAATCTCTTATTCTGAATTATCACGCTGCTCTTGACGACTATATGGCCGCAGCCTCCGACCGGACGGAGACGTGGAGACTGAAAATGAACGCCGTCAGGATCAGCAACGACATACTTAAACTGACTGAAGGCATTTCCCACCAGGCGAGCGATAACCTTGAAGTATTGACAGGCGACACCATGAAGAGACTCAGGGACGTCCGGAAGATCCTGTTTGCCACGCTGGTGACGACCTTCTTCCTCGCAGCGGCGATCGCGCTGTATCTGAAGAGGTCCATAACGCGACCAGTAAGCGAACTGGTCGAGGCGACGAGGACGATGGCGGGCGGCAACTTCAATGCCAGGATTTCTTATACCGATACTTCCGAGTTCGGGGAGCTGGCGAGGCATTTTAATACTATGAGCGAAACAGTAAGATACGGATATGAAGAGATACGGAAGGAAATCATATGGCGCCGTGAGACGGAAGAGGCCCTTCGTGAAAGCGAAGAACGCTATGCCCTCGCCTCCAGCGGCGCAAACGACGGGATATGGGACTGGAACCTGAAGTCGAACAGGATGTACTATTCGCCCCGCTGGAAATCCATACTCGGCTACGAAAAAGACGAATTGACGGACAGTCCTTCCGAATGCCTGGACAGGGTGCATCCCGATGACCGTCCCCATATGGATACCGCGTTGGCCGCTCATATCAACGGCCATTCGCCCCATTATAAACATGAGCACAGGATGCTCAACAGAGAGGGCGTATACCTATGGGTAATGTGCCGGGGGCTGGCCATCCGGGACTCATCCGGGAAGGCTTACCGCATAGCGGGGTCGATGAGTGATATTACGGAACGGAAAATTGTGGAAGAGCAGCTTATATTCGACGCGCTTCACGACTCCCTGACGGGACTCCCCAACCGGTCCCTGTTCAGCGACCGTCTCAGGCAGGCGATGTATCGCGAAAAGCGGCGCAGCGATTACCTGTTCGCGGTATTGTTTCTGGACATCGACCGTTTCAAGGTGTTTAACGACAGTCTTGGACACGCGATGGGCGATGAACTGCTTGTAGCGGTCAGTCACAGGCTCAAAGACACCATCAGGCCGGAGGACACTATCGCGCGTTTCGGGGGAGACGAGTTTGTAATTCTCCTTGAAGACCTGAAGGACAAAACGGAAGCCGTCCATATAGCCGAACGCATACAGGCCCACGTGACCCTGCCTTATAATATCAACGGGCGGGAGTTTTTCACATCTTCAAGCATCGGGATGACCTTCAATGCTCCGGCCTATGAAAAGCCGGAGCATTTTCTGCGCGACGCCGACATCGCCATGTATTGCGCGAAAAGCAAGGGCAGCGGCCGCTATGAGATCTTCGACAAGGGGATGTATGCCGATGCGCTGGCGCGGATGCAGCTCGAGACCGACATGAGACAGGCCATCAAGCGGAACGAATTCCTGCTCCACTATCAGCCTGTAATATCGCTGAGAACGGGCAGGATTACAGGCGTGGAGGCCCTCATACGGTGGCAACACCCGGTGCGCGGCCTCATTTACCCTTCCGAATTCATCCGGTTGGCCGAGGAAACAGGTCTGATTATTTATATCGGCGAGTGGGTGCTCCATGAGGCCTGCCTCCGCCTGAGGATATGGCAGGACAAATTCCCTTCAGAGCCGCCTATGAAGATGAGCGTTAATATGTCCAGCAAACAGTTGTTCCCGCATTTCGTCAAGGCGGTCGGGGAGGCCCTTCAGAATAACTCCCTGGCCCCCGACAGCCTGGTGCTGGAGGTCACCGAGAGCATGCTGATGGAAAACGCCGAGACCGTTTCAAACCTTCTTTTACAACTGAAAGAAATGCGCGTCCAGATACATATCGATGACTTCGGCACCGGATATTCCTCGCTGAGCTACCTGCACCAGTTCCCCATCGACGCGCTGAAGATCGACCGTTCTTTCATCAAAAAAGCGGGCAGCGGAAATCTTGAAATCGCCCGGGCGATTGCGACCCTGTCCCACGGTCTCAATATGGAAGTCGTCGCAGAAGGCGTGGAAACAGAGGACCAGCTCGCGTTCATTAAAACGCTGGACTGCGAATACGTTCAGGGGTTCCTGCTGTCAAGGCCCATCGAAAGCGGGGCCGTGGAAGATCTGCTGAATCAGGGCCGGATGGATATGGCCGGGTTCAAGAAGCATCCTTCCGCTAAAACTTAGAACATTTCGTCCTTAAATCTCCTGGTTACCGCTAACCATTTCCCCACTCATTTATCTCATGATTTCAAAATAAAATTACGTCCGGTTACGTTATAATAGCCGCAAAAGCAGGGCTCTGAAAGAGGGGTGAAGGTCTTAAATTTCCGTTGAAAAGAAACCATGAAGGCAGGCAATAACACTCACAACAGGAAAGGGGACAAAATGGAAACACAATTGGCGGTTTTTAAAGGCAGGAAAATCAGAAAGACAATTTATAACAATGAGTGGTGGTTTGTAATTGAGGACGTAGTTCTGGCGCTTATTGATTCGACTGATCCTAAACAATATATCCAGCGTATGAAACAGCGCGATCCGGAGCTTGCAAAAGGGTGGGTACAAATTGTACATACCCTTTTGGTTGATACGTCCGGTGGCTCGCAGCGGATGATCTGCGCCGATACTGAGGGAATCTTTCGTATTATTCAATCCATCCCGTCTTCTAAAGCCGAGCCCTTTAAACGCTGGCTGGCCAAGGTCGGTTACGAGAGGGTACAGGAGATTGAAGACCCCGAATTAGGCACCAAAAGGACAAGGGCTTTGTATAAGGCGAAGGGCTATTCGGACGACTGGATTGAAAAAAGAATGCGTGGAATAGCCATCAGGGAAGAGCTTACCGGCGAGTGGAAAAAGCGGGAAGTGAAAGAGAAAAGAGAATACGAGATACTTACCGCCGAGATAGCTAAAGCTGCATTCGGGATAACGCCTGACAAGCACAAGAGACTCAAAGGCTTAAAACGTGAGAATCTCCGTGACCACATGACCGACCTTGAACTGATCTTCTCAATGTTAGGCGAAGCGGCAACGACTGAGATAACACGGGTCGATGACACAAAGGGGTTTCATGAAAGCAAACACTCAGCTCGTAAAGGCGGTGAAGTTGCAGGCAAAGCGCGAGAGGACCTTGAAAGGAAAACCGGCAGGCGAGTTGTCACACATGAAAATTATCTGTCCGAGCCGGAGAGCCGGAAGAAGTTGGAGAGAAAGAAGTAAGAGTCGGGAAGATTCCCTCTCCAGATGGAGAGGGTCGGAATGAGGGGGGTATAATAATGAAGAAATTCTACGCCCATAGCGCTGAAGGCAAACCACAGGATGAATGGCATTCGCTTGAGGAGCATTTGAAGGGGACGGCGGAGCTTGCCGGATCGTTTGCGGGTGAATTTGGATCCGGGGAATGGGCTTGTCTGGCGGGGTTGTGGCATGATCTGGGGAAGTATTCGGATGATTTTCAAAAAATGCTTCTTGACTCTATCGATGCTCATATTGAAACAAAATCTGGCAGGGTAGATCATTCCACTGCGGGGGCAATTCACTCAGTTAGAAAATTTAATATACCGGGAAGAATATTCAGCTATCTTATCGCGGGACACCATGCCGGACTTGCAGACTGGCAAACCGCTGAAGCAGGCAACAGGAGCTTAATCCACCGTCTTCAAAATAATGATCTCATCAAGAAAGCCCTCGAATCAAATATTCCGCAGAAAATCACAGAACAATCTCTGCCCAGGCAAAAATTCAGGACTAACGAAGGGCATGCGCTGTGGATCAGGATGCTATATTCCTGCCTTGTTGACGCTGACTTTCTTGACACAGAGGCATTTCTTGATCCGGATAAATCAAAGACGCGCAAAGGTTACCCTTCACTGAATGAACTTCAGCCTCTTTTTGAAACCTATATTGAGATGAAACAGGCTGGGGCTGATGATACCGATGTCAACAAACAACGGGCCGATATCCTCAGGCAATGCATTGCAAAATCATTACATGAACCTGCAATCTTTACGCTGACAGTTCCGACAGGTGGCGGAAAGACTCTTTCGTCAATGGCTTTTGCCTTGCATCATGCAGCGGAACACGATAAGAGGCGAATTATTTATGTCATCCCCTATACGAGTATCATCGAACAGACAGCCGAGCAATTCAGAGATATTTTCAAAGATACAGTTGTCGAGCATCACAGCAA
>JACRHD010000041.1 GCA_016234115.1 Nitrospirota bacterium
ACAGAGGCACAGAGACACTGAGAAAACAAGAGGTTATCGAATAATTTTGCTTCATCACTTAGGTGAATGATTCATATTGGCCTTTTCTCTTATTTTTTAACTCTGTGCCTCCGTGCCTCTGTGGTTAACTGCTTTTTCTAGGTTCAAGCCGTTCAAGCGGCTCAAGCGGCTGGAACAGTTAAAAATGGAGGTCAAAGATGGAGAAGGTAATGGAAACACTCGATTTAAAGAAGCTGATAAAATTTTATCCCAATAAGATATCGAGGGAGATGTTGTTTGATTCACCCGAGATGCGCATAGCGCTCATGTGCCTTGAGCCGGGACAGAAGCTTGACCCTCACAAGGCGCCGCTCAGGCTCCTGATGTACGTTGTCGAGGGCAAGGGCACATTCACCGTAGGAGATGAAAAGGTCGAGGCGGATGAAAAGACATGCGTCACCTGTGATCCCATGGTCCAGCACGGTTTTGCCGCGGACAAAGGAAGCAGACTCGTGGTCATGGCGGTTGTCACGCCTGTGGAATAGAAAACTGATAACCACAGAGAACACGAAGAAAGACAATAAAGAGTATAGAGTTCAGAGTTCGGAGTTTAGAAGAAGTGTGTCGGTGGCCACTGCGGTCAGAATCATTTTCTTTCTGATATTATGGTAAAATGATTTCTAATGCTTACTAATCTCAAATAGAGAAAATATTTTATTCGTCTTTTCTCTGTGTTCTCTGTGGTTAATTTTTTAAAAAGGAGGTCCATATGAAAAAACCGGTTGTTGATTGGGATGCCTGCACAGGATGCGGCACGTGTGTTGAATTGTGTCCCGAGGTATTTGAGCTCGGCGATGACGGTAAGGCCTTTGTAAAGGCAGAGGACAAATGCGACACCTGCGACTGCCAGGAAGCTGCAGACACCTGTCCGTCGGAGGCGATTAAGATCGAGTAATTGTAGGGGCGGGGTCACCCCGCCCCTACTTCTTTAGCAGAAATTTCCTGACTTCCCCGACCCGCAGGGTGATCCTGTTACTGTCGAGATATTCAAGAAAGGGAAGGGCGTATTTCCTCGTAGTGCCGAGAATATCGCGGAATTCACCGACCGTCATCTCGCTCTTGCCGGCGGAAAATTTTTTCAGACTCTCCATCATCCTGACATGCAGGCTTGAGGGGATATAAATGGAATCATTTATACGGACAAGGCTCTTCTCAGCGGCCATGATCTTAAACAACTCGCCGACCTCTTCCTTCTTTAATGATATTGATTGAGCCAGCTCCTCTTTTGTCGGCGGCTGAAATTCCGCCTGTTCCAGGACCTTAAGTATCCTGTCTTTTAAATGTTTCTTCTCGTCGCTCAGGGATATCATGAATGTCTTGAGCCTGATCATCTCCTTTTCGACAACCACCTGTCCTATAAGACCGAGCATAGACTCGAAGAGCTTCTGGTCCATGCCCCTGAAGACCGCCCTGACGGTCTCTTTCGACATGCCGGGCTTAAGAGGGTTCTCTTTATGAAAATTGGCAAGCGCGGTAATAACCTTCCCTGCAAACCCGTCAAAGACCGCCTTATGAATAAATCTTCCTTCACACCTGATTATCCTGCCCCCTGATATAAGTGAATTCAATATCTTCCTAATTTCAGGCAGCTCAGCCCTGATCCAGCCTTCGATGTCGTTTTGAGTCAACCCGTTTAATCCGCTCTGAAGAATTTTCAGGGACAGTTTCTCGTCGAGGCTGCCGTGTTCAAATATTTCGATGTCCTTAAGCTTCTCATCTCTCCGCCTGCGAAGTGGAGAGGGGTCGAGGATTTCTCCGCCCCCGATTGTCAGAAGAGGGGAGAACCTCCTTACAATATACCTGTCCCCGGCCATTACGGCAACCGGCGTCTTGAACCTGAACTGGCAGTACGACTTCTCTCCGGGTCTCAGGTCTTCCTTACTCACTCCCTTTGACGGTTCCTCAGCAGTTTTATTTTTTTGGGGGTAAATGATGATCCGCGCGACAAGCTCCGAGGTGCCAGTGTGGAAATGGACCAGGCTCCTGCTCTTGAGCGCCTCTATGGAAGAGTCCTTCAGCATGTCGATTGAGGCATCGATAACCCGGGTGGTCTTCAACTTCTCCGGTATTGTAATGACATCCCCCCTTAGAATTTCATCCTTCGAGATGCCCTGAAGGTTCATTGCGACCCTCTGCCCGGCGTAGGCGGTTTTGAGCATCTCGCCGTGGCTCTGTAATCCCCTTACTTTTGTGATAATTTTTTTGGGGAGTATTTCAACCGGGTCGTCCACCGAGACGCTTCCTGAAATCGCTGTTCCGGTAATAACGGTGCCGAAGCCCTTCAGGGTGAATATCCTGTCCACAGGCAGCCTGAACACGCCCTTAGCCGATTTCGGTTCAACGCTCAGGGCCAGTTCTCTTATCTTTTCTTTCAGGAGGTCTATATTGTGCCCGGTCTTTGAAGAGACGGAGATCATGTCCGCGTTTTCAAGGAAGGTGCCTTGCACGAATTTCCTGATATCGTCCTCAACAAGAGAGAGCCAGTCCTTATCGACAAGGTCCGACTTATTTACAACAATCAGTCCCCTCTTGACCTTCAACAGATTGCAGATATCGAGGTGCTCCCTGCTCTGCGGCATGACGCCTTCATCCGCGGCTATGACCATGAGCACCATGTCTATTCCGCCTGCGCCCGCAAGCATGTTCTTTATCAGACGCTCGTGCCCCGGGACATCGACTATGCCTACCTTGAGCCCGTCGGGATACGCCAGATCGGCAAACCCGAGGTCAATGGTAATACCCCTCTCCTTTTCTTCCTTGAGCCTGTCCGGGTCCGTGCCTGTAAGGGCCTTTACGAGGGAACTCTTACCGTGGTCGATATGTCCTGCCGTGCCGAGTATTACGTAACGCATGGGTTTGAAATACAAGGGGCCTGGGGCCTGGGGCCTGGGGCCGGGGTAAAGGATTTGAAATGCTGGCGCGAAGGGGAGGCTGCGGAGGAATTTCTATACGACACCAGGGACAAGTGGGAAGTAAGAAGTGAGAAGTAGGAAGTTGAAAAGAAAACCTTTTTCTTCTTGGCAGTTATTGACTTCATACTTCTCCCTTCTCACTTCCCACTTTCTTTCCGAAGAAGTCTCCCCTTTGCGCCTGTAAAGATGTGAACCGAAATTGAAGATATTTGAAAATGAATAACATAACTCCCCTAATCCCTCTTTTCCAAAGAGGGGAACAAATCTTTCACCCTTCTCACAACATCCGCAGGGCTGACCCGCTCCGTCGCCTTCGTCCTTCTTGTTTTTAATTCCACGACCCCTTCCTTCAGCCCCTTTTTCCCGATTACGATCTGCAGTGGGATGCCGATGAGGTCAGCGTCCTTGAATTTTATTCCCGGGCGTTCATCCCTGTCATCCATAATCACCTCAAATCCCTCATTCCCCAAATCCCTGTATATCGCCCCGGCCGTATCCTGTATTTCCTTTTCTCCCATATCAAGGGGAATGATCTCAATATCAAAAGGCGCGATGCTTCCGGGCCAGATGATCCCGTCCTTGTCATTGTTCTGTTCCACCGCCGCAGCCGCTATACGCGCCGGCCCGATGCCGTAGCTGCCCATTATTATCGGCTTCTCCTTGCCGCCTTCATCGAGGTATACCGCCTTCAGCGGCAGGGAATATTTTGTCCCAAGCTGGAAGATGTTCCCTATCTCTATGGCCTGTTCAAGTGTTACCGGAGCGCCGCATTTCGCGCAGGCGTCTCCCTGGCGGGCAACGTGAATGTCGTGCCACTCCGCTTCAAAATCAACATGGGGTTTTACCCCTTTCGTGTGAAACCCGGCCTTGTTGGCGCCTGCAATATAAATGCCCTCTTTCAGGGAGACATCGGCAATCTTTTTCAGTTTATTATTATGCGGCCCTATGAATCCGGCCTCAACGCCCAGAATGTCTTTCACCTCGTCCTTCTGTGCGGGCCTGAAATTGCCGGCGATCTTCTGGAGTTTCTTTTCATGCAGCTCCTGGTCGCCCCTGACGAGAGCAAGGAACGGCCCGTCGTCTCCTATCATAAGAAGGCTTTTTATAAAACATGACGGGTCCGCCTTCAGAAACGCCGACACTTCTGCTACCGTCCTTCTATTCGGTGTGGGGATGTCCTCTAAAAATCCCCCTTTATCCCCCTTTGTCAAAGGGGGAATCTCTAAATCCCCCCCTTTGACAAAGGGGCTGGGTTCCCGTTGCCTCGAAGAATCGCCACGGGAAGCGGGGGGATTTTCATCGCCTTTCAATTTCTGCGAAGGCGGGACAGACAGTGCGAGTTCGGTATTCGCGGAGTATCCGCATTTGCCGCAAAGGACAATCATATCTTCTCCGGCAGGGCTCGGCGCCATAAATTCATGGGCCGTCGCGCCTCCCATCATTCCGGGGTCGCTCTGGACCTGA
Organism: Nitrospirota bacterium; assembly: GCA_016234115.1. Taxonomy (GTDB): domain Bacteria; phylum Nitrospirota; class Thermodesulfovibrionia; order UBA6902; family UBA6902; genus SURF-23. The sequence continues at coordinate 4,416 of JACRHD010000041.1, forward strand.
TAAAATTTAAGCCCGCACCGTTCGTAAATCCTGTGGTAGGCCTCGGCGTGTTTCCGGTAACTTTCCGCGAGCCCTTCCTCGTCCCTGTCGAAACTGTAGCTGTCCTTCATTATGAACTCGCGCGTCCTCAGGACGCCGCTCTTGGGTCTCGCCTCATCCCTGAACTTCGCCTGCATCTGGTACCACATCTGAGGCAATTGCCTGTACGAACGAATCTCCGACGAAGCAAGCCACGTGATTATCTCCTCATGGGTCATTCCGAGACACATGTCCCTTCCTCCTCTGTCTTTGAGCCTGAACATCTCCTCACCTATATCAGACCACCTGCCCGTCTTCTGCCAGATGTCGGCAGGGTGAAGGCCGGGCATCGATATCTCCTGCGCGCCTATTGCGTCCATCTCCTCCCTGATGATCTTCATTATCCTGTTCATTACCTTCCAGGCAAGGGGGAGATAGATATAAAGTCCCGACGCAAGCTGCCTGACATAACCTGCGCGGAGCATCAATACATGGCTGACCGCCTCGGCCTCGGCAGGGGTCTCGCGCACAGTAGGGATGAAGAATTTAGAGAAGAGCATAATTACCTCGCGTTAATTAAAGTTTGGGTATTCTATCATATGGGTAGGGTGAATGAAAATTATTACCTCTTCTTTCTTGAATAGGACGGCACAAGGGCACGGATTATTTTCTAAGTCGTGGAGGAATGGGAACGCCGCCTCTGCTGTCGTCGGATGTCCTGAAGCACATGGACCTACCGGCATTGAACCTCTATTTGTTTGGCGCAGACGTGTTTAAAAAAAGTGTCCCGATAACTTATCGGGACTCATAGAATATGATTTGTTGCCAGTTAATTTGAAACTAAGTCAGGACCTGTTATTCGTATCGTATCGCTTCACCGTAAGCGTCAAATTAACCCCACTGGGAAAGTGATGTATCGAATTGGTTTCGATCCAGGTGCAGCGGCGTGAGTTTCCGGTAATCCTCCGGTGTTGTAGAGAACGGCAGCTTCTCGAAGATGTATCGCAGATACCGGTACGGCTCCAGGCCGTTGGCTTGGGCTGTCTCCACAAGGCTGTACAAGTTTGCACTTGCCCGTGCGCCCGCCGGTGAACCCGCAAACAGCCAGTTCTTTCTGCCTACCGCAAACGGACGTATCGCATTCTCCGCAGCATTATTGTCGAGGCCGACATGGGGGTCTTTCAAGTAAACCACCAGACGGTCCCACTGTTTCAAGCTATAGTTCATTGCCGTACCCAACAGTCCCTTCGGCGGGGTCGCGCCTATACGGGCCTTAAGCCAATTATGAAACTCTTGCAGCAGCGGCAGGGCGTGCTCATGACGGAATTGTAAAAGCTCCTTGCCCGTAAGCTCACGGTCCTTTGCCACCCGCTCTATCTCAGCCTGCACCTCCGGCTCTACTACCACCATACGCTCGCTCCTGGGCCCGAACATCTTCTGCCTCAGAAGGCGAAGCTCTGTCTGAAGGTGCTCTATTTCGATGACGTGAGACTCTATGGTTACGTCTTTTTTCTGGAGATTGGATTTGAGTTCGGAGTTTTCTTCGCGGAGCGTAGTCAGCTCAGCTATCACACCCGAAAGTATACCAAAACACCTTCCGTTTTGAAATAGAAAAACGGCAGGAAAACAGAAAATATTTATCTTTTTTTACGTTACCGATGTGTACTGCAATTGCCGGTGCGCGCTGCCCTGAACTACCTCCAGTCCGTCAAGCAGCCACCTCAACTCCCGGGGGCTTATCCTCATCACTTCTTCCGCTTTTTCCGGCCACCGGAACCGCTCCCGCTCCAAGCGCTTCTGCCACAGACAAAACCCGTTTCTCTCCCAATACAACGC
>JACRHD010000043.1 GCA_016234115.1 Nitrospirota bacterium
CACGGAGGCACAGAGTTAAAAAATAAGAGAAAAGGCCAATATGAATCATTCACCTAAGTGATGAAGCAAAATTATTCGATAACCTCTTGTTTTCTCAGTGTCTCTGTGCCTCTGTGGTAAATGAACTGCTGTTTTTAGGTTTATAGACATTTTGTAATAATCATAATTGAATATTAGATTGAAGGAACAACGCTTGTATTAGAGATGTCATTCCCGAGGTCTTTATCGGGAATCCAGTATTCTCTGATAGTTAACCGCTTCTGGATTCCCGCTTAAGGACTGCCAACAGTAGGTGCTTTAGGCACGGGAATGACGACAAAAAAGGAATTACACTGTCAAAATATGCAAGACCAGGTATGTAACTGCTTTCCCACATGTGTATTTATGATTTTCACGTAACACTTTTATCGGCGATTACTAAACATGGGATACAGGGATTGTCTGAACCCCCGGTGGGGAAAAGACGGGATTATGTCTGACTTACCAAGGCCGTTGGAAGGGTTATCGTAAATCTGGAGCCCTTGTTGATTTCGCTTTCCGCAGCGATGCTGCCGTTAAGTTTTTCAATAATATTTTTGCTTACCGAAAGCCCCAGGCCTGTCCCCTTTTCCTTTGTTGTATAAAAAGGGTCGAATATCCTGGAGAGGTCCTCACCGGAAATGCCTGCTCCCGTGTCCTCAAAAGTAAGGACAATATTCTTGTCCTTTACCCTGCTTCGTATTGTGAGCGTTCCTCCGTCGGGCATGGCGTCGGCCGCATTCATGATAAGGTTCACGAATACCTGTGAGAGCTGGTTGCCGTCTGTGGTGATCTCCTGCAGAGGCGGGAGGTCCCGCACAATAGTGATATCATTGACCCTCGTGTCGTACTGTATGAGGGAAAGGGAGGCTTCTATGAGGCTGTTTACTTTCCAGGATTTGAGCTCCACCGGAGGCATCATCGAAAAACCCGAAAGCTGTTTAATGATATCGGCAATCCTGTTCATGTTTAACTGGATGGTATCGAGACTCTCCTTCTTGAATTCGTCCCGTTCCATCTGCTTTAACATCTGAACAAATGAAAATACCGAGGTCAACGGGTTCCCTATTTCATGGGCTATGCTCGCGGTCAGTCTTTCGAGTAACGCCAGCTTCTCGGTGTGCAGCATTTGTTCTTCCATCCTCTTCATCTCCGTCACATCGTGTACCAGTCTGATAAAGCCGTCCATTCCCTTGTCCAGACCCTTTACAGGGGCGGTCGTGACCTGGAAATATTTGTCCCTCTGACCGAAAAGGTTCGACAGAACGTCGGTCTGTATGTCATGCTCCTTGTAGGAAACATTGATTGTGCAATCCGCAAAAAAATCAGTGCATAACATCCCGGTGATGTCCTGTCCCACGATGTCCTTCATCCTCTGATTTACCCATTGTATCTTCCTGTGATTATCAATGAGCATAATGCCGCTGCCGATGGCGCTTATGACGGTATTAAGTTTTTCCTTCTCCATCGTGAGTTCTTTTGTCCTGATATCGACCTTCTGCTCGAGGCCCTCAGCGTATTTCTCCAGCTCCTTCCGATGCTTGGCTCCTTCTTCAGCCCTTACCCTTTTTCTGTTCAGTACGATCAGTACGGCGGACACGGCGCTTGTAATTAAGAAGATGAAGATGATAATCCATGAATGGAATTTCATGGACCTCTGAATTGAGGCCGTGACCTCGGAATAGGGGGCTGAGACCGCTACGACCCACTTTGAATCGCCGATAGATACGGTTGAAAAGGCAAGGACCTTGTCCTCTCCGGTAGGGGCCACGTATTTCCCGTAATTGTCGCCTTTCCCCTCGAGGATCTTTTTCTCCAGATCGAAGGACTTATGACATTTGAAACAGGACGTATCGGTCTTGTACAAATTCCTGCCTATCATGGAAGATTGAGTAGGATGATAAAGGAGGTCTCCCTTGCTGTCCATCATCCAGGCATAGCCTCTTGAGCCGGATTTAATAGGACCGAGGAACTCCCTCGCGAGGTCCTGAATGTCGAGAGAAATTACCACGATGCCGATAAAAGAGCCGGAACGGCAGGCAGGCGTAGCAATATTGACCGTCTTCGGGTCCTGTTTTATCAGCGCCTCACCCGGACAAACCCCTTTAGCCATTTCAATAAGGTACTTATGAAAGGGGCCTTCGATGACCGGATTGCCGTGGGAGGACAGGACCTGCCCGTCACTACCCAGAAAAGTGATGCCCATTTTTACGTTGCCCGCGTCCTCAAAAAAACCATCAGAAGAAAATGCATGCAGCGTCTCTCTCTTGATCTGCGTCATGGATTCAAACCGGGAAACGCGAAGCATCTCATTTTTAATTTTATCGATATACGCTTTTATGCCCGACGACTCCGCCCTGGCAAGCAGAAGCTGCTGTTTATTGAACTGTTCCGCCATTTCCATCTGGAGGGACCGATGAAAAGAGACGTTCAGCGTTATGAGAGATATAATTACAACCGCGAGAATTCCAATGATTATAATATGGCCCTTCATCTTATTCCCTAATCCTCAAGGTTAAGCGCCTTCAATTTTTTCCATAGAGTGACCCGGCTTACCCCGAGACGCTTCGCGGCAAGGGTCTTATTCCCCTTACACTGAGAAAGAATAGAACATATATTCTCACGCTCAAGATTATGTTCACCCCCGGCCTCTATTTTCTCATGGACAAGATAATCCGGCAGGTCAGGACTTTCAATGGTGTCCCCTTTACAGGTGACAGCGCTGTGCTCGAGGGCGTTGATGAGCCGTCTCACATTTCCGGGCCACGGGAAATTTATCAGGACCTCCATCGCTGGAGGACTGATGCTCCGGATGTCCTTGTTATTTAAAAAAGAGATCTTTTTCAGATAGTGAAAGGCAATAAGAGGGATGTCTTGCCTCCTCTCCCTGAGCGACGGCACCTTGATGATAATGGAATTTATCCTGTAAAGGAGGTCTTCCCTGAACTTCCCCGCGTTCATAAGGCTATTGAGGTCCTTGTTCGTGGCTGAAATAAGCCGTAAGTTCACAGGAATCGGTGTATGGTCTCCGACGCGCTCCACTACTTTTTCTTCAAGGACCCTTAGCAGTTTGACCTGCATAGTCATCGGCATATCTCCTATCTCGTCGAGGAACATGGTCCCGTTATGTGAGGCCTCGAATCTTCCTATCCGGTCACTTACCGCCCCGGTGAAGGACCCCTTCTTGTGGCCGAAGAGTTCGCTCTCAAAAAGCTGCTCATTCAGAGAAGCGCAGTTCATCTGCATGAAAGGTCCCTCTTTACGCTTGCTCAGCTTATGTAATGCATGGGCGACAAGGTTTTTGCCGGAGCCGCTTTCCCCGCAAACCAGGACAGGCGCTTCGCTCTGAGAGGCGTTCCGTATATGCTCGTATAATCTTTGCATGGGAACACTCTTTCCCAGCAGCCCCATAAACCAGTATTCCTCCCTCAATTCCTGCTTCAGGCCCTGCAGCTCCATTTCCTTCTTGTAAAATGAAGTAATGTCCGTCATCGACTCAACCGTGCCTATAACGCCCCCGGTACTGTCCCGCAAGACAACAACATTCTTTAAAAGTCGAACTGATCTGCCGTCACCCGCGCGTATTCTGCATTCCTTATTGTAAACAGTCCCGAATTTCTGGAGCTGGGAGTCCTTCCGGTCTCCGGATTTATCCAGGAGCACGCATGCGGAGCAATTGAAAACAGCACATTTCTTGCCTATGACTTCCTCTTTGTGATAGCCGGTTATCTCTTCAGCCGCACGATTAAATAAGCGGACGTAACCTTCGTTGTCCACCATCATGAGGCCGTCTCTCATGGTCTCAAAGACTTCGGGTAAAAACTGCGGATCTTGGAACAATTTGTCGATCATTTCATAGTTTTTGATACGGAAAAAAACTATTAACGACTGAACGACTGTTAAGTGGTGTGTTAATTGAAGTTAACAGATTAACGTTAATTAGTCAATGAAAAAATGATAAGGCCTCAGATAACTTCCTGATTTCAACTGAGACTTGAATGTTTCTGAGAAGTGGTACTGAATTTGCTCAATAGTCGATATCTTTAACTTCTCACAAAACAAACTTAACAGATGGGCAAAATGAAAGTGAACAGGCTATTAATAGCTGTAGATGACGCCAGGACCTCAAAAGAGGTGATTTTCACCTTCATGAATCTGGTATGGAAGCCTGTTTCTGTAATTCTGCTCCATGTGGAAAGGCTTCAGGGAAGGTCCTTGATGATCGATATGCTCGGTGAGGCCGAGCTGTCCACATTAAAGGAATCCCTGAAAGGCACGGAACATAAAGAGGCCCTGGATGAGAAGGCCGAAAAGATTCTTGCCTGTTATAAAGAGGAACTGGAAAAAAGCGGGGCACTAAGTGTTACCACTGTAATACGGGCTGGACGCCCTGCGGATGAAATCCTTAAGGTTGCAGATGAAAAAAATGCAGACCAGATACTGCTCGGCTATAAAGAACAGAAAGGATTTAACAGGTTTTTAACAGGGTCGGTTGTCAGGGATGTGCAAAAGAACGCGAAAGTCCCCGTGCTGCTGGCGAGCAGACCCTTCATGTGTGAAGAACCTTACAGTTGGAAAGACGCGTTTGCCGCCGTTACGGTCACGACGGTAATTGTTCTTGCCATGTTTCTTTTAGGTGTAATCTTTCAGCGAGGGCCGATCCATTAACCATTTCACAGTGATGTGAAATAAAAAAAGGAGGGAAGCATGAATAAAATATTGATCGCAGTGGACGACACAAAAGGATCAAAGAATGTTTTAGGGGTCTTCCAGAACCTGGTAAGGCCGCCCCAGGAAGTACTGCTTCTTCATGTGCAGAGGCTTGAAGGAAGATCCTTGATGATAGACATGCTCAGTGATTCCGAGCTGTCTACACTGAAAGAGTCGCTGCAGGGCACCGATCATAAAGAGAAACTGGACAGGCATTCCGAGAAGGTCCTGAATTATTACCGGAAAGAGTTTGAAAATTCCGGTCTGTTCAACATAAGGACTATTATAAGGGAAGGTATTCCAGCAGATGAAATCCTCAAGGTCGCAGACGAAGAGAAGGTCGATCTTATCGTTGTGGGCAGCAACGGGAAACGCGGATTGAACAGGCTTATTACGGGATGCGTCAGCTACGAAGTCGAAAGAAACGCGTCGGTGCCGGTAATTGTGGAAAAACCCGAAACAAGAGAAGTGGTCCATGGAATAAAAGGTGTTTCGCCTCAGTTAGCTTAAGACGGCCGCATCAGGTAGTTAAATACAGTCACCAGGGAGGAAAAGATGAATAAGGTCCTGATTTCTGCAGGCAATGTAAGGGGATCGGAAGAGATCCTGTCTTCAATGGACAATGTGGTCACATCGCCGGAAGCAGTCATCCTGCTTCATGTCCAGCAACTGGTAGGGAACTCAACTATGACTGCCATGATGAGTTACTCCGAAATAGAGACACTGAAAGAATCCATTGAGGGAACGGAACATAAAGAGGCGCTGGACAGGAGGGCGGAAGAGGTCCTTACTCATTATAAAAAAGCGCTCGAAAACAGAGGAATGACAAATATTAAATGTGTAATACGGGCCGGACATCCGGCAGACGAAATCCTGAAGGTCGCGGAAGAGGAGAAGGTCGACCTTATTGTCGTGGGCTGCAGCGGGAAATCCCGCTTCAGGAAGTTCGCCACCGGGTGCGCATCCAGTGACCTGGAGAAGAAGTCGACGATCCGGGTGCTCATTACGAAAAGCAACGGCTGCGGCAAGCACTCGCACCTATGGGGGAGGAGCGCTTATGCCCTTTAGTAGTGTTATCTCAGCCTTTTCAGCGATTCTTATGGGCCTGTCTCTCGGGTTTATCCTTCAGAGAGGTCGTTTTTGTCTCAATTCAGCATTCAGAGACATCATATTCATGAAGGAGTTCGATCTCTTCCGGTCATATCTTCTCTGTATGGTGGTGGCCTTGATCGGCACAAACCTTATCGAAGACACCGGCCTTATAATGAGATTTGATCAGGGAATGGGGCACTTTGTCTCAACCGGACTATTGCGCCAGAATTTTGTGCCCGTTGCAAATATCCTCGGCGGCTTTCTCTTCGGGTTAGGCATAGTGCTCGCCGGAGGATGCGCAAGCGGCATTGTTTACAGGCTCGGGGAGGGACAGATAGCGGCCCTGATAGCCATCGTCGGTTTCTTCGGCGGCGTTGCCATGACCACAGACGGCATGCTCAGTCCGGTGCGTGATTTGTTGAAGAGTTACAATCTTAAGATCTTTGGGGTAAGCAACCCTGCCTTTTGGGACCTTATCGGGGGCGGCCCGTTTGCAAAGTGGACCAGCATCGTAATTGTTTCAGTTGCGTTATTGGCCTTTGTCTTTAAGGGGAAACCTACTTTCGGCAAGAGCGGCAAGGGCTACTCATGGGGACTGACCGGGGTCCTTCTGGGCTTGCTGACAGTAGTTGCATGGGAGATATCTTCTGTATTTGGAGGCGCACCGAGAGGTCTTGCCATAACTACGCCCCTGAGGGAATTATTCAATTCAATGCTTACCAAAAGTACGCATTCTTCGTTTCAGGAATTCAGTTTCCTCGGGATATTCAGAGGCACGTGGGGTGTGTTCTTCATCTTTGCCGTTCCTCTTGGGGCCGCCATTAGCTCATTAGGCCTCAAAGAGTTTCAATGGAAGGTGCCGCCGGCAAAGGAAATCCTCACGGTATTCTTCGGAAGCATCCTCATGGGAATAGGGGCCGTCATCGCCGGCGGCTGCAATCTTGGACACGGTGTTACCGGCATGTCAACCGGGTCTGTTGCCAGTCTCGTGGCGATTACCTCAATCATTCTCGGCAACTGGACGATGGTCTACTTTAAGTTTATGAGATGACGGCGCGACCCCTATAGAGCTGATACAAGCGCATGGGATATCCGGGGACATAGAGCTTGTCTGAAAACGAAGCAGCATCATCAGAGTAGTTTTTAGACAAGCTCCTTTTAATGCCCATGCTCATCGCCATGGGTCTTCTTCTCCCTCTCGTGATGTTCAACTCCGGCGACGGCATCATTGTACAGGCGCTCTGCATAGTGAGTGAATACAACGTAGGCCTCAACATATTCCCTGCCTGCTTCGACACTGTCATCGGCATGTTTTCCGGTTTTTTTTGCGTGCGCGAATTTCTACCGTATCCCTTTTGCGACGGCATCGTTTACATGCTTCACGAGTTTGTCGGCCGAGCCGCTTTCCAATGCCAGGTCAGTCTCGACAATAATAGGTTCTACGGCATAGCCGGGTTTTAGCCCTGTGTACGGGGCGCCTTCACCTGCGCGATGGACCCTTACGAGGGTTTCAAAAAAGTACATGTCCGCAAGCTCCCTGGCCTCATTGCCCTGTTTCCTTACCGCAAGAGTTTTCTTGAAGGCCTCTTTTATCTCGCCCTCATTCTCCTTTTTCACCCATTTCAGTACCGGCGTTATATCGCCCTTGTCAAGCGCGGACCTTGCGGTCTTCACAACCGGCCCCTCGAGTGTATCGCAATGCGCCGTGGCAATATCCGGAATAAACCAGAAGACAGCGCCGATGATTATTGCAATTGCCATTGTAATATAGTCCTTTTTTACTCTCATTGTGACCCCCTTTTGAATTTAATAAATCTCACGCATATCTTATATCAAACAATGAGTTCCTGCGCAACTCTTTCTTTTGACGAAGGCCTGATTACCTGATATGATGTGTTTAGACGGAAATTACGCTGCAATATTCGACGAGGTTCGACGCACAACCGGTCAATCAGGAAAAAATGAAAAGGAGGAGATCATGGAGAAAGAGCAACTGAAGAAAATTCTTGCCGGAATAGGCCTCGCTGGACTGCTGACGGCGGCCGGCGCGACGTTTCCCGGAAGCGCTTCCGCTGCCTGAGGCGGCACTATGGGTGGCGTCGGCGACGCCCCACAGAAGACGGCGCCCGCCAAGGAAGGCGTAAAAGGCGAGGCCGAAGAAGCATTGACTGAAGAAGAAAAGAAGGCCGGAGAGGAGCAGAAGGAGCAGGCGGCTGAAGAAGAAAAAGAGACAGCGCCCGAGCCGGAGAAGAAGCCCGGAAAAAGCGGCTGAAGCGGCTCCATGAAATAGTGCGGTCCGCACTGTGCAGATAAGTGCATCATCAAAGATTATAAGAGCCGGTTAACACTTTTGTAGGGGCGGGGTGACCCGCCCCTACTGCTGACACTCCTTTCCCGTATTTCGGGAATCCTTCCCGAAATAAATCCACTCCAAATGCGCATGGTCGGATCGGTTTCTGGAGTGACTTCCGAAACACAAAAACATGTCGGAGTAGCGCCCTCATTTATTGGGGGCGGCCTTTTCGTCGGGGCTAAACCCCGACGCTACAGTCAAAATGCGACTTTAGAAAGGCCAGGTGAATTTGTCGCTGAAAGAGTTGTATTATATAGTCCTCTATGGACAAGATTGAAATCACAGGCGGCATCAGGTTGAAGGGTGAAGTGACGATAAGCGGGGCAAAGAATGCGGTGCTGCCGTTGATGACAGCGGCCATTCTGAGCTCGGGCGATAGCAATATTCATAATGTTCCTCACCTGCGGGATGTGATGACGATGGGCAAACTGCTGGCGCACCTCGGCTTCGGGTTCCATCTTGAAAACAGCAAGATTCTGCTCCGGACAAAAAAAGTAACGTCAATTGACGCGCCGTATGATTTCGTCAAGACCATGCGCGCGTCAGTGCTTGTCCTCGGTCCGCTCCTTGCGCGCACGGGAAGGGCAAAAGTTTCCCTGCCGGGCGGCTGCGCGATCGGGGCCAGGCCGATTAACCTCCACATTATGGGACTGGAAAAGATGGGGGCAAAGATAAACCTGGCGGAGGGCTACATCGAGGCAAAGGCAAAACGGCTCAGGGGCGCGACGATTTACTTCGACATGCCGACAGTGACCGGGACTGAGAACCTGATGATGGCGGCCTCCATCGCAGACGGGACCACTATCCTTGAAAACGCCGCCTGCGAGCCGGAAGTCGTGGACCTTGCGAACGCGTTGATATCAATGGGCGCTGATATCGAAGGGGCGGGCACGAGCGTCATAAGGATTAAAGGAGTAAGCAGGCTCAGGCCCCTCGATTACACGGCCATCGCCGACAGGATTGAGACCGCGACATTTATTGCCGCCGCGGCTATTACAGGGGGCGACATAAGGATAAATGGGGGCAGGCCGGAGCATATTGAGGCGATTATCAGTAAGATGAAAGAGGCCGGGGTGAAGATTACCCTTAAGAACAATAAATTAACGGTCAAGGGGCCGGACAGGCTGTCGTCCGTCGACATCAAGACCATGCCTTTCCCGGGCTTCCCGACGGACATGCAGGCGCAGTTCATGACGATGATGGCGATTGCCGAAGGCACCAGTCTTATTACAGAGAGCATATTCGAAAACAGGTTTATGCACGTGGCCGAGCTCAGGAGGATGGGCGCCGACATAAGAATTGAAGGCTCGACCGCAACGGTAAAAGGGATTGATACGCTCAAGGGCGCTCCTGTCATGGCGACAGACCTGCGGGCCAGCGCTTCACTTGTGGTTGCGGGCCTTGCGGCAGAGGGCACGACTGTTATAGACAGGGTGTATCACCTCGACAGGGGGTATGAGAGGATAGAGGAGAAGCTCAAGATGTTAGGGGCTGAGATTCGGAGGATAAAATAATATATGTTTTACAGTAAGCGACATCTTAGATTCCAGCAGGCGTCTTTGTCGTATAGAAATTTCTACGCAGCTTCCCCTTTGCGCCCGGAGGATGACTTTACTAAACTGTGTACGGGCGACCCGGCGGGTCGCCCCTACCCCCGACCCCTTGACCCCTTGACCCCTGCATTGAAACGGGGTCTGTTATGAGAATCATAAAAGAAAAACAGATTCAGTCCTTCATATCGCTACTTAAGAAGAGGTCATCCTCTTCGGTCCTTGAAGACGACATTCAAAAGACAGTGAGAAAGATTATCATGGACGTCAGAAGACAGGGAGATGCTGCGGTCAGAAGGTATACGGAAAAATTTGACTCTGTAAAACTCAAAGGACTTGCCGTCAGTCAGAAGGAGATAAACTCCTCCGCGAAAGGGGCGGGCGGGGAATTTGTTAACGCCCTCAGGCATGCGGCATTAAGGATAAGAAAGTTTCATGAACGCCAGAAAGAAGAGTCATGGCAGTTTACGGAAAGCGGTATCACGACCGGGCAGATAATCAGGCCCCTTGAAAGGGTCGGCGTGTATGTCCCCGGCGGAAAGGCCGCGTATCCGTCCACGGTCCTGATGAATGTGGTCCCCGCCCAGGTTGCAGGCGTGAAAGAGATCGCGCTTTGCGTTCCTACTCCCGGCGGCAAGATGAATCCCGCTGTTGCGGCCGCAATAAAATTACTCGGCGTAAAAGAGGTCTACAGGACCGGAGGGGCCCAGGCGGTGGCTGCGATGGCTTACGGCACTGAAACAATAATGAAAGTCGATAAGATCGTGGGCCCGGGAAATATCTTTGTTGCAGTTGCAAAGAGGATGGTGTTCGGGGAGGTCGGCATCGATATGATTGCCGGACCCAGCGAGATACTCATTATTGCCGACAGGACGGCGGACGCTTCGTTTATCGCGTCGGATATCCTCAGCCAGGCGGAGCATGATGAGATGGCTTCGTCGGTGATGATTACCGATTCATTGGAACTTGCGGAAAAAGTGACGGAAGAGCTGACAGGGCAGTTACGCAATCTGAAACGAAAAGACATTGCGGTAAAATCGATCAGGAAATACGGGGCGATAATCATCACGAGGGACCTCGACTCCGCTGTCGGTATCGCGAACCGGATAGCCCCGGAGCACCTTGAGATAATGACAAAGGACCCGGCGGCGCTTCTGCGCAAGGTCACAAACGCGGGAGCGGTGTTTCTCGGCAAATGGGCCCCTGAGCCGTTAGGCGATTATGCCGCGGGACCGAACCACACACTTCCGACATGCGGTACGGCGCGCTTCGCGTCTCCCCTCGGCGTCTATGATTTCACCAAACGCACAAGCCTCATCGATGCCACTGAGAAAGGATTTTCCGCACTTGCGGACACTGTAGAGACGCTGGCGGATGTCGAAGGTCTTGAGGCGCACGGCAATACTATCAGAGTAAGGCGAAATAAAATGTAGGGCAAGTTTCAAACCAGGGCGGGTTTGAAACCAGCCCCTACGGAACATCCAATCCATCACGGGAAAAATGTAGGGGCAGGTTTTAGACCTGCCCGTTTGTTACCAGAACATCCATCTCTCCGTAGAAAGCACATAAACCCCAAGGACGAAATTCGTAACGCCGTGGGCGATAATGCAGAGGAAAATATTTCTCCTGTAGTAAAGAAGCAGATTATAAAGGACTCCGGCCATAATACCTGCAAGCCATAGATTGTGTTCCGAACCGAAAAGCAGGACCGTTACGGCAAAAGACTGGAGGCTGAAGGCGCCGAGGGGAACGGCAAGGAAGTTTTTGTTATCGAGCCACCTGATCAGGAAGGACCGCCAGAAGAGCTCTTCCATAACAGGGACCACGACCGAGGAGCCGAATACCCGGAAGAAGATAGCGGGATACAGAATTCCCTTCCCCAGCGTTGCGTAAGGATCATTATTGCGGGGCTCCCCTATAACAGCGAAATCCCACGTCATATTTATCCATAATATGAAGACCGCGACCCCGACAATTACTGAAACGCACAGGTCCTTAAAGGACACGGAGATGTTTATCTCCGTATACTTTTTCCTGAAATGAAGCAGAATGAGCCCGACTACAATGCTTTTGACAATGTATATCATGTAAAAGCCGGAGGGGAGAGTGGATTCGATCGCGATAAATGCCATGAAGACCGCGAAAGGAAAGACGCGGGGGAACCAGTCGCGGGCGTAGAGGTCGTTCCATTTGGCAAATAATGTATTGCTGTCCGCGGACATCTTTAAACATAACAGAAATGCATATGAATTACAAAAGGACCCGGCCGTCATTCCCGGGGGAACGGCATGGAGATGAGGATTTTTGACGCTTGCTCTTTCTCGACTATCGATAGTTTATGTTACATACACCTCGCTGCAATTCCCGGACAAGACGATAGGAATCTTATAACACGTTGTCAGAACAGCTTTATTCTGCCTATGGCTGCTGTGACACGCATGCTCGAATGAAATAAAACCGTCAAAAAATCTACAGAATATTCCTCTGCAAAACAATATACTTGACATGAATATTAGAATATTCTAAAATGCATATATATGAAAGTGCGTATGAATAATATGGAAACCCTAAGACTGATATTTAATCCTGTAAGGCTTGCCATACTGGATAGGCTGGCTGAAGGAGTGAAATGTGTAAGCGATCTCGAGGTCTATCTCGAACTCAGTCAATCAAATGTTTCACAACATCTTTCAATACTGAGACATGCTGGTATTATTGACTGTTTTACCGACGGAAGACAGAGATGCTATTTTCTAAAGAGCCCCTTAATTCCTGATCTGCTCGAAATTCTTCACAAAGATTACGGGCATGAATTGCCTGTGCCTGCATGTTGTCCTGTTAGTACAAAAGGAACGTGTCGCAAGGAAAAGGAAAGACAGACTTAACGAGGAGGACGAAATGACCCTTGCTGAATATTTTCATGAAAAAGTGTATAAGAACCTCTTTGAAAAGACCTGGCCTCTCTGGCTCGGCGGTATTCTGGTGGCATTTTTAAATATATTGATGTTTTTATTCCTGATGCCGCTCGGCGGGATATATCCGGCTATCGCAGATTGGGGAATATGGGTATACAGGCTTGCAGGATTGAATATAACTCCTCCATGGGGAACGTTGACCCCGCCGCATTTAAGTATTATCAGTATCCTGAATATCGGACTTATATTCGGCACTCTGATCTCCGCCCTCCTATCTCGCCAATTCAAACTCCGAAAAGATTCGACAGCCGGCTATATCCAGGGTTTCGCCGGCGGGGCCATGATGGGTATCGGCAGTTTCCTTGTCGGCGCATGTATCTTTGGGGGATTTTATTCATCCGTCATGTCTTTGTCCCTGAGCGGATTGTATATGATGACGGGCTTGCTTGCGGGCGGTTATTTCGGCGGGAAGTTCATGATATGGCAGGCCTTCAGAGAGGCGGAGAAGATGGAGCTCACCGAGCTCGTTGATCTGAAAACAGTTGCCGGGAAAAAGGCCGCAAGGGTGATTAATTATCCGGCCATAGGCCGCTTTGTTACAATCACGCTGGTTATCATAGCCTCAATTTATTTTCTTACAGGGAAACATGTCCTCGGGGGGATACTGCTCTTCGGCGCCGCCTTCGGAGTGGTCTTTCAGAGGTCCTCCTTTTGCATATCCGCCGGTTTCAGGGAAGTTTTTACAACAAAGCATAATGAGCCGATGCGGAACCTCCTGCTAAGCCTGATGATAGGGACCCTGGGTTTTACCATTATAAAGGCAAATGGCTTCAGACCTGCTGAAATGTTTATCCTTCCCGCAGGCTTGCACAGTATTGCGGGCGGGGCGATTTTCGGATTCGGCATGGTTATGACAGGCGGCTGAGCAGCGGGCATGCTCTGGCGGTCAGCCGAGGGATATATAAGACACTGGTTCGCTGTTCTCGGCGCAATGCTTGTAGCGGGGTTATGGGTGCCTCTTTATGGAGAACAGGCAGGAAATGGCCGGCTCTATGGAAAAGCGGTATTCCTGCCTGAAAAGCTTGGTTGGGGAGGATCTCTGATTACTGTTTTAGCGGCCCTTGCCTTTTTTTACATATTAGTAACATGGATTGAATTAAAGAAGAAATAAAGCTATTGGGAAATCATAAATAATGTCATTCCCGCAGTCAGTAAGCGGGAATCCAGGCAGTTAGAGGAACTGGATGCCCGATTAAAAACCCCCGATTACGACTTTCGAGGGCAGGCTTCGGGCATGACGGGTGAAGTTGTATGAGACCTGCAGTGACAGGATTAGCAAATTAAAACTTTAAGGAGGATAAAATGAGCAAGACCTTTACATTATTGTTAGGCACATCGCCGTATTCCTACGAGAACACACTTACTACGGTAAAGATTGCCGAATCCGCCCTCAATAAAGGACATACAGTCAACGTCATTGCATCCGGCGACGGGGTTTATTGTTTCCTGAAGGCACAGAAGGCAAAGGGGATAACCAATGCCGAGGAAAAGTTCTCCGAGCTTATTCAGAAAGGCCTGAGAGTATATCTCTGAGGCGGATGTCTTAACTTTCGCCGTGCAGCGAAAAACGATTATCTTGACAACACGGAAGTCGGCTCACTCAAGGGTCTTTTTAAAACGATGGGTGAAACCGATATCTGGCTAAATATGGGCGCATAGGAGGCACTATGAAAAATATCGCGATTATTCTGAGAAGGTCGCCTTATGGCGATATTAATGCAGCGGAGGCTGTAAGACATGCAATGGGTGGGGTTGCGGACGACTTAAGTGTCGCCCTCATTCTTGTTGACAGTGGGGTCCTCCTGGCAAAGCAGGGACAGGACGATACGGAAACAGGATTTACAAATCTTGGTGAGGTCCTGACGGACTGTATGGAGATGGGAGTTGATGTTTATTCGGATAAGCGTTCAATCAGAGAGCAGAATATGGATACGGCAGATATCCCGGAAGGGATTAAGGTGGTAACCGGCCCGGAGATAGCCGATATTATCAAGAGCGCAAAGACAACGATGATTTATTGAGCAGTAGAACAATAGAGCAGTAGAGCAGCAAAAAAGAAATTCGAACTGCTGCTCTGCTGCACTTCATACTAAAATTGGAGGTTATTATGTTTGTTATTGTCAAAAGCGGACCGGATACACAGGATGGGAAAAGAGGGATCAAGCTTGCAAGGGACATGTCTGCTGATATCTGCCTGATTCAGAATGCGGTATATTTTGCTCAGAAGGAAAGGCTTGACGGTTTTTGCGGAAAAGTATATTTACTTGATAAGGATGCGACTCTCAGAGGCATAAGAGATGACGAGCTTGAGACGGGGACCAAGAAAATTGATTATGACGGCCTTGTTGAGATCATGGCTGATGAAGACAAGATAGTCGGAATGTTTTAAAGGAGGCAACATGGCGAAGATGGTAATTATAGGCGGTTCCTTCGGGGGCCTGACGGCAGCCTTCGAACTTAAGAGGCTTCTTGGCAATAAAGCGGATGTGACGCTGCTCTGTGATGTGGACAAGTTTGTCTTTGTCCCCTCTCTTCCGTGGTTATCCATGGGATGGCGAACGCCGGAAGAAATAACGCTTCCTCTTGAAAAAATGATGACGCCTAAGGGAATAAAATTTATAAATGAAGAGGCAACGCATGTTGACGCTGATAAGTCAACCGTAAATACGAAGACGCGGGCAATTCCATATGATTATCTTGTAATTGCGTCAGGTCCCGCCCTCGGTTTCTCTTCTGTGCCGGGATTCGGGCCCGAGGGAGGTCATACCGAATGTATCTTTACTCTTGAACAGGCAATGAGGGCCAACAAGGCATGGAACAGATTTCTTGAGAAACCGGGACCGGTTGTCGTCGGCGCCGTTCAGGGCGTCAGTTGCTTCGGGCCGGCCTATGAATATGTGTTTGAAGTAGACACTGAATTGAGAAGAAGAAAACTGCGCCATAAGACGCCGATTACTTTCGTTACATCCGAGCCGTATATCGGGCATTTTGGAATCGGCGGGCTGAAGACATCCAGGAGGATAATGGAGGATGAATTTGCGAGCAGGGAGATCAGGCTGATTACGAACCAGTCGGTAGAGGAATTTACGCCGGACGAAGTCAGACTCAAGGACGGCACAAAGCTGGCGTTTAATCTCGCCATGTTTGCGCCGCCGATGGCAGGCGTCAAGGCGGTTTTTCATATCGGCAATCCCAAGGGCTTTATTCCTGTAGACAGTAATTACCGGCACATTAAATATAAAAATATCTTTTCCGTCGGAGTCGCAATAGCAATCGCCCCTCCTGAACAGACGCCTGTTCCCACCGGCGTGCCGAAAACCGGATATATGACTGAACATATGGCTAAATATGCAGCAGAAAGTATCGCGTCGGAGGTCCTCGGCAAATCATTGCCGCAGACCGAACCTGTCGGTGCCCTCTGTATTATGGATATGGGACATACTGCTGCATTAATGAAGGCATACCCCGTACTTCCGCCGAGAAAGACAGCCGAGCTTAAAGAAGGTAAAAGATTCAGGTGGGCGAAGCTGGCTTTTGAAAAGTATTATCTCTGGAAGATCAGCAGAGGACTGACGAATCTTCCTTAAAATTAGGAGGTGTAAGATGGAAAAAATAGTAAAGAACGTATCTGTTATGTGTTTTCATGACGAGTTGTGCCAGGTATACAATGCCCTCATGACCGCATACAGTCTGTTGAAAGAGGGGTCCAGGGTCACGATGTTTTTCGGGTCGCGCGGTGTCAATGCCCTTCATAAGGACAAGGTAAATAAACTTGTCTGCATGCCGGACCAACCTAAAGAAGAAGGTGAGGCCGTTATGAAGAGGATGGAAGAGATGAACCTCCCGACGGTTGAAGATTTACTTTTCATGCTCTACAGGGAAGGAGCGAGGCTGCTTGCCTGTCCCCTGAACGTCCCTCTTTTTGCGATGACTAAAAAAGATTTTGTTGATGGAGTGGAGGTTGCCGATCCGGCAACGTACTACAAAGAGGTAGTTATAAAAGCGGACATGAATCTGACATTTTAAACCATAGGATTAGATGAAGAGGTAATCAAGGGTCTTCGACAAATTTATTGGTAAAGCCATATTCCCCCTTTGGAAAAGGGGGATATGGGGGATTTTTCGGAATAATTTTTTTCAACAAATCTCCCGTGCCCTCTGCTTAAGGCGCCTACTGTTGGTCTTTTCCAAAGAGGGGAATCATTTGAAGGTTCCGACTTTCTTGTCGCAGACCGGTATCAGTTGTATTGCGGATTTGCTGGGAATTTAATAATATATTAACACTGATATGAGCGAGAGAATTCACGAAATCCACGCAGACATATGCAAGACGCTCGGTAACGCAAAGAGGATAGAAATCCTGAACGCCCTTGGGGACAAGGAATTGGCCGTCGGCGAGCTTGTAAACATTTTAGGCGTGTCGCCTGCAAATGTCTCCCAGCATCTTTCCGTCATGAAGCAGAAAGGGATACTTTCGTCGAGAAGAGAGGGCAACAATATTTACTACAAGGTCGCCAACCCAAAAGTCATAATGGCGTGCGGCCTTATGAGAGAGGTCCTTCTTGAGCGATTTGCAGAAGGACAGAAGATTGCGAAAAAATTTTCCGGGAAGTGATTTTTTTGAGATACAGTTGCATACTTTAGAATATTCTAAAGTACCACTTGATTAAGATATCTTTGACAGTTTTGGAAAAGTGTGGTCAAATTAAAATGCAACTTATTAACAGTCTAAAAATAGTCTGCTCAATTTAGACGTAGGCGGGAATCTACTTTAGCCAAAAAATGGATGCCCGACTGAGAACTTCGGGCATGACGATTAAACGAGTGAGAATCTGTGAATACTATTTTGAGATTCCTTTTACGCTTTGAATTAATTCGGAGGAAAGTCGGATGAAAAAATCTTTTCTTGTTAATTTTTCAGTTAACCACCCCAAATTAGTTGTGCTTCTGACAATTCTCGTTACCCTCGCCTTCATGACCCAGTTCCCAAAGATAACAACGGACACAAATCCGAAACACATGCTTCCCGCAAATTCAGAGGTGAGGGTCTGGAATGATGAAGTCGACAGTACATTCGCGCTGTACGAGGACATGATAGTCCTTGGAATCGTCAATGAAAACGGCGTCCTCAATAAAGGGACCCTCGGGAAAATCCAGAGGATAACTGACGGGATACTGAATATTAAGGGAGTCGCTGCAAGGGATGTAAACAGCTTCCCGACTATCACTAATGTGACGGCGGAGCAGGGCCTTCTGAAAGTGGCCCCCCTTATGATGAAGGTCCCGGAGAACGATGCGGAAACTGCCTCCCTCAAAAAGATGCTTTTTGAAAATCCTCTTTTTATTGACCGCATCATCTCAAGAGACGGAAAGACCACCGCTGTTTATGTCCCACTTGAGAAAGGCGCAAACGGAAAAGAGGTGGCAGACAAAATCAGGGAGATTGTAAGTAGCGAGAAGGGCGATGAGAAATATTATGTTGCCGGGGACCCTGTTGCGCGCGACACCTTCGGCGCCGAAATGTTCAAGCTCATGGCGATTTTTGCCCCGATAGCAGGAATGGTCATGCTCATTGTCAGATACCTCATGTTCAGGGACCTCTTTCTCTCCATTACGCTCATGATGGATGCGATGGTCAGCATTATCTGGAGCATGGGGCTTCTGATAGCAGTTGGATTTCCTGTTCACATTATGAGCTCGATGGCCCCGGTCTTCCTGATGGCTATTGCAACGGACAGCATACATATATTCAATGAGTTTTACTTCCGCTACAGGGAGAGGAAAGACAAAAGGGCGGCAATCATCGAGACGATGAGCGTGGTGAGCCGTCCCGTGCGTTATACGGCGCTGGCGACCGCGGTAGGTTTCGGCGTGCTTTTATTTATGAATATCATACCCGTCAAGGTCTTTGGCGGACTTGTGGCATTCGGCACTGTTATGCTGAGGGTCCTGAGTTTCAGCTTTATCCCTGCGATGTTCACTTTTGTAAATGAGAAAAAGATTGATATGGCCTCAAAGAGCGAGGATATTGAATTCAGCGGCACGTCACAATTCCTTAAAGGTCTTGCCGGTTTTGGAGCGCATAGACCAAAGGCCACGGTCTTTGCCGGTCTTATATTTTTTGTGATAGCGGTCATCGGACTGACAAAGATAGAGGTCAATAACAATCTGGTAGAGTGGTTTAAGAAAGACAGCGAGGTGCGTATTGCCGACAGCGTTATGAATCAGGCCCTCGGCGGCACGTCCCTCGGCTATGTCGTGGCTGTCTCAAATGAGGACGACTATATAAAGACGCCTGAGGCCATGCGGCATATTGAAGGACTTCAAAGGCATCTTGAAAAACTGCGTGTTGTCGGGAAGACAAGTTCAGTTGCGGATTACGTAAAAAGGATAAACCTCGTTCTGCATAACGATGATCCGAAATATAATGCAGTTCCTGACACAAAGGAGGCAATCGGCCAGTATCTGTTCTTGTTCAGCATGTCGGCAAAGCCGTCTGATCTGGACAATGTCGTAGATTATCCGTTCAGAAAGGCGAACATCTGGGTCCAGTTGAAGACATGGGACGCGCAGGCCATGAGGGACGTGATAAAGGCAGTGGAGGAGTATAAGGCGTCTCATCCCGTTTCAATGGAATTCAAGCCGGCGGGCATCGCTTATTTCAACCTCGTATGGAATGATGAGGTCCTTTATGACATGCTGAAGGGATTTATCATTGCGCTGGTTGTGGTGTTTATTATCCTTGCGATTAACTTCCGCTCGGTAAAATGGGCGATTGTCGGATATACCCCTCTTCTTTTTACGATACTGCTCATTTATGGCGTCGTAGGGTATATCGGCAAAGACTTTGACATGCCGATATCCGTTCTTTCATGTCTCAGTCTCGGCATGGCGGTTGATTTTGCGATACACTTTATAAGCAGGTTCAGGCAGAGATTGAAAGAAGAGGGTCAAGGGTCAAGGGTCAAGGGTCAAGGGTTTAAAGACACTGTTACCACTGCGCTGCTCTGGACTGCTGCGAGGCCCGGCAAGGGCATAATGCGCAATGCCGTTCTTTTCGCCGCTTCATTCGCAGTGATGATATTTGCGCCGCTTACTCCTTATATCACCGTTGGGGCATTCATTGTCAGCATGATGCTGCTCAGCGCAGTAATGACAATAATCTATGTGCCGGCGCTTATAACGTTATTGCAGGGATGGTTGTTTTGTGATAAATGTGAGGGAAGAAAATAAATTTTAATTGGAGGTTTAAGATGAAACGGTATTTGATTCTGATAATTATAATGCTTTTACCCGTCAGCGTGTCCGCGCTTACCGCGGATGAGGTTATGAAGAAATCACAGGCTGCATTTCTTTATCAGGGCAGGGATTTCAAGGCGCGCGTAACTATGAAGCTCATAAGCAAAGGCGGTCAGGAACGGGTCAGGGAGCTTACAATGCTGAGAAAAAACTACGGCGAAGCCGGCGGCGACCAGAAATATTTTATGTATTTCTTCCGGCCCGCTGATGTAAAGGACATGACTTTCATGGTGAACAAATACCCTGCGAAAGACGATGACAGGTGGCTTTTTGTTCCGGCGATAAACATGGTCAGAAGGATTGCGGCGCAGGACAAGAGCTCAAGCTTTGTCGGCTCTGATTTTACCTATGAAGACGTTTCGGGGAGAGATATAGAAGACGATACTCATACCGTTGTTAAGGAAGAAAAAATAGGCGAGAAGGACAGCTATGTCATAAAGAGCGCCCCGAAGGCCCAGGATGCAGATTATAGCTACAAGATTTCCTGGGTTGATAAGGCAAGTTTTCTTCCCTTGAAAGAAGAGTATTATGACAAAAGAGGCGAGCTTTACAGAGTGTTCACCGCTGATGAAGTCAAAGACGTCAAAGGCTTCCCTACAGTTACGAAGAGGACCATGAAGAACCTGCAGAGCGGGCACAGGACGGAAAGCGCTTTTACGAAAGCCGATTACAATATCGGCACTGAGGACAGCCTCTTTTCGGAGCGGTTTCTCAAGCAGCCGCCGAAGAAGTGGATTGAGTAGAGTTAAGAGTCAAGAGTTAAGAGTTATGAGTCAAGAGTCAAGAATAAAGCTTGCTGTCTGTGCTCTGTGCTCCATATTCTGTATTCTATCATCCGCTTTTGCTTCAGACGTCTCCATTCACGGCTTTATTCAGGGCAATTATTCTTTCAATACGGGCTCGTCGAATCCTGACGGCAAAGACATGAAATGGGCGGAGGAGAGGGCGCAGTTGAAGCTTGATGCAAGCAAGGATTCGTTGAACTTCTTCATGAAAGCCGATGTATTTTATGACCATATTGATGACGCATCGCATCTGGAATTCAGAGAAGGATATGCCGATTTCACCGCTTCAGGTTTTGACTTGCGGGCCGGAAGACAAATTATCACGTGGGGGCTTGGAGATTTGCTTTTCATCAATGATGTCTTTCCGAAAGACTTCGAGGCTTTTTTTTCCGGAAGACCATTGGAATACCTGAAAAAAGGCGTTGACGGCGTCAAGCTCGGCATGTACCCGTCCTTTGCCTCTGCCGAATTAATTGTTGTCCCGTTTTTCGAGCCGAACAATTTTCCCGATCCGAAGAGATTCCACATGTTCGACCCCATGTCTCAAATTACAGAGAGAGAGGAAAAAAAACCTTCTATTACTCCCGATAACACGGAGATCGCATTGAGGATGTATCGCGATGTTGCGGGCCTTGATGCGTCGGTTTATTTTTATCGCGGTTTTTTCAGGCGGTCTTCTATGCTGCCTGACAGCCTGACGGCGCCGACAAGAATGGACCTTTTTTTCCCTGGATTATCCGTTTATGGGGCAAGCTTACAAGGAAGGGCATTGGACGGTGTTTTAAGTCTTGAAGCAGGTTATTACGATTCAAGACAGGACGGGGATGGCATGGACCCGATGATTCCTAATTCTCACGTCAGGTTCTTGACCGGATATCAAAGACAATTATGGGAAGACTTTGCATTAGGTCTTCAATATTATGGTGAATATATGAATGACTATTCCGAATATAAAACAAATCTTCCCTCCGGCTTTCCAGAGGAAAAAAAATTCCGTGACCTTGTTTCTGTAAGACTTACGCAGTTTCTGGCACATCAGACGTTGAAGCTTTCTTTCTTTGCCTTTTACGGTCCATCAGAGAAAGACTATCTGCTGAATCCGGAGGTCAAATATAATTTCACCGATTCTGTCTGGGCGGCAACTGGTGCAAATATCTTTGGCGGAGGGAAGGAGTGGACTCAGTTCGGCAGCCTCAATAAGAATGATAATCTATATGTACAGATCAGATATGAGTTCTGAGCGACGAAAACCTCATCATATTTAAGCCAGGGTTGCTTTCAGTCTCAGATAAATCTCCCGGCTGTCTTCTTTAACGGAATACTCCTTTTCAAACAGCTCCGCGGGAATTAATTCTCTGATATTCAATACGCTCTGAAGGTTGTCCATCACCGGATAAAGCTCCACAAGACCGTTTGAAATCCTGTGCGGATACCAGAGTGTCTCAAGTACGACTTCCCTTAAAGTATTGCCGCGTCCGAGTTCGCTCACACTTCGCTTCACATAAATCCCTTCAGCCAGAATGGGACCACTCATCTTTATCTCTCCGATCTATAGGTTGTAATAACTATATCGGGGAACAGGAGGAAAAACTTAACCTCCCAATGGGCATAGAGCAAAGAGCAAAGGGCATAGGGCAAAGAGTTCAGCCGTCGGTCTTTTGCTTTAGTCCAATGCCCTATGCCCTTTGCGCTATGCCTCTGCTTTTAGTGCGGCTTTTATAAACTCCCTGTTCAGTTTCGCTATGAACTGTACACTGATGCCCTTGGGGCAGACGGCCTGGCATTCGTAATGGTTGCCGCAGTTGCCGAAACCTTCTTTCAGCATCGCCTCTGTCATTACGCATACGCGCCGCGCCGCCTCTACCTTCCCCTGTGGCATCAGCGTCAGGTGGCTTACCTTTGCAGCGGTAAAAAGCATTGCGGAACCATTAGGGCAGGCCGCGACACACGCTCCGCACCCGATACATTCGGCCGCGTCCATTGCCGCTTCAGCGTCTTCTTTCGGGACAAGTACGGCATTGGCGTCAGGGACCCCGCCGGTATGGACGGATATGTACCCGCCTGACTGTATAACGCGGTCAAGGGCGCTTCGGTCGACGACCAAGTCCTTTATCACCGGAAAGGCCTTTGCGCGCCAGGGTTCGATATATATCGAATCTCCGTCTTTGAAATTTCTCATGTGGAGCTGGCAGACCGTGGTCTTTTCCTGCGGCCCGTGAGGGACCCCGTTTATTACCTGAGAGCATGTGCCGCAGATGCCTTCGCGGCAGTCGTGGTCAAAGGCTATCGGCTCCCTTCCGCTTCTGATGAGACCCTCGTTAACGACATCTAACATTTCGAGGAAGGACATTTCAGTGCTGATATTTTCAGCGGAATACTGTTCGAGCCTGCCCGGCTCACGGGGGCCTTTCTGCCGCCATACAAAGAGAGTAAGGTTCACAGATTGTTCCTGTTTTGATTGTTATTTTGTTGAAAAATCTCCCCCAGCCCTTCTTTTCCAAAGAGGGGGAAAAGGTAACTTCCCCCTTTGACAAAGGGGGATAAAGGGGGATTTTTCATCTTATGGATATTCATTTATAACTTCTCACTGTCATCTGAACATTCTCGAAAACAAGTGGTTCCTTATGCAATTCCGGCTCCCTGTCGATACCCCTGAATCCCCAGGCCGCGACGTAACAGAAATTATCATCATCGCGCCTGGCCTCGCCGTCAGGCATCTGGTGCTCTACCCGGAAGTGCCCGCCGCAGGACTCGTTGCGATGCAGGGCATCGCGGACCAGGAGTTCTCCGAATTCAAGGAAGTCGGCCACGCGACCGGCCTTTTCGAGTTCCTGATTCATATCTTCGCCGCTGCCCGGGACCTTTACATTCTTATAGAATTCTTCACGGAGTGCGGGAATAAGAGTCAGCGCCCTTTCAAGGCCTTCGCTGCTGCGGGCCATGCCGGCGTTTTCCCACATGATGCTGCCTAACTCACGGTGGAACTCATTCACCGTCTTCTTCCCGTTTATCGAAAGTAATCTCCTGATGAGCGCTCCGGCATCGTCACGCGATTTATTGAATTCCGGCCTGCCCGCGTCCATCTTGCCGGGTCCTGTCCGCGCAAGATAATCGGCAATCGTATAGGGGATAATAAAGTACCCGTCGGCCAGGCCCTGCATGAGCGCGCTTGCGCCGAGGCGGTTTGCGCCGTGGTCGGAAAAGTTCGCCTCACCTAACACAAAAAGTCCGGGCACGTTGGACTGGAGATTGTAATCGACCCATAGTCCCCCCATCGTGTAGTGAGGAGCGGGATAAATACGCATCGGTTGTTTATATGCGTTTTCACCGGTTATCTTTTCATACATATCAAAAAGGTTCCCGTACCGCTCGCGGATTTTTTCCTCGCCGAGTCTCCTGACTGCTTCCGTAAAGTCGAGGTAGACGCCATAACCGCTGCCTCCGACCCCGCGCCCTTCATCGCAGACTTCCTTGGCCGCGCGGGAAGCTATATCGCGCGGCGCGAGATTTCCAAAACCCGGATATTTACGCTCGAGAAAATAGTCCCGCTCCGGTTCAGGGACATCATTCGGCCCACGCCTGTCCGTTTTGTTTGCCGGCGCCCAGACCCTGCCGTCATTTCTGAGCGACTCGGACATGAGAGTCAGCTTGGATTGATGCTCTCCGGAAACCGGTATACAGGTCGGGTGTATCTGCGTAAAACACGGGTTTGCAAAGAACGCGCCTTTCTTATAAGCCCGGTATGCTGCCGTGACATTCGAGCCCATTGCATTTGTCGAGAGGTAAAATACGTTTGCATAGCCGCCTGTGCAAAGGCAGACCGCGTCAGCCGCATGACCTTCGATCTTCCCGGTCACCATGTCGCGGACAGTGATTCCCTTTGCCTCTCCGTCGACGATTACAAGGTCTAACATTTCCGTGCGCGGATGAAGTCTCACGGAACCTGCCCTGATCTGACGTGAAAGCGCTCCATATGCCCCTAACAGCAACTGCTGGCCGGTCTGTCCCCTTGCGAAGAAAGTGCGTGATACCTGCGCCCCTCCGAAGGAACGGTTTTCAAGATAGCCCGCGTAGTCACGCGCAAAGGGGACTCCCTGGGCAACGCACTGGTCGATGATGTTGTTGCTCAGCATTGCCAGTCTGTATACATTGGCCTCGCGCGCCCTGAAATCTCCTCCCTTGATCGTGTCATGGAACAGGCGGAAGATGCTGTCTCCGTCATTGGGATAATTTTTTGCCGCGTTGATCCCGCCCTGCGCCGCGATGCTGTGGCCCCTTCTGGGACTGTCCCGGCAGCAGAAGGCCTCGACGTTGTAACCGAGCTCGCCAAGAGTGGCCGCTGCGGACGCCCCGGCAAGACCTGTGCCGACAACGATGATTTTATATCTCCGCTTGTTGGCGGGGCTTATCAGTTTTAATTCCCGGAGGCGGTCATCCCATTTATCAGAAAGCGCTCCTGCCGGACATTTTCCGTCGAGTATCATAATTCACCATGATAAGTAGCAAGTAGTTAGTAGTTAAGTAGTTAGTAGTTAAGGGGAGAATCTTTTAAACCATATCCC
The DNA here is from genome assembly GCA_016234115.1 of Nitrospirota bacterium. Lineage (GTDB taxonomy): Bacteria > Nitrospirota > Thermodesulfovibrionia > UBA6902 > UBA6902 > SURF-23. Next base: position 25,345 of record JACRHD010000043.1, read on the forward strand.
TTAACTACTAACTACTTGCTACTAACTGCTTTCTGTTCAATGCTTCAACACCCCCGCAATTACCGCAAGCGGGATCGATATGTATCCTAATAAAAGGATGCCCGCTGCAATTGTCCCGGCTTTTGTAATAACAGGGAAGGTCCTGTCGTTATTTCCTCCGAGTGTCTGAAAGGCACTTTGTATTCCATGGGTCAGGTGCAGGGCCGAGGCGATCACTGCGGCGATATAAATAAATGAAGTGAATAAATCCTGTAAACCGAGAACCACCATCCTGAATACATCCGGCCTTCCCGAGGCATCCACATTCACGGCAGAGGAAATCCCCGGGTTTATTACATGGAAAGTGAAATGGAGAAGATGGTAGACGAGATAAACCGCGATCACCAGTCCCGTCCAGATCATGGTCCGGGACGCAAATGTAGAGCGAAGGTCCTTTTTTACCGTGTAAGCAGCAGGTCTTGCCGCCCGGTTTTCAAGTGTAAGCAGGATTCCGAAATAGACGTGAAGAGACAACACGGACAGCATAATGAGACGGAATACCCAGATGAAAGGTCCGAATCCCTGGAGTTTCGCCGCATATGCGTTGATGCCGTCAGGGCCGGCGAACACAGAGGCATTTCCCAGCATATGCGCGATAACGAAGAGGACCATTATCAGGCCGGAAAGCGCCATCACGATCTTTCTTCCTATAGAGCTCTTCAGGAATTGCATGTTTTGCCCGCCTCCGTGTCATTCCCGAGGTAGTAATCGGGAATCCATTTTTATCAAGAAACAAAGAACTCTGGATTCCCGCTTAAGGACTGCCAACAGTAGGTGCTTCAGGCACGGGAATGACGGCTCAAGACACCCGAAGCATATGTAATAAAACGTCAGACACTCGATACCGTCTGCCGCTCTATGATACTACAAACCGCTCACTTTCTCGCGATCCCCGTCTTTCTCGCGGCCTCGGCCACGCTCTGGGCGACCGCGGCCACGACTTTTTTGTCAAAGGGACCCGGGATAATGTAATCCTCGTTCAACTCATCGTCCTTCACCATATGGGCAATCGCCTTCGCAGCGGCGAACTTGACCTCTTCATTGACGCCCTTGGACCTCACATCCAGTAACCCCCTGAATATGCCGGGATAGCCTAACATGTTGTTTATCTGGTTGGGATAGTCCGATCTGCCTGTAGCGAGTATCTTGACCAGGGGAATGGCGTCCTCGGGGGCTATCTCGGGGTCTTCCCCCCTTCATGCACGAAGAACGTCTGGTCCATCACCCTAAGGACCTTGACGCCATCTATGCTCTTGATGGAATTGACTATCTTTTTTTCGTGTTCCTCATCGCGCGCATTGACTGTAATGTCTCTTACTATCTTTCCCGTTTCAACACGCACAATGTCGATTGCGCCCAAATCTCCACCCACGAGACTGATGGCATTCGCTATATGAGAAAACATACCGACACGATTATCTATCTGCGCCGGTGACCACAAGGTAGGGGGTCTTCCTCTCATTCGCGACAGCGGCGATTGCCTTTGAACAGGACGAGCTGTAATCGCCGAATATCACGGGCTGTTTTTTCACATCGATAAGCTTCTCCGCAATCGCCCTCGAGACCTCGGGTTTGCCCTGCGAATCCTCAAATGCGAGGACGACCTTTTTGCCCTTTATGCCGCCTTTTGCGTTGATCTCTTCAGCGGCGATTTCATAAGACTTCTTTTCCATTTCCCCGAATTTGGCCTGCGTGCCTGTCAGCGGGAGGGGGATGCTTAATTCAAGATTGTCCGCGGCAAAGAGGGCGCTTGTGAAGATACAGGTGAGAAAGAAGAGAACCATAACGACTGAAAAACGTTTCATGCCTTCCTCCTGAAGTTGAGAGTTTTGGGTAGCTACTTAATTCTTATTACAAAAAAGGACTTGTTGCAATATGCGCTTCAGGGGAATTTATGTGTTTCGGGAGTCCCTCCCGAAACCGGTCCGATAAGGAATGGCCATACGTTAGAGGATTGATTTCGGGAAGGATTCCCGAAATAAAGGAAAGCGGGACCTGTTTATTATTCGAAAACAACTTTCTGTGCGGATTGCGACACAGTTAATATCTTGTCGCGGGAATATAGGTATTTTAGGGTTACCTGAACGTCCACGGATTTTGTGTCCTCTTTAACAGGAATTATATAGGTGCTTGTATCGGGCTCATCCGGTCTGATACCTAAATCAAAATGTTCCGTAGCCGTTACGTCCCACTCAGCCATGGCTACCTGCTTGCCGCCCTTGAAATACAGGTCGCCTACAGTGAACTCTTTTTGCCTGGAGAATATTTTTGCCTTCCCTTCCCCATCTTCGACTGTTACATCCATGACTATTTTGGGCGTGAAGGCGCAGCCGTGAGGAATGACGTGTCCCGCATTGTTTTTCAATTCAATTGTCAGGGCCAGTACGGGTATTCTTTTGTTTTCATCGATATCGATATATTTCGTCGGTCTTGCATTAGCAGTGAGGGTGATCGCTGATTTGAGGAAATCGGGATCGTTCGGGCCTGAGAACTTATGGATATTCTCTTCTCCTTTCATATGGCAGTCCTGGCAGCTCTCTTTGCGTCCTTTCCCGATAAAATCTTCCATATACGTGGTGTAAAGAGTTGGACATTCTTTCCATGGGACATCAGGCGGGCAATGATGACATTGGGCGCAGAATTCCGGGGTGCTCAGGAGATCGGATTTTTTTGTCCGAAAGCCGATGCCTTCATGGGGATTATATTTTATGCCCTCAGGGCCGTAGATGACTTTTTCCTCCGGTTTGATTTTAAACCCCGTTGCCGTCAGGTTGTGACAACCGAGACAATTGAGATTGAGCTTTGAAAGCTCCTTTTTCGCGGCCTCCCTCTTAAGCTTGTCTTTGTCTTCAACGGCTGTTAATATCAGCCGGCCGATATGAATGACAAGTTCCGGGGACGCGACTTTTATCTGGGGGATATGACATATGAGGCAGATCGTCAGGTCTTCCATCTTCAGGGCAGCTTCTTCGTCAATTGCCAATCTTATAAAGCTCCTCATTCCCAAAAGCACCCTTGGGTCGACTACGGAATTGCCCATGGTCGAAGTCTTCCAGTCTTCATGCTTTTCCGGGTGGCATTCTGCGCACGCCTCGATATTGTACATTTCCACCAGCTCGTCGATTGTCGCCGCTTTATTTGCGGACACCGGATATGCAGGGATAATTATCGATAAAAACAGGATACAGACATAAGTCAGACGCATAATGACCTCCACTTCATCTTTCTCTTTCTTAATGATATCAAATACCACGCTGAATACAACCGGAAAACTCCTGCCTTGCATTGTGAAAGTTATACGATATAATTTAATTGACCGGAAAAGTATCTATGGGCGAAGGGGGCGGCGTGCGCCTTCGGAGAGAGAGGTTTCAAGGTCCTGGTCGAAGTATAAGAGCTGATGAAAATACTCGTTCTCGTTATGGCAGGGCTGTCGGTCGTTCTCAGCGCAATCACCGGCGCGCCGGCTGCAACTGATCTTGAGAAGGCGACCTTCGCAGGCGGATGCTTCTGGTGTATGGAGCACCCGTTCGACAAGCTTCCCGGTGTTGTTTCGGTCACATCCGGCTATACCGGGGGGCATGAGAAGGCCCCCAGTTATGAAGAAGTGTCTTCGGGAAGGACAGGGCACGCCGAGGCGGTCCGGATCGTCTTTGACCCGTCAAGAGTGACTTACGAAAAACTTCTGAGCGTATTCTGGCACAATATCGATCCGACTACCAGGGACAGACAGTTCTGCGATGCGGGACACCAGTATCGCAGCGCCATTTTTTATCACAATGAGGAGCAGCAACGGCTGGCGCTCCAGTCAAAGACGCTGTTGGAAAAGACCAAGCCTTTCCGGGAACCCGTTGTAACCGAGCTTGTGCAGGCCTCCGAGTTCTACCCTGCCGAGGAATACCACCAGCATTATTACAGGAAGAACCCGATCCGTTACAAATATTACACTACCGTGTGCGGCCGGGAACGGCGGCTCAAAGAGCTTTGGGGCAGTGAGGCTGGTCATTGAGAAAACTATGCTGCGGTATCAAGCTCCAGAATCACCGTCCTGCTCAGCAACACTTCAGGCCCTTTAACCGGTGTAAATCCAATTTCCCGGGCCTTTCCGACGGTCTCCTCAAACGCCCTCTTTGAGACGTGAAATGACGGTTCAACTATGAGGACCCGGCCGTCCGGTTTTAATATGGATTTTATCTCCTGAAAAAACTTTTCCTGATCAGGCACTTCGTGGGCCATATAAAACGCTACGACAAAATCGACATGGTCCAATACGCCTATTTTATTCTCTTCGCACTTGTGCAGCGTGATTCGCTCCTCAAGCTCCGTCCCACGGATCTTTTTTCTCAGCTTCTGAAGCATCCCTTCCTGTAAATCAGACGCGATGACCCGTCCGGATTTTCCGACCATTTGCGCTATATAGATCGAGAAAAAACCCGGACCGCAACCTATATCCAGGACCGTCATCCCTTCTTTAATATAAGGACCAAGTATTTGCCGGGGGTCCTGAAGCCATCTTCGAACCCTGTTATCAAGCGTCCCCGCCATTATTACCGGGCAGACGTGATGTTTTTTTTTCACGATATGTGGTCTCCTGAAGTCCTGACCTGATACCGGTTTGTGTTTGAAATTCCTGGGATCGAGCGCCCCAAGATAAATTGCTTACGGAGCCGCAAAAAAAGCCGCTAATTCCTGACCCCATATAATCATCCCATGTTGATTCGCGTGGCAACCGTCGTCGGTTGCCTGATTTGAGTTCAGCGGTGAAAGCAGGGGCCCGACCAATACCTGGTGTTCCGTAGCCATTCTTTCAAAATTAGTTTTAATAATATCCAGATTGAATATGCACGGTCCGCTCTGCGCGTCAATAAATAAAGGCATAGGTGTAGCGTATATTTCTCTGTTCGGCGCGATTTCCTTTATCTTTGACGCTACTTCAAGGAAATTGTTGTATGTCATGGCCTGCACAGCCTGACAAGAGCATATCTCCCACCATATCTTTTCCGTCTGAGGGTTTTCTTTTACCAGGTTTTCAAAGACCATCCAAAAGTCTTTTTCACCCGCCGGAGGCTTCACAGTCAATTGTTTATGCCAGTCTGATAAACAACCTCCTGAGAAATTGTTGTCATTGCTCGTATCGACCTTCCAGAAATCAGTTCCCCCTGTCGCGTAATACCCTTCAACAGCATCATGAGTTACTGAACATCCTATAAAGCCTATCCGTGCATTGTTCACGTTTCCACCGTTGTCACCGCCGCTGTTATCACCGTTGCTGTTGTTATCACCGTTGCTGTTGTCACCGCTGCTGCTGTTGCCGACGCTGCTGTTACCACCTCCGCTGCCGCCGCCGCAGCCTGACAGTAGCAGCACGATTAAAACGATGAGCAGGGACAAAAAGGAGAAAGCATTTGACGATCTTTTCACGCGCCTTCCTGGAAATCAGTTATGGGACTATGTATAGAAAGTATAGACCCTGCACCTGAAATTAACAACTTCTTAAGTCATCCCTGATTCACCATCAAGAGACAAACCACAGAGACCAAGAGGAAAAAACAAATATTAATCTGCAGATTACACTGATTAACACAGATGTATTTAGAAATATTTTTTCAATCTGTGAAATCTGTGTAATCTGCGGACAAATAAATCTCTTCTCTGTGACCTCTGTGGTTATGTGGTGGATTTTAGTCATCGGACATATAAAACAGTTTGATCGCGCCTGCGGTTAAATCCTGTCTCCTCTTATGATATAATCGAAGAAAACGGGGACGGATTGTGAGCGTTCAAAGTGAGATGGCGTAAGAAAATCTTTTTTGCAGTTTTTCTCTTTTCCCTTTGTATATCCTCTCAGTCAATCGCTGAAACCCCCAAAATCATCAGAGGCACCGTAATTCAAGTCAGTGACGGCGACACCGTCGTCATCAGGCTGTTTACCGGAAAGACCTTCAAGTGCAGGCTTTACGGCATCGATGCGCCGGAGGCGCCTCATGAAGGCGAAGCAGGGCAACCTCACGGGCTTGCCGCTGAAAGGGAGCTCCGTAATCTTGTTCTATACACAATTGTCGATGTCACTCTCATGGGTGAGTCGTCATATGACCGCGAGGTCTGCGTCATCGAGAAGATGGGCGCGGACATCAACCGCGAGATGGTGAAGCGCGGATATGCCTGGGCATACCGTTATCATCTTGAGAGTCCCTATGCATCGGAGTATATCGGGGCCGAAGAAGAGGCGCGGAAGATGCGCCGGGGACTGTGGCAGCAGACAAAGCCGACGCCGCCGTGGGAGTTCAGGCATAGGAGTAAAAGATAAAACAGGAGACAGAAGGATCGAACCGATGACCTTCCCGATTACATCGGGACGCTCTCCCGGATCAAAATGAAAGAAAAATGGTGGAGGTGAACGGGATCGAACCGATGACCTCCTGCTTGCAAAGCAGGCGCTCTCCCAGCTGAGCTACACCCCCGATAAAGTTTGCTGCGCAAACTCTTAGAGTTAAGAGTTACGAGTCAAGAGTTAGGACAACTCATTATACATTATTCTTTCACTTAACTCATAACTCTTGACTCATGACTCAAATTTTGCCTGCGGCAAAATTTACTGGTGGGCCTAGGTAGAGTCGAACTACCGACCTCACCCTTATCAGGGGTGCGCTCTAACCAGCTGAGCTATAGGCCCTACTTCGAGTAAAAAACCTGAACAGAACGAGATATTAAAAATACCCTAAAAAATTATTAATTGTCAATCGAAGCGTATTGAATTTTATATCATATATAGTGATAATTGTATCTGATTTCTAAATTTGACGCGGAGCAGAACTTATTATGGAACAGACAAAGCCGGCGCTGACCGAGACCTTCAGGAAATTACTTCTCAAAATAGACATCATATTCCATGTGGTGGCGGCCCTGCTGCTGCTTGTTGCGTGCGGCTTTATCCTGTTTTACGCGTTCCTCAATATCCTTGAGCCGTCGCCCTCCTCCATTATAACTCTTGTAAACGATGTGCTCCTTGCTCTCATCATCCTCGAACTGCTCTGGACGGTCATCAGGTTTTTAAAAAAACAACAGTTTTCATTGGGGCCGTTTCTCGCCATCGGCATTATCGCGGCGATAAGAAGGATACTCCTTATCGAGGCCAAGACATCCTTGATGGAACATACCCCGGTAGAAAAACTGTACGAGATAGGGCTGGGGGCGCTGGTGATCATAATCCTGATGTCCGCGTATTACCTTTCCGTCAAGGCGCAGAAGCTGGAACAATAAAAAGCAAACCTAAATCCGGAGGTCGATATAATGATCACTTTTTCACTTGGAAAACTTAAGCCCGTCGCGGCGGAAAATATAAGACCCTTTCTCCATGAACTGTTGGGCGCGCATCAGGAAGGGATCCATTCCATCTACATAACAGGCACAGCCGTAACGGATGATTTCAACGAAAAGACCTCTGATGTCAACTCTCTTATCGTGCTGAAAAAAATGGACATGAAGTTTCTGGAATTCCTGGCGGCCTCGGGGAAAAAATACAGCAGGCAAAGGGTGGCCGCCCCCCTGATCATGACCCCGGAATACATCAGGACCTCTCTTGACGTATTCCCCGTTGAATTTCTGAATTTCAGGCTTATTCATGAAACGGTCTTCGGCCAGGACATCCTCAGCGACCTTGAAATCAAAAAGATGGACCTGCGCCACCAGTGCGAGAGGGAGCTGAAGGTCAAACTCATCTCTCTCAGGCAGGGATACATCTCATCTCTGGGGGACAGGAAGGTCCTGGCTGAAGGGCTTGCAGGGTCGATCACCGGCTATATGCCCCTGTTCAGGGGAATAATTTTATTATTAGGCAAGCAGCCGCCTGTCTTGCAGGGCGATGTTATCAAGGCCCTCTCAGACGCATCGAACATAAGCACTGACGCCTTCGCAAAGGTGCTTGGACTGAAACGGGAAGGGACGAAACTCTCCCTGCCGGAGCTGAATACCCTGTTTGAAAGTTATTACGCGGCTACAGAAAAGTTGGGGGAGCTGGTGAATGAAATCAAGCAATAGGCTTTTGGTAATTGCATTTTTCCTGATCTGCCTTCTCCCGTGGATGACTGCCCTGAACGCGGAAGTCATTGTTCCCGACAAGCCGGTCAACCATGTGGTGGACCTCGCGGGGATCGTCAATGATGATGTCGAGGCCGAGCTCAACAGATACCTTCTGGAACTGGAACAGAAAACCACGGCCCAGTTTGTCGTTCTGACCATACAGGGGCTTGAAGGCGAATCCCTCGAGGAATTTTCAATCAATATCGCCCACAATAAATGGAAACTCGGGCAGAAAGGCAAGGACAACGGCGTCCTCCTCCTTGTCGCATTCCAGGACAGGAAATACAGGTTTGAGACAGGGTATGGTCTTGAAGGCATACTGCCTGACAGCCTCTCCGGCAGCATCGGCAGGCAGTATCTCGTGCCGTATTTCCGCGCGGGCGACTATTCCGGTGGGGTCGTCAGCGCGGCGCTGGCGGTCATCAATGTAATCGCGGCCGATGCAGGCGTTGAAATCACGGGGATGCCGAAGCTCAGGACGTCTCGGGGTCATCCGGGAGGCAGAGGCGAGATAAGAAATCCTTCTCTTGCCGGTACTGTTATCGCGGTCCTCCTGTTCATCGGTCTGATTTACATGTTCATAAAGCATCCGCGGCTTCTGCTGTTTCTTATAATGATGAACATGATGGGTGGAGGCAGGAGAAGCGGCTGGGGAGGCGGAGGCGGCTTTGGCGGAGGGGGAGGGAGTTTCGGTGGCGGCGGAGGAGGCGGTTTCGGAGGTGGAGGATCGTCGGGAGGCTGGTGAGATGATTCATCTATGTCATTAATTACCAGGTATCTTAAATGTCAGGTCACATCTTTACAGGCGCAAAGGGGTGGCCTCTGCCGAATTTCTATAATCGACAAAAACCATTTTATATTATTGCTTCTGCGCATTTCTTATCTTTTAGTAAGGGCGACCCGGCGGGTCGCCCTTACGCTGTCTCTTGACTCTATGTTAAAGGTGTCGTACCTGCCAGGTAGAAATTACGCCCCGGCTACCCCTTTGCGCCCCGTTTATGTCTTTTCCAAACTCCACTCTCTGAGTCTGATAACTGCTGTTTTTATTTTTTTGCATGCCGCTCAATCAGAAGGATTAGAGACTGTGTCGTCTCCCCCCGTCTACGGGTACAAGGTTGTTGGGAAGTACCCGCATGATAAGCAGGCGTTTACGCAGGGGTTGTTCGTTGAAGACGGGGTCCTGTATGAAGGAACGGGACTCAACGGACAATCCACATTGCGAAAGGTACGGCTTGAGACGGGCGAGATTTTGAAGGTCCACAAACTGCCGCAGGAGTGCTTCGGCGAAGGGATCACGCCTTCAGGAAATAAAATAATCCAGTTGACCTGGAGGTCCAATACCGGTTTTGTTTACGACAAGGACAGTTTTACGCTGCTGGGCACTTTTTCTTATCCGACCGAGGGGTGGGGCATTACGTATGACGGAAGGCAATTGATCATGAGTGACGGTACAGCCAATTTGTATTTTCTGAGTCCTGAGACATTTCGTGAGATAAGAAAGATTGAAGTCAGTGACGACAGGGGGCCGGTCGTCAGGCTGAATGAGCTGGAATATGTCCGTGGGGAAATATTTGCCAACATATGGCTGACAGACAGGATTGCGAGGATCAGTCCTCAAACCGGCCGCGTGACCGGATGGATAGACCTGAAAGGTCTTTCACCTTTGAAAGAAAATGAAAAGACGGTAAAGGCCCTCAACGGCATTGCCTATGACGCAAGAAATGACAGGCTCTTTGTCACTGGTAAATTATGGCCGAGCATTTATGAGATTAAACTCGTCGCATCAAAATAGCCTCCTTGCAGTCGATCTTAACTTATCCTTAATAATACCGAATAGAAACAGGGAGGGCAGGGGTATCGTTGACAAAAGTCCTGATGCATCGGGGCGGCTAACGTATTACCGCAAAATGTTTAGAGGCTTCGCCTCAGTGTAAGGAAATATTATTTGTCTACATTGCTCCGCTTCGCAGAGCTTGCATTTACCTGCCGGCGCAATATTCATGAATAATACGGCATACTAAACTGTAAAGAATACTGACACTATTTATTTTTACTTTTTTGGATAAGGAATCAATGATTTCAATGAGTTACACCTTGGTTTTTTTGAAAGTGTAAATATCGGCGACAAATGTCATTATTCTTAACACTTTTTGAATGCAGATTTGCATGGAGATGCAATAAAAACAAGTGGTTAATTATTGGCAATAAAATTGCATACAGGTATTTCAACTGATTCAAAGGGAGAATGTATGAAGAAAATAATTATGATTCTTATCTTATCGACGGTTGTATGTCTCGCAGTTTCAATAGAGGCGTCAACTATGTTCCTTGAAGACTGGGGGGTCACTCCCGAAAATTGGACGCCTGCAACCGCGCCTTCCAATATTGAATGGGCCACAGAGGATTTTACCGGCGAGGATGGGGGATTTGTAAGTCCCGGGTGGGGCGGCCAGCCTTTTGACTCGGAGGCCGCGTATATGGCTTTTGACGATTCAAAGTTATATATTGCTATTATTACCGGCATGCCTCAATCGGGGTCAGAGGACCCGTGGAGATATGACAATGATTTCTATGATAATACGTTTGACTGGAACAGGGGCCTGGAAAAATACTGGTATGACCCCGGCGACATAGGTATTGATATCGACGGCAACGGCAGTTACGAATTTGCGGTCACGACTCGCGTTAATAACAGCAAAAGCTCCTATGCGCCGACCCCCGGCGACGGTATGCTCCTGAGTGGAAATCTGGAATGGGTCGATCCCAGGGCATGGAAACATTACTTCCTGTATAACGATTGGGGCGGCGTCTCCGATCCATGGGCAGTCACGGGATATGACGCTGCCATGGACATGGGCGACAGTTTTAGTTACTCTGCCTTCGGCGACAGTCATTACGCAATAGAGATGGTAATCGATACATCCCTTCTGGGATTAGAGTCCGGCGATTTGTTGTCAATGCACTGGGTCATGGAATGCGGCAACGACAATATCAATCTGACGTCGGAAGTGCCTTCTTCCGTTCCGGAGCCATCCACCCTGATACTCCTCAGCCTCGGGATCGCGGGACTGTTTATTTACACGTTTATAAGGCCACAGGCTGTCAAGGTAAGGAAATCGGCGGGCCGGTCCGGCGTCGAGGACCGTTCCCGCGGGTAGTTTACACCCTGACCCCTATTTCGATTTGCCTGTTTTTGATCGCCCTAATCCGGTCGCGCAGCTCCGCTGCTTTTTCAAAATCGAGTTTCGCCGCGGCCTGCCTCATTTCCTCTTCGAGTTTCTTGATTGCCGAGCCATCGCCGTAGTCTGTCTTCTCTTCCGCCACAGCCGGGGCCGTCCAGTAATCGGCCTCGTAGATCGAACCAAGGATATTTGTGATCTCCTTTTTGACGGACGCCGGGGTTATTCCGTGCTTCCTGTTATAAGCCTCCTGTATCTTGCGCCTCCTGTTTGTCTCATCGATGGCGGTCTTCATGGAACCCGTTATCTTATCGGCGTAGAATATGACCATGCCGCTGACATTCCTTGCGGCCCTGCCGGCTGTCTGGATAAGTGACCTCCCGGAGCGTAAAAAACCTTCCTTGTCCGCGTCAAACACCGCGACAAGAGACACCTCCGGCAAGTCAAGGCCTTCTCTCAATAAATTCACCCCGATGAGGACGTCAAACTTGCCGAGCCTCAGGTCCCTGAGTATTTCAACCCGTTCGAGGGTGTCTATATCAGAGTGCAGATAACGCGCCTTTATCCCTAATTCAGAATAATGCTCCGTAATGTCCTCGGCCATTTTTTTTGTCAGAGTAGTAACCAGAACCCGCTCTCCTTTCCCGGCCCTCTTTCTGACTTCTCCTAACAGGTCGTCAAGCTGTCCGGCAACTCGGCGCACTTCGATGGGAGGGTCTATCAATCCCGTAGGTCTGACGATCTGTTCTATTGTCCTGCGGTTTGATTTGTTGATCTCGTATTCCGACGGAGTCGCGGAAACATAAATAGCCTGGTTTACCCGATGCTCGAATTCATTGAATTTGAGGGGCCGGTTATCGAGCGCGGACGGCAGGCGGAAACCAAAATCTATAAGGGTCTGTTTCCTCGACCTGTCTCCTTCGTACATGCCGCCGATCTGGGGGACCGTCGCATGCGATTCGTCGATGACCAGGAGGAAGTCCCGAGGGAAATAGTCAATGAGACAGAACGGCGGTTCGCCCGGCGCCCTTGCGCTCAAATGCCTCGAATAATTTTCTATCCCGTGACAGTAACCGAATTCCTTGAGCATCTCCATATCAAAACGCGTCTTCTGTTCAAGCCGTTTCGCCTCAAGGTGCTTGTCCTGCCTGAGGAAGAATGTCAGTCTTTCGTCGAGTTCTTTAAGGATATCTTTCATTGCCCGCTCGATTCTCGGCCTTGGAGTGATCCAGTGGCTGTTGGGGTACAGCGAGATTTTTGCCAGCCTCCTGACGTTCCGGCCCGTAAGAGAGTCGAATTCATAAAGGCCGTCGATGTCATCTCCGAAAAATTCCACCCTTATCGCGTTGTCGCCTGAGAAGGACGGGAATATTTCGACGACATCCCCCCGGACCCTGAAAGTCCCTCTCTTAAAATCCTCGGCGCGCTCATAGAGCATATCCACAAGCTTCCGCAAGAATGAGTCCCTCTCCGTGCGCATGCCCTCTTCAATGACGAGGTGCATGCCCATATAATCATCAGGCGAACCGATGCCGTAAATACATGAGACCGAGGCCACGACAACTACGTCGTTTCTCTCTAACACAGAGCGAGTTGCGGCGTGTCGCAACCTGTCGATGTCTTCATTTATCATCGAATCCTTTTCAATATACGTATCGGTTGAAGGGATGTACGCCTCAGGCTGATAGTAGTCATAAAAGCTCACGAAATATTCTACGGCGTTCTCGGGGAAAAAGGCCTTGAACTCGCCGTAAAGCTGGGCGGCAAGGGTCTTGTTGTGAGCGATGACAAGGGTCGGCTTGTTGATGTTTGCAATAACGTTAGCGGCGGTAAAAGTCTTGCCCGAGCCGGTCACGCCTAACAGGACCTGGTGGTTTGCGCCGGAGAGAAGGCCCTCCGTAAGCGCCTCAATCGCCTTCGGCTGGTCGCCTGTGGGTCTGAATTCGGAAGTCAGTTTAAATGTTCCGGGATTTTGTCGTTTGGGATCGTACATAGTTTAAATTAACCGTAGCGTCGGGGTTTATCCCCGACGAAATTCTTCGCCCCCAATTCTTCGCCCCCAATTCTTCGCCCCCAATTCTTCGCCCCCAATTCTTCGCCCCCAATAAATGAGGGCGCTACATTAGCGTGATTCAAAATTATTGTAGCATGTTTAACGCGACCAAAGAACAGAGAGAAACTTGCTGCGGTACTTTTCTATTTGCCTTTTCTTCTCAACCTCTTCATAAGGGCCTCATAAGGCAGCGTATTCAAAACATCCTTCTTCTCCGCCCACCCCCTCCTTGCCGTGCCGATTCCGTAGGGCAGGAAGTCGAACTGGAACATCACGTGCGTGTCCGTATTGATGGTCAAAGCTACGCCCAGCTCTTTTGCCCTCCTGACATAAATATCAGAAAGATCGAGCCTGAGGGGATATGCGTTTATCTCTATGGCGGCGCCGGTCTCTCTTGCCGTCTTCAGGACCTCTTCGAGCTCGACTTCGTACGCGTCTCTTTCCCCGATGAGCCTTCCGGTCGGATGGGCGATGATCGAAACATAGGGATTCTTCATGGCGGACACAAGCCGCTTTGTTATCTGCTCTTTCGATTGCCTGAAGCCTGAATGGATGGAGGCCACGACGATATCGAGATTTTTTAAAATCTCGTCCGGATAATCCAGCGTCCCGTCGCTTCGGATGTCCATCTCGGTGCCCGACAGCAGCCTGAAGCCTTTCAGCTTTTTGTTCAACGCCCTGACCTTCCTGTCATGGTCCAGCATTTGTTCAATGCTCAGTCCCCTTGCCACGCCGAGCCCTTTTGAGTGGTCGGTTATTGCAAGGTATTCGTGGCCCTTTGCCTTTGCCGCATCGACAAGCTCTTCTATGTCATGGCTTCCGTCACTGTCTTTCGTGTGCGCATGAAGGTCGCCTTTTATGTCCCCGATCTCTATAAGTCTCGGCAGACTGCCTTTCACTGCCGCCTCTATTTCGCCTGTATCTTCTCTCATCTCAGGCTCTATGTACGGCATCTCAAGAATTTTATATACATCGCTCTCATGCGCCCCGCCGACCTTCCTGTCCGTTTTCACATCGAATATCCCGTATTCATTTATCTTCAGCCCCTTCTTCACAGCCATTTCCCGAAGACGTATATTGTGCTCCTTGCTCCCGGTAAAATAAGCCAGCGCCGCTCCGAAAGATTCCTCTTCCACAACCCGCAGATCCACCTGAATGCCTTCACGTGTTATGACGCTCGATTTTGTCGGCCCCTTCATGAGAGTCTCTTTTATCTGCGGAAGATGAACAAAGACGTCCATCACTTTATGCGGGTCTTTCGATGTCGCCAGGATGTCGATGTCCTTGACCGTGTCCTTCCATCGCCTGAGGCTCCCGGCGATGCTCAGCTTGTTGACCGGGGCTTTTTCTTTAAGATTTTTTATGATCCCTTCGGCGAGGGGAAGCGCATGTCCAAGGGGGAAACGGCCTGTATGCCTCTTAATCATCGCAATCCCTTTGAGGATATTTTCCTCCGTCTTTGCCTGAATGCCGGGAAGCCCTTTGAGTTTTCCTTCCTTAGCATATTTCTCAAGGTCGTCCACGTCTTTGACGTGAAGTTTATCGAAGAGGAGCCTCGCTGTCTTCGGACCGAGACCGGGGACAGACAGGATGTTAACGAGTCCTGCCGGGACGTCCTTCTTTAATTCGTCGTAGAACTGCAAATGGCCGGTATTCACATACTCCCGGACCTTTCCGGCAAGGTCGCCGCCAATTCCGGGTATCTTCCGCAATTCCTCATCCGTTATTTCCGTTACGTCAGTGGCAAGGCTGTCGATATTCTGCGCGGCCCTCCTGTACGCCCGTATGCGGAAAGGATTGTCCCCTTCTATCTCCAGAATGTCGGCGATGTCGTTGAAGATCTTAGCGACTTCCTGGTTCTTCATAAATAAAGTATAGCATCAAAAAGCGCGGAAGCGCCGTTCAAACCGTTCAGGCGGTTCAGGCCGCTCAAGCGGTTTTTCTGTATAATACGACTGCTATGCACGAACAGCCGATAGCCGCGGGCAAGAGCAGTTTGATTTTATTGATAAGGATAAGGTCGTTGCAGCACTGGGCTGACCCCGGAAGAGACGGAGACGGTTGTTTCAGCCCAACAAGGATTCGCCCCCAATAAATGAGGGCGCTACCTGCTTGCCGTCACCCCGACCTTTTCACAATACTTATTGATATCGCACCTGCTGCAAAGCGGCGAGATCGGCCTGCAAACTCCTTGCCCAAACGCCACGAGCAGGCCGTTTATCTCAAGCCAGTATTTTTGAGGGAGCTTTTCACGGAGGGCGAATTCGGTCTTCTCCGGGGTCTTTGTGTTTACATAACCCCATCTGTTTGTTATGCGGTGTACGTGGGTGTCTACGCAAATCCCGGGTTTTTTGTAGCCGAGAGTAATAACGAGGTTCGCTGTCTTCCTGCCGACACCTTTGAGTTTCAATAACTCGTCGAGCTCATCCGGGACCTTCGCATCGTAATCCTTAATCAGCACATGGCACAGCTCTTTGATTCTCCGCGCCTTCACTTTATAAAAACCTACCGGGTAGATTGTCTTCTCGATTTTCTTCACAGGAAGTTTTGACATGGTTTGCACGTCGGGCGCAAGACTGAAAAGCCTTTCAGAAGCGATACCGGTTGTTTTGTCCTGTGTTCTGAGACTCAGGATACAGCTTATCAAAACTTTGAATGGATCTCTCTGTATGGATTGATTCGCCATGATTTCAAGCCACGGGACATCAAGCCCTGCCACCTGCTTTTTCAGAAGAGGCCACAGCTTGTAAAGCGTTTGAGTGTCCATTGAGTTTAACCCTATAAAAAAAGTAACGAGTAACAAGTAACAAGTGACTGGAGGCTGTTTTTTAAGTTGCCCGTCACCTGTTACTTGTCACTTGTCACTCTTTCGCTACGTCGTCAGCTTTCTGTATATCTCCGTGATCCTGTTCGGCAGTTTTTTTACGTCGTCGATGACTATGTAATTTACTTCGCCGTACATGTGCCGCAGGTACGAGCTCGCCTCCCTGTCGATGGTTATGCAGAACGGATATATGCCCTGTTCCTTCGCTTCTACAAGCGCCTTCCTCGTGTCTTCTATGCCGTAGTCCCCTTTGTAAGCGTCATAGTCCTCCGGCTTTCCGTCGCTCAATGTAATGAACAGCTTGGTCCTGGCCTCAATGGACTTGAGTATCTTTGTAGAATGCCGTATGGGCGGTCCCATGCGGGTATAATCCTTCGGCGATATCCCGTTTATCCTCCTTTTGACAACGTCGGTATACGGCTCATCAAAATCCTTTATACAGAAAAAATCACACCTGTTCCTTGTCATTCCCGAAAACCCGTAAACAGCGTAACGGTCCCCGAGGGACTCCAGGGCCTCGGCCATCAGCACAAGGGACTCCTTTTCCGCCTCGTTGACCCATCCCTTTGTAGAGCCGCTCATATCAAGGAGAAAGAGCACCGCGAAGTTCCTCTCATGCCTGTCGTATCTTGTAAAGTAATTATCGCCGGGAGAAAGGCCCGCCCTGGCGTCGCAAAACGCCTCGATTACGGCGTCGATATCTATGTCGTCCCCTTCCTTCTGCCTCCTTGCGATCTTCGGCTCTCTTTTCAGGAGCTCGAATTTCTTCCTTAGTACGCTTATGTATCCGCTGTACCGCTTCAGTGTCAGGTCCACAAAACCGTCATGCACCGGGTGAAGGACGTGTTCAAAGAGGGTGCACCAGCTCTTCTTGTATCCACACCTTTTATAGTCCCACTCATCATATTTTATGCCTCCATCGGCTTCCTGAAAGATCTCTTCCTCTTCAGCAAGCTCGGTAAGGGTCATGGGACATCCCGCTCCACCTATGTCGGCCCCCTTGACCATGATGCCTCCCGGTATTCCGCCCCTGTTTTCGATAAACCCTTTTGTCTCCTCGTCAAGCTCTATGATCCTGCCCTTTATAAGGAGATATTCTTTGGCGGGTTCCGGCGTCTTTTCACTGAAGACTGTCTTTTGAAAAGAGGTCTTCCGAGGTTCGAATGCCGGCATATTTATTAATTTTGTGATCAGGCCCTCCAGCTTCTTTATCCGCGCGCGTCTCTCTGCCTTTAAGTGAAGGGAGACTTCCTCCGGTTTTATGACGCCTAAAAAAAGCAGAGTGCTCCGGGGCTGGTAACTCCCGCCGAGCCCGGTTGCGGCGTCATAAAGCCTGAAGAGGGTCTTCATGCTCTCATACAGGGTCGCCCCGTTTCCGAGGCGCAGGACCTCTTCCACCGCATTATTTAAAACTCCGGGGACAGGCCCTTCGATATCTCCCTTCAGATAAAACCGGTAGAGTCCCTCTACGAGCGCGGACTTGCCGGTGAGGTTCGAAAGCGGCATTCTCTCTTTAAGAAAGTCCTTTTTCATGCTTTCAGCTTCTCTCATGAGACCGGGAAGTTCCTTCGCAAGAAAAGGCTCGAGCCTGAAGGCCTCAATAACAGTGTAAAGATCTATTGCAAGGTCTTTTTCCGGAAAGAGCCTGAAAAATGTCTCGATGTCCGGGTGCGGCGCGTCGCTGTCGGTGAGAAACGCGCTCAAAGTCTCCGCGTCGGGAGTCAATGTCCCCCCGACCATCTGCGCCCATTTGTGAACAAGCATAAATTTATAGAGTAGAAAATTCTTTTCGCGCTCCTCATATTTGCTCACAGAGTGGGGGACGAATAGTGTTGACGTGTCGGTATAAGATTCCTTGCCGGGCGCGATCTTCAGATCAAGCCCCGAGATGCCCCTCACATAAGCCTCCAGCACGGGAGCCACCTCCTGAAGGGAGAGGCCCTTCGGCATCAGGAAGTCCCACAGGGACTCCTCGTCTATCCTTGAAATAAAATGTAAAAAATGGTCCACTCCCTGATGATCAAGGATGTCAAAGGCCTGGTTTATCCATCTTTCCATCTCTTTTAGAGAGAGGAACCGGGAGGCGTTTTTTATGCGTTTAAGGGTCCTGGGCACCAGGGACGAACTGGCGTGGGAAAGGGTCTGGCAGAGGGCCAGGGTCTTTTGCCCGATCTTCCTGTCGAGGTATTGCAGGTCTCTTAAGACCGACTCTATGTCCTCATCATCGAAGAAGTCGAGGCGCAGATTTTTGACGAGGTCTTCCCTTAAATGCGTAAGATGTTTTTCGCCGGAGCCATGCATCAGAATATGGAGCTTACAAGTTCGGAAAGGGCGGTCACCATCTCATGATCGTCGGTGAGGGGCTCGGTAATAGAGACGTCGCAGGCCGTCCGCGGTTCTATGCCGGAAGAGATCAGTTTGGCGGCGTGTATCAGGAGCCTCGTGCTGGCCCCTTCCACAAGCCCCCTGTCTTTGAGGTTGCGCGTCTTTTCGGCGAAGTTTACCAGCTTCTCCGCCGTCAGATCATCGACCCCTGTTTCGTGCATGATGATATCTTTTTCGAGCCGCTTGTCGGGGTAGCTGAAATCTATGGCAAGAAACCTCTGCCGGGTAGACTGTTTGAGGTCCTTGAGAACACTCTGGTATCCGGGATTATAAGATATGCTCAGCAGAAACTCCGGAGGCGCCGTCAGTATCTCGCCCAGCTTCTCTACAGGGAGAATTCTCCTGTCGTCGGCAAGGGGATGTATAACGACGGTGGTGTCCTTTCTCGCCTCTACGATTTCGTCGAGGTAACAAAAACCGCCCGCCTTCACGGCCCTTGTAAGCGGTCCGTCAAGCCAGACCGTCTCTCCGCCGCGCACAAGGTATCTTCCCACCAGGTCGGAGGCGGTCAGGTCATCGTGACAGGAGATCGTTATCAGGGGTCGTTTGAATCTCCATGCCATATACTGCATGAACCTGGTCTTGCCGCAGCCCGTCGGTCCCTTCATAATAACGGGTATAAGGTTTTTATAAGCCGATTCAAATATCTCTATTTCTTTTCCGGAAGGAAGATAGAAGGGCTCTTCCTCAATAACGTACTCTTCCGTCTTTATGGCATTGAGCATGATTTAATTGTAAACTTTTCAGGCCGGTTAGTAAACCGTGGTCCGTATCCGTACCCGTGTCCGTTTTTTCGATCCGGTTAATCCTGGCACGTCTTACGATATATCCGGTTACGGCTATTTCTTCTTTTTGGCGGGTTTTGGCGCGACCTTCGCGGCCGGTTTTACGGCGGGTTTTGAGGCGGTTTTTGCGACGGGTTTTGCGACGGGTTTTTTTGGGGCGACCTTCCTGACCGTCTCTTTCTTTTTGACTTCTTTCTTCACCGGTTTTTTCGCCGAGGGTTTAACTTGCGGCTCCTTTGTCTTCTCCATTAATGTCCTGGGAAGGGTAGCCTCGATAATTGCATTGAGTTCCATCGCGTTCTTGGGAGCGTATGCCATGGCGTCATTGTTGAAATAGAGGTAAACGTCTTTACCCATTTTCAGATATTCTTTAATTTTCTTTGCGTCTTCTTTTAACTGTTCGGTCGAATAATTTGTCGAATAGTTGCCCCCTTCGCCGTGTCTCCTGATATATACGAAATCCGCGGTGCTCGGAAGGTCCTTGATAAAATCAGGCCAGTCCGCCATGCAGACTGCTATGTTCGAGGCTGAAAGGAGGCTGAAGACCTTTTTTGTAAGCCAGCTTTTGTGCCTGAATTCAAAGGCGTGACGGACAGGGTAGTGTTTCAGGTTTTCGATGAAATCCTCGAGGTTCTTCATGTTGAGTTTCAGGTTCGGCGGCAATTGCCAGAGGATGACGTGCAGTTTTTCCAGGAGCGGGGCCGTCGCATTGAAGAAAGTTGAAAGAGGCAGTTCTACGTCCTTGAGCTTTTTGACGTGAGTAATGAACCGGCTGCCTTTCAGACAGAACACAAAATCGGGCGAGGTCTCTTTGTACCACCGTTCGAAGGCCTCTTTCTTCAATAGCCTGTAAAAGGTGACATTCAACTCAACGGTCTTGAGTTTCCCCATATAATGGGAAAGCCACCACCGGTGCGGAAGGTCCTCAGGATAAAATATCCCCTTCCAGGAATCGTATAGAAATCCGCTGCATCCTATCCTGTATTTCGGCATTGCAGATAAGTATACACTGAAAGATTAAAAAATAAAATAGAAATTTTCATTTAATTCTGCTCGATTATTCCGCCCCCGATGACCGTATCAGCGTCATAAAATACGGCGCCTTGTCCGGGGGCCGGGGCCCACTGCGGTTCATCAAATTCCACGAAGACCCCGCCGTTTGCTTCTGGGCTTATGGTTGCCGCGACCTCTTTCATGGTTGATCTGACCTTGGCGCCGACCCTCAGAGGGGTTGACAGGCGGTCCAGGGCGATCCAGTTTAATGTCTTGACTTTAAAGCTTTTTTTCATTGCGTCTTCCTTCGAACCCACGACGACGGTGTTCGTTGCCCTGTCTATGCGAACGACGTAGTGAGGCTTCAGTGAGGATATCCCGAGCCTTTTTCTCTGCCCGATTGTATAAAAAGCGATCCCTTTATGCTCGCCTACAACTTTTCCATCCATAACGGCAACCGGTCCCGGTTTCAAGGATTCCGGCGAGAAGCCCATTATGAAATCCGAGTAATTTTTTTTGCCTACAAAACATATTTCCTGGCTTTCGGGTCTGAGAGCTGTTGCAAGATCAAGCTCCTTTGCGATCCGGCGAGTCTCTTCCTTCGTCAATCCGCCAAGGGGGAAGAGGGTCTTCGCAAGCTCTTCCTGTTTCATAACATATAAAACGTACGACTGGTCTTTTTTGAGGTCAATGCCCTTCAGCAACAAGTGACGGGGGACGGGGAAGGAAAGTGAGGAGTGACGAGTGATGGGTGACGTGTGACGTGTTTCTTGAATCTTGAATTTTGAATTCTCCTGCCCCTTGCCCCCTGCCCCTTGCCCCTTCTGTATTCTCGCATAATGCCCTGTGGCGATGAAATCCGCGCCGAACTCACGCGCCTTTTCCATCAGGAAAGCAAACTTGATGAATTTATTGCACAGGATGCAGGGGTTGGGAGTTTCGCCCTCGATATATGCCTCGCAGAAACTCTCGATGACATGACTGTAGAAGGCGTCTCTGACATCAACGGTGTAATGTTCTATTCCAAGTCTCAGCGCCACCGATTTTGCGAGTTCTATGGTCTCAACAGAGCAGCAGACATTGGAATCCGGCAAGTCCCTTCTGTCCCAAAGTTCAAAGCTCAACCCTATGACGTCGAGCCCCTGTTTTTGAAGCAAATATGCGGCGACGGAAGAATCGACCCCGCCGCTCATCGCAACGATGACTTTCATGGCTTTTTTATTGTATCACAGGATGCATCCGGCAACTCATCTTTCAGGAAATGCAAGGGCGTATCCCTGTGTTTCGGGAATCCTTCCCGAAATCCTTCCCAATGATAACTTGCCGAATGTTCTTCACTCCGCACGGGGCTGGTTTCGGGAGTGACTCCCGAAACACAACAAAGTTATTCTAAAAATCCCCCTTGCCCCCTTTTTCAAAGGGGGAATTACGGCTTAGATCGTTATCTTCGTAATAACGCCGTGCAGTTTTTCCGAGGGGAACTCGTAGAATTTTATAAAGGTGGGAGAGACCCTCTTTATAAGCGCAAAGATCTTCCAGAAGATATTTTTTGCCGAGATGTCCTCGAGACCGTAATAGACCGCCCTCTCATCTATCCCCGCTTCCCTGAGGATGTCATCCGCGGTTATTACCTCCATGTATCCCGCCTGTATCTCGAAGGACCGGAGTCCGAACGCCATGTCTTCCCTGTAGAAACCCGTTATGCCGAAGGGATCGTTCCTGCCGGATATGGATACGAAGACATTGTCTTCATAGATAATGCCGTGAGAAAACATGGTCTGCGTGATATAAGAGGGGATGTTCCTGACATCGCGTACGAGAAAAAGGGCGGTGCCTCTTATTTTGGGCGATGTTGCGTAGGCTTCCTTGAATTTCGGGATAAATTCCTGATAGGGCATAAAATTCATGGCCCTGTAAAGTCTCCTTTGTCCCTGCGTATAAAGGAATATCATGGAAAGAGGGACCATGGCCAGGATGATCGACCAGTAACCGCCGTGGGGGATCTTGTGGAAGTTGGCGGAAAAGTACAGCAAATCAACAGCGGCTATGAAGAGCGACAAAAGGGAGAGATACGGTTTTTTCTTGAGATAAAAAATATACGTCATCAGTATGCCCGTAATAGTCATGTCCCCCGTGACTGCCAGACCGTATGCTGCCGCGAGTCTTGACGACTTGCCGAACACCAGCATTACCATTAACACAGCAGTGAGCAGCAGCCAGTTCACCGAACCGATATAAATTTGCGATTTCCTTTCTACTGAAGTATATGCCACCTTAAAAAGGGGCATAATCCTTGTAGTCATGGCTTGGTAGATGATTGAAAACATCCCGCTTATCATTGCCTGGGAGGCTATGACAGTTGCCATTATGCTCAGCAGGAGAAAGGGCACATACAAAAGACCCGTATAATGGAATATCATCTCGAACAGGATATTCTGCGCCTGCGGATGCCTTAATAAGAAAGAACCCTGGCCGAGATAATTTAAAACAAGAAAAACATATACGCCGAACCATGCGTTCCTGATCGGTTTGGCCCCGAGATGTCCCATGTCCGCGAAGAGGGCCTCGCCGCCTGTTGCGCAAAGGATCACTTCGCCGAGAACGATATACCCTTTCCAGCCGTTTTCAAGGAGAAAATTGATCCCGTAATAAGGATTGATCGCGTAAAGCACTTCCGGGGATTCGGAGATCGATATTATCCCTGAGATTCCGAGCGACAAAAACCACACGCACATGATCGGGCCAAAGGCAACAGCGACCTTTTCCGTCCCCTTGCTCTGAAAACTGAAAAGGACAACGGCTATGAGCATGGATGCGAGTATGATTGTCGACTCCGAGAGGTTTTCAAACCCTGGTATCAGCACGGCGCCTTCAACCGCGCTGAGGATACTGATTGCAGGCGTGATCACCCCGTCTC
Source organism: Nitrospirota bacterium (assembly GCA_016234115.1). Lineage (GTDB taxonomy): Bacteria > Nitrospirota > Thermodesulfovibrionia > UBA6902 > UBA6902 > SURF-23. Next base: position 48,599 of record JACRHD010000043.1, read on the forward strand.
CCATGAGAAGAGAAACCCCCACAAATGCAAGGACTGAAACAAGAACGGACTTATTACCGGGCGCAAGCAGTGATGTAAGGGCGCTCCTGAGCACTATTGTACCGCCTTCGCCCCTTATACTCAGGCTCATTGCCAGCCATGTATATTGCAGAGAGACCAGGACCATCATAGTCCAGACGATGAGAGAAAGAACTCCGATAATATTGCCGGCGGTCGGCTGAAGAAGGAGAAAGACTACTGTTACCGTATATATCGGGCTCGTGCCTATGTCCCCGAACACAAGTCCGAGCGCCTTGATGATGCCTTTCATGGGAAATACCTGTAAAATCTTAAATTGTAAAAAATCGGCAATCATCATTGCCGGCAATTAAAAGCCTTATATCATATGCCGAAACTGATTATGAAAGCAATAATATATTGTCCCCGGAATCCACCACCTAACCACGGAGGGCACAGAGAAAAGATTTATTTATCCGCAGATTACACAGATTTCACAGATTGAAAAAATATTTCTAAATACATCTGTGCTAATCAGTGTAATCTGTGGATTAATATTTATTTTTTCCCTCTGTGGTCTCTGTGGTTTGTCTCTTGATGGTGAATCAGGGGTCCTGTATCGTAACTTCTCACTTATGTGGGAGACAATCCCCCTCTTTGCCAAAGAGGGGAATCGTTAAATCACTCCACGCAACTAAACTGTTACCCTGTATCGGGAGCAGTGAGCCATGAGGTAAAGGGCGTATCCGCTTTTACAACCGGATACGCCCTGATATAATGAGATTATGAAAGAGGCCATGGCGTATGAGAAATTAAAGGGCACTGACGTCAAATGTCATTTGTGCGCCCACAACTGTCTCATAAGCAATGCGCAGAGAGGCATATGCGCGGTCCGTGAAAACAGGGAGGGCGTTTTATACAGCCTTGTGTACGGCAAGGTTGTCGCGTCAAATATCGACCCGATCGAAAAAAAGCCGCTCTTTCATTTCCTTCCCGGTTCTTCTTCCCTGTCGTTTGCCGCCCCTGGATGCAATTTCCGGTGCCGGCATTGCCAGAATTATGAGATTTCTCAATTCCCGAGAGAGCGTAACTTCGCCATTCCCGGAAAAGACATGACGCCCGAAGATATTGTAAACAGCGCCCTGCAAAATAAATGTGAAAGCATTTCCTACACGTATACGGAGCCTACGATATTCTTTGAGTTTGCCTATGACTGCGCGAAACTCGCTCATGAGAAAGGGGTCAAAAATATTTTTGTCAGCAACGGATACATGGGGCCGGAGGCAATAAAACTCATCGCGCCTTATCTTGACGCAAACAACATCGACCTGAAAGGCAGCGACGCATTTTACAGGAAAATCTGCGGGGCGAGACTCGAGCCCGTCAGGAACACGATCAGGCTCATGAAAGAACTGGGAGTATGGGTCGAGATCACGACCCTCATCATCCCTGATCTCAATGACTCCGACAGAGACCTGACCGACATAGCTGAATACATTGCCTCCATCGACCCCTCGATGCCGTGGCATATTAGCCGGTTTTATCCGACCTACCTTCTCACCGACAAGCCTCCTACCCCGATCGGGACCATTGAGCGGGCATACGACATAGGTCGTCAAAAGGGGCTTGACCATATCTATACAGGGAATATTCCTGCGGACCGGGCAAAAGAAAATACCCTCTGCCCTTCATGCAAAGCCGTATTGATAGAACGTCGTGGTTTTCAGGTGCTTCAAAACCGGCTCCGGGACGGCAGGTGTCCTCAATGCGGCAATGGCCTGAAAGGGGTCTGGACATCCGGTCTAGGCCCTTCATCTTGACAAACTCGCTCAGGTTGCTATCATTATTACGATTGAAGTAAAAAAGGGAAGGAGGTGAAGCAGGATGAAAAAGCCTTTGAGCAAAAAGGCCCTGCAGCAAGAGGCGGCCTTCTGGGAAAGCCTTAAAAAGGTTTCATCGGACAATCCTGGCAAGGTATGCCGGAAGTGAAAAGCCTGAAAGAGTTAACGTTGCTGGTCCAGCAACAAGGATAAGCAGATATGGCAGCGCGTAATAAGAATTACAGTGTCTGTCGTATCTGCTTTTTTATTGCGGCTCAAACCGCTTGAAGTGATTCAAGATTCAAAATTCAAAATTCAAAACTCAAAACTCAAAACTCAAGATTCAAGATTCAAGATTCAAGATTTGAACGGAGGTAATATATGCCTAAATGGAACATAGATGTCGACCATTCTGTGGCGGCTTTTTCAGTCAAACACATGATGATTACGGATGTGCACGGACAGTTCAACAGGCTCAGCGGCGCCATCGTTTTTAATCCCGCCGACATAGCCGGAACGACAATACAACTGGAGATGGACGCATCGGGTATTTATACGGGGATAAAAAAACGCGATGACCACCTCAGAAGCCCCGAGTTCTTCGATGCGGAAAAATATCCGGTGATCAGTTTCAAAAGCACAAGGTGCGAGATTTCGGCTTTTAACAGTTGCAAGGTATCCGGCGACCTGACCATTCACGGCATTACAAAATCTTTAACAGCAGTAGTAGAGTTTCTCGGCCCGGTCAAGAGCCCCTTCGATGAGACCAGCATGGGGTTTACCGCAAAGGCCGTAATCAACCAGGGAGACTTCGGGCTCTTATGGAATATGCCCCTTGAAAACGGCGGACTGCTCATCGGCGGGGACGTGCATATTTTCCTGGATATTGAGGCGGACCTTGTCGAGGGGTAACATTCCAGGGAATTCAACGACAAAGCGATATTAACTGTCGTTCCCGTGCCTAAAGCACCTACTGTCGGCAGTCAGTAAGCGGGAATCCACACAGTTAAAGAACTGGATGCCCGATTAAGCCTGCCCTCGAAGGCCTTAGTCGGGGGAACCTCGGGCATGACGACTGAATTGAGTATTTTTTCTTCTATCCGCGTTTTGAGTTTCTCAATGCGACGCAACGCCCCCGGATACAATAAAAGCCATGACCTCCCCGCTGTCGGCGGACAGCGGGGTGACGAGTTCTTTAGACACTATGACGACATTGCCCGCGAAATTATATGACTGCGGCAGGTACACCGCTACTTTGTCCGGCAGCCCTATATTTTCAAGGCGTTCCCTTGTCATAAAACCTATGACCTGGATGTTCCTGTCCGGAGAGACGGCCACGAGAACCGGCCTGTTAAAGCTCTTTTTGTCCCCGACAAAGGCGTTCATCAAGTCCTTTACAGCCATATAGATCATCTTTACAAGCGGCAGCCGGTTCACTGTGCTCTCGATGAGTTGCATCAGTCTTTTTGTCAGTATATTGGACGAGATAAATCCCACCAGCATTATTGTAAGAAACGTTACAACAAAGCCCGCGCCCGGAATCCTGAATTTGTATATGCTGTCAATCTTCACAAAAACAATATATATGACATAAATCGTCGCCACCATAGGGACCAGAATCAAGAGCCCCTCAAAAAAATATCTCGTCAGCCTCTTCATAAAATCCTCCCGTGTCTCTGTGTTTATTTAAAAAATGCAAAATACCACAATAAAAGCTGGTATCCATTCAGTTACGGGTGATGTTGCCGATGTCCCCCCTTTGAAAAAGGGGGGCGAGGGGGGATTTTGAAATAAAAACGTTCATCTAAAAATCTCCCCTGACCCCTCTTTTCCAAAGAGGGGAATAACCTGCGCCTGTAACTGAAGAGTTACGAATGCTGCAATATTGTAATTGTATTCTCCATATCTTACAATCAGGTGTTGTGTCAACTATAATTGTGGAGATCGAGCGCCCGGCTTATGGCGGGCTCTTCATCGGCAGGCATAAGGGGAAAGTCGTCATGATAAAGGGGGCGGTCCTGCCGGGGGAGACAGCGGAAGTCGTCGTCGAAAACGTAAAAAAAGATTACCTTGCGGCCCGTGTCGGTAAAGTCATCAAACCTGCGCCGCACAGGATTGATCCCGCGTGCAGGCATTTTGGGGCATGCGGAGGATGTCAGTTGCAGCACATCCCGTATAAACTGCAAATTGAAATAAAGGAAGAGGTACTGAGGGACTGCCTCAGGAGGCTGGCAAAGACAGAGGTGGGCCTTTCAGGACCGCTGTTTGATGATGACCCGTGGAATTACAGATTGCGGGGGCAGTTCAAGGTATCCGACCGCGGCCTCGGGTTCTACAGGGAAGATACAAGAGAAGTAGTCGATATAGATAGATGCCCTCTCATGGACGAAACAATAAATACCACACTGGCGAAAATAAGGTCCGCGCTGAAAGATATCGATGTCAGGGAAATACATATAACCGCCGGTGACTGTCTTAATGGGTTTGTCAGAATTTCATCAGGAGCGAAGTCCTCGCCCGACACTGACAAGCCGGCTTCGAGGTTGCTCGACCTTGGTTTTTCCGGACTGTTTATAGAGACCCCGGACAAAAAAATATCCGGGTACGGCAGGACGCACGTGTCTTTGAATCTTTCTGATATGAAATACACGGTGTCGCCAATGACTTTTTTCCAGAGCCACTGGAGGCTTAACCGGCGCGTTGTCGAATTTATCAAAAGCTGCCTTGGGTCCTTAAAGGGGAAAAGGGTCCTGGATCTGTATGCCGGCGCGGGTAATTTCTCCATACCCTTTGCCTCGGCTGATGAAGTTGAAGCTGTTGAAGAAAATCCATACGCAGTTGAAGACGGCAGGAGAAATCTTGAGATCAACGGAATAAAGAATTGCAGGTTCATCATCTCCTCCGCTGAAAATTATCGGGCGGATGGAAATTTCGATATCATCATTCTGGACCCCCCGAGACCCGGACTGACAAACAGGGTCCTGGAGAAAGTCCTTTCCCTTGAGCCGGGAAAGATTGTGTATATTTCGTGCAATCCGGCGACGCTCGCAAGGGACCTGAGAAAGCTGCGTACAAAATACGATATCGAATCCGCGCGCATAATCGATTTCTTCCCTCAAACATTTCACATAGAGTCGCTGCTTTTTCTCAGCCTCAGATGATCTCTTCTCCGGAATTGCGGTGAACCTTCACTGAAGAGTGGTAGTTACCCTCTCTTTAATTAGATTGGGAAACGTTAATTCCCCCTTTGAAAAAGGGGGATGAAGGGGGATTTTGTGATAGAAATATTCATCAAAAATCTCCCCTAACCCTCTTTTTCAAAGAGGCGGACCTTCAAACACACCCTCCACTGAGGGGTTTCGGGTTGCGTTTATGCGAAAGATTTTCATTGACAACCCCCGGAAATTATGATATTTTCCTCAGTAAGCAAGGTTCTATACATACACAGGCATTGATGTTCAGCTTCTTAAAACTTCAAAACAAAGGAGGTGGACGTATGAAATTCCCTTCGGACGATGCCCTCAATGAGGCATCAGAGACAGTGGAGATCTTCGGTCAGAAAGGGGTTTCGCGCAGGGACTTCATGAAGTTCTGCACCGGCATGGCCGCAATCCTTGCGCTTCCGGCAACATTTATCCCCAAAATCGCAGAGGCGGTCAGCGGTCAAAAGCCTTACGTCGTATGGCTTGAATTCCAGGACTGCGCCGGCGATTCCGAGTCCATGCTGAGGGCGAGCAAGCCCACAATCGCGTCGATTGTCCTGGACGTCATTTCCCTCGAGTATCACGAGACGATCATGGCGCCTTCGGGCAAAAATGCGGAGAAGTCCCTCATGGATGTCGTGAATAACCAGAAAGGGAAGTACATCGCAATCGTCGAGGGCGCGATACCTCTGAAGGACGGAGGCGTCTATTGCTGCATCGGCGGCAGGTCTGCAATTGATATTGCAAAGGAGGTCTGCGGCAACGCGGCCTTCACCATCAATGTCGGGTCATGCTCAAGCTGGGGCGGCATAGCCAGCGCCAAGCCCAATCCGACAGGCGCTGTCGGAGTCGGAGAGGCAGTGCCGGGAATAACTTACGTCAACCTTCCCGGCTGCCCGATGAATGTTGAAAACGTAACAGCAACGATAGTGCACTACCTGACCTTCGGAACATTGCCTTCTGTCGATGAGAAGCATCGCCCGTACTTCGCTCACGGCAAGACCGTGCATGACAATTGCGAAAGAAGGGCGCATTATGACGCGGGGCAGTTTGTCAGGCAGTGGGGAGACGAAGGACACAGGCAGGGCTGGTGCCTCTATGAAATGGGATGCAAAGGACCTGTGGCCCACTTCAACTGTCCTTCCATCAGGTGGAACGGCGCGACAAGCTGGCCGGTCCAGGGAGGACACGGGTGTATCGCATGCGCTGCCGACCACAACTGGGATGAGGCGTATCCGTTTTACAGCAGACTTCCCAATGTCCCGGGTTTCGGCATAGAAAGCACGGCTGACAAGATCGGGGCGGGGCTTGCAGCAGCAACAGCCGCGGGTCTCGTGCTTCACGGAGTCGGCCGCGCGATTTCCTCCAAAAAGGAGGAATGATTTCACAGATAAAAACCCGATTACACTGATGAAAAAGTTATCTGTGTAATCATCTTTAATAATCGGTGTAATCAATTTCATGAAATGAAATGGAGGTGACTGCAGTGGCAAAATTGGTAATTGACCCCATCACAAGGATTGAAGGACATCTCAGGATCGAGGCAAAGGTCGAGAACGGGAAAGTGGTAGACGCCTGGAGTTCGAGCACCATGTTCAGGGGAATCGAGATCATCCTGAAGGGGAGGGACCCCAGAGACGCCTGGCTGTTTACGCAGCGTATATGAGGCGTCTGAACAACGGTGCACGCAACCGCCTCGGTGAGAGCGGTCGAAAACGCTTTAGGAATTGTAATACCCGACAACGCACGGATAATCAGAAATCTCATTTCAGGTATCCAGTACGTTCAGGACCATGTAATACATTTTTACCATCTCCACGCCCTTGACTGGGTGGATATCGTCAGCGCGCTGAAGGCCGACCCGGCAAAGACATCCGCGTTAGCGCAGTCCATATCCGACTGGCATAACTCCGGCATGGACTATTTCATGGGCGTCCAGGACAAGCTGAAGGCCTTTGTCGCGGGCGGTCAGTTAGGGCTGTTTTCCAACGGCTACTGGGGACACCCTGCGTACAAGCTTCCTGCTGAAGCAAATCTCATGGCGGTCGCGCATTATCTCGAAGCGTTGGACTGGCAGAGAGAGGTCATAAAGATGCAGGCCCTGCTTGGCGCAAAGAACCCCCATGCCCAGACGTACCTTGCGGGCGGGATGTCCATACCTGTGGACCCGAACAGCCAGAACGCGCTGAATGCGGGGAGCATCGCCTTTATGCAGGGGGTTTCTCAGAAGGCCCTCGATTTCGTATCAAAAGTCTATATCCCCGACCTCCTTGCCGTAGCATCGTTCTATAAGGATTGGGCGGGACACGGCAGCGGTGTAGGGAACTATCTCTCCTACGGCCAGTTCCCCAACGACAGCGAAAGCAATACCGCGAATACCTATTTCCCAAGGGGCATCATAAAGGGAAGGGACCTCGGCACAGTGCATCCGGTAGACCACACCAAGGTTTCTGAATATGTCACCCATTCGTGGTATGAATACTCGGACGGGGACGAAAAGTCCAGACACCCGTGGGAAGGCGAGACCAACTACAAATATTCGGGACCGCAGCCGCCGTATGAATATCTCGATACCGACAAGAAATACAGTTGGCTGAAGGCCCCGCGTTATGACGACATGTCTATGGAAGTCGGACCCCTTTCCCGCATGCTCGTGGCCTATGCCTCGGGGCATCCGAGGGTGAAAGAAGTAGTCGATTCCGTCCTGAAACACTTAGGGGTCGGTCCGGCCGCGTTGTTTTCTACACTCGGAAGGGTCGCGGCAAGGGGCATAGAAACACTTGTTACAGCGGAGATGCTTCCCGTGTGGATCGGGCAGCTCGCGGAGAACATGAAAAAGGGAGACCTCAAGATCCACAACGGCGAGAAATGGGACCCTGCTACGTGGCCGAAAGAAGCGCAGGGGTACGGTCTCTACGAAGCCCCGCGCGGCTCTCTTGGGCACTGGGTAAAGATCAAGGACGGCAAGATAGAGAATTACCAGTGTGTTGTTCCCGGAACATGGAACGGCTCTCCGAGAGACGCTAAAGACCAGAGAGGCCCGTACGAGGAAGCCCTGATAGGGACGCCCGTGGCCAACATTGAACAGCCGGTTGAAATCCTCAGGACGATACACTCCTTTGATCCGTGTATGGCCTGCGCTGTTCATGTGCTTGATCCGGACGGGAGAGAGGTTACAAGGATAAGAATAAAATGAAAATGAAGCCACAGAGGCCGCAGAGGGAAGAAGTTGGAAATTGGAAATTGTAAATTTCCAATCTGAATTTTTCCTCTGTGTTCTCTGTGGTTAAAAAGGGGGGTAACTATGGCAAACGAAGGGAAGAGAGTGTACACATGGGAATTGCCGGTGAGGTTTACTCACTGGATAATTGCTCTCTGCATTTTCGTGTTCTCCATTACGGGATTTTATATCGGCAACCCGTTTATGTACGCGATATCTTCAAAGCAGTACATAATGGGCTGGATGAGGTTTATCCATTTTGTTACCGCCTACGTATTTCTGATGTGCGTGATAATCAGGATTTACTGGGGATTCATGGGGAACAAATACGCCTGCATCTGTGCCTGGTTCCCGTTTTCGGGGGAAAAGCTGAGCGAGCTTTTCAGCGTCCTCAAGTTTTATTTGTTCCTCAGTAAGAAGGTGCCCTATACCGTCGGGCATCACGCGCTCTCAGGTCTCACATACCTGATCGTCTATTTGTTTTTCATCTTTGAGATAGCCTCCGGGTTCGCCCTGTACTCGGTGAATCACCACGGAGCGATCTGGTATATCCTGGGCGGATGGCTTACAGGCGCGATGTCGCTTTCCTTTATCAGGCTCTATCACCATCTCGTAATGTACGTGCTGCTGTCCTTCACCCTCGTTCACGTTTATTTCGCGTTGTATTCCGACAGCAGGGAGAAGAACGGCCTGATGATTTCCATCTTTACGGGGTACAAGTTCTCAAGCGGAAAAGAATCGGACCTGTAGCAAATGAGAGGGAAGAATCAGTAGCAGGTAGTTAGTAGTAAGTAGTAAAGGGAAAAATTCTTAAAGTGTCCCCCCCTAACTACTAACTACTTGCTACTAACTGCTTGATATGAATACAACCGACATCATGGATCTTGCCCTGAAAATGTCAGGGTTCGACAAAGTCCCGGGCGACTCGGAGATCTTCAATCACGGCGAGAATATCCGGCGCATCCTGTTCGGGATAGATATCGGCGATGACGATGTGATCAGGGCAAAAGATTCCGGGATGGACCTCGTCATCTCGCACCATCCGCCGAACAACATTCCGGGAAAACGCTTTGTCGAGGTCATAGACAGGCATGTTGAGTTCATGGTTAAGGCGGGCGTTCCTATTGATGTGGCCAGGGAAGCGGTCATCCCGGTCAAGGAAAGATTTAAGTTCAATCCCCTCAGAACTCACGATGACATCATCGCTTTGTCCCGCAGGCTCAATATCGCGTTAATGAACATTCATCAACCCTGTGACGAAATGGGCAGGAGGATACTCCAGTGCGTCATGGACAAGGCGGGCAAGGTCGGGACTATCCGGGAACTGATAAGCAGTTACAACGCTCTTGATGAATTCAGCAGGGCGGGAAGGCCTGTTGAACTGATTTGCGGCAGCCCGGATGCCGTCATCGGAAACGGGATCGTCATTCACGGCGCTGGGACAAACGGGGGGCATACAGTGGCCGACGCCCTGTTCACCTACGGCATGAACACGGTCGTCTACATTCATGTCCTGCCCCATCAGAATGCGGACCGTCAAAGGCTGATGAAAGAGAACAAGGGAAACCTGCTCGCAACCGGTCACTTCCCTTCAGACGCCCTCGGGATCAATCCCCTGATCAAAGAGCTCGAACTCAGAGGAATGGAGGTTGTGATGTGCAATGGATTGTAGAAACCCAGAAGAAAGTAACAAGTAGTTAGTAGCTGGTAGTTAAGGGGAAAACTTTCGAAAGCTGTTCCTTAACTACTAACTACTTGCTACTAACTACTTCAGTTCATTTATCAGCGCTACGTCGCCCATAACAATAAGAATATTATTTTCATTCAGCACCATCGTCTTCGATGGATTTATGATGTATTCTCCAGCCGGCTTTATCATAATTGCCACAACGCAAACGCCTTCTTTTTCGTACAGGCAGGTGTCCTTAAGGGCCTTTCCCCTGTAAGGCGAATCCGGGGTGATCTCAATATTTTCAATCCGGACGGTCCGGTCCTTGTTTCTGAGCATTGTATCGAGAAACGTCACTACAGACGGCCTGACGGCTTCCGACGCCATTCTCAGTCCGCCGATAAAATTCGGCAGCACAACGCCGTCCGCGCCGGCCATTCTGAGTTTCTGTTCCGACTCTTCCTCAACTGCCTTGGATATTATCCTGACAGAGGGATTCAGGCGCTTGACCGTTACCACTACAAGGAGGTTCTCCGCGTCGGTATGCAGGGACGTTATCAGCCCGGCTGACTTTTCTATACCGGCTGCCAATAGTACTGCATCGTGGGTAGCGTCGCCCTGGATGCAAAGAATGTTCTTGTCAATAAGTCCTTTTATCTTCTCAGGGTCTTTTTCGATCACAACAAAGCTTCTTTTAGTCTTGAGAAGTTCTTCAACAACGTATCCGCCGGTCTGGTTAGCGCCGCAGACTATATAGTGGCCGGCAAGTTTTTCTATTTTCCTGTCCATTTTCTTCCTCCTTAAGACGTCCGAAAGTTCACCCTCTACAATAAATGCCGTTATTACGGATATGCCGTATACCAGGACCCCTGTCCCGCATAATATCAAAAATGTTGTAAATACCCTGCCGGGGACGGACAGATCATGCACCTCGCCGAAGCCGACGGATGAAAGCGTTATCACCGTCATATAAAAAGCATCAAAGATTGACCAGCCCTCAAGATAAACATATCCGGTGATCCCGGACAGAAATACAAGAAGCAGAAGTGTAAATGCCCCGATCAATTTCTTTTGCAACACTCAGGGACCCCCTTTGACCATGATACCTTAACGGCTCTCTTAAGATACCATTATTAATGATGCTCTTGGAACATTGTGAATACTCCCCCAGGGGCAAGGGTCAGGGGGCAAGGGTCAAGGGAAGAATTGTTTTTGTGTTTCGGGAGTCCCTCCCGAAACCGATCCGACAAGTATCGCGACGTTACCTTTTCCCTTATCATTGAACGGAGTTTGTCATGTATAATAGCTGCATGAAAAAGGGAGGTGGTTTTTGAATATAGCGGTCTTTGGAATAGGCAATGTACTTCTCAGCGACGACGGCTTCGGCGTACATGTGATCAACAAACTGCGCAGTGAATATCAATTCCCCGCGTCCGTTGAACTGATAGACGGGGGGACCAAGGGGCTGGACCTTATGCCGCTGTTTGAGGGCCGGGACAAGGTCCTGATCATCGACGCGGCAAACTTCAAAAAGGAACCGGGGACAATCGGTTATATCGAGGGAGAAAAAATCCCCGCCTTCCTCAGCGCCAAGCTCTCTGTCCATCACATCGGGCTCCCTGACATGCTCTTCGTCGCGAAATTAATGGGCACCACCCCTCCCGAAATGTGCCTGATCGGCATCCAGCCGGAGTCCATGGAAACGGGAACGGACCTTTCAGGCGTTGTCGGCGCAAATCTCGACGCGGTTGTGAAAAGGGTACTGGACAAGCTGAGAGAGTGGGGGGCGGAGGCGGCGAGAAGGAGTTAACAGTTATACGAGGTCAATTAATTTAAATATGGAGAGGTGAAAGGGGATATCTTTTCTGCCTGCCTGGACTCAGACGATTCTCGGCACTCATCTGAAAAAAGTTATCTGAAATGCGTTACAGAGTTATGATATAGTTTACATATGCTGCCAAAAGTTTATATTGATACGTCCGTTATAGGCGGTTGTCTTGACGATGAATTTACTGTATGGTCAAAGTTGCTTTTTGAAGAGTTCCGCTCCGGAATCAAGATCGCAGTAGTATCTGATCTTACACTTCAGGAACTTGAAGATGCTCCACCTGACGTAAGAAAGATTTTATCTGACCTGCCGGCAGATGCAATAGAATATGTTTTTCTCTCCGATGAAGCCGTTGAACTTGCAGATACTTATATTGCACGGGGGGTAGTGACCGAAAAGCATCTTATTGATACACAACATATTGCAATTGCTACGATAGCAAAGGTCGATATCCTGGTCAGTTGGAATTTTAAACAAATAGTTAATTTGGACCGAATCAGAAAATTCAATGCTGTTAATCTTACGAAGGGTTATCATCTTTTGGAGATAAGGAGTCCGCAGGAGGTGTTATATGGACAAGAAAATTGAGGCTGTTAAATTACAGCGGGAGATACGATCAAAATTGAGTAGGAAATATTCAAAATCCCGATCTGATGAATTGCAGGACTTAAAAGAAAAATTCGGACATCTTAGAAAGAAAAAAGTCGGCACGCACTCCAGATAACAAAAGCCGCTCTTCTTCGCAAGATTTATGAAACCACCCCCAGAGATGTGCCTGAGCGGCATCCAGCCGGAGTCCATGGAAACGGGAACGGACCTTTCAGGCGTTGTCGGTGAAAGACTCGAAGAGGTTGTGGAAAGGGTCCTGGACAAGCTGAAAGAGTGGGGGGCGGAGGCGGCGAAGAAGTGAGGTTGTATAAATAAAGAACTTCGGACATGACGACTATTTATATGTCTTTACTTATGAACTCCTTAGTACAGTGAATAAGATTTTAAATTTATTGAAAACAACACTGCATTGTGCTATTTTACTGGTATGCTTTTTAAGATGCCCTGCCCGGACAACAAACTGATTCGCAATATATCAAGGAAAATCGTAGAAAATTTTGACCCGGAAAAGATAATCCTGTTCGGTTCTTTTGCTGAGGGAACATCAACTGAAGAGAGTGACATTGATTTGCTTGTAATTATGGAAAGCAATCAAAGGTCTGCAAAGCGCAGCATGGAAATTTCAAAAGTCTGCCGGCCGAAGTTTGTTTCGATGGATATCCTTGTCAGAACTCCTGCAGAAATCAAGAAAAGACTGGCGATAGGCGACTACTTTATCAAAGATATACTTGAAAAGGGTAAAGTCCTTTATGACAGAAAAGCTGGTTAAGGAATGGATAGCGAAAGCTGAAGAAGGAGTAACATGTGTGTCGGCGTTCCCATGCAGGTTGTAGAGATAAATTATCCTTCAGGAATCGCTGCGGCAAAGGGCGTCACGAGGGAGATCGGGTTGCAGCTTTTGCCTCAGGACCAGGTAAAAATAGGCGACCATGTTATCGTGCATGTGGGTTTCGCCATAGAGAAGATAGACAAGAAAATGGCCGACGAGATATGGGAGGCCCTGGATGAAGTCCTTCGCCTGATGGACGAGGAGGAGGAAGGTGCACGAGGTTTCAATCGCCCTGGGAATGATTGACGAGCTTACACGACTGGCGCGCGAAAACAACGCGAAGAAGATAACCAACGTAAAGCTGAGGATAGGGAAGCTGTCCGGCATCGTGACGGATTCCCTGATATTCGCCTTTGACGCCATAAAGCCCGAATTCCCTATTCTGGCATCCGCGTTAATTTCAATAGAAGAAGTGCCGCTGGTGTATGAATGCAGGAAATGCGGAAAGGCCTTTGAGACAGACAACCTTTCTTTTACGTCGTGCCCGGTGTGCGAATCATACAGCCTGAAACTCGTATCCGGAGAAGAACAGTATATTGAAAATCTGGAAGTGGAAACATAAAAAAGGGGCAAGGGTAAACAGATAAATCAAAAATAAAATATCAAAGATCAAAATGACAGATTAAAATGTAAAATGCCGGCGCGCCCTGATCTTTGACTTTTGCTTTGTCATTTTGCATTTTGATTTTTAATTTTTAATTTTGGCCTTAAATTAAAGGGGAAACTATGTGCGACGCCTGCGGATGCGGTCATGATCATATTCATAAAGAAACAAAGACCATCGACGTAAACCAGAGCCTGCTGAAGGCCAATGAAGAGGCCGCTGCAGGCAACAGAAGACATTTCGATGAGGACGGCGTATTTGCGATAAACATCATAAGCGCCCCCGGCTCAGGCAAGACCACATTGCTTGAAAAAACCATAGAAGCGTTGAAGGATGAACTGAAGATAGGCGTGCTTGAGGGCGATATCGAGACGGACCTCGACGCCGAGAGGATAAGGAAAAAGGGCGTGCCCGCGGTCCAGCTTACTACCGGAGGCGCGTGCCATCTGGATTCCGTCCTTGTGCACAAAGGGTTTCATCTGCTGGAACATTCGCTCAACGGAGAAGGACTCGACCTGCTCTTTATTGAAAATGTGGGCAACCTTGTATGCCCCTCGTTCTTTGACCTGGGCGAGCACATCCGGGTCGTGCTTATCTCTGTTCCCGAGGGTCACGACAAGCCCCTGAAATACCCTAAGGTGATCAAGACTTCGCACGCGCTCATCATATCGAAATCCGATCTCGTTCAATACTTTGATTTCGACATCGAAAAGATAAAAAAAGACGCCCTGTCGCTAAACCCTTCACTGAAGATATTTGTGACATCCGCGAAGACGGGAGAGGGACTGGATGAGTGGATGGGATATGTCAGATCAAAATTGAAATATCAAAAATCAAAATGACAGGTTAAAATGCAAAAATATTGGCCCTGCGGTCATCTTTGGTTTTTGATTTGTCATTTTGCATTTTGATTTTTAATCTTTCATCTGGAATAGTAAGTCTTTTGAGGGTGAATAAAACGTCAGCGAACGCAAAATTAAATATGGCTGATAAAATTGAAATCGGTCACGGCAGCGGCGGCAGGCTTACGAGGGACTTGATACGGAAGGTGTTTTTAACGCACTTAACTTCTGAGGAATTAAGGCCGCTCGAAGACGCGGCTTACATCCATCTCAAAAATCATAACACGGCCATGACCACGGATTCTTACGTCGTGCGCCCGCTCTTTTTCCCCGGTGGCGATATCGGCAAGCTCTCTGTCTGCGGCACGGTCAATGACCTCGCGGTAAGCGGCGCGATCCCGAGATATCTCTCCATCGGCTTTATACTGGAGGAAGGGTTTCCCGTAGAGAGCCTTGAGGACATAGCTAAAAGCATTTGTGAGACTGCGGAGCTTGCCGGGGTCAGGGTTGTAACAGGCGATACAAAGGTCGTGGAAAAAGGCAGGTGCGACGGCGTGTATATCAACACAACCGGGGTCGGAGAGGTGGTAAGGCCGCTACCTTTGAATAATGTCAAAGCCGGTGATGCGGTGATTGTGACAGGCACTGTCGGAGACCACGGCACAGCCATTGCCCTCGCAAGAAACGAATTCGATATTAAGTCGTCTGTGGTGAGTGACTGCGCCCCGCTGAATGGCCTGCTCACGCCTGTTTTTGACGTGGACGGACTCAGGTGGATGCGCGACCCAACACGCGGAGGAGTCGCTACCGTGCTTGCGGAACTTTCAGAGGCTGCTGACCTTGGGGTCGAGATATTTGAGGACAAAGTGCCGGTGCGCGAGGATGTGCGCTTCATATCCGACATGTTAGGATATGACCCGCTTTATCTCGCCAACGAAGGCAAGGCGATCATCATTGCGTCAGGCGAGAGCGCGAACAGGATTGTCGGGATGCTGAAGAAGCATTCGTTAGGCCGGGATGCCGCGATCATCGGACATATCAGCTCAAAATTCAAGGGCGCGAGACTGAGAACAAAAATCGGCGGCGAGCGTTTGCTGGATATGCTGGAGGAAGATATGCTGCCGAGGATTTGCTGATGGAAAGGGGATTACTTCGCAGGCACTTTCATCTTCTCATATAGAAACTCCGGCGCAAGGTCGGCTCCGTTTGGCCAGACAATGGTTTCTATTTCAGGATCAACTTTGAAGGACTTGAATATCTCAACGTCCTTCAACGGTTCAAACATCTCGCCTTCAAGCTCGTCCTTAAGATCAATCTCACCTTCCGCGCCATTGTTGAAACGCAGCCAGATTACGTGGTCATGTAAATGCCGTGCCTCTTTGACGTGTAATATCATTCTCTTACTCCAGTGGAGCTATTTGCCTCAATCTGTACAACAAAGCCAGTCCCGTCGCATAAATATTATCAAGAGACAATTAAATTTGCAATACAGATAAATGCTGCGGGTCGCCTGACTATTGATATCCCCTGTTTATGGTAATATACACTCAATTTAATTGAGCCGTCTTTCATTTAAATGATAAACAAAAATGGTCCTGGATGTGTCGGGGAAAAGGGGGCCTGAAAGAGGGAATCGATGAAAAAGAAAATATTTCCGGCATTCGTCGGCCTGGCTCTGCTGATCGCGGCCCTCGCCGGGATCAAGGCCCTGCAAATAAGCAAAATGATCGAGGCCGGGGCACAGTTTGTCCAGCCCCCTGAAACTGTCACCGCTTTTACTGTCAGGGCCGACTCCTGGGAGACTGTAATTCCCTCGATAGGGAGCCTTACGGCAGTGCAGGGGGTCCTGGTTGCGGCCGAACAGCCCGGTAAAGTAGCAGAGATTGTCTTTGCTCCGGGTTCCATGGTCAAGAAGGGTGATTTGCTGCTGCGGCAGGACACTTCCTCGGAAGAGGCCCAGCTCCCGGGCGCAGAGGCCTCTTTGACCCTTGCGAACAGTAATCTTTCGCGGGCCCGGGCATTAGCGGATGAAGAGCTGATTTCAAGGTCCCAGTTAGATGCCGCCCTGGCAGTGCATCAGCAGGCGCAGGCCGGTGTAGACAATCTGCGAAGCCAGATCGCCAAGAAGACAATCCGTGCGCCGTTCAGCGGACGGCTGGGGATACGACTGGTCAATCTGGGGCAGAGTCTCCGCGAGGGGGACGCGATTGTTTCGCTGCAGACGCTCTCCCCGATTTTTGTCGATTTCAAACTGCCGCAACAGCACCTTGGCCGGCTTCGCCCGGGACTGCCTGTTCGCGTCACGGCCGATGGTCTGCCCGGACGGCATTTGACCGGTGAGATCACCGCAATCAATCCGCAGGTAAACGTCGACACCCGGACCGTCGGCGTGCAGGCGACCCTGAAGAACATTGATGAACTGCTCCGTCCAGGGATGTTCGTCAGCGTCGAAGTGGTCCTCCCTGAATTGCAGCAGGTACTGATAATCCCGGGCACCGCGGTCCTTTTCGCGCCTTTTGGAGACTCGGTGTTCATCGTGGATGAGAAAACGACCGGAGACGGTCAAAAACCTCCTGTACTGCGCCAGCAGTTCGTGCGTCTTGGCGAGAAGCGCGGCGATTTTGTCAGTGTACTGTCCGGACTGAACGCAGGCGACAGCGTAGTAAGCACCGGAGTGTTCAAGCTGCGCAATGGTCAGGCGGTGGTCGTCAACAACAGTCTTGCCCCGGAGTTCAAGCTGGACCCGCAGCCGGAGAACAACTGATTACATGAAATTCACAGATCTCTTTATCCGCCGTCCAGTGCTGGCGATTGTCATTAACCTGCTGATCATCATTGCCGGTTTGCAGGCCATCCGCTCTCTCAATGTGCGTCAGTATCCTCGCAGCGAGAATGCCGCGGTCACCGTTACTACCGTCTATATCGGGGCCGGCGCTGAACTGGTGCGGGGCTTCATTACCACTCCGCTTGAACGGGCCATTGCCGCATCCGACGGGATCGACTATATCGAGTCCCAGAGCAGTCAGGGTCTTTCTACAATCAATGTACGGTTGAAGCTTAACTATGACGCCATCAAGGCGTTGTCGGAAATCAGCTCCAAGGTCGACCAGGTCCGCCGTGATCTGCCGCCCGAAGCCGAGGTGCCGATCATCAACGTGGAATCGGCAGACAGCCGCTTTGCCTCGGCCTACCTCAGCTTCACTTCCGACATCCTCGCGCAGAATGAAATTACCGATTACCTGGTGCGGGTCGCTCAGCCGCGTCTGTCGGCGGTTGAAGGCGTGCAGCGCGCCGATATACTCGGGGCCCGGACCTTTGCCATGCGCATCTGGATGAAACCCGACCGGATGGCCGCGCTCAATATCAGCCCGGCCCGGGTGAGAGAGGCGCTCGCGGCCAATAACGTGCTTTCCGCGCTCGGGCGGACAAAGGGGTCTCTGATCCAGATCAATCTTACCGCGAATACCAATCTCACAAGCGTGGGGGATTTCAAACGTCTCGTGGTCCGGGAACGGGACGGGGCGGTCGTCCGGCTCCAGGACATTGCCGAGGTCGCGTTAGGGGCGGAGGATTATGATGCCGAGGTACGCTTTTCCGGTCAGACCGCGGTGTTCATGGGGATATGGCCTCTTCCCAACGCCAATTCGCTTGATGTCATGAAGCGGGTCCATGCAGAGATGGAAGATATCCAGAGAGGCATGCCCGGCGGGATGAAGGGCAGGATAGCCTATGACGCCACCGAGTACATCGACAATGCCATAAAAGAAGTCCTTACAACACTGAGTGAAACGCTCCTGATTGTGGTGATCGTCATCTTTCTTTTTCTCGGCTCGCTTAGCTCGGCCCTCATACCTGTCATCGCGATTCCGCTGTCTCTGATAGGCGCGGTCTTTCTGATGCAGGCCTTCGGCTTTACGATCAACCTGCTGACGCTGCTTGCCGTCGTACTCTCGGTCGGCCTCGTAGTTGACGATGCCATCGTTGTCGTCGAGAACGTTGAAAGGCACCTCAGAAAAGGGGGGACCCCTCTTGATGCGGCGGTACTCGGCGCCCGCGAACTGATCGGTCCATTGATCGCCATGACAATAACGCTTGCAGCGGTCTACGCGCCTATCGGTCTGCAGGGCGGCCTGACCGGCTCATTGTTTCGTGAATTCGCCTTTACCCTGGCAGGGGCCGTGACCATTTCAGGTATTGTCGCCCTTACCCTTTCGCCGATGATGTGTTCCCGACTCTTGAAGCCGGGGGCCGGAGAGCGCGGGCTTGCCGGGCGGATATCCGGAGGCTTTGTGCGTCTGCGCGATTTTTACGGACGCCTGCTCGATGTCAGCCTTCGCAGCAGACCGGCCGTATATCTTATATGGGTGGTTGTCAGCCTCCTGGCGGTCCCCATGTTTATTATGTCGCCTGTGGAGCTCGCTCCGATGGAGGACCAGGGAGTCATATTCGGCATTGCCGACGCCTCCGCAAACGCGACCATCGACCAGACCAGTAAGTATACTGCCGAGGTAAACCAGGCCTATCTGAGCGTTCCTGAAACCGAGTTCACATTCCAGGTCACGTTTCCCAATTCAGGTTTTGCGGGCATGGTGGTCAGTCCGTGGGACAAGAGGGAGCGGACAATATTTGAAATCCTCCCTGAGGTACAGCAGAAGCTGTCTTCCATTCCCGCGATACGCATCTTTCCGATAACTCCGCCCGCACTGCCGGGCGGCGGCGATTTCCCCGTGGAATTCGTTATTGCCTCGACAGCGGAGCCGCAGCAGATACTGGAGCTGGCCCAGCAGGTCCAGCTTAAGGCGATGCAGAGCGGAATGTTTGCCTTCCCTCCGCTTATCGATCTCAAGATCGACCAGCCCCAGGCAGAGTTTATTATTGACCGGGACCGGGTCGCTGCTCTCGGGATGAACCTGCAGCAGGTGTCGGGTGATCTGGGGGCCATGGTCGGGGGCAACTTCGTCAACCGCTTTGATATCTCAGGCCGCAGCTACAAGGTGATCCCTCAGGTCCTGCGTGTCGACCGCCTGAACCCGGAGCAGCTCCGGAATATTCACGTCAGCGGACCGAAGGGAGAATTGATACCGCTGTCCTCAATAGCAGAAATAAAGAACTCTACCGTTGCCCGCTCGATCAACCGTTTCCAGCAGCTCAATGCGGTAAAGATCAGCGGGGTCCCGATGCGGCCGCTGAACGAGGCCCTGCGCTATCTCGAAGATGAGGCGTCAAAGATACTTCCCAGGGGCTACGTAATGGATTATACGGGTGAGTCGCGACAACTGCGAACGGAAGGAAGCCGCTTTCTGCCTGCCTTTGGGCTGGCCATCATTATGATCTTTCTGGTCCTTTCAGCCCAGTTCAACAGCTTCAGGGACCCTTTCGTCATACTTGCCGGATCAGTTCCGCTTGCGATGTTCGGCGCGTTGATTTTCACATTCCTGAAGCTGCCTGATCCGAACATGCCGTTCTGGACCGGAGGATGGACCACTACTCTCAATATTTACTCTCAAGTCGGCCTGGTGACCCTTGTGGGACTGGTGTCGAAGAACGGCATTTTGATTGTTGAATTTGCCAATAAGGCCCAGGAGCGCGGCCTCGATAAACTCTCCGCGGTCCGGGAGGCGGCCGTTACCCGGCTGCGTCCGATCTTGATGACCACTGCCGCCACCATTGCAGGGCACTTTCCACTCACCCTTGTCAGCGGCGCAGGCGCGGCAGCGCGGAATTCTATCGGCCTGGTGCTGGTGGGGGGCATGGCCATCGGCAGCCTGTTCACCCTGTTTGTAGTGCCGTCGATATATATGTTAGTGGCAAAAGACCATCAAAAACAGGCAAATCCGGACTGACAGGCATATGGACAAGACAAGAGACATAATCAAGCTCATCCACTCCCTCATTGACAACAATAAGAAGACCCGCGTCATGAACGTCTGCGGCTCGCATGAGCACACTATTGCCTTCTCAGGAATGAGGAGCCTGATGCCTGAAAATCTTGAGATCATTCCGGGTCCCGGCTGTCCTGTTTGCGTATGCCCTGAGAGCGATATTATCAATGCGATAGATCTTTCAAAAAGGGACGACGTCATTCTCGTTACCTACGGCGACATGCTCAGGGTGCCGACGCGAAAGGGCTCTATCAGGGCCGAGGGGAAAAACTTCAGGATGATCACCTCTCCTTATGAGGCATTGAACATCGCGAAATCAAATCCGGACAGGAAGATAGTGTTTTTCTCCATCGGTTTTGAAACCACTACGGCCCCGGCAGCGGGGATACTGGAGATGGGCGTGCCGGACAATCTGTTCCTACTGAGTTCGCACAGGCTGACGCCCACGATAATGGAGATACTCGTCAAAGACGCGGAGATCGGCATTGACGGTTTTATCGCGCCGGGGCATGTTTCGGCAATAGTCGGTTCAAACGCCTGGAATGTGTTTTCCGAAAAATACGGCATTCCCACGGTTGTCGCGGGATTTGAAGCTGACAATCTTTTACTTGGAATCCTGGAAATCCTTCAGCAGTTGAAGAGCGGAAGTGTGCAGACAGGCAATGTTTATAAAGGGGTAGTAAGACCCGAAGGCAATACCCGGGCGCAGGAGTTGATGGAAAAGTATTTCAGGGTCGCGGACGTAAACTGGCGCGGCGTCGGACATGTCCCCGGTTCAGGTCTCGAACTCAGAGACGAATATGCCTCAAGAGACGCGAGAAAGGTCTTTGAGCTTCAAGAGATACAAGAGGCGAAAATACCCGGCTGCATATGCGGGACGATAATTTTGGGGAAGGCGTATCCATCCGCCTGTAAATTGTTCAAAAAAGCCTGCACCCCCAAGACGCCGAAGGGCCCCTGCATGGTCTCCTCTGAGGGGGCTTGCAATATCTGGTATAAGACACGTTGAGACAGTGATGAAGGCATGAAGTGAGGAAGTGCAGTTTCATCATGCCTTCATGCCTTCCCCCGCCCCATGTCACTGTTTTTGTCACCGTTCAAATCGTTCAAGCCGTTCAAATCCGGCATTGTTCCGGCCTTGTGAATCGGCGCATTAACCTGAAAACAGCAGTTCATTTACCACAGAGGCACAGAGACACTGAGAAAACAAGAGGTTATCGAATAATTTTGCTTCATCACTTAGGTGAATGATTCATATTGGCCTTTTCTCTTATTTTTTAACTCTGTGCCTCCGTGCCTCTGTGGTTAACTGCTTTTTCTAAG